>JALOLD010000061.1 GCA_025456145.1 Thermoanaerobaculales bacterium | reverse complement strand
CGTTGCCGCTGTCCCTGCCGCTGCCGCTGCCGCTGCCCCTGATCGCTGACGCTGCCATCGGGCACGGACGCGGATGCGGACGCCGGCACGGGGGACGCCCCCTGCTACACTGCCCCGGCTCGGCGCGGGGGAGGATCCGTGCGCGAAACGATCGACTACGCCGCGGTCGGCCTGATGGTCGGCCTCGAGGTCCACCAGCAGCTGCTCACCGACAAGAAGATGTTCTGCCACTGCCCGGCCGGGCTCTACACCACCGAGCACGACGGCTCGGTGCTGCGCCACATGCGGCCGACCCTGTCCGAGCTCGGCGAGTACGACGGCACCGCGCTGATGGAGTTCAAGACCCGCAAGAACATCGTCTATCTCCTCCACCGCTCCAACACCTGCACCTACGAGATGGACGACACGCCGCCCTTCCTGGTCAACCAGCAGTCCCTCGACGTCGCCATCGAGCAGTGCCTGATGCTCGGCTGCGACATCGTCGACGAGGTCCACATCGCCCGCAAGCAGTACCTCGACGGCTCGATCCCGACCGGCTTCCAGCGCACCGCCATCGTCGGGGTCAACGGCCGGCTGCCCTTCCGGGGCCGCGAGATCTCGATCACCCAGGTCTCGGTCGAGGAGGACTCGTGCCGCGAGGTCTCCGACCGCGGCCACCTCATCGTCTGGCGCACCGACCGGCTCGGGATGCCGCTCATCGAGACCGTCACCGGGCCGGATCTGCGAACCCCGGAGGAGGTCGAGGAGGCGATCCTGCTGGTCGGCCGAGTGTGCCGGTCGACCGGTCACGTCCGGGTCGGCATCGGCGCGAGCCGGCAGGATGTCAACGTCTCGGTGCGCGGCGGCCGGCGGGTCGAGATCAAGGGCGTGCCCAAGGCCGGCTGGGCGCCCGGCCTGGTCCACGGTGAGGCGGTGCGCCAGGTCAACCTGCTCGCCCTGCGCGACGAGCTCCGGCGGCGTGGCTTCGCCGACGCCGACGCCCTGCGGGTCGACCACCGCGACGTCACCGGCCTCGTCCAGGGCTCGACGCTCGAGGTGCTCAAGCGGGCGACCTGGGAGCTGTTCCTCGCCGCCGACGACCGTCGCCCCGGCTTCGAGCGCGGGGCCGGGACTTTCAGCGTCCGCGTGATCGCCCTGCGCGGCCTCGCCGGCGTTCCTGCCTGGCCGACCCAGCCCGACCGGACCTTCGCCGACGAGCTGAAGGGCCGGGTGCGGGTCATCGCCGGGCTCGACCAGCCGCCGACCCTGCTCCACTCCGAGGCCTGGCCGCCCGCGGCCGCGGCCGAGCTCGAGCGGCTTCGAGGCGAGCTCGGCTGCGGCGACGGCGATGCGATCGTCGTCGTATGGGGCGCCGAGCAGGACACGCTGACCGCCGCCGAGGAGATCCGGCTGCGTCTCGTCGACGCCCTCGACGGCGTCCCCCACGAGACCCGCCAGCCCTTCGCCGACGGCCACACCGACTTCGAGCGGATCCTGCCCGGGCCGGATCGGATGTACCCCGACACCGACAGCCCGCCCCAGCGGGTGACCCGCGAGCGGGTCGATCGGCTGCGCGCGCCCCTCCCCGAGCCGCCCTGGGTCCGCGAGCAGCGTTACACCGCGGCCGGTGTGCCGCGGCCGGTGATCCACTATCTGATCCGCCGCGGCGGCGCCCGGCTGGTCGACGAGCTGGTGGGCAATGGCGCCGACCCGCGCCGGGCCTGCTTCTTCGTCGGCGAACGGCTCAAGGGGCTACGCCGCGCCGGGGTGGCCGTGGACCGGATCGCGCACCAGAGCTGGGTCGAGCTTTTCACCCTGGCGGGGCGGCGTTCAGTCCTCTGGGAGGCGACCGACGAGCTGGTGCGCTGGCTGGCCGAGAACCCGGGCCATGACCTCGCGACCTACGTCCAAGACAACGGCCTCGGCGAGGCCCCCGACGGCTGGCGCGATCGGGTCGTCGAGCTCGCCACCGCCGCCCGGCCGGACCACCCCGACGGCACCCCCGACCAGCGCTTACGCTTTCTGCTCGGGCTCGCCATGACCGAGCTGCGGGGCCGCGTCCCGGCGGCGGAGGTCACGGCGGCGGTCCGCGCCGAGATTGGGGGGCAGCGATGACCGACGCCGCCGATCCGCTCAAGGGCTACCGCGGCCGCGCCCGGGCCAAGCTCTCCGAGCTCGGGATGCGGGTGTGGTCCGACGTCCGGCTGGTCAACACCGCGGGCAGCGTCTTCGAGGGCGTGGTCCTGCCCCGCTCGGGAAACTTCGACGACCTCCACGTGGTGCTCAAGCTCAAGACCGGCTACAACGTCGGGGTCCACGTCGACCGCATCGCCTCGATGGAGGAGCTCGGCTACAAGGAGGCGCACTACAAGATCCCCGAGAAGGCCTTCCCGGTCAGCCCCGAGCTGCCCAGCGTGACCCTGCTCGGCACCGGCGGGACCATCGCCTCGCGGCTCGACTACCGCACCGGCGCGGTGATCCCGGCCTTCACCCCGGGCGAGCTCTACGGCGCGGTGCCCGAGCTCGCCGACATCTGCAACCTGACGACGCGCAAGATCTTCGGGGTCTTCTCCGAGAACATGAGCTGGCCGCAGTACGCCGAGCTCGCCGACAACATCGGCCGGGAGATCGCAGGCGGCGCCGACGGCATCGTCATCGGCCACGGCACCGACACCATGGGCCACACCGCCGCCGTGCTCAGCTTCATGGTCCAGGGCTCGCCGGTGCCGATCGTCATCGTCGGCAGCCAGCGCTCCTCCGACCGCCCGTCCTCCGACGCCGCCCTCAACCTGATCCACGCCGTCCGCACCGCCGCCTTCGGCGACATCGCCGAGGTCCAGATCTGCATGTTCGGGCCGACCTCGGACCGCTACGGGCTGCTCCACCGCGGCACCCGCTGCCGCAAGATGCACTCGTCGTACCGCAGCACCTTCCGGACGGTCGGCGACATCCCCCTGTGCATCGTCAGCCGCGACGGCTTCCAGCCCCTGACCGACGACTACCGCAGGCGCAACCGGTCGCGCCAGGTCGTCGTCGACACCGCCCACGACGACCGGGTCACCATTCTCTACTACTACCCGGGCATGAAGCCCGACCTGGTCGACGCGCTGGTCGAGAAGGGCTACCGGGGCATCGTCATCGCCGGCACCGGTCTCGGCCACGTCAACCAGCCCCTCTACCCGGCGCTGGAGCGCGCGGTCGCCGCCGGCGTCCACATCGTGATGACGGTGCAGACCCTCTGGGGATTCGCCCAGATGTACGTCTACGAGACCGGTCGCGACCTCATGGACATCGGCGTCGTGCCGCTCGACAACATGCTGCCCGAGACCGCGCTGATGAAGCTCGGCTGGGTGCTCGGCCACACCGACGACCACGAGCGGGTGATGGCGATGATGCGGGCCCCGATCTCCCACGAGATCACCGAGCGCGAGCCCCACAACGGCTATCTCATCCTCCAGGGCGGGTTACCGGAGACCGAGGAGTTCGTGAAGAGCCATTGGAAGTGACACCGCCGCGAACGCGGCGGTGTCATCCCGAGCCACGCGACCCGCAGGGTCCCGGCGGCGAGGGATCTCCCGACGCTCCTCCAGGCCCCCCACGCGATCGCGGCGGTGTCATCCCGAGCGACGCGACCCGCAGGGTCCCGGCGCCGAGGGATCCCCCACCGACCCTCGCACAGACCCCCCACGCGAACGCGGCGGTATCATCGGGAGGATGAACCGCGCGACAACTGGTTTCCGATCCCGGGCCGAGGACGGCGTCGTGCGCTACCCGCTGCACGTCACCCTGGCGGCGGTGTTCATCACCGCCATCGTGCTGTTCGGCGTGGTGATCATCACCTACACCTATCTCGAGGGACGCCGCACCGAGCTGCTCGGCGCCCAGGACCAGATGAAACGGATCGGGCGCCAGCTGCGCTCCGACATCGCCGGCCTGTACCAGCCCGCCCAGAGCCTGGTCGACATCGCCTCGAGAAGCGAGATCTGGGCCGGCGAGAGCCTCGATGATCGGCTCGCCGCCCTGCCCGCGATCGCCGAGGCGCTGCGCCTCAACCCGTCGATCTCGGCCCTCTACCTGGGGACCGCGGACGGCGAGTTCTTCCTGATCCGGAGCCTCGAGCCGCACCGCGCCGGGGGCGAGGTCCTCGAGGCGCCCGCGGGCAGCGAGATCGCCATCCAGAGCGTCGAGCGCGATCGGGGATCGACGATCGAGACGCTGCTCTTCTTCGACGCCGGGCTCGGCCTCCTCGAGCGGCGGCCGATCGGCGACACCGGGTTCGACCCGCGACGGCGCGACTGGTACCGGCAGGCGATGCTCACCGACGGGCTGGTGTCGACCGGCTTCTACATCTTCTACACGACCGGCGAGGTCGGCCTGACCTTCGCGCGACGCCACGTCGGAGGCGGCGGCGTCATCGGCGCCGACATCACCCTCGAGGACCTCGAGATCGGGCTCGAGCGCGAGCGCATCACGCCGGCGACCCGGCTCGCCGCCACCGACCGCGCCGGACGGGTGATCGCACTCTCCGAGCCGGGTCTGACGACCCACCTGACCTCCGACGCCGCCCGGGGGACGATCACGATGCCGTCGCTCGCCGATCTCGACGACCCGGCCTTCCGCGCCCTCGCCGGCCGCCTTCCCGAAACCGTCGACGCCGGCCCCTTCGAGCTCGAGGCCGGCGGGGAGCGGTGGCTCGCCTCGGTGATCGAGCTGCCCGGCCGATCCGCCGAGCCGGCGCTGCTCTCGATCCTCATCCCGCGCCGCGAGCTCCTCGCCGACGTCGACCGGATCCGCAACCGCAGCCTAGCGATCTCGGCGGTCCTGCTGGGGCTCGCGATCGGCCTCGTGCTGTGGATCTCGCGCAACGTCTCGTCCTCGCTGCGCGCCCTCGCGATCGAGGCGGCGGACATCCGGCGCTTCAAGCTCGGCCGCGAGTTCCGCGCGACCTCGAGGATCTCGGAGGTCGCCGAGCTCGGCGAGACGATGGCGGTGATGAAGGGCTCGCTGCAGCAGTTCTTCGAGATCTCGCGCGCGCTGTCGGCCGAGAAGGACCAGCAGCGTCTGCTCGAGATGATCCTGCGCGAGGCCTGCAAGGTCGCCCACGCCGACGGTGGCGCGATCCTCCTGGCGAGCGACGACCGGCGCAATCTCGAGATGGCCATCCTCGAGATCGCGCGGGCCGGCATCCACGTCGGTGGCACCAGCGGCGTCGAGCCGTCCTTCGCCCCGGTCCCGGTCGAGTCCGCGACCGACGTCGCGGGCCGTTCGAGCCTCGACAGCACCACCGCAGCCCGGCTCGAGACGGTCACCATCGCCGACGCCGCGAGCGATCTTCGCTTCGACCTGCGGCGGATCCACGAGCGCTTCGACTCCGACGGCTACGAGTGCCGCTCGGTGCTGAGCGTCCCACTGGCCGACCAGAAGGGCGAGCTCGTCGGCCTCATGCAGCTGGTCAACGCCCGCGACGCCGGCGGCGGGATCGACGTCTTCGACCCCGAGGTCGTCCCCTTCGTCGAGGCGCTGTCCTCCGACGCCGCGGTGGCGCTCGACCTGCGGCGGCTGATCAAGGCGCAGAAGGACCTGCTCGAGGCCTTCATCCACGTCGTCGCCGATGCCATCGACGCCAAGTCGCCCTACACCCACGGCCACTGCCAGCGGGTGCCGGTGATCGCCAGGCTGCTCGCCGAGCGGGCCGACCGTTCGTCGCGACCGCCCTTCGACGGCTTCTCGCTCAGCGAGGACGAGTGGTACGAGCTCCACATCGCGAGCTGGCTCCACGACTGCGGCAAGATGACGACCCCGGAGTACGTGGTCGACAAGTCGACCAAGCTCGAGACCCTGGCCGACCGGATCCACGAGATCCGGACCCGCTTCGAGCTGCTGTGGCGCGATGCCGAGATCGACTACTGGCGAGCCCGCGCCATGTCCTCGCCCGAGGACCCGGAGGCGCGCCGGCGGCTCGCCGATCGGCTCGAGCGGATCCGCGCGGACTGGGCCTTCATCGCCGAGTGCAACACCGGCGAGGTTCCGATGGACGACGGGAGGCTGGCACGGCTCCGCGAGATCGCCGGTCAGACCTGGCGGCGCCACCTCGACGACCGGCTCGGGCTGTCGCACGAGGAGCTCGAACGGAAGAGCCGGACGCCGGCGGCCGAGCTTCCCGCCACCGAGGCGCTGCTCGCGGACAAGCCCGAGCACGTCATCGAGCGCCACGCGCCCGCCTTCGGCTCGAACCCGCACGGCTTCAAGATGGAGGTCCCCGAGCACCACTACAACCGGGGCGAGCTCTACAACCTCTCGGTCCGGCGGGGAACCCTCACCGCCGAGGAGCGTTTCAGGATCAACGACCACATCATCCAGACCATCAACATGCTCGGCCGCCTGCCCTTCCCGCGCGAGCTCGCGCGGGTCCCCGACTGGGCCGGCAACCACCACGAGAGGCTCGACGGCACCGGCTACCCGCGCCGGCTGACCGGCGACGAGCTGTCGATCCCCGAGCGGATCATGGCGATCGCCGACGTCTTCGAGGCGCTCACCGCCGCCGACCGGCCCTACATGCGGCCCAAGTCCATGTCCACCGCGCTGGGCATCATGGCGAAGATGCGCGACGACGGACACCTCTGCCCCGATCTCTTCGAGCTCTTCCTCGACTCCGGAGTCTGGCGGGAGTACGGCGACGAGTACCTGCAGCCCGAGCAGATGGACGAGGTGGACATCACGAGTCTCCGGCGGCGCGTGGACTGATCGCTCCGGGACAGCGGCATCCCCCGCGTCCGCGTCCGCGTCCGAGTCCGCGTCCGCGTCCGATGGCAGCGGCAGCGGCTGCAATCCGTCGAACGGATTGCGGCGACGCGACGCCGGGCCGCCCGGCCGTCCAGGCCGCGCGGCCCGGAAGGCCGGTGCTCCTGGGTGCCTGGATCCGACGTCTGCCGCCGCGACCAATGCCGCGTGCTTGCTCACCGCTCCCATCGCGTCTCCACAGGCGTTCGACAGAGGCCCGATCGCTACTCCGACTGGCGTTCCACGAGCTCCCTGAGCGCCGCTTCGAGCCCTTCGATCTGCTCGTGGCCCAGGCGCTGACCCACGAGACTGACGACGTACAGGGCGCCGCCCAGCCCGAGACCGAGCGGCAGGCTGAGCAGCGCCCACGGGAACCGGTCCATGGCCCACTGGGCATAGCCCCATGTCACACCGACTAGCAGCGCGAAGCCGAGGGCGAAGGCGAGGAACATGTAGAGCGTCCAGACGTTGGGGTGGGGCGAGAAACGGCCTCGAACCATCGAGCCTCTGCCCTCGCCCACCTCCACGGTCACGCTCAGCCACGGCGACCAGACCCGCCGCTCGGGCTCGGGGACGAAGAGCTCGGCGTGGCGGCCGACCGACACCCCGGTGCAGCGGGGGCAGCCGCCGAGCCGTGAGCGCAGCCGCGCCATCACCACCTCCGGGTCGTCGGCGAGCTCGAGCCCGATTCGGGGGCGGATCCTCGGAGCGCTCATGGTCGCAGAGAACAAGAATCATTCTACACACCGAGCGAACCCGACGCGTGTGCGGCATTGGCGATGTGGTCGAACGCCGCCGCGTCACGAAGGCACGACGTAGAGCAGGATCGCCAGGAAGTGCAGCACGGTGCCGGCGAGCACGAAGAGGTGCCACACCGCGTGGCCATAGGGCAGCCGCTTCCAGGCGTAGAAGCCGATGCCGCCGGTGTAGGCGAGCCCACCGAGCAGGAGCAGCGCGAGACCGCCGGGGGGCAGGGCCGCGAGCAGCGGCCTGACGGCGACCACGACGACCCATCCCATCGCGACATACAGCGTCAACGACAGCGCCGGCCAGCGGCGCGGGAAGACGATCTCGAGGACGATCCCCGCGGCCGCAAGCCCCCAGACGGTTCCGAAGATCGACCAGCCCCAGGGGCCGCGCAGGCTGACCAGGGTGAAGGGGGTGTAGGTGCCGGCGATGAGCAGGAAGATCGCCGCGTGGTCGAAGGTCTGCAGCGCCCGCTTGACCCGCGGCGTCGGGATCGCGTGATAAAGCGTCGACGCCGTGTAGAGCACCACCATGGCGGCGCCGTAGATCGAGCACGCCACCACGTGCCAGGCATCGCCGCGGAGCGCGGCCAGGGTCACCAACCAGGCCAGCCCACCGACCGCCAGCAGCGCCCCGACCCCGTGGGTCAGGCTGTTCGCCAGCTCCTCGCCCGGGGTGTAGCCGATCCGGTGTGCGGCCTCCCGCACCTCGCGGTGCTCTCCACCGACGTTCATCGCTCGTGCTCCCCTCGTCCATCACCAACATCACCGGGTCGATCGTTGTTCTCGGTAGCGCCGGATTTCACATCCGGCGAGGCCGCCCGCCGGGGGGTTCGGAGCGCCAGCCATCCCTGGACGGAGACCGCGGCGCGCCGACCGGTTCCGCGTTGCCGTTCTCGGACGTCCGAGACGGCAGGCTGGGAAGCCTGCCGCTCCAAGATCCCGATCCCACCCGATGTCTTCGCGAGCTGGGCGTTTCCACGGCTCAGACGCCTGCGATGGGTCGCAGCTCGCGCAGCCGGCGGATCTCGTAGGTCGGTGCGACGCCGTGGCCGTTGGCGGCGCCCGTGGGGTTGAACCAGCAGGTGTCGAGGCCGGCGGCGGCGCCGCCCGCGATGTCCGAGGCCAGGTTGTCGCCGACCACGAGCACCCGGTCCCGGGGGGGACGGCCGGCGCGTTCCATGGCCAGGTCGAAGATCGCCGGGTCGGGCTTGGCCAGACCGACCTCCCCGGAGATCACGATCTCGTCGAAGCAGCGGCCGATCGGCGCCGCGGCGAAGCGCGGCCGCTGGACCTCGGCGATGCCGTTGGTCAGCAGCAGCAGCCCGACCTTTCCGACCAGCGATCGCACGACCTCCTCGGCACCATCCAGAAGCGCCGTCTGACGAGCGAGCACCCGCAGGTAGTGGCGGCTGAATTCGACGACGTCGGCAGTGACCCCGATCTCGGCAAAGAGCCGCCGAAAGCGCTCGGTCTTGAGCGCCTCCTGGCTGATCTCGCCGCGCTCGTACTCGCTCCAGATGGCGACGTTGATTCCGCTGTAGATCGCTCCGGCCGCCGGCTCGAACGGCAGTCCGCAGGCTGCGAAGGCGCCCTCGAGCGCCGCCGTCTCCGCGGCAGCGTAGTCGAAGAGCGTGCCGTCGGCGTCGAAGATGATCCAGGTGTAGGTCAATCGACGGCCTCCACGACCACCCGGTCGAGCACCGCGGCGCCATGGGGTGGGGCGCCGAGGTCGATCCGCAGCCGGTGGCGGCCGGGGCCGGGCGGATCGGGGAGCCTGCGGCGGCCATCCCGGCCCTCGCCCCAGACCCGCAGCCGCACCGGCTCGCCGTCGTCCCAGCCCACCTCGAGGGTGGCGCCGCGCTGGGCGCTGCCGAGCAGCCAGCCTTCGAGCGTGACGGTGGCGCCCGGCGGGAGGTTGAGCGGCACGGTGACGCCCTCGCCGTCGGAGACCCGCCAGCCGCGGCGGTGACCGAAGCGGGAGAAGGTGCCCGGCGCCGGCACCGGCCCGCCGCCGTGACGGCGGACCTGGGGGGCCTCGGCCTCGACGACCCGGTCGGTGCGCAGCTCGACCGCGGCGACCAGACCGGCCGCGCCGAGCAGCCAGAGGGCGGTGCCGGTCGCCGCGAGCCGCCGCGCGACCGACGGCCGCCACCGGCTCGCGGTCCAGAGCGCCAGGACCACGGCGGCGACGGTCAGGGGAACCGCCCAGGTCGCGGTCCGCGGCGTCAGGAACGAGGGCACCAGCCATGCGGTGTCGGCGAGATACGACCGCGCCAGCGCATCGGTCGCCCACCAGCCGCCGTCGCCCGGGTTGACCGACAGGTGGGGCCGGGTGACCAGCACCCACCACACCGCCACCGACGGCAGCAGCAGGATCTCGGCGGCGCGGCGCCAGCGGCGCGGCTCGGCGAGCAGCATCCCCCCGGCGAGCGCGACGGCGGGGAGCATGGGCGCGAGATAGCGGGCCGGCGGCGAGCCGCCGGCGTACCACTCGACCGAGTGGAGCAGCGCGACCACGGTGGCGGCGCAGCCGGTGAGCAGCATCCGCTCGCCGGGTCCGCCGCGGCGCCACAGTGCGGCCATCCCGGCGAGCGCGACGAGCCAGAGCGGCGCGGCGAAGGCGAGGCCGCCCGCCGGGTCGAAGGCGAGCCCGCCGACCACCCGGAGGGCCAGGCCGGGGTCCGCGGGCAGCAGATCGGGCAGCCGGCGGTAGATCCCGAAGGGGTGGCCCATGGTCAGCCAGCCAATGGCCAGCGCCGCCCCGGCGGCCAGGGCGAGCACCGCGATCCCCGCCGCTCTGCCCCGGCGCCGGGCCCACCAGGCGGCCAGCGCCGGCGGGAAGACGAGCAGGGCGAGCCGGGTCTTGACCGCGGTCGCCAACGCCGCCCAGGCGATCGCGGCCCAGCGGCCGCCGCGGGGCCCCATCGCCGCGACGAGGATCGCCGCGACCGCCAGGGCGCCGACCAGCTCGACCCAGATCTGGGTCGCGAAGACCGCGAGGGGGTAGGTCGCGGCGAGGACCAGCACGAGGCCGCTCAGCCGGGCTTCGGGCACTCCGAGGCGCCGCGCCCGCCGGGCGACCAGCGCCACCGCCCAGGCGCCGATCAGCGCCAGGATGACCAGGGCGCCGGCTCGCCCGGCGACCGCGTAGCCGGGCGCCAGCAGCAGCCCGAGAGCCGGCGAGTGGAGGAGGTCGCCGTCGCGGACGTAACCCGCCTCCTGGGGGTGGCGGTCGAGGTCGAGGTTGTTCGCCAGCTCGAGGTCGCGATCGCCGGTCAGCGACTCCATCACCGCCAGGTGGAAGGGCTCGTCGCCGTGGAGCGGCGGGGTCAGCTGCGGGGTCGCCAGCGCCAGCGGGACGAGCAGCGCCGCCACCGCCCGCCCGATCCGGCCCGATCGCAGCCAGACCGCCGCCGCCGGCAGCCAGGCCGCGAGCAGGGCGGCCAGCGCGAGGTCCGGCCCGTGGCGCTCGGCGAGCAACCGGAGCGGCTCGACCCAGGCGCGCGCCGCCAGGGCGCCGGCGACGAGAATCGTCCACGGCACGACGGCGAATCCGATGCGCCACGCGCCGGACAGCAGCTGGAGCGCCGCCACTGCCAGCGCCGCCGCCGCCAGCCACCAGGGCAGCGCCCGGAGGCGGGGCGCGGTGGGCAGGGCCGGGCCTTCGGTCTCGAGGACGACGGCGACCCCGGCGCGCAGGTCGGGGTGGCGGGTCAGGCGCGGCACGGTCCCGGCCGGGACCTCGAAGGTCGACCGCACGGCGGCCTGCCAACCCGCCGTCGCTCCGCCACCCCGGAGCCGCCACACCAACCGGTCGCCTTCCGCGGCCTCGCCCCGCCTCTGGACCGCGTGCTCGGGAAAGGTCAGCTCGTGGATCGCGTCGCCGACCCGCAGCACCGCCACCGGCGTCCCGGCGGGCAGCTCGCGCGCCCCGTCGAGACCGATGTCGAGGACGTAGGACGCACCGGTCCCGACCGGCAGCTCGACATCGGCGAGCTCGCCCGAGAGCACGAAACCCCGGCGGTCGGGGGTCGGCGCCAGGGTCGGCCCGATCGCCAGGACGACGGCCAGCCACAGCGCGCCGGCGGCGCCCGGCGGCAGCCACCGGGTCAGGACCAGCGCCGCCGCGAGCGCGGCGATCGCCCCGCCACCCGCCGCCGGGAAGACAAGGCTCGGGGCGAGCCCACCCCACGGGGTGAAGACGAGGGCGAGCAGCGCGAGCCCGGCGAGCCCCGGCAGCCAGCCCCGCCCACCCGAGCCACGGACGAACGGGTCGCCGAAGGGCCCGGCGACCAGCGCCGCCAGCACCACCGCCGCCCCGACCGCGGGCAGCGTTTGGAACGGCACCGCCGCCGCGACCAGACCCGCGCCGATCCCGAGATCGCGGCCGCCGAGCCGGCCGGCCGCCCAGGCCGCAGCGGCGCACGCCGCGAAGGCCACCGCGACCCGCCACTCCGGGACGCCGACGAGGCCCATTCCCGCCGCGGACCGGACCGACAGCGCGAGGAGGACCAGCGCTGCCGTCCGACGTCGGCGCGGCAGCCGCGGCCAGGCCGCCGCCAGCGCCGCCCAGCCGGCCGCCGCGAGCAGCGGTGGCGCCAGCATCTGGCGCTGGGTCGAGCTCGCAAGCATCACCAGAGCCCAGGCGGGGAGGGCCAGCACCGCCTCCGCCGCCCGGCGGCGCCAACCGGTCGGCGACCACCACCCGGTCGGCACGAAGGCGAGCACCACCGACGCCGCCGCCCATCCCGCCTCGGCCGGGCCGATCCTGCCGACCCCGACCAGGGTCCCGCACAGGGCGACGAATGCCGCCGCCGACGCCACCGCGACCAGCCGCGAGCCGGTCACCGCGATCGTCCGTCGGGATCACCGGGATGCATGGTGGTCAGTGTAGCGCGCCCGGTCGGGGCCTTCGTGCCCCTCGACCGGCGGCGGCGGGTGGAGCAGGGGCGCGAGAATCGGCGGATCGCGACCGTGTACCATCGTCGGTGAGAATGCGCATCGAACCCAATCCAGGAGCGGTCCCCGCCGCCGGCCCCGACGGGCCCCAGGCGGGTCGCCGCCGGGACCGCGCGAGCCACGCGACCTCGCGCGAGCCGGTGGCGAGCTCCGAACCCCACCGGCCGACGCCCACCCTTGGCCGGCTCCGCCCCCGGGCAACGCCGCGGTGACCAGCCTGGTCGTCGACGCGCGGCCGTGGGCCGGCCAGCATTCTCCCCGGCGGATCCTCGCGGTGCGGCTCCAGGCCTTCGGCGACCTCGTGGCCACCCTCCCCTACCTCTATCAGGTGCGCGAAGCCCATCCCGAGGCCCGCCTCGACCTGCTGACCCGGGACCTCTACGCCGGCTTCGTCGACACCGTCCCGTGGTTCGACCGCGCCGTGTACCTCGGACGATCGTGGACCGACGCCCAAGCCCTCGGCTCGCTCCTCCGCCTGCTGCCGCGGCTCGCCGCCGCGCGCTACGACGTCGTCCTCGACCTCCAGGCCTCCCCCCTCACCCACCGGCTGCGCCGGCTGCTCCGGCCGGCGGCGTGGACCCACTTCGACCGGCACTCGCCGCGCTCGGCCTACGAGCGGATCCGCGACACCCTCGACCGCGCCGGAGTCGGCGCCATCGTCCACCGACCGGGCTTCGGCGAGGTCGACCTCGGGCCGGCCCGCGCCCGGCTCGGCGGCGCCGGGTGGCGCCCGGAGGAGACGCTCGTCCTGCTCAGCCCGGGCTCCCACATCCCGACCCGGCAGTGGCCGACCGAGAGCTGGGTCGAGCTCGCCGGTGCGGTCGTCCAGCGGTGGCCGTCCCCGGTGCGGCTGCTCCTGCTCGGCGTCGACCGGATCAAGCCGCGCACCGACGCGATCGCCTCGACGCCGGATCTGCCGGTCGTCGACCTGGTCGGACGGACGACCATGGGCGAGCTCGCTCCGCTGGTCGCGTCGGCCCGGCTCACGATCGCCGAGGACGGTGGGCTGTCCCACCTGTCGTGCGCCCTCGGCACACCCACCCTCGCCCTTCTCCCTGGAGGGTCGGCCGACGTCTGGGTCCGCCCCGTCGGCCCCCACGTGGACCACCTGACGCCGGCCGGCGTCGACTGCGCCCCCTGCCTCGACACGGTCTGTCGGTTCGGCGACATGCGGTGCGCCAGGTGGTCGGTCGACAAGGTCTACGACGCCGCGACCGCCCTCCTGCAGCGGGCCGCCGCACCGCCGTCGCCATCCGGCGGGTGATCCCGCCGCCGAGCGGGCGGTGCGGTCCGGGCTACCAGCCCGATGGCATCCACCGGCCGGCGTCCTCGGCGAGGCAGTCCACCTTGTGGTCCTGGCGACCGCCGACCCGCGCCTGGATCCGGTTCTTCGCGAGGTTGCGCACGCCGTTGAGGGAGTGGCTCAGCTCGAGGTCGTTGCCGTCCTTGATCCCCCTCCGGCAGTTCGCCTCGTTGTGCCAGATGTGGAGGTTCATCTGGGCCAGGACGACGATATCCCGGATCGTCTCCGCGGTCACGACCGGCCCCGCCGCCCCCTCGCCCGAGCCCGTCCCCTCGCCCGCCGCTGTCCCGCGGCCATCGAGGCAGAGCCCGATGTCGTGCAGGAGATCCTCGATCTCCCGGGAGTACTCCGAGCGGTGCTCGGAGATGAAGATTTCCTTGAGCTGGACGATCGACAGCCGGTCGATCAGCTCCGCCAGGGTCGGGAGGTAACGTCGAGCGTTCATTTGACTGGTCTCGCCATCGAAGAGCTTCCTTGGCCACCACGGTACCACGATCTTGCGACCCGATCGCGTCGCCGCCGGGGGCGGGGCGTTCCGCTCGACCCCGCTCGTTGATCCGACACCAGGCCCGAGGCCCGGACCGGGACCGAGCGCCAGCGCCATGATCTCGGCGGGCCTGTGCCGACGCCGGCGGACCCGTCACGGGGCGACAGGAGTGTGGGTCGAGAGCCACCTCGTGCGGACACTCACGTCGTCGTCGGGCGTGGTCGCTGTCGTTCAGCGGGCGGTGCGTCGGACATCTGCCGCCCAGCCCCGGAGCAGCGACCTCGAGCCGTCGGTGAGGCGTGCGTCCGGGTGGGCGAGGCGATAGGCGAGCAGGGGCATCTCCCCCTCCTCGACCTCCTCCCAGATCTCCTCGGCGAGCTTGGCCCGGCGGTCGAGGTCGAGCGCTCCCCAACGGGAGAAGTTCATCTTGTCGCGGCCCTCGTCGACGTCGTGGACGACCAGCCACGACACCGGGGCAACGCGGCTGTACCAGGGCCACCGCGTCTCGTGGGAGTGGCAGTCGTAGCAGGACGCGCGGAGCACGGCGGCGACCTCCGGCGGTCCGTCGAAGTCGGCGACCACCGGCGGGTTCGACCGGTCGACCGGGATGAGCTGGATGACGATCAACGCCGCAACGAGCAGGCCCACCGTGACGACAAGGACCCTCTTCATCGATCCCACCTCCCCGGCCGGATGCTTGCGCCGACCTCCCGCCGACAACCATTGTCGCCGTCCGCCCTCGTTCCGTCGATCCGCAACCGTGCCAGGGCGCTGGTTCGTCCATTCGGCTCCGGTCGACGCCAACCGCCCCGGGTCAGCTCGACGTCAACCACCACGCGCCCTTCGTCGCGCTCTTCCACGGCTCGTATTCGTCGTCCGGGCAGACGGGTCGACAAACCTGGGGGATCCGCTGAATCGATCCCGGTCCCGATACCAGCACCCGCGTCCGCGTCCGAGTCCGCGTCCGACGGCAGCGGCGGCGCCAGCGCCAGCGCCAGCTGCAGCGAAAAATCGTCCACACCGCAGCAGCTGTCAACCCCTTCCACCCCACGAGGGATGAAGCTCGTCGCCCGCACCGAGCTACACTGTCACCATGCAGGGGGACACCGGGTACGCCGTCATCGTGGTCAGCCACGACCACGCTGAAACCCTGGCCGCGTGCCTTGACGCGGTGGCCGGGCTCGACCCGGCGCCCGCCGAGGTGGTCGTCGCCAAGCACCCCGGTTCTGTCAGCAGATGGCTCGAAACCTCTCGATGTGTCGCGGACCGTCGCCGTGTCCAGGCGCTCATCGAAGATCTCTGCGATCGCCTCTCACGGATATGCGAGCTCGGATCCAACACCGCCTGGTTGTGACGTTGTGATCAGTGGCATCCCAGCGGAACCGTTCTGGCCCCATTCCAAGCGATCCAGTTGGACTGCTCTCCTCGCTGGTCAATCGTCTGAGACGCCACACCTAGCGTGCCTCCGCGGTAGGCTGCAAGCTCTGCTCGATCTCATCGGCGGTGGGCGGAGGCGCAGTCCATCGGAGCTGCCTCTCTTCTCGCTGGCCGTGCTCGGAGGGGCTCAGGTACGTTCCCAGTTCGGCAGCCGGTTTGTCCTGTTCGACAGGGATGCGGTGCGCCTCGGCCCAGGCGTCGTGGCGGGTGCCGGTGACCTGCCACGAGACTCTCACGCCGGGCCGGCCTCCCGCGATCCGGAACCGGTTGCCGGCAATCTCTTCCGCGATGTAGACCGGTGCAAAGCCGCCGATGCAGGTGAGCTGGTAACGGAAATCGCGGTTGAGCGCTTCGAACCAGTCTGGCAGCTCGACCCACGCCTCGCCGTGGTCGTCCAGGGTCGACACGCCATCGTAGACGTTCTTCATGTCGGGGGACTCGACAAACGAGTGGAGCAGGTACTTGCGGGCGGGGTCGAGGGGATGGTCGATCCTGAACGCTCCCGACTGCTTATACAATTCGCCGATAACATCCACATTCCCGTAGAGGTATGCGGCGTAGCCGTTCAAGGTCCTCGCCTCGAATGCAATCCCATCCCGCGAGTAGGCGTAGATCGCGGTGCCGCTCCGGCTGTAGCCGAAAACGCCGGCCGGAAAGTAGTCCGACCCGCCGTGAAGATAGTGGGTCCCGTTGCCGAGGATGCCATAGTCTCCGGTGGTCGAGGTCGAGTTTCGCCCGAACACCCCGAAGCCGGCGTTGTTCGAGCTGACGCCGTAGACGCCTGACTTCCCGGCCCCTCCGCTCTCGCCGCGCACGCCGTCCGACGCCATGCTGGTGCCGCGGACGCCCCAGCCGTCGACTCCGTTGCTGGCGTTGGCGCCCTGGATGGCAGCGCCGCCGCCGTTGTTGGTGACGGAAATCAGCGGACCGGGGCTGTCGGCCAGCGCGGCATAGGGTAGCGCGAACGAGTTGGTCGCATCGGCGGACCAGGTTACCGCCGCGCCGTTGTACTTCAGCACCTGGCCGCCCGACGCACCGGCGCCGGAGAGCTTTGCAGCGGTCACCGACGAATCGGCGAGATCTGCCGTGGCGACGGTCCTGTCAGCGAGCATCGCACCGGTCACGCCGTCGTTGGCGACCGAGAGCGTGACGTTACCGCTCGTGCCGCCTCCGCTCAGGCCCGCACCGGCGGTCACGCCGGTTAAACTACCGCCCCCTCCCAACGCCGATTCCGCGAAGAGCATTTCGATCGTCGAAGGGTCGTCGCTGCCGTTGGCGATCAGCGAACCGAAGGCGAGGACTCGTCCGCTGCCTGCCGTAACGGTCAACTCGATCCGACCGTTCGGCACGGCCGAGCCGAAGAGGTCCCAGACGTTCGCTTGCCTCTGCTCGCGCGCACCGACGCTCCACGACCGGCTGCCACCGACCTGGGCTCCAGTTTCGTCCCGCAGGACGAACTGCACCGTGGCGGCGTTTCCGGTGACCTCAACGACACCGAGGTTGAAGCGGAAATCGGAGACGTTCAGATCGGCGGAGAGCTGGCTCGCCCCGACGAGCTGGGTCGCCTCGCCGACGCCAACCGCGAACGCGGCCGGTACACCGCCGAAATACTGCCCCGTCGAGTCGCGCTCGGAACCACCGGAAGACTGAGAGTAGATCCGCGAGGCCACCAGCACCTTGCGGTCCGAAACGAACCGCAGGGCCCCGAAGGTCGATTCGTGGAACATGAGCTGCACGGCGTCGTCGTAGCGCTTGACGTCACCGGGAGGGATTGCGTCGGTGAAGCTCGCTGGCGACGTGTTTGGCTGCCTCTTGAGGAGGTACACGGTGACGAAGGCCGGGCTGGGGTCGGGATTGTAGATCCACACTGTCGTGTACCAGGGGGCAACGCCTGTCGCGGAACCGACGGAGGGAAGGTAGACGTCTGTGCCGGTGAAGCCCGCAGAACAGGGATACGCCACCAGAACTAAGGATGACAAGATCAGGGCGAGGCGTGAAGCGCTCATGGCTCGGGATTTCCTTTCTCATTTTGGGCAAAGATAGTGCTGCCGGGAAGCGGGGGCAAGGCGTCGATGGCACACGACCCCGGGGCAGGACCGTCGCGCCGGAGGTCGACCAAAGCAGCACGGATAGGAAGTTCCTTTCACGCACCTCGGAGGTACCACGCCCAGTATCCCTCGCACACGCACCCCATGCCTGATGAACCTACTCGATCGGGGTGTTCCGATGCGTGATTCCGTCGAACACAGGAACCTCGACGCCCGAGCTCCGCCGACCAGACTGCTCGGCCCCTGATCCGCCGGTTGCGCCCACACCTCTCCCGGCGACGCACC
>JALOLD010000107.1 GCA_025456145.1 Thermoanaerobaculales bacterium | reverse complement strand
CGGGGTACCCGATGCGACCCCGGCGCCGGGTGCTCGAGGCTGCCCTCGGAAGGCCCTCAATCGAATCTGAATCTCAAGAAACCGCACGATCGCTCACCACCCCGCGAAGATGCGGTAAGATGCACCAAAATCCGGAGATCAGATCGGTGAGCGGTCTTGTGGGGCAGACTCTCGGGCGCTACGAGATCGTCGGCGGGATCGGCGCCGGCGGTATGGGCGAGGTCTACCGCGCCTGGGACGCCCAGCTCGGCCGGATGGTGGCCGTCAAGGTCATCACCGAGGACTCGGCCGGCGAGCGACGATCGATCGACCGCTTCGAGCGGGAGGCCCGCACCGTCGCCCAGCTGTCCCACCCGAACATCCTCGCGATCCACGACTTCGGTGAGGACCGGGGCATCATGTACGCGGTCACCGAGCTGCTCGAGGGCCGAGACCTCGCCGCCCGGCTCCGGTCCGGCCCGCTGCCCCTGGCCAAGGCGCTGAGCATCGCGGTCGAGGTCGCGAACGGGCTGGCGGCGGCGCACGGCAAGGGCATCATCCACCGGGACATCAAGCCGGAGAACGTCTTCATCACCACCACGGGGCAGGTAAAGATCCTCGACTTCGGCATCGCCGGGTTGCGCGATGCCTCCTTCGATGACCCGCCGGATGTCGCGCGGCCGACCAAGACCCTGACCGGGGCCGGCAAGGTGGTCGGCACCCCGGGCTACCTCTCGCCCGAGCAGGCCCGGGGCGAGACCGCCGACGCCCGCAGCGACATCTTCTCCTTCGGCGCCCTGCTCTACGAGATGCTCACCGGTCAGCGCGCCTTCCAGGGGGCGACGCCGAACGAGACGATGCTCGCGATCCTCAACCGGGACCCGCCGCCGATGTCCCAGCTGCGACCGAGCATCCCGGAGGCACTCGAGATCGTCGTCCGGCGCTGCCTGGAGAAGCAGCCCGACGAGCGCTTCGAGAGCGCCCGCGACGTGGCCTTCGCCCTGCAGGCGATCTCGACGACCGGCCGGACCTCGCCGGTCGACGCCATGAGCCAGCGGCGACGGGCCCGGAACCGTCGTCTGGGCGCCGCTGCGATCGGTGTGGCGGCGATCGTCGCCGCGGCGGCGGCGACGGTCCAGCTGACCCGTCGGCCGCCGCCACCGATGCCCGAGAAGAAGCACCTCCAGGTGATGCGCTTCGCGGCAATCGGTGAGGACCCCGAGCTCCAGCAGATGGCCGACGGCCTCACCGAGTCGACCACGACCGGTCTCGCCAGGATCGAGCACTCCGCGCCGGGCAAGCTGTGGGTGGTCCCCCGGGCGATGGCGCGCAAGCCCGATGCATCGACCGTCGAGGCCGCCCACCGCAAGCTCAACATCACGCTGGCGATCCAGGGGCGCCTCGCGCGCTCCGGTGGACGGACCACCCTGACCCTCGAGGCGGTCGACCCGACCACCGGCGCGGTGCTGCGGTCGACCGAGATCGCCGAAGACCCCGGCAACCTGGTGTCGTTCCAGCGCGAGCCGGCGCGTCGGATCGCCGGGATGATCGGGCTCGGCGACTCACCGGCCCTCGCCGACGCCGCGACGACGACCATGACCAACATCGCGTCGGCGCTGACCGTCTACCTGCGCGGACTCGGCGTGCTCCGCCAGTCCGACGATGCAGCCGGCATCGAGTCGGCGATCGACCTTCTCGAGACCGCGGCGACCGACGACCCGCTGTTCACCCCGGCCCGGGTCGCCCTGGCCGAGGCCCACCTCCGCCACTACCAGGCGTCGCGCGACGACGAGTCGCTCCGTCGCGCCCTCGAGGTCGCCGCCTCGGTGCCGGACGGCGACGGCGAGCGTGCGGCCGCGCTTTTCGTCACGGGCTCGGCGCACCGTGCGGCTCGATCGCTGGTCGAGGCCGCCGACGCCCTCGAGCGCTCGCTCGCGGTGCAGCCGAACGACGCCGAGGCGCGCCTCGAGCTCGGCCACACCTACCAGGCGATGGGCCGGCCCGACGACGCCCGCGAGCAGTACTACCGGGCGATCTACCTCCGGCCGGGCTACTGGCCGGGGAACCACTGGCTGGCGGTTCTGTACTACACCCAGGCCGACTACGCGGCGGCGGCCACCGAGTTCAGGCGCGTCGTCGAGAGCGCACCGATGAGCCCCTTCGGCTACGACAACCTCGCCGTGGCCTACGACAAGCTCGGGCTGAAGGACGAGGCCCTGCAGGCCCTCGAGCGCTCGATCCAGCTCAACCCCGGCGGCAGCTCGGTGGCCTACCTCAACCTCGGCAAGCTGTACTTCGACGACTCGCGGTTCGGCGACGCCGCCGCGATGTTCGAGAGGTCGATCGCCATCGACCCCGACGACGGGCTCGCCTGGAGCAACCTGGCCTACTCGTACGCCTCGGGCGCCGACCCGTCGAAGACCGAGGAGACGGCCCGCACGGCCATCGGGCTCTCCGAGAAGGAGCTCGTCGACTCGCCCGACGAGCCGGAGCTGCTGTGCCGCCTCGCCGGCCTCCACGCGCTGGTCGGCGAGCGCGAGCGCGGCGTCGAGCTGCTCGAGCGTGCGGTCGCCACCGACTCGCAGAACCCGATCGTCATCGGCAACATCGCCGGGACCTGGGAGGACCTCGGCGAGCGCGACCGCGCCCTCGAGTGGGTCGAGCGCGCCTTTGCCCGGGGTGTGCTGCCGAGCCGGTTCGAGAGCCGGCCCCTGCTCCGCGGGCTCGTCGCGGATGACCGGTATCGGGCGCTGGTTGATGGGGCGAGCGTCGAGCATCGGTGATTTGTCCACGTCAACGGAAGGGGTGAGAGATGGAGATGCAGATTGGAAGGCGCTTGCGGAAGCGTGTCGTCCTGACCCGATCGGAGCTCCTCAAGGTGAGCGCGTTCCTACAGCAGCTCGCCGAAACAGCGCCGGCTCGCGGACCGGGCGCCATCGTCAAGGAAGAGGTGGTTCTTGTCGACGTCAGGGTCTTCCTCGGCGGCGGAACGTGGTGGTTCCTGCCGGCGGAGTTCAAGATCACGTCGTCCGATGTCGTCTTCAGCAACGAAAGCGAAGCCAGCGACATCAAGCTGAAGTTCTCGTCCAACCTCGTGAACGGGGAGCTCGAGATCCCGGCCAGAGCGACCGCCACTCTCAACGTCGGAAAAGGCGCGGACAACAACAACACGGTCGACCTTTATGCTCGCAAGGCCGGGTCCGCAGAACAGTGGAAGAAGATCAAGAGCGGCACCGGTAACGGTGCGGAGATGAAGATCAACAACCCGTGATCAGATCTCCGTGTAGTAGGGCTCATCGGCGCAGAGCCCCTCCCACGATCACGGATGACAGTCAGTCGGCCGAGGGGACCTCTCGGAATCGTCGTAGTCCATGAGCGCGTTCCCATCGAGGTCGCACCAGACCTCCGGAGGATCCTGGAGGACGCGGTTCATCGACCAGCTCGAGGTGCTCAGCAGCCCGGGCTTGTTCGGGGGCGCCACCCAGGTTCCGACCGCGGAGCTCGCCCAGGACTTGTAGGTCTCTGCCCGCGGGCCTGACTTGGGGTCGTAGATGTACACCCATTCCACCGGCGGCTGGCCGTCGACCGCGTCGTTGCTGACACAGTAGCCGGCCAGGACGCGCATGTGGGTGCTGCCTTGGGTCTCGGCCTCGGTCATGATTGGGCGCCCACGGTCCAGCCACTCACGAATCTCTGAAAAGGACGGTACGACCCACCGGTAGATGAAGATCTCCTTGTCGGTTTCTTGCGGCCTGATACCGAGCGCCCGCCTGAGGATCACGGTGCACTGCGCTCCCCACCTGTCCGAGCAGTCGACCGACATGCCATGTCCGAGGTCTCCAGCTTTAGGGATGAAGATCTCGGTGCCCTCGAGGCTCACGAAGTGACCGTAGGCGATGACATCCTGGCTGAGGCATGCGCCGTTGTAGGCCGAGACCATCATCGAGACCGAGGCACGTACGCAGTTCTGGGAGCCGTGCGGGCAGTACGTCTCGTACTCGTCGATCCCGGGAAAGTCCTCTTCCGTTGCCCGACGGTCTGTCATGTCGACGGGAGGAGTTGGCGCCCCACTTTCACACAACGTCCTGGCAGGGCTCGAAGCGCACGTAGGAGAGTAGTTACCCTCGGCACAGAGGAGGATGGCCGGTGCCGAAGCATTGAATACGTTCGTGTGACAGTAAGGATGGACGCCGTTGAATCGACATTTCGCGGCTACTGAGCCCTTTCTTGTGCGACACTCGCAGCAGGCGAGTGGTGTGTCCTTCCGCTGGTACTTGAAGCGAATGGCCGCGATGATCTCGCACTCCAGGTCCTGCGGACATGTCGGCTCGTTCGCCCAATCCTCGAGAGCCTGCCGAGTCAACGGCGCCGGCAGCACCGGCCAGTCGCAGGCCGAGGGAATCACCTCGACCAGTGCGGTTACGCTCGGCAGGCTCGGCAGGTTGTCGGAGATCGCCGTGACTCGGTAGTAGTGGGCGCCGGACTCGAGGGCTCCCGAAATCCGGATGGTCGGCGAGGTGACCGTCTCGTTGACGACCACGTCTGGCGCCGTGAACCCGTCGTCGGTCGCCAGCTCGAACCGGTACGAGTCGTCGAACTCGTGACCGACCCAGCCCACAGCGACGGAGTGACTTCCAACCACCGCCCCGTTGGCCAGGCTGAACACCTTGGGCCGGGGGACCGGGTTGGCGCCGCCCTTGCTCCCGCTCGCGGCGATCTCCACCGGGTCGTACAGCGCCCAGTCCTCGGGACGATCGCACGTCGCCCCCGGGTAGCACCCGATCGACCAGTCACGCGCGATTTGCGGATGCAGAGGCGCCACTCCGAACGAGCTGTCCAGCCGGACAAACCCCGCCTGCGGCCATCGGGAACCCCGACTCTTGGCGCTCCAGGTCTCGCCAGGGGCGCCCCACGCGACGTAGTCGAGGATCATCGCACCGGTGCTGGTCTCACGGTACAGGGAGATCTCTCCTGAAGTAGAGGAGTCCGCGTCGAAGAGGTCAGGGCGGCCATCCAGAACCGTTACACCCGGCCTCGCCTTGCAGTGCGATCCGTCGCTCGAGTACCCCCGCGCCCCGGCGGGGGGTGGCTCGACCGGCTTCAAGAAAACCACGAGATGCGCTCCGCCCGGCAGATCGTCAGGCGGCCCCGGTGAGCGGTCGCGAGTTTCCACGAACACCGGGTCTTGAGCGGTCCTCAGGACCAAGCCTTTCAGCGGCACCGGAACGTCACCCGAGTTGAACAGCTCGATCCACGGGCAGTCGCCCGGCGAGGGGTTGGGCATGACCTCGGTGATGATCAGTCGTGGCTCGCGGCTCGCAGGGTCCTGGGCGGCCGATGGGACGGCTGCAACAGACAAGCCGATCGCGATCACGACCGTGGCTCGAGCGACCATTGGACTCCTCCGTCACATCAGGTGGACGTTTCGTGCATTCCAGCTGGGCGATCCGGTTCCTCGATCGTTCGATTTGGCCGACAGGTGCCTTGAATGTAGGTCTCGGTCTGAGGGTGCGCAAGTTGACGCCACGACAGGATGAGATCGCGACGTGCATGGCCGACATGGAAGCCGTGAGCAGTACCGAGAGCGGAGGCCCTCTCCTGAGCACCGTCATCCCGAGCGAGCGGAGGCTACCCACCCACCCGTCATCCCGAGCGGAGCGGCCTCCGAGGCCGCGCAGTCGAGGGATCCCCCGAAGCCAGGTGGACGCCCCGGGTCACCGCAACGCCGAGGGCCTACCGAACCGCGACGCCCCACCCACCCGCGGGGGACCCCTCGACTCGGCCGTCGGACGACCTCGCTCGGGGTGACTGGGGGTGGGGGATCGCAACGGCGTACAGAACCGCAGGGGATCCCTCGACTCGGTCGCTTGGCTTCCTCGCTCGGGAGAGGACCCCCAGAAGCCGGGAGACCGCGCGCGAGAGGTCGCTGCTACCCTGATCCCATGGATCCCGCCCTCTCCGGGCTCGAGGACGTGCTGACCGGGTCGTTGCTCGCGGCGGTCGGGCTGGCCGCGGTGGTGCTCTCGATGGTCCGGCGGAGGGGCGCC
>JALOLD010000007.1 GCA_025456145.1 Thermoanaerobaculales bacterium | reverse complement strand
CAGGTACTCGAGGACGAACCCGTCGTCGGGCTCCCCGAACCCGTTGCCCGTGACCGGGTCGCCGATCCTCGTCGTCCGCGAGCTGACCCGCCCGCCCGGGCCGCCGTCGAATCGGAGGGACCCTCGGCCGGGTGGTTCAGCTTCCTGGAGCTCCCACAGGGCGCGGCCTGCGGGGAAAGGTCGGTCTACCGCCGCCGGTCGCCGTGCTCGTCGCGCTCGACACCCGGGGCGGCGCCGCCGAGCCGCGCCTGGCGCTCGGCCTCGATCGCCCGACTCGAGCGGTAGATGTAGCTGAAGCCGGAGACGATGACCAGGATGAACGAGGTGTAGAAGCAGACCTCGAGCGAGGTGGCGTTCACGTCGACGACGTTGGCGAGGAGGACCAGGCTGACGGTGACGACGTGCATCACGGTGGTCAGCTTGCCGGCGATCGTCGGCGGGAAGCTCTTGACGTCCTCGAACATGTAGAAGACGAAGGCCATGACCATGATCAGGAAGTCGCGGAAGAGGGTGAGGATCGCGAGCCAGAGCGGGATCACCACCGCCTGCCCGTGCGGGATGGCGAGCGAGACGTAGGCGGCGGTGAGCAGGATCTTGTCGGCCAGCGGGTCGAGCAGGGCGCCCATCCGCGAGCGCAGGTCGAAGGTCCGGGCGATCCAGCCGTCGAGGACGTCGGTCAGGCCGGAGATCACGAAGATCCAGACCGCGAGCCGGAAGTCGTGGGCGAACACCGCGAGCACGAAGAAGGGCACGATGCCCATCCGCAGGAAGGTCAGGAAGTTGGGCAGGGTGAGCGGCCGCAGCTTGTCCTCGACCCGCGCCCGGATGCGCTGGCGGCGGTCGCGTCCCTCGGGCGCGGCGCTCATCCCCGGCCTACCGGTTCTTCTCCCACAGCAGGCGCAGCCCGTGCAGGGTGAGGTCGGTCTCGACGTGGTCGATGAGCGGCGCGTGCCCGGCGAAGACCGGCGCGTAGCCGCCGGTCGCGATGACCTTGGCGCCGCCGAGCTCGTCGACGATCCTCCGGGTGATGCCCTCGATCAGCCCGAGGTAGCCGAAGAACAGCCCCGCCTGGATGCTGTCGATGGTCCCCTTGCCGATCACCCTCGGCGGCGGCGCCATCGCGACCTGGGGGAGCTTTGCGGTCCTCCCGCCGAGGGCCTCGGCGGTGATCCCGGGGCCCGGGGCGATCACGCCGCCGAGGTACTCGCCCTGGGCCGACACCACCTCCCAGGTCGCCGCGGTGCCGAAATCGATGACGACGCACGGTCCGCCGTGCTCGGCGTAAGCCGCCACCGCGTCGCACAGGCGGTCGGCGCCGAGCTCCTGCGGCGCCTCGACGCGCAGCGGCATCCCGGTGCGGATGCCCGGCTCGACGAAGAACGGCGTCTGGTCGAGGTAGCGGCGGACGCCCTCGCGCAGCCGGGGGTCCATCGGCGGGACCACCGAGGACACCGCGACCCCGATCAGCTCGTCCGGGGTCACCCCCTCCCACTGGAGCAGCTGGCGAAGCCACATCCCGATCTCGTCGGCGGTGCGCTCGGCCTGGGTGGTCAGCCGCCAGTGGCCGCGCAGGGTCGCGCCGTCGAACAGCCCGACCACGGTGTTGGTGTTGCCGACGTCCAGAGCCAGCAGAAGGTCGCTCACGGGGCCTCCCCACGACGCCCGCTCGCGGTGCGGGCCGCTACAATGCTCGGGTCCGTCCCGGTTGTCGCGCGGCCGGAGCACCGTCGAGGACGATTCTATATGACCAGCTTCTCCCTCAAGACGCCGAACGGCACGGTCGCCGGGCTCGACACCGGCGCCGGCCCGCCGATCGTCCTGATCGCCGGGCTCGGCTCGACCGGCCGCATCTGGGGCAACCTCCCCGCCCTGCTCGGGCGCCGCTTCCGGGTGATCGCCCCCGACAACCGCGGCGTCGGCGGCTCGCGCGACGGCCGGCCGTTCAGCCTCGCGGGGGCGGTCGCCGACCTCGGAGCCCTGCTCGACGAGCGTCGGGTCGAGCGCGCCGCGCTGCTCGGCGCCAGCCTGGGCGGGGTCATCGCCCTGGCCGCGGCGGCGGCGATGCCGGAGCGGGTCTCGAGGCTGGTCGTCGCCTCGTCGGCGGCCCGGCTCACCGGCCACGGCCGGCGGGTGCTCGAGCTCTTTCGCGACCTGCTGCTTTACGCCCCGCCCGAGCGCGCCGGCGCTGCGCTGATGACTCTCGCCTTCGCCCCGCCCTTCCACGACCGCTTCCCCGGCTTCGTCGACGAGACCGCCGGGCTGTGGGGGCTCGACGAGGCCGATCTACCGGGGACGCTGCGCCAGCTCGAGCACCTGCTCGAGGGCTGGGACCTGCGGGACCGGCTGCCGCGGATCGCGCTGCCGGCCCTGGTGCTGTGCGGCGACCGCGACCCGGTGGTTGCCCCGGAGGACACCGCCGAGATCGCCGGGCTGCTGCCCTCGGCGGAGCTCGTGCGGCTGCCCGGGGCGGCCCACTCGGTGCTCGCCGAGGGGGGCGAGCCGGTGCTCGACCGCGTCGTCCGCTTCCTCGCAGCAGAACACGACGCGCCGGGGCGCGTATAGAATGACGCACGCTCGCCGTGTGGGGACGGGGCTCGCCCGGGTGACCCGGCTCCCCCCGGCGGCACGGGGGCACCGGAAAAGACCGGTTCCAAGAGCCATCAGAAAGGACACCACCATGATCCATCGACGCGCATCCCTCGTCGGCCTGGTCGCCGTCGCACTGCTCGCAGGGGCGATCGGCGAGGCCCAGCAGGCCAACGTCCCGGTCACCGAGGTCACGCTCGACAACGGCATGCGGCTGCTGCTCGTCGAACGCCGCGACTCGCCTCGGGTCGCCGCCGGCTGGGCCGCCCATGCCGGATCGGTCAACGAGCAGATCGGGACCACCGGGATCGCCCACCTCTTCGAGCACATGATGTTCAAGGGGACCCGGACCATCGGCACCACCGACTACGAGGCCGAGATGGCGATCATGAACCAGCTCGACGAGGTCCGCGCCGAGATGGAGGCCGAGTACAGCGCGCTGCGCGAGGCGAAGCGCCGCGGCGAGCTCTCCGGCAGCATCTACCTGCCCGAGAACCAGACCCCCCGGCTCGGCGAGCTCCGGGAGAAGATGAAGCAGCTCCAGGAGGCTCAGCGCGCCTACATCGTCAGCAACGAGTACGACAAGATCTACACCAACCAGGGGGCCACCGGGCTCAACGCCGGCACCAACAACGACGCCACGGTGTACTTCATCGACGTGCCGTCGAACCGGCTCGAGCTGTGGTTCTGGATGGAGTCCGACCGGCTCGCCAACGCGGTCTTCCGCGAGTTCTACTCCGAGCGCGACGTGGTCCGCGAGGAGCGGCGGATGCGGGTCGAGTCGAACCCGACCGCCAAGTTCGAGGAGCAGTTCGACTTCATGTTCTGGGGCTCAGTCCCCTACCACCACCCGGTGGTCGGCTGGCCGTCCGATGTCGAGTCGATCAACCGCGCCCAGGCCAAGGCCTTCTTCGAGACCTACTACGCGCCGAACAACATCACCGCGGCGCTGGTCGGCGACTTCGACACCGAGCAGGCGATCGCCCTCGCCAAGAAGTACTTCGGCCGGATTCCGGCGGGCGCGACGCCGCCCCCCGAGGTCATCACCGAGGAGATCGAGCAGCTCCAGGAGCGGCGGATGGTCGCCACCGCCGACACCACCCCCTCGGTCACGATCCGCTGGCACGCGGTGCCCTTCGTCCACGCCGACGGCTATGCCCTCGACGTCCTGACCGAGATCCTCAGCGGCCGCACCGGGCGGTTCTACAAGGCCCTCGTCGAGCAGGCGACGATCGCCAGCGGCGAGCCCTACGCCTACTTCTCGGGTCAGCGGTTCGCCGGCAGCCTCGAGGTCGGCGCCGAGCTCGCCGAGGGCGTGACCCACGAGCAGGCCGAGGCGGCGCTGCTCGCCGAGATCGACCGGCTCAAGACCGAGCCGGTGGCCGAGCGCGAGCTCGCCAAGGTCAAGAACCAGAACCTCGCCAACTCGTTCCGGCGTCTCCAGTCGAACTTCTACCTGCTCCTCCAGCTGCTCTTCTACGACGTGCTCGGCGACTGGAGCTATCTCAACACCTCGCCGGCCAAGGTCCAGGCGGTCACCGCCGAGGACGTCATGCGGGTCGCCAACCAGTACTTCCCGGCGACCGGCAAGAACGTGCTGTGGTACTTCCGCAAGGAGGGGGTCGAGGAGGATCCCGAGCTCGCCGCGCTGTCCGGCCAGGCGAAGGCGATGGCCAAGCAGACCATCGCCCAGCTCGCGACGGTCGACGACCCGGCCGAGATCGCGGCCCTGATCGCCCAGCTCGAGGCCGCCAAGAGCCAGGCGCCGCCGGAGTTTCTGCCCGCGATCGAGCTGATCGCCAAGCGCGCCCAGGAGCGGCTCGCCGCGCTCGCCGGCGCCGCCGGGGAGGAGAAGTGACATGCGCCGCCTTCTGACCCTCACCGTCTGCCTCGTCGCCATCGCGGGATGGCTCGTCGCCGCCGAGGGCGAGATCCCCGACCGGCCCGAGAAGCTCGTCTACAGCCCGGTCGCCTGGGACATCCCGGACGCCGACTCGCTGCGCTTCACCCTGGCCAACGGGACCCCGGTCTACGCGCTGCCCGACCGCCAGTTCCCGCTGGTCAACATCGCCGTCTACTTCCGCGGCGGCAGCTACCTGGTGCCGGCCGGGCAGGAGGGGCTGCACTCGATCGCCGGCGAGGTCTGGCGCACCGGCGGCGCCGGCGACCTCACCGCCTCCGAGCTCGACGAGGCCCTCGACTTCCTCGCCGCCAACCTGTCGACCGGTATCGGCGACGTCACCGGCTCGGTGAGCCTCAACGTGCTCGCCAAGGACCTCGACGCCGCGATGCCGCTGCTGATGGACGTGCTCACCAGGCCGCGCTTCCAGGCCGACCGCTTCGCCAAGGCCAAGGACGACCTGATGCTCGACATGAAGACCCGCAACGACAGCTCGGCGAGCATCGAGGCGCGCGAGTGGAGCCGGCTGATCTACGGCGAGGGCTACTTCCTCAACCGGCTCCCGACCCGGGCCTCGGTCGAGGCCCTCACCCCGGAGCAGGCGAAGGCCTTCGTCGGCTCGCTGGTCCGCGCCGAAAACGTCATCGTCACGGTGTCGGGCGACTTCGAGCGCGAGGCGATCACCGCGCTGCTCGAGAGGACGATCGGCGCCCTGCCGACGCTCGAGGCCCCGCTGCCGCCGATCCCGCAGCCCCAGCACACGCCGGCGCCCGGGGTCTACGTGGTCAACAAGCCCGACGTCAACCAGGGGCGGGTCAGCTACGGCCACCTCGGCTACCGCCTCGGCGACCCCGACGAGTTCGCGCTGATGGTCGGTAACGACATCCTCGGCGGCGGCGGCTTCACCGCCCGGATGATGAAGACCATCCGCTCCGACGAGGGCCTCGCCTACGGCGCCTACTCGATGCTCGGCTTCCCGACCAGCTACCCCGGCACCTTCCGCGCCGCCTTCCAGTCGAAGTCGTCGACCTGCGCCTACGCCGCCGAGCTCGGGGTCGACATCATCGGCGAGCTGCGCACCGCCGAGGTCACCGACGAGGAGCTCACGGTCTCCAAGAACTCCTTTGTCGAGGCCTTCCCGAAGAGCTTCGACTCGGCGGCCAAGACCGTGTCGGTCTTCGCGGTCGACGAGCTGCTCGGCCGGCCGCACGGCTACTGGACGAGCTACCGCGACAAGGTCAACGCGGTCGACGCCGAGGCCGTGCTCGCGGCGTTCAAGGGCAAGCTCCACCCCGAGAAGATGATCTTCCTGGTCGTCGGCAACGTCGTGGAGATCATGGCCGGACACCCCGACCACGAGGCCCGGATGACCGACTTCGGCGAGATCCACAGGCTGCCGCTGCGCGACCCGATGACCCTCGAGCCGATCGTCGAGTAACCCCCGCCCCCGACCGACCACGCCCGGTGAGCACCGCCGCTCACCGGGCGTTCTTGGAGGCGCGCCCCTGAGCACCGCTGCTCACCGGGCGTGCCGGGCTCGACATTGTGCTCAGCAACGCGCTCACGGCCGCTACGCCTCGCGCACAATGTCCAGCCGGGCACCCCCGGGAGGCGCGCCTCTGAGCAGGTGCCGAAGCCACGATGCAGGCCGCCGCTCGCGTCTCGAGCGACCGCGCCGGCGACGCGGCGCCGGGCCGTGCGGCCGTCCAGGCCGCGCGGCCCGGAAGGCCGGTGCTTCTAAGAAGCCGTACGCGCCCCCGGAGCACCGTCCACCCACTCGGCGGAGCGCCACCCGCGCACCGAGCTAACGAGGAAGAGTCGTTCCGCGGCGGCGATCTCGTCGACCCGGATCAGCCGCTCGGCGATCTCGCCGCGGTCGAGCAGCTCGCCGCGGAGGGTCCCCGCGAGCAACCCGCACGAGACCGGCGGCGTGACGAGCCGGCCGTCGATCCGCGCGACCAGGTTGGCGACCGTCGACTCGGTGACCTCGCCGCGGCGGTTCCAGAGCAGAACATCGTCGCATCCCGGTCGCGACGACCGTGCGCGGTCGTAGGTCTCGCGACGGGTCGTCTTGAAGTGGAGGAAGGGGTCGCGGTCGTCGACCGGCTCGCCGGCGAGGCCGAGCCTCACGGTCCGCGAAACCGTCGACGTCTCGATCTCAAACCTCTCCACCCTGAGCGATCCGTCGGCGGCCAGCAGGAGCCTGATCCGGAGCGGCCCCTGCAGCCCGCGCAGGGCCTCGAGGATCCGGCCGCGGTCGAAGGGCCGGCCGAAGTACTCCGCGGCGCCGGCGAGCCGGTCGAGGTGGCGGTCGAGCAGGCGGACGCTGCCGTCCACCTCGAGCAGCATCGTCTCGAGCAGCTCGAAGCCCGGTTGCGGACGGGTCGCGACCTCGCCCTTGAGGAGGCACTCGCGGTGCTCGTCGGCCGCCACCGAGTCCCACACGATCCCGCTGCCGACGCCGTACTCGACGGTCCCGGCGGCGCGGTCGACGACGGCGGTGCGGATCGCCACCGCGAGGCGCGCCCGCCGGCCCGGGCCGAGGACGCCGATGGCGCCGGTGTAGAGCCCGCGCGGGCCGCCCTCGAGCTCGCGGATGAGCTGCATGGTGCGGACCTTCGGCGCACCGGTGACCGAGGCGAAGGGGAACATCGCGGCGAGGATCGCGGACACCGGCGCCTCGGTCCGCGCCTCGACGGTGGAGGTCATCTGGAGCACGGTCGGGTGGCGCTCGACCTCGAACCTCCGGGTCACCGCCACCGACCCGACCCGGGCGACCCGGCCGATGTCGCTGCGGACCATGTCGACGATCATCGCGTTCTCGGCCCGGTCCTTGGCCGAGCTTTGAAGCCAGGCCCGAGCGGCGCGGTCCGACCCGAGGTCCCAGCCGCGGGCCGCGGTGCCCTTCATCGGGCGCGAGACGAGGCGGTCGCCGTCGAGGCTGAAGAACAGCTCCGGCGAGGCCGAGCACACCGCACTGCCACCGATCTCGATGAAGGCGCCGAGGGACTCGGGCTGCGACCCGATCATGGCGGCGAAGAGCGAACGGGGATCGCCCTCGAAGGACGCCCGGAGGCGGAAGGTGTGGTTGACCTGGTAGGTGTCCCCGGCCGAGATGTGCCCGCGGATCCGCCGGACCGACTCGCGATACCCGGCCTCCGACACGCTCGACGTCCATCGTCCGATCCGGTGACCGCCGCCGGCCGGCAGGGGCGGCGCCACCGCCTCGGCCCGGTCGTACAGCCCGAACCAGACCAGCGGCAGGACGGCGCCGGCGGGATGGGCCGCCAGCGCCGGGTCGAAGGCCGGCGCCGCCTCGTAGGCGATGAAACCGACCGCGGTCAGACCGCCACCGGTCACCATCCCCTCGACCCGGTCGAGCGCCGGCGCGACCTCGTCAACGGTTGCGGCGGACACGATCTCGACGGGATCGGCGAAGGCGAGCCAGCGGCCGGTCTCCGGGTCGCGGACCAACGCCGAGCCCACACCGCCGGCGCGCGCAGGGCCCGGCCCGCCCCGGTCGGTCGCCCAGCCTCTCCTCATCGCGGCAGGGTAGCAGCGGCCGCCGGAGGACGGCCAGCTCATGCCCGGTTCCCGGCCGGCCGGTGCTATGGTGGGTCAAAGCTCCGGGAGCGGTCGAGGAGGTGACGTGTTCCGGATTCGCAGGGTGTACGACACCATCCTCTCGCCCGACCGGGTCGCCGTCGAGCAGGTGCAGGCGATGGTCGACGAGCGCATCCCCGGGCTCGACCCGAAGGAGATCGCGAGCCTGCCCGCGAGGCTCCGCCAACCCCTCGAGCACGGCTTCCGGGCGGTGCTCTACGTCGCCGAGGACCACCGGCGGACGGTCAAGGCCTTCGCCCTGGTCTACCACGAGCCCGACATCGGCTTCGCCTGGCTCGAGTACCTGGCGAGCGGCGCCACGGCCGGCGGACGCGGGCTCGGCGGCACGCTGTACGAGCGCGTCCGGGCCGACGCCCGCGAGCTCGGGGCCTGGGGCGTGCTCTTCGAGTGCCTGCCCGACGACCCGGCGCTGTGCCGCGACCCCGCGAAGCGTCGGAAGAACGCGGCGCGCCTGCGGTTCTACGAGGGCTTCGGCGCGCGTCCAGTGGCCGGCACGGCCTACGAGACGCCGCTGTCGCCCGACGACGACGAGCCGCCCTACCTAGTGATCGACGACCTGGGTCGCGGCGCCCTGCCGTCGCGCCGCACGGCGCGGGCGGCGGTCCGGGCGATCCTCGGCCGCAAGTACCGTGATGTCTGCCCCCCCGACTACATCGAGCGGGTCGTCGCGTCGTTCACCGACGACCCGGTCCGGCTCCGCCCCTTCGCCTACCTCGAGCCGCCGACCGGGCCGCTCCGCCCGGCCGCCTCGGCGCCGCCGCCCGACCGCCGCATCGCGCTCGTCGTCAACGACCGCCACCTCATCCACCACGTCCGCGAGCGCGGCTATGTCGAGTCGCCGGTCCGGATCTCGACCATCCGCCGCGAGCTCGCGGCCACGGATCTGTTCGAGGAGGTCGCGCCGCGGCGCTTCCCCGACCGCCACATCACCGCGGTCCACGACCGCGGCTATGTCAGCTATCTCGAGAGGGTCTGCGCCAGGGTCGGCGACGGCCGCCCGGTCTACCCCTACGTCTTCCCGATCCGTAACAACGCCCGCCCGCCGAAGGAGCTCGAGGTCCGGGCCGGCTACTACTGCATCGACACCTTCACGCCGCTCGACCACAACGCCTACCTCGCGGCGCGTCGGGCGGTCGACTGCGCGCTGACCGCGGCCCACGCGGTGCTCGGAGGACGGCGCCTCGCCTATGCCCTGGTCCGGCCGCCCGGCCACCACGCCGAGCGCCGGGTCTTCGGCGGCTTCTGCTACTTCAACAACGTCGCGATCGCCGCCGCCGAGCTCGCCCGCCACGCCCGGGTCGCCATCCTCGACCTCGACTACCACCACGGCAACGGCCAGCAGGACATCTTCTGGGAGCGCGGCGACGTGCTCACGCTGTCGATCCACGGCCACCCCAACATCGCCTACCCCTACTTCACCGGCTTCGCCGACGAGCGGGGGGCCGGCGACGGGCTCGGCGCCAACCGGAACTACCCGCTCGAGGAGCGGGTCGACGGGGAGCGCTACCGTCAGGTGCTCGAGCGCGCGCTGCATCGCGTCGAGCGCCACCGGACCGAGATCCTGGTCGTCGCCCTCGGTCTCGACACGAGCCGGAAGGACCCGACCGGGACCTGGGACCTCACCGCCCGCGACTTCGTCGCCAACGGCCGGATGGTCGGCTCGCTCCGACTGCCGACCCTGGTCGTCCAGGAGGGCGGCTACCGGGTGCGCAGCCTCGGGGTCAACGCGCGGTCGTTCTTCGTCGGGCTGTGGGACGCGACCTTCGGTCCGCCCGAGCGGGGAATCAAAAAAATTTCCCCCCGTGACGTCGCACCCTCTTGACATCCATGAGTTTGGACGTATTTTCGAGGTGTGAACGACGTGATCGCACCCGAGGAACCTCCGAGTAGGTTCGGGCCGGCGTTCGGAGCCAACCCTGTGTTCCGGACCCCGGCCCTCGGCGTCTGCCGCCGGCATCGTCGACACCGTGGTCCAACCGTCCGTTGCACCACGTCCCAGCCACGTCCGTGGCACCGGGAACCCCCCATCCAGCGGTAGGCTGACCATGTCCCCGCCCCGCTCAGGGAACTCCGCGCGCGCGACGCAGCCGCGCTCGGCCCGAATGGACGAGCATATCAAACCCGTGTCCCGATCGCTTTCGACGACCATGTCCGAACCCAGGATTCCGAGGAGGAACCCACTGATGGCCAAGACTCGCCGTTCGTCGGCGACGATGACCCAACCCACCAACCGGGAGCGCCTGTGCGGCGTTTTCGGTGAGTCGTACGACCCCGAGGCGTGGTCGGACTGGCGCTGGCAGATGCGTCACCGGCTGACCCGCCTCGAGCACTTCGAGGCGTTTTTGCGCCTCACCGACGGCGAGCGGCGCGGCCTCACCATGGGCGCCGAGCGCTTCGCGGTGTCGGTGACGCCGCACTTCGCGGCACTGATGAACCCGTTCGACCCGAGCTGCCCGATCCGTCGCCAGGTGGTCCCGTCGAGCGACGAGTTCACGGTCAGCCGCGGCGACATGGAGGACCCGTGCGGCGAGGACCACGCCTCGGCCGTCGAGGGGCTGGTCCACCGCTATCCCGACCGGGTGCTGCTGCTCGCCCTCGACACCTGCGCCTCCTACTGCCGCTACTGCACCCGGTCGCGGCTGGTCAGCCAGGGCTCGCTCGACCCGCTCCCCCGCCGGATGGACGCCATCCTCGACTACCTCCGCGCCCACACCGAGGTGCGCGACGTACTGCTCTCGGGCGGCGACCCGCTGCTCATGTCGGACGACCGGCTCGACACCCTGCTCGGCTCGCTGCGCGAGATCGAGCACATCGAGCTGCTGCGGATCGGCAGCCGGGTGCCCGGCTTCCTCCCGCAGCGGATCACCCCCGAGCTCGTGGCGGTCCTGCGCCGCCACCGGGTGTGGCTGTCGCTCCACTTCTCGCACCCGCTCGAGCTGACCCCCGAGGTCGCGGCGGCCTGCGACCTCCTGGCCGACGGCGGCATCCCGCTCGGCAGCCAGACCGTCCTGCTGCACGGCGTCAACGACGACGCGGCGGTGCTCAAGCAGCTCTTCCACGGGCTGGTCAAGAACCGGGTCCGGCCCTATTACCTCTACCAGGCGGACCCGGTCGTCGGGACCTCCCACCTCCGGACGTCGATCGAGAAGGGCCTCGAGATCATGAGCCAGCTGCGCGGCCACACCAGCGGCTACGCGGTGCCGACCTATGTCGTCGACGCGCCCGGCGGCGGCGGCAAGATCCCGATCCAGCCCGAGACGATCGTCGGCCGCGAGGGCGAGACCTGGCAGCTCAAGAACTGGGCTGGCAAGGTCTACACCTACATCGACCCGCCGGCCGCCGGCTGACGATGGGTCTGCTCATCGCCCTGTGCTACGACTCGAAGGAGGAGTACCTCGCGGCCGGTCACACCGCGCTCGAGGTCGCCGAGTTCGACGACGAGGGCGTCATCGCGGGGCTCGCCGACGGCCTGACGCGTCTCGGCCACCGGGTCGAGCGGGTCGGCCGGGGGCGGGCTCTCGCCGCGCGCCTCGTCGCGGGCGATCGCTGGGACCTGGTCTTCAACGTCGCCGAGGGCCTCGCCGGGCGCGCCCGCGAGGCCCAGGTGCCGGCGCTGTGCGAGCTCTTCGACCAGCCGTGCTCCTTCTCCGACCCGGTGACCTGCGGCGTCACCCTCGACAAGGCCCTGGCCAAGCGGGTCGTCCGCGACGCCGGGTTGCCGACCCCGGACTTCGCGGTGGTCCGCAGCCCGGCCGATGCCGACGCGGTCCGTCTCGACGGCGAGCTCTTCGTCAAGCCCCTCGCCGAGGGCAGCTCGAAGGGCGTCGCCGCCGCTTCGATCGTCCGCGAACGGGCCGACCTGCGCGCCGCCTGCGAGCGGCTGCTGCCCGACTTCCCCGCCGGTCTCATCGTCGAGCGGCTGCTCCCCGGCCGCGAGGTCACCGTCGGCATCGTCGGCAACGGCGATCGACGGCGGGCGGTGGCGGTGATGGAGGTGGTGTGGACCGAGCGCTCCGAGGTCGAGGCCTACACCCAGCTCAACAAGGACGAGTACCTCGAGCGGATGGAGTACCGGCTGGTCGCCGGCGAGCCCCTCGCCGACGAGGCGGTGCAGCTGGCCCTCGCGATCGCCGATGCCCTCGAGTGCCGCGACGCCTGCCGGGTCGACCTGCGCTGTGACGACGCCGGCCGGCTCCAGTTCCTCGAGGTCAACCCGCTGCCCGGGCTCCACCCGATCCGGTCCGATCTGCCGATCATGGCGGGGCTCGCCGGGATCGGCTACGACGAGCTGCTCGCCTCGATCGTCGACGCGGCCGCCGCGAGGGCGAGGTCGCACGCTTGACCGGGATCGTCGTCGCCCACAACGCGGTCGGCGACGCCGACGACCCCTCGACGAGAGACGTTCTCGCCCAGGTCGAGTACGTGACCGCGGGGCTCGCCGCGCTCGGGATCGAGCACCGGGTCGTCGCGGTCGGGCCGGGGGGCGTCGACGGCGCCGCGCTCGACGGTGCGACCGCGGTCTTCAACCTCGTCGAGTCGCCGCCCAACCGGCCCGGGTTCCAGGTCGACGCCGCGGCCGCCTTCGAGCGGCTCGGCCTCGCGGTCACCGGCTCGTCGGCGGCGACCATCGCCGCGACGACCGACAAGGAGGGAACCCGGCGCGCACTGGCGGCGGTCGGGATCGCGGTGGCCCCGGGGGGTCTTCTCGACCCCGACCGGCCGACGATCCTCGACCGGGTGCCGCCGCCGTGGATCCTCAAGCCGGCCTTCGAGGACGCCTCCCTCGGCCTCGACGACGACGCGGTGACCTCCGACCCGCGACGCGCGGTCGCCCGAGCCCGCGAGCTCGGCCGCCTCTTCTCCGGCCAGCCGGTGCTCGTCGAGCACCTGCTGCCGGGGCGCGAGTTCAACATCTCGCTGCTCGCCGATGGGCAGCTGGCCGAGATCCTCCCCCCGGCCGAGATGGTCTTCGTCGACTTCCCCGACGACGAGCCGCGGATCCTCGGCTTCAAGGCGAAGTGGGACGAGGAGTCCTTCGCCTACCGGCACACCGTCCGCCGGTTCCTCGACCCGAGCGAGGCGGCGCTGCGCGACGAGCTCGAGGCGACCGCGGCCGGGGCGTGGGACGCCCTCGGCCTCGCCGGCTACGGCCGCGTCGACCTGCGGCTCGACGAGAGCGGCGAGCCCCGGGTGCTCGAGGTCAACGCCAACCCCTGCCTCTCGGCCGACGCCGGCTTCGCCGCCGCCGCCGCGGCCGCCGGGCTCGAGCCGGGCGACGTCGTGCGGCGGGTTCTCACCGCCGCCGGATGGAGAGCGTCATGAGCGACACCGTCACCACCGTCCGCCGCGAGCTGCGCTCGACCGACCGCGGCACCATCGACCGGCTGCTCGCCGCGACCGGCTTCTTCAACCCCGAGGAGCTCGAGGTCGCGATGGAGCTCGTCGACGACCGGCTCATCGAGGGCGCCGAGAGCCACTACCGCTTCCTGGTCGCCGAGCGCGGCTCGCGGGTCGCCGGCTACGCCTGCTGGGGACCGATCCCGGGCACCGCCGAGTCGGCCGATCTCTACTGGATCGCGGTCGATCCCGCCTGCCAGGGCCTCGGCGTCGGCCGCGCCCTGCTCGCCGAGGCCGAGCGCTGGCTCGCCGAGGCCGGACGGCCGCGGGTCTGGATCGAGACCGCCGGCCGGCCCCAGTACGAGCCGACCCGCGCCTTCTACCTCGCCTGCAACTACCGGATCGCCGCCCAGCTCGAGGACTTCTACGGTCCGGGCGACGACAAGGTCATCTTCCTCAAGGTCCTCGGCTCGGCGCCCTGAGGCCTCGGCAGCGGCGCACACAACGGTGAGCCACGGAGCCCCGGGGCACCGACATTCCTGGTCGGTGTGTCGGCGGCGGCCCGGCGCCGAGTCGGCGGCCCGGTAGCGAGTCGCCGGCACGGCCTCCGGTGTCGCCGGGCGAGGGTCGCGGCGGTGGTTACCTCGCCCTCTTGTAGGTGCCGTCTCCGGTTGAGTTGTCCACCACCGACGCGTAGGAGATGATCGGTGAACCGCTCGAGTAAAGGCGGATCGTCCCGTTCTCGACGTCCTCGCTGGTGACCTGGGTGAACGCCCGGTTGAGCTGCTTGTAGCCGTAGGGCGGCAGGTCGACCTCGATCCCGCCGAGGGAGGTCCCGTCCCGGGCGAAGCAGTCGATGTAAACCACCGCCGCGAACGGACCCGCGTTGACGAAGCCGACATTGGTTCGGAACTGGTCGTTCTCGTGCAGACCGATCAACCATCGCCAGCCGGTGGAGGCGATATTCGCAGCCTCTCCGGGGACGCCCTGCCCGAAGGTCGGACCCACCGCCTTGGCCGCCGAGTTGAAGGTCCGACTGTCGACCAGCAGCGTGACGTCCGAGCAGACCCGCAGCGCCGCGGCCAGGTTGTCCTCGCGGAACTCGCTGAGCACCACGTCCTCGAGCGCCAGCGACGCGCCCGGCTCGATCGAGTAGGCGACGCTCGCGGGATCCGAGTTGTCCGAGTCGCGCGGCAGCAGGTACACATCGACCGAGGCGGTCGAGCTCTCCAGGTTCAGCAGGCTGACATCGGTCGCCCACTGGGTCCCGAGGGCGCCGGCGCTGTGAGCCGCCGCGGGAATGAAGTACTCGCGGATGCAGGGGTTCGGCGCCGGCACCGAGCTGCCGAAGACCGCGTCGCCGACCGGCGCGCCGTCGAACCCGCCGACGCTGTCGGCACCGTCGCCGTCGAGGTTCCACGAGGCGACGAGGCCCGCGGTGGCAGTCGTGATGGCGGCGTTCATCGTCGAGAGGATCTCCGCCTCGGATCGCGCCGAGCTCCACAGTCGGACCTCGTCGATGGCGGCATGGGGCCGGACGTCGTAGTCGACCGAGCTGCCGATGCGCAGCGGTTCGGTGTTCGAGGGCATCGGACCGAGGTCATGCTCGAACTCGCTGTCAAGCTCGCCGTTGATGAAGAACCTGAGGTTCGAGCCGTCGTAGGTCACGGCCACGTGTGCCCACTCGCCGATCGGGATCTGCCCCGAGGAGTCGCGCGAGGACCCGCTGCCGTGACTGTAGAATCGGATCCTGTTTGCGCAGATACCGAGCCAGTAGGTCTCGGTGTAGGCCTTGCCGATGATCGACGGGCAGCCGCCCCCGGTGTAGGAGAGCCCGCTGACCATGTTCAGCCAGGCCTCCACGGTGATGGTCTCCGGGTTGAGGGCCGCGGCGTGGGGTACCTCGATGTAGCCTGGAGTCGGTCCATCCATGATCAACCACGGCGCCGCGGCCTGGCCCGATGCCGTGGACGGGCACAACCCCACGGCCGCGGCTCCGACGACGACCAGCGCGAACGCGCACCGGCGGCGCGACTCGAGAGAGACGATCCCACGTCCGATTCTGCTCATGGCGGCCCCCGTTCAGACCATCGAGATCACAATGATGTTGATTCTTCGTCTCATTACCTTATCAATCCCCGCGGCGCCCGTCAACCGGCCCCGTTTCGTCCTGTGCGGGCTTTCCATCCGCGATATCCTGGATGCGGGAGGAGCGGCGACCGTGGCATGGACGGGATGAACCGACCCCGGGTCCACCGGCAACGACGTGCCCGGGAGACGTTGCGGACCTCGATCGCATGGTGATCGGGACGATGGCTCACCTGGTCGCCTGGTGGCTGTTCGCAGCGACCGCGGTCGCGGCTCCGCCACCGCCGCCCGCCCCGCGGCTGGCGATGGCATCAGCGCCGGGCGCCAGCGTCCTGCTGGTGACCCTCGACACCACCCGGGCGGACCGGCTGGGGTGTTATGGCGCACCGGGCGCCGCGACCCCGAACCTCGACCGGCTGGCTGGCCGGGCGTTCCGGTTCGACCATGCGGTGACCCCGGCGCCGACCACCCTGCCGGCCCACGCCTCGCTCATGACCGGTCTGTACCCACCGACGCACGGAGCCCGCGCCAACGGCGAGACCCGGCTCGACGGGGCCGCCCTGACAGCCGCCGAGATCTTCGGGCGCAAGGGATGGCGGACCGCAGCCTTCGTCTCCGCGTTTGTGCTCGACGCGCGTTACGGGCTCGACCAGGGGTTCGAGGTCTACGACGACCGGGTGACGGCGACCGCGGGTCCGACCTTCGCCGCCGGGACCAACGAACGCGACGCCGGCGCGACCACCGACGCCGCCCTGGAGTGGCTCGCCCGACTTCGGGATGGAGAGCGGTTTTTTCTCTGGGTGCACTACTTCGACCCCCATGCCCCGTACGCCCCGCCGGCGCCATTCAGCGAACGCTTCGCCGGTCGCGCCTACGAAGGCGAGATCGCATATATGGACAGCCAGCTCGGCCGCCTTCTCGATGACCTCGAGTCCTCGGAGCGGCTCCGCAAAACCCTGGTCGTGGTGGCCGGTGACCACGGCGAGAGCCTGGGCGAGCACGGCGAGACGACGCACGGGCTGTTTCTCTACGACTCGACCCTGCGAGTGCCTCTGCTCGTCTCGCTGCCCGGCCAGGACCGCGGCGCCGTCGTCGACGACCGGGTGGTGTCTCTGGTCGACGTCCTGCCGTCGCTCCTCGACCTCGTCGGGATCTCGCTGCCGCTCGAGCTCGACGGCCGCAGCATGGTCGCGGCGTCCGGAAAGCCGTCGCGCGCGGTGTACGCCGAGGCGTTGACGTCGTTCCTCGACTTCGGCTGGGCGCCGCTCCATGCCCTCCGGCGGCTCGACGACAAGGTCATCGAGGCGCCCCGGCCGGAGTACTACGACCTCGCGTCGGATCCCGACGAAAGCCGGAATCTCTGGTCGGTCGACGAGCCCGGGTTGGCGACCCGACGCAGCGGTCTCGCAGAGAGCCTCCACGGCTGGAGGTCGCGCTGGCCCGATGATCCCGGCATCGCCGCTGCGCCGGTGTCGACGGAGGAGCGCGACCGGCTGGCGGCGCTCGGATATCTCGCCGGCCAGGCCGCCGACGCACCCCCCTCTCCGGTCGGACTCGCCGATCCCAAGGACCGGGTGGCGGTGTCGGAAGCCCTCATCGCGGCCAACGCCCGGCTGGCGGCCGGCGATCCGGCTGGCGCGCTGGAGGTGCTCGACGCGGTGGTTCGGGTCGACCCGGCGGACCGGGCCGTGCACTACGCCCGCGCCAAGGCCCTGCTGCGGCTCGACCGGACGGTCGAGGCCGAGGCGGCGCTTCGCGAGGTGCGGCGGCTGCGGCCGAAGGCCGACGCATCGCTGCTGCTCGCCCAGATTCTGATCCTCGACGGCCGCCTCGGCGAAGCCGCGGAGCTGCTCGACGAGGCCGCCGCCCTAGAGCCGGAGCACGGCGGGATCTTGATCGCGCGAGGCGATCTGCTGCTCCGGCTCGGCCGGCCCGACGAGGCCCGCCGGGCCTGGGAACGCGCGAGCACCCTCGACCCCTACCGGGCCGCCGGTACCGCAGCGGCCCGGCTGCAGGGGCTCGAGCGAGCCGGGGTTGCCGTCGACCGTTGAATTTGGATGTATGATGAATGGCGAGCGAGGCTCGACGAACCATCGTATGCCGATTGGATTTGGAAGGAGTGAGGATATGCGAATCGCGATTCTGTGGGCGGTGGCGCTGACAGTGGTCCTCGCAGCTGCATGGCCCGTTGCAGCGGTCGAGGTCGACACGAGCAACATCCAGGTCAAACGGGCGATCGCCGACACCATGACCCCGGAGGAGCTGCAGGCCTACAAGGAGCGGCTCGCGGTCAACTTCGCCGGTAAGACGGCCCTGGGCGCCGGCCTCGACTCCCGGACCCCCGGCGATGCCTGCCCGGGGGCGACCTACGAGATCTCGACCCTCCCCTATGGTCCATTGGCGGACACCACCACCGGCGCCACCGACGACTACGATCTTCCATCCGACACGACGCCGCCCACCTGCACCGCGGCCGCCACCTGTATCGGCGCGCCGTCGGGCACCGGGAACATCTACACCGGCACCGGTACCGGACCCGACCGGGCGTTCCTGCTGCGCACCGATGTCAGCTGCGACCTGGTGATCACCATGACGCCGACCGGTGGCGACGACCTGGGTCTGATCGTCTACATACCCGCCTGCTCGAGCTCGCTGACCGACTGCGCCTGTATCGACGACACCGGGGTTGCCGGCGTCGCCGAGAGCGTGACCCTGAGCGCGGTCGCGGGCGTCGACTACTACGTGGTCGTGGACGGCTACTCGACCGGCGCCACGCCCCCCGGCCCGGATGGCCCGTACGAGCTGAGCGTCACCTCCACCGGCGCGTGCGCCCTGGTTCCGGTGACCCTCCAGAGCCTCTCCGCCGAATAACCGGCGACAACTTAATCCCTCGGCCCCGCGGCCTGCCGCGGGGCCGTTTCGTTATGGCAGCAGCCCACCCAGCTTGTGATCGCCCGCGAGCCGCGCGGCAAGCCCGGGGCACTCCGCGACGGCCGCGGCGAGCTGGTTGGCGGCTCCCTCGCGGTGACCGGCTCCGAGCTCGGCGCGAGCCGCGGCGACCCTGGCAGCGCACAGGTTGGCGGCGAGGGTCGGGTCGTCCGGTGCAAGGCCGGTGGCCTCGACCAGGGCGTCCACCGCGGCGATCGGCTGGCCGGTCCGGGCCAGCATGGCGCCGAGGTTCGACCAGGCCACCGCCCGCCGCGGCTGGAGTCGGGTGACCTCCCGCCACGAGCCGATCGCCGCCTCGACCTGGCCGGCGAGGCTGCGCGCCTCGGCGAGCCGGTACCAGGCCTCGGCATGGTCGGGATCGAGGGCGACCAGGCGCTCGAGGGGCGCGATGGCGTCGGCCGGTCGTCCGAGGGCGCCCAGCGCGGCTGCGGATCTGAGAAGCGCATACCGGTTGTCGGGCTCGTGCTCGAGCACCTCGCGGAACTCGTCGAGCGCGGTCGAAGGGTCGCCGCGCTCGAGCGCCCGCTCGCCCCCGTCGAGCTTCCGCTTGGTGGCGAGCCGGTCCTTGGGGTCGGCCAGGCCCGGCGGAGCCTCGGGGGCGCCGCTGCCGGTCGCGTAGCCGAGCGCGCGCAGGGCGTCGAGGGTCGCGGGGTCGACCGTGCCGCCGAACGGGCTCCCGCCGCCGGCGCGCAGGGCGTCGAGGACCCGGCGCAGCTCGGCGACCCGCTTCGGCAGGAGCGGCGCCAGGTTCTCGACCTCACCCGGGTCGTTCCCGAGGTCGAAGAGCTCGGGCCGGGGCGCGTCGATCAGCTTGGAGCCGCCGGTGCGAACCGCCGCCAGCGGAGCCCAGCCATAGCCGAGCCAGGGTTGGAGGGACTCGACGAGCGCCGGCCCCGGTTCGAGACCGCGCCCCTCGAGGAGAGGCCGAAGGCTGACCCCGTCGACCCCTTCGATCGCCGGCAGGCCAACCAGGTCGAGCACGGTCGGCGCCACGTCGACGAGACGCACGGGAAGCGAGCTCTGCCCGGCGCGGACCCGGCCCGGCCAATGGACGACCAGCGGCACCAGCACCGTCGAGTCGTAGACGAAGAACCCATGGGTGGCCTCGCCATGCTCACCGAGGGCCTCGCCGTGATCGGCGCAGAAAACGGTGAGCACGTCTCGATCCAGACCCCGGTCGGCAAGGCCCGCGCGCAGCACCCCGACCGCGGCGTCGACCGCCGCGACCTCGCCGTCGTAGGCGCCTCGCGGACCGGAGCGTCGGAACTCCGGCGGCGGCTCGTACGGGTCGTGGGGGTCGTAGTAGTGGACCCACAGGAAGAACGGCCTGCCCGCCTCCAGGCCGGTCAGCCATTCCAGCGAGGCGGCGGTGACCTCGAGGGCCGACCGTTCGCCCCAGGCTTGCCCCTGCACCGGCAGCGTGTCGTCATAGCTCGCGAAACCGCGGTCGAGCCCGAACATCGCGTCCAGGGGGAAGCCGGCGACGACGGCGCCGGTGGCGTAGCCTCGTGCGGCGAGCCTTTCCGCCAGGGAAACGACGCCCGGGGCGACCACCTGGCCGTTGTCCCGGGCGCCGTGCCGGCGGGGGACGAGCCCGGTGAGAATCGAGGCGTGAGAGGGCAGCGTCAACGGCGCCGGCGCCACCGCCGCCGGGAACCTGAAGCCCTCGCCGGCGATTTGGTCGAGCGCCGGCGTCCGGTTGCGCCCCGCAACCCAACCGAGGGCGTCGGGTCGCAGAGTGTCGATGGTGATGAGCAGCACGCTCGGGGTTGGGGTGGTGGCCTCCGCACCGCCAGCCAGGACCGCCGATGCGACGACGATTCCAAGGGCGCGGCGGATGCCAGACCGGCGGCGATGATTGTCGTGGCCGGCGCCGTTCATGGGTCCCTTCTCCCTCCCCGCTCTCGCGGGCCGGAGCTCGATGCTCATCATCGGCCCGCGTGCCATCCCACTGGCGGGCGCCCCGATGGGGCCACTCGAAGGTAGCACGCCGAACCGGGCGCCGATGATCGACGTCGACCGACCGGGCATGCGACGGCAGACCGGTGGTTCCGCATCCCGCCCGCGACCTGTACGACCGATCTCGAAGGTCCGACGCAGGTGCGTCCGCGGCAGCGCCGGCGCCGAGGTGGGAGCAGCGGCAGGGGTAGCGCGAGGATCGGCGTCGGCGTCGGCGCACGAGCTGCGATCCTCGCTTGCCCGGTGGTCAAAGCTGGTCCACAATGGCCCGGCCCGGTGCGGGCGATCCCGGAAGGAGGAGACATGAAGGTCCACGAGTATCAGGCGAAAGAGGTCCTGGCTCGCTATGGGGTGGCCGTACCCCGGGGCGTGCTGGTGACCGACGCCGCCGAGGCCCGGGCCGCCGCGGAGAGGCTCGGCGGCCGGGTCGTCGTCAAGGCACAGATCCACGCCGGCGGCCGCGGCAAGGGCGGCGGCGTCAAGCTGGCGGACAACCCCGACCATGCGGTCGAGCTGGCCGGCCAGATCCTCGGCATGACGCTGGTCACCAAGCAGACCGGCCCCGAGGGCCGCGTCGTCCGCCGGGTCCTCATCGAGGAGGCGCTGCCGATCGACCGAGAGCTCTACCTCGGGATCGTCCTCGACCGCTCGGAGGGCTTCCCGGTGATGATGGCCTCGAAGTTCGGCGGGATGGAGATCGAGGAGGTCGCCGCGGAAAACCCCGATGCGATCCTCAAGGCCTACTTCGACCCCGATCTCGGGCTCCACCCCTACCTCGCCCGGCGGCTCGCCTTCGGTCTCGAGCTCTCCGGCGACGCCTTCAAGGCCGGGACGAAGCTCATGCACGCCCTCGCCAGCGCCTATGGCGACACCGACGCCTCGCTGTTCGAGATCAACCCGCTCGTCACCACCACCGACGGCCGGGTCATCGCCCTCGACGCCAAGGCGAGCTTCGACGACAGCGCGATGTTCCGCCACTCCGACATCCAGGCGATGCGCGATCTCGACGAGGAGGAGCCCCTCGAGGTCGAGGCCTCGAAGTTCGACCTCAACTACATCAAGCTCGACGGCAACATCGGCTGCATGGTCAACGGCGCCGGTCTCGCCATGGCGACGATGGACATCATCAAGCACTACGGCGGCGAACCGGCCAACTTCCTCGACGTCGGCGGCAACGCCTCCCAGGAGCGGGTCGCCGCGGCGTTTCGCGTCCTGCTCTCCGACCCGTCGGTCAAGGGCGTGCTGGTCAACATCTTCGGCGGCATCGTGCGCTGCGACATGGTGGCGCGAGGGGTCGTCGCCGCGGCCGAGGAGGTCAAGCTCGGGGTGCCGCTGGTGGTCCGTCTCGAGGGGACCAACGTCGAGGAGGGCCGTCGGGTGCTCGCCGAGTCGGGCCTCGACCTGATCGTCGGCGAGGGCATGGCGGACGCCGCCGAGAAGGTCGTGGCCGCGGTGGGGAGGGCGTCATGAGCATCTGGGTGAACTCCGAGACCAAGGTCGTCGTCCAGGGCCTGACCGGCAAGGAGGGACGCTTCCACGCCGCCAAGTGCCGCGAGTACGGCACCAGGATCGTCGCCGGCGTGACCCCCGGCAAGGCCGGCGACGAGGTCGACGGCGTGCCGGTCTTCAACACCGTCGACGATGCGGTGGCCGCGACCGGCGCCAACGCCTCGCTGATCTTCGTCCCGCCGCCCTTCGCCGCCGACGCGATCCTCGAGGCCGCCGACGCCGGCGTCGAGACCGTCATCTGCATCACCGAGGGCATCCCGGCGCGCGACATGATCCGCGTCCACCGGGTGCTCCAGGGCCTGCCGACCCGGCTGATCGGCGGCAACTGCCCGGGCATCATCACGCCGGGGCAGTGCAAGCTCGGGATCATGCCCGGTCACATCTCGATCCCCGGCCCGATCGGCGTCGTGTCGCGCTCGGGCACCCTGACCTACGAGGCGATCGGCCAGCTCACCGCCCTCGGCCTCGGCCAGTCGACCTGCGTCGGGATCGGCGGCGACGCCCTTCCGGGCACCAACTTCATCGACTGCCTCGAGGCCTTCGCCTCGGACTACGACACCGAGGGCATCGTCATGATCGGCGAGATCGGCGGGACCGCCGAGGAAGAGGCGGCCGAGTTCGTCAGCCAGTTCGTCCGCAAGCCGGTCGTCGCCTTCATCGCCGGGCAGACCGCACCCCCGGGCCGCCGGATGGGCCATGCCGGTGCGATCATCGCCGGCGGCAAGGGCACCGCGGCCGACAAGATCGCCGCGCTCGAGGCGGCCGGGATCGCGGTCGCGAGCTCGCCCGCCGAGATCGGCGTGACGATGAAGCAGGCGCTCGAGAACCAGTCGATCCTCGACTGAGGATCGACCCCTCGTGTAGAATCGCGCCGTTCGCAGCGAGGAGGAGGAGTCCCGAGCTGCGAGGGGGCCCGGCGGTTTTCCGCCGGGCGTTTTCGTAGGTGCCAGGAGAAACAAAGTTAACAATCTCCTTTCACCGACCCGACGTGCGGTCGCCTTCCGAGCTGAACAAGATTGTTAACTTTGTTTCTCCTGGCACCTTCAGAGCCGCACCACTCTGTCGGCCGAGAGAAACCACAGCTCGAGGTGGGGCTCCTCATCGAGGTCGAGGGCCGTCTGCAGCGCACTCGCGTAGACCGCGAGCTGCGGCCGGTAGCGCTCGCACCGCTCGGCGATCTCGTCATCGCGCTCCACCGCGTCGGTCTTGTAGTCGGCGACGACGAGCCGGCCGTCGTCAGGATCGGTGTAGACGAGGTCGACGGCCCCGCCGACCACCGAGGTGCCGTCGTCGGTGGGGGGCAGGGCGACGACGTCGAGCTCGCGCGCGACGACCCGGGCGGCGAGCGCCGACATCCGGCCGAGACAGGCGCTGCCGACCAGGCGGTCGAGCAGGTCGCCCGCCCGCGACGCCGCCTCCCCCGCCCGGTCGGCGTCGAGCCCGGCCGAGGCCTCGTCGACGACCGCGCTGCGACGGGCCTCCACCTGAGCGATCAGATCGCCCCCGAGCTCGAGGCCCTCGAGGAGCCGGTGGATCGCCGTCCCGACCGCCGCCGAGGCGTCGCGATCGGGCCCGATCCCCTCGCTCGCGGTCTCGTCCTCGGGCTCGCTCTCGAGCCGGCGTCGGGCACGGCCGGCGGCGTCGGAGGCCGGCGACGACCAGCGGGCGGCCATCCGCCCGGCCGCGTTGCGCCGCGCCCCGGCGATGGCAGCGCCATCGGCGGCCACCACCTCGGGGTCGATCCCCTTCGGGCCCGCGACGGCGGTATGGGGCGCTCCCCGGCCGTCGTCCGGGACGAGGGCCGGGATCACCCAGCTGACGCCGGGCTCGCGGTCCGCCTCGCGGTCGAAGCCGCGCTCGAGGAGCCGCTCGATCACCGCCGGGTCGCCGCGCCGCGCCACCAGGTCGGCGAAGCTCGTCGCGTCGAGGGGGTCGATCTCTCTACCGGGGGCCTCCCATCCCCCCGAAACCACCAGCCGCCGCTTGGCCCGGGTCATGGCGACGTAGAGAAGCCGCACCCGCTCGGCGCGCTCCTGCGCGCGGCGGCGCTGCTGGGTCCCGCCGAAGCCGGGGGACGGCCAGCCGAAGAGCCGGAGCTCCGCGACCCCCCGGAGGCGGTGGAGGGTCGCGGCGGGGGTGCCGCGCGGTCCCGGCGTCCCGCGGTGGATCTGGGCCAGGTAGACGTGCTCGAAGTCGAGGCCCTTGGCGCCGTAGATGGTCATGACGTGCACCGCGTCGATCGCCCGGTCGGGCTCCGACGCGATCGGCGCCTCCCGCCCCTCCGCCACCGCCCGGCGGAGGAAGCGGGCGAGCGCGGCGACGCCGCCGGTCCCTCGACCGAGCGCCTCCTCGAGATCGGCGAAGAAGCCGTCGAGCCGGGCTTGGCGGAAGCGTCCGAGGTGGCGCAGACCGGCCGAGACCTCGGCGAGCCACAGGGTGCGCAGCCGCTCGACGAAGACGTCCGGCGGATCCTCCTTGAGCGATCGGCGGAGCTCGGCGAGGACCTCGAGCGCGCCGGCGACCGCATCCGGCCAGCCCGGCAGCAGCTCGAGCCCCGGGGCGCCGGCCGCCGCCGATGCCGCCCCGCGCACCACCTCCCTGGCCCGCTCGATCGCCCCGTCGTCGCCGCCGCCGAGAGCCGCCGCCACCCCCGGCAGGCCCGCGTCCCAGAGCGGCGCGAGCGCCGCGTCCGGCGTCCCGACCGCGTCGGAACGCAGCACGGCGAGCAGGGCGAGGCTGTCGGCCGGCTCGAGCACGGCGCGGACCAGGGCGGCGATCTCGACAATCTCGCGCTGGCGGTAGTACTCGCGCTCCCTCGACACGTCGAAGGGCACGTCGAGCTCGCGGAAGGCCTCGAGGATCACGTTTTGCCGGGTGGTGGCGCGGAGCAGCACGGCGATGTCGCCGAAGCGCACCCCGGCCGAGTCGTGGAGCCGCCGGACGTCGGCGGCGATCGATCCTGCCTCGAGCGCGGTCATGTCGTCGCTGCGCTGGTTCGCCGGGTCGATGACGCCGTCGTCGTCACGCTGCCAGCAGACCCAGTGCTCGACCGCGCTCCACGGCAGACGGTCGAAGCCGGGCGAGCCGACGCGTTCGCCGGTCGCCTCGAGGGGCTCGTAGGCCGGCTGGAAGCCGTGCTCCTGGCGCATGACCGGCGCCACCACCCGGGAGACCTCGTCGAGGATCGGCTCGACCGAGCGGAAGTTCCGGGTCAGCGGCCGCTTCTCTCCGCCTCCCTCGACCACCAGGTCGACAAAGCCGTCGTAGGCCGCGAGATCGGCGCTGCGCCAGGCGTAGATCGACTGCTTGGGATCGCCGACCACGAAGAGGCCCGGGCGCTCCTCCTCCGGCCCCTCGAGGGCCAGCCGGCGGACGATCCTGCACTGGACGTCGTCGGTGTCCTGGAACTCGTCGACCAGGAGCTGGTCCATGCTCCGCCGCTCGGCCCGGCAGAGCTCGTCCCGTTCCTCGAGGAGACGGGCGGTCCGCTCGAGCAGATCGGCGAAGGTCGCGATCCCGCCCGCGGTGCGCCGCCGCTCGACCTCCTCGAGAAGCCCCAGGAGCACGGTCCGGGCGGCGGTGAAGGCGCCGGGGTCGAGGCCGGTCAGCGCCTCGAGGCGCTCCGCGACCTCGGCGGCGACGAGCGCGAAGCGCTCTCCGTCCTCGCCGAGGGCCCTCGCCTCGCCCTTGCCGAAGGCGCCCTTGGCCCACTCGCGCAGCCGCTTCCGCGGGTCGGTGTCGAACCTGGAGAGGACCGCGGCAAGGGCGTCGTACGAAGCCTCGGGCCCGGCCTCGTCGATCGCACGGGCGATCTCGTCGAGGGTCACGACCGTCGCCACCGTCCTTCCGGCGCCCTTGAGGACGCGGAGCCGCCCGGCCTCCAAGCCGAGCAGCCCGCGCAGCGCCGCCAGCAGCTCCGCAGCCGTCGCACGACCGATCGCCGGGTCGAAGGGATCGCGGGCGAGATCGGCCGGCCGGGCGCCGGCGGCGACCAGCGAGAGCAGCGCCTCGGCGACCCGTTCGGGACCCTCGCCCTCGCCGGCGAGCCGCTCCCAGTCGCTGCGCCGCCGGCGCCCCTCGAGCCCGCGCAGGGCCTCGAGCACGACCTCGTCGACCAGCGCTTCGAGGACGGTCCCGTCGGCGTCGATGGTGAACTGCGGGTGGAGACCGGCCGCGAAGGGATGGGCGGTCAGCACCCGCTGGCAGAAGGCGTGGATGGTGGTGACCCGGAGGCGGTGGACCTCGTCGGCCAGGGCCGCCGCCCGGGCCCGGAGCTCGTCGCGATCGACGGTGGCGAGCTCGGGGCTCGGCATCCAGCCGACCGGCTCGCGGCCCCCCGCGAGACCGGCCAGCGCCCCGCCGATCCTGGTCGCCATCTCGGCCGCCGCCGCATCGGTGAAGGTGATCGCCACGACCCTTTCGATCACCCGTCGCGCCACCGTGTCGGGCCGGTCGCCGCCGGTGTGGCGGTCCCACCCGGGACCGACGCACCACGCCGCGACCCGGGCGACCAGCAGCGCGGTCTTGCCGGTCCCGGCGCCCGCCTCGACGACCAGCGGGCGGCGGAACTCGGCCTGCGCGAGGGCTCGGTTCGCCTCGTCGGCGCCGGGTCGCCGTGCGCCGCCGCTCACGGCGAGGCCTCCCGCTCGACGCCGAGCCACCACAGCTCGCGGGCCTCCTCAAGCCCCGGAGCCCCGTCGCCGCCGATCCCTTCCATCAGCTCGACCAGCCTCCGGGTGAAGCTCGAGTCGTCCACCCGGCAGGCCTCGGCAACCTCGCAGTGCTCGCAGTGCCCGGCCTTCTTGCCCTTCGGCTCGGCGACCCGGGGGAACGCCGCACCGGCGACCAGCGCCGCGTCGACGGTCCGGACCGCGGCGTCGAAGGCCGCACCCAGCTCCGGGTCGTCGCCCGTCGCCTCGAGGACCCGCGCCTCGACCGGAGCGTCGCCGATCTCGGGCCGCAAATAGAGGTACCGGCCAATGCCGCCCGGCGTCGCCAGGGCGTAGGCCGCCGCCTGCAGCGCCCGGCCGGTCGCGACCGCCGCCAGCAGGTGGCGGGCCCTGGTCTCCGGCTTCTTCGCACCGGACAGGGGTCCTCCGGTCTTGTAGTCGGTCGCCCGCGGCCCGGCGTCGAGCCGGTCGGCGCGAAAGCCGATGACCCGCCTTCCGACCTCGCCGGCGAGCTCCCCGACGATCTCCGCGGCGAGCACGCCCTCGAGCGCGCCGCCTCCCCCCCACTCGACCTCGCGGGCCACCTCGAGCACCGGACGCGCCCGCGCCGCGAGCAGCGGGACCAGCCCGAAGCCGCCCAGGCCTTCGTCGAAGACCACCCGCCGTGCGGCCTCGATCACGAGCTCGTCGAGATCGCGGTCCGGCGGCCACGGCACCGTTCTCGGCGGCCGCGGGAGCGCCTCGTCGAGGGTCGACCGCTCCCCCCGGGGACCGGCGACGATCCGCTCGAGGACCTCGTGGACGACGTTTCCCACCAGCCGGTGATCCGGGTCCGGCAGCCCGAGGTGCGGGTCGGGCAGCGGCCGCACGCCGAGACGGCGCCCGACGAAGGCCTGCCAGGGGCAGGTCGCGACCCTCTCGAGGTGGGTGACCCAGACCCTCTCACCCGGCGAGGTGGCGCTCCCGACGAAGCCCGACCACGGTCCGAGCGGCGATGCACCCGGCGCGGGCTCGAGGCGGCCGACGACCTCGAGCCGCGCCAGGGCGAGCCGCGCGGCCGGTACCGCCCCGCTCAGGGCGCCGATCCCGGCCCGCCCCTCCTCGACCGCCAGGGTCAGCAGATTCGCACTCGGCCGGGCGCCGCCGGCGGCCGCCAGCACCGCGTGCTCGTACGACGGCCTCGGGCCGACGCAGCCTCGCTGCGGCGACCACGGCGACCCGGCCGGCACCGTCGTCAGCGTGGGATCGGCCGCCCGGAGGCGCTCGACGAACGGCGAGGGCGCCGCCCGCGTGCCCCTCGAGCGCAGGTGCCAGCTCAACGACACGACGTCGGCCGCCGACAACAGCTGGGCGAAGAGGTAGCGCTCCTCGTCGGCGGAGCGCGCCTTGACCGGCATCTCGGGCAGGACGACCGTCATCCGGCCGCGCAGCGCATCCGGCAGCATGGCGTCGTCGACGACCGGACGCGGGAAAACCCCGCGGTCCAGCCCGCAGACGAAGAGACGGTCGAAGGTCCGCGCCCGCGCCTCGGTCGCCGAGAGCAGCTGGACGCCGCCCCCCTGCCCGCCGACCGGGATCTCGCCGAGACCGTCGAGCCGGCGGATCAGCTCCGAGGTCCACTCGGCGGACTCGAGCTCGAGGCGGTCCGGAAGCTCCGCCGCGAGCTCGCGGGTCGTGGCGACGACCGCGGCGCCATGGCCGTCGTCGGCCGACCAGCCGAGCGAGAGCAGCAGCCGCCCGGTCCGTTCGAGGTGAACCGCCGGCGGCGCGCGATCCGGCCAGCCCTCGAGCATCTCGACCAGCCCGCGCGCCACCTCGATCGCCGGGGCCACGCGGGCCGACGACAGCCGCGGCGTCCGGGCCTCGCCGGGAGGGGTCCGATCCGGCCCGACCAAACCGGGCCCGAGGGGCAGGGGCACCCCGCGAACGAGGCGCGGGTCGTCGTGGCGGAGCGCCGCCAGGTCGCGCAGCCGGGTCAGCGAGAGCACCCGCAGCCCGAGCAGCAGCGCCACCTCGTCGACGAGCCCGTCGGCGACCTCCAGCCAGAGATCGAGCTCGGCGTCGCCGCCGCGCCGCAGGAGATCGGCGAGCCGCCGCGCCTTGCGCCGAACCGACCCGCCGGGAACCCGGGTCGCGATGCCCGAGAAGGCGACCCCGAGCCGGCCGAGATGACGGCGCAGCGGCGGACCGAGCAGACCCGTCTGGCGGGCGACGATCCCTATCGCCTCCGGCCGGACGCCGGCGTCGAGCTCGCGCCGCACCGCCTCGGCGATCCACCGGGCCTCGGCCTCCGGGTCGGGGGCCTCGGCCAGACCGACGGTCGCCGTCCTCGGCGGCGCCGCGTCGACATCGCGGGTCGACCCGCCGAGCCGCAGGACGAGCCGGTCGAGAAAGGCGTTTCCGACGTCGTCGGCATCCGGGTCGACGGGATCGGGGACGCGGTCGAGCAGGACGACCCCGCCGCAGGCCCGAAGAACCGCATCGAGGAGGTCGGCCGCGACCCCGGTGAGATCGGCGAAGCCGTGGACCAGCAGCGCCCTCGCGGGCAGGACCCGCCCGCCGTGGGTCCGGATCGCCTCGGCGGCGAAGCGGTAGCCGGCGCCGCGCGGGTGGCAGCCTGTGAGAGCCGCGGCCTCCATCGCCCGGGCCGCCACCCGCGCCAGGGCGGCGGCGCGGCCGCGGTCGGCCCGCGGCGCCGCTCCAGCGAGCTCGTCGACGAGCTCGAGCACGCCGTCCTCGAGCTCGGGGGTGAAGCCGGCGTCCACCAGGTCGCGGACGGCGCCGAGCACGACGCCGTAACCGTCATCGAGCGCCTCGAGCTCGGCGGCGAGGGCCGGCTCGTTTCGGGCGAGCCGGCGGACGACGAGCTCGAACCCGGCCGGCCGGGCCGCTCGCTCGTCGCCGGCCCGCTCCATGATCTCGCGAGCCGCCCCGCCGAGGGTCTGGACGACCACCCCCGCCACCGCGCCGCGCTCCTCGACCAGCCGGCGCAGCAGGTGCAGGCGAAGGCTGCGCGACGGCACCACGATCCGCACCGGCGGCTCGAGCTCGGCGGGCGTCCGCGGCAGCGCCGCCTCGACCTCGGCGAGCAGCCGCCGCTCGGTGGCGATCGCGCCGCGGCAGATGATGATCTTCGAAGGACCTTCCATGTCGTCCTGCTCTGAATGCCACCACGCACCGGCGACGGTGTCAAACGACCCGACGATGATTGATGAGCTGTCGGCTCACCAAACATGGTGCACGATCCGTTGGTTGTACTACGATCCGTCTATGGTAGAACCAACGGAAAACAACCTCCTGTGCGATCTGCTCGGGATACGCCACCCGATCATCGGCGGCGCGATGTACCCCTGCTCGAACCCCGAGCTGGTCGCCGCGGTCTCGGCGGCCGGGGGGATCGGCGTGCTCCAACCGGTGTCGCTGGTCTATGTCTTCGGCCTCGACCTCCGCGAGGGCATCCGCCGGATCCGCAGCCTCACCGATCGTCCGATCGGGATGAACGTGCTGACCGAACGATCGTCGGACCGTTATCTCGAGCGGATGCAGCAGTGGCTCGACATCGCCCTCGAGGAGGGCATCCGCTTCTTCGTCTCGTCGCTCGGCAACCCGCGTTGGATCGTCGAGCGGGTGGTGCCGGCCGGCGGGCTGGTCTTCCACGACGTCACCGAGCGCCGCTGGGCCGACAAGGCGGTGGCGGCCGGGGTGCACGGGCTGATCGCGGTCAACGGCCGGGCCGGCGGTCACGCCGGCGACCGGACACCCTCCGCCCTGCTCGAGGAGCTCGGCGACATCGATCTGCCGATCGTCTGCGCGGGCGGCATCGGCGACCGTCGGGCCTATCGCGAGGCCCTCGGGCTCGGCTATGTCGGCGTCCAGATCGGCACCCGGCTCATCGCCACCACCGAGTGCTCGGAGTCGGACGAGTACAAGCGGGCGATCATCGAGGCCGACGAGGACGACATCGTGCTCACCCACCGGATCACCGGGGTGCCGGTGTCGGTCATCCGCACCCCCCGGGTCGCGCGTGAGGGCACCGAGGCCGGGCCGTTCGAGCGCTGGCTGCTCACCCACCCCAGGATCAAGCACCGGATGCGGCTCCTGTACTCGGCCCGCTCGTTCATCCGCCTCAAAAGGGCGAGCCGGCGGGGCGTCGTCTCGCACCGCGACTACCTCCAGGCGGGGAAGAGCGTCGCCGGGATCCGCTCGGTCGAGCCGGTCGCGCAGATCGTCCGCGACTGGACAGCGCCCGAGCCGACCTCGATCTGAGAGCTGTCCCGGAACGATCAACGGGCGGCCCTGAGGCCGCCCGTCGGGACGATCGTCTGGGGTCGGTCTAGGACCGGCGCCGGATGAGGATGACCGCAACGCCCATGAGGGCGAGCACGAGCACCACGATGCCCGCGTTCGACATCGTCGGCACCGGGGTCGCGGTGCCGCCGGTACCGCCGCCGCCACCACCGCCACCGCCGCCGCCGCCGCCCTGGTCGGCGCCACCGACGTAGAAGTGGTCCATCGTCGGCCAGGAGTTGCCCAGGGTGTCGAGGGCGTCGATCGCCATCGAGACGATCGGGGTATCGGACACGAAGCCCCTGAAGGTCGTGTCGGTCGGCGGGTCGTAGGTCTCGATCGTGCCGTCGCTCAGCGTCAGCACCACGGTGCCCGGGATGTAGAAGCCGTTGATGTCGCTGCCGAAGAAGAAGCCGCCGATCGAGTACACCGGGTTGCCGGTGAAGGCGACGTCGATCGGGTCGCCGGCGTTGTTGGTCGACATGTTGCCGTCGCCCGACCACAGCCCGTTGACCGCCGACAGGGTGCAGCTGTAGCCGTTCTGCGGCCCGAGGTTGAGGGTCGGGTCGGTGTAGCTGCCGTAGGTGTAACCGTTGAAGTCCTCGAGCAGGAAGCTCGCCGAGCCGATGGCGGTCAGGAAGTCCGCCTCCGTGGTGTAGACCGTCGTGGCGGCCCCGGCGATGCCGGCGCTCAGCCCGACGATGGCGAGAACGATCAGTGCCTTCTTCATGAACCCTCCTCCAGGTCCAAGGTTGACGGCGCCCCCGTCAACAGAATTGACTCCGCACAGTCAGACGCGGGACCATCCCGCGCGCCGGCGACCAGATCATGGTACCAACCGGCGCTCGCCGATGTCAAACGGCGGCCGGGGTCAATCCGCCGCCTCGAGCAGAAACGGATCCCTCCGAGCGGATCTCCGTCTTGAGACCGCGGCTCGGGTCAGCGAACCACCACCGGGGGCATCCAGACCTCGCCCGGCAGCTCGACGGTCCCGGTCGTCACGAAGGCCTCCCAGTCGCGCAGGGCCGCCTCGACCGCCGCCTGCTCGTCGGACCGGTGATGGACGAGCTGCTGCCACCACGGCTTGGCCTTGGGGAAGTCGACGAGCTCGACCTTGACGTCGGCCCCGATGTCGGCGAGGGTGCGGGCCTCGGCGAGGGCCGCGTCGAAGCCGCCGAGGACATCGACCAGTCCGTTGGCCAGGGCCTGCTCGCCGGTGAAGACGCGGCCGCGGCCGATCGCGTCGACCTCGTCCCAGGTCATCCCCCGCGACTCGGCGACCAGGGTCACAAAGCGGTGGTAGATCCGGTCGAGGACCCGGTCGACGATCGCGCGCTGCTCGTCGGTCCAGTCCTCGAGCGAGCCGTAGATGTCGGCGTTGGCCCCGAAGTCGGCCCGCCCAAAGGTCATGCCGAGCTTGTCGCGGTAGAAGGCGTCCATGTTGAGGTGGCCGGTGAGCACGCCGATCGAGCCGGTGATGGTCCCGGGCTCGGCGACGATCCGCTGCGCGCCGCAGGTGACCCAGTAGCCGCCCGAGCCGGCGACGTCGGCCATCGAGACGACCACCGGGATCGTCTCGGCGGTCCGCGCCATCTCCTCGCGGATGATCTCCGAGGCGAGGGCGCTGCCCCCGGGCGAGTCGACCCGGAAGATCACCGCGTCGATGTTGCCTGCCTTGCGGATCGCCCGAAAGGCGCCGGCGATGGTGTCCGAGCCCATGATGTCCGACATCCCGAACAGCGGGTTGAACTCGCGCCGGCTCTCGCCCCGCATGATGCCGCCGACCCCGGTGACCACCGCGATCCTCGCGCCGCGACCGCCGCTCGGGCCGCGCTCGAGGTACTGACGGTAGCCCAGCACCTCGGCCGAGCCGTCGGTCTCGTCGAGGCGCTCGGTGAAGGTCGTCCAGTCCTCGCGGTGGTCAACCAGCCCGGCCTCGGTGGTCTCGTCGCCGAGGAACGGCCCGCGGTCGACGAGGTCGCGGACCTCGGCGGGGGTCATTCCGCGGCCCTCGGCAACCCCGCTGACGAGCTGGTCGTACAGCGATCCGACCAGCCACTCGGTCATCTCGCGGGCCTCGGGGGTGAAGTCGCGCTCGGTGTACATGAACCGGGCCGACTTGTAGGCGCCCCGCCCGGGAAACTCGGGCTTGATCCCGAGCTTGTCGAGGGTGCCGCGGACGAAGAGCGAGCGCACCGAGAACCCGATCAGGTTGACGTCGCCGCCGGGGTGGAGCGTGATCTCGTCGCACGCCGAGGCCAGGTAGTAGCTCATGTTCCCGGGGGCGAACTCGCCGGCGGTCTCGAGGTAGGCGGCGGTCCACTTGCCGGCGGCCCGCACCTCGCCGAGCAGGTCGCGCAGCTCCTGGACCACCGCGAAGCCGCCGCCGAACGAGCCGATCCGCAGCCGGACGCCCCGGACCCGGTCGTCATCGGCGGCCCGCTCGAGCGCCGTCCGCAGCTGGCGCAGGCTCAGCACCTGCTCGCCGAAGATCTCGGCGAACGGGTCCTCGGCCGTGACCTCGGCGATCGGACCCTCGAGGTTGATCGCGAGCACGACCTCGGTGGGCAGCTTGGGGCTGGCGAGCCCGCGCACCATCAGTGCGATCAGTACCACGCCGACGACCATCACCAGACAACCGACCCCGAGGATGACCGAACGCGCCTTCGCCATGTCGAACCTCCGTGGAGCCTCATCCTAGCAGAAGGGCCGCGGCCCTTCAGTCCGACCGCCATCGTCCGCGAGACGTCGGCGACGGGGGCCGGTGCGCCGCCTGCCGCGACCGGCGGCCGAGCCCACGGCGGCGATGCGATCAAGGGCTCATACGGCGGGAGGGCGCGGGGGTTCGGCGGGCCGAACCGGCCAAACCTCGGGAACGGTGTCCCGTACACTCACCAGGGAAGGACCGTCGGAACGGAGGTGGGGCCATGACGACCTCGGCGATCCAGCCGTGGATCATCGGCGTGCTCGCGGCGAGCGGATTCGGCGCCTCGGCGGCGGACCCGCCCGCTCCGCCACCCGGCGCGACCCTGCGGGCGGCGATCGCCGGTCAGCCGGCGGCCGGCGCCCGGCCTTTCGACGAGCCCGACGCCGCGGCCGAGCTCGCCTGGCGGAAGCGCCAGGGGCCGTCGCCGGACTTCGACACCGCCGCGGCCTATCGGAGCGCGATCGAGCACATGGCCCGCATGCCGCAGTACTCGTCGCGGCTCGCCGCCGAGCTGCCGGCCCGCCCCGGCCCCTCCCCCGCCGCCGCCGCCGGGTTCGCGGTCAAGCGGCTGCTCGGGACCTGGCAGGCGCTCGGCCCCGGCAACATCGGCGGCCGCACCCGGACCCTCGTCATCCACCCGACCGAGCCCCAGACCATGTACGCCGGGGGCGTCTCGGGCGGCGTCTGGAAGACGACCGACGGCGGCGGGCACTGGACGCCCCTCGCCGACTCGATCGCCAACATAGCGGTCAACTCGATGGCGATGCGGCCCGACGACCCCGACACCCTCTTCATCGGCACCGGCGAGGGCTACTTCCGCGAGGAGGTGCGCGGGACCTGGCTGCCCCTGCGCGGCGCCGGGATCTTCGTCAGCCGCGACGCCGGGGCGTCGTGGGAGCGTCTCGCCAGCACCGCCGGGGAGGACTTCTTCTGGGTCAACGACCTCGTGATCAGCGCCGACGACCCCGACCGGATCTACGCCGCGACCCGCACCGGGGTCCACATCTCGACCGACGGGGGCGCGACCTGGGAGCACGATCTCGTCGCCACCCAGAAGGGCGGCTGTCTCGACCTGGCGCTGCGCGGCGATCTGGTCGACGACCGCCTCTTCGCCTCCTGCGGCACCCTCGACCAGGCCACCGTCTACCGGCGCACCATCGCCCCGGGGACGAGCTGGGAGCCTGTGCTCTCCGAGCCCGGAATGGGGCGCACCACCCTCGCCATCGCGCCGTCGAGCCAGAACGTCGTCTACGCCCTCGCCGCGTCGAACGTCCCGGGCCCCGGCGGGGTGTACGAGCAGGCCCTCCACGCGGTCTACCGTTCGGCCGCCGGCGGCGCCGCCGGCAGCTGGCAGGTCCAGGTCGCCAACACCGACCCGGTCAAGCTCAACACCCTGCTGCTGACCAACCCGATCACCTCCGCCTACACCGACTGCGGCTGGGCCTCGAGCAACCCCTGGATCCCGATGGGCTGGTACTGCAACGTCATCGCCGTCGACCCGGTCGACCCCGATGTCGTCTGGGCGGCCGGGGTCGACCTCTTCCGGTCGGACAACGGCGGCCGCGACTGGGGGGTCGCCTCCTACTGGTGGGCCGAGACCGGCGAGGCGAGCTTCGCCCACGCCGACCAGCACGCCATCGTCTTCCACCCCGATTACGACGGGGCAGCGAACACCCGGATGTTCGCCGCCGGCGATGGCGGGGTCTACCGCACCGACAACCCCTCCGCCGAGGTGGCGCGCTCGCTCGGCGGGCTGTGCGACCCGGCGGCCTCGCGGGTCCGCTTCACCGGGCTCAACCACAACCTGGGGATCACCCAGTTCTACCACGGCACGCCCTTCCCGGGCGGCGACCGGACGATCGGGGGCACCCAGGACAACGGGACCCTGATCGGCGACGACGCCCTCGGCCACGACGGCTGGACCTGGGTGCTCGGCGGAGACGGCGGCTACACCGCGGTCGACCCGACCTCGCCCGACCTGGTCTACGCCGAGAGCCAGCGCTTCGGCTTCGCCAAGTCGACCGACGGCGGGCAGTCGTTCAGCAGCGCCAGGGTCGGCGTCAACGACCCCGGCTTCCTCTTCATCACTCCGTTCGTCATCGACCTCAACGAGCCGCACCGGCTGTGGACCGGCGGCTTCCGGCTGTGGCGGACCGACGACGCCGCCGAGCGCTGGGTCCCGGCGAGCGTCTACCCGCTCGGACCCGGGCAGGTCAGCGCCATCGCCGTCGCGCCGGGCAACTCGCAGCGGGTGGTCGCCGGGACCACCGAGGGGGACGTCTATCGCCTGCAGACCGCCCTCCACGCCACCGGTTCGTCGACCTGGGCCTCGGGCCGGCCGCGCGCCGGCTTCGTCACCTCGCTGGTCTTCGAGCCGGGATCGGAGACGATCGTCTACGCCACGTATGCCGGCTTCGGCGGGTCCCACGTCTGGCGAAGCGAGGACTTCGGCGAGACCTGGGAGGCTCTCGACGGCGAGGGCGCGGCGGCCCTACCGGACATCCCGGTCCACTCGGTGGTCGTCGACCCGACGAACCGCCACCGGCTCTACCTCGGCACCGATCTCGGCGTCTTCACCACGCGCGACCGCGGGCGTACCTGGGCGGTCGAGAACACCGGCTTCGCCACCGCCGTGACCGAGTGGCTGGCGATCGGCGACGGCCCGGGCGGCGAGGCGCGGCTCTTCGCCTTCACCCACGGCCGCGGCGCCTGGCGGGTCGAGCTCGACCCGACCCCGGGCGAACCCCGCCAGCCGGGCGGCCGGGTGGCGCCATAGGGCTGAACCGCGAAGGCGCGGCGGACGCCAAGCCATCGCCCCATCGCACGGAAATCGCAGAGGCGCAGGGGCCATCGCACCATCGCAGTTAACGCAGAGACGCAGAGGCGCAGAGGGTGGGTTCGATCCCGTTCCCGATCGAATTCGTTCCAGGCCATCGCATGTGAGCAACCGCAGATCACGCGGATCAACGCAGATGGACCCATCGCAGCGTAGCAAGCGCGAAGGCGCCAAGACGCGAAGGCGTCGCCCACTTGGTGGCATCTTTGCGTTCTTCGTGGTCTTTGTGTTTCAACCTGCGATGGCTGCGATGGCTTGGCGATCTGGGCGCCGTCGCGGTCAGCTCGACGCCGCGGCGCGCTTGGCGACGTAGCGGTGCAGCCCGGCGGAGTTCTCGACCATCGGGCAGAGCTGGCGGTAGCGGCCGATCACCCCGTCGGGCAGCGCCTCGACCGCGATCTCGGCCTCGTCGAGCTCGAGCAGCTCCGCACCGAGCTCGTCGCGGCTGCCGCCGCGGGCGACCGTCCGCTCGGCGATCGCGGTCCACCTGAGGAGCCGGTCGTCGAGCTCCTCGAGGTGGCGGGCCGGGTCCGAGAAGGCGCCGAAGTGGGTCAGCAGGAGGCGCTCGGGCGACAGCCCGCGCAGCAGCTCGAGGCTGCGCCGCCACGCCTCGACGTCGATGTCGGGCGGCGGCATCGGCGGCAGGACGTGGTCGGCGCCCGGGAAGCGGACCCCGCCGACATCGCCGGTCACCACGTCGCCGCCGACCTGGAAGGCGACGTGGTGGACCGCATGACCCGGGGTGTGCCAGGCGACGACCTCGAGCCCGCCGACGACGATCCGCTCGCCGTGGCCGACCGTCCGGAGCCGGCGCGACGGCACCCCCTCGGTGCGCCCCCACAGCGCCTCGAGCCGGTCGCCGTAGATCCGCTCGGCGCTCGGCAGCAGCTTGGCGCCGGGGTCGATGAGGTGCGCCGCCCCCGCGGGGTGGGCCCAGACCTCGCACCCGGTGCGCCGGGCGAGCGATCCGGCGGCGCCGGAGTGGTCGAGGTGGACGTGGGTGACGAAGATCGCGGCCAGGTCGTCGAGCCCGAAGCCGAGCGTCGCGACGGCGCGCTCGACCGCGCCGACCGTGCTCGCCGGCCCGGTCTCGAAGAGGGCGAAGCCGCCGGCGCCGGTCGGTGCGGCGTAGGCCGCGATGATCCCGTCGGTCGACTGGAAGTCGAGGTCGATGGTGGTGAGCGTGCTCATGGGCAGAGTGTACACGGCGCCGGGTCCCGACCGAGGTACACTCGGGCAATGCACCGTTCCCCGGCCCTCGACGCCGTGCTCTTCAGGCCGACGCCGGACGCGCTGTGGGAGCTCCGCGCCGAGCTCCTCGAGGCTGGCGACACCGATCCCGAGCTGCTCGCCGTGGTCGGCGCGTTCCACCACTTCCTCTCGAGCTTCGCGACGGCGACGACCACCCGCGATCTCAACCACCTCGCCTCGAAGCTCGACATCTCGGCAGTCGGCGGAGTGGTGCTCGAGCAGATGCTCGAGCGCGCCGAACCGCACGATCTCGCCCGGCGGGTGCTCACCGGCGCGATCAGCGAGGGGCTCATGGTGCTCGCCTCGCGCCAGTACGTCCGCGGCGCCGAGGGCGAGATCGCGGCCCTCCTCCGCGACGCCGCCTGGGACCTCTACGACCGGCTGTGGCGCTGGACCTCCGGGGTCAACCCCGAGCTCGGCGCCGACGAGCGGCGGCGGCTCCTCGAGGCCCTGCTCGGGCCGCTGCGATCCCCGGACGCGCCGTCCCCGGTCAAGGCCGCGCTGGCCGGGCGGCTGTATCAGGTCCTGCTGGTCGGCCAGCTCGACGGGCGATGAGCCGGCGGCGCGATCCCGGCGCCGAGCCGACCGGCCGGCCCGCGTCCGAGAGCCCGCTGCGCCCAGCCCTCGCCGCCCGAGGAGCCCCCGCGATCGCCCTCGCCGCGGTGCTCTGCTTCGCCCTCGGCAGCGCGCTGATGATCGTCGTCCACCGTCCGCCGCTCGCCGCGATGATCGGCGGCGCGCTGCTGACGACGGCCGAGCGCTCGCAGCTCCTCGCGACCCTGCTGCTCGGCGCCGCGGTCTCGGCGGGGATGTTGGCCGCGGCGGTCCGTGCGAGCCGGCGCCTCGGCCCCGACGACCTCACCGTCGCCAGGCTGGTCGCGGTGCTCTGGCCGGCGACCCTGGTCCCGGTCGCGCTCTACGCCTTCGACACCGCCGCGTGGTCGGCGGCGCCGGTGCTGCTCTACGCCGTGACCTGCACGGCCTGCGCGGCGTGCGTCGTGCTCGGCGAGCTGCCGGTCGGCCCCCGCCGCCGCACGACGGACGGCCGCCTGGACCGGATCGCCCCGCGGCTCGCCCTCGCCGTCGCGATCGCCGGCTATGTCGGGTACGTCTCGCTCCACACCATCGCCAACCACCGCTCGCTCGGGACCGCGGCCTTCGACCTGGGCATCCACGAGAACCTGCTCTGGAACACCGTCCACGGCGAGGTTTTCTACTCGTCGCTGATGGGCGGCCACTACCTCGGGGTCCACACCTCGATCATCGTGCTGCTGATCGCCCCGATCTACGCCCTGCTCCCGGCGACCGAGACCTTGCTGGTCCTCCAGACGATCGCCCTCGGCGCCGCCGCGTGGCCGCTCTTCCTGCTCGCGCGGAGGATCCTCGGCAGCGAGCCGCAGGCGCTGCTCGTCGCGCTCATCTGGCTGACCCACCCGGCGGTCGGGGGCGCCAACTTCTACGACTACCACCCGGTAGCCTTCGCCCCGGTCATCCTGCTCACCGCGCTCGTCTTCTGGGCCGAGGGCAGGTGGCGGCCCTTCGCGGTCGCCATCGCCCTGCTGCTCACGGTCAAGGAGGAGATGGCGATCGTCGTCGTGCTGCTCGGGCTCGCCACGCTGGTCGGCGGGCGCCGCCGCGCGGGTCTGGCGCTCGTCGCGGTCGGCGCCCTCGCCTATGTCGTGCTCCAGCACCTGGTGATCCCGCACTTCGCCGGCGGCGCCCACTCCTACGCCTGGTACTACGAGGAGATGATCCCGGCGGGCGAGGGTCCGCGCGGTCTGCTCACGACGGTGCTCATCAACCCCATCCACGCCCTCCGGCTCGCCGCGACGCCGGACCGGCTGCTCTTTCTCTTCCAGCTCTTCGCGCCCCTCGCCTTCCTGACCTTCGCCACCGGGCGCGGCTGGCTGCTCACCAGCTACGGGCTCGCCGCGACCCTGCTCGCCAGCCGGCCGCCCCTGCACCAGATCGGATTCCAGTACGCCCTCACCCTGCTCGCCCTCGGCTTCGCCGGCGCGCTGCTCGCCCTCGAGCGGCTGGCGCCGGGCGCGCGGCGCCGGGCCCTGACCGCGGCCGCGATGCTCGCCGTCGTGACCTGCTTCCACTACGGCATGATCTGGCCGCGCCACCACTTCACCGGCGGCTTCCACACGGTCGACTTCGGCTACGACGCCGCCGAGCGCGCCCGCTACGACGAGCTGTGCGGGCTCGTCGAGAAGATCCCGGCCGGGGCGCGGGTGGTCGCCAGCGAGGACCTCGTGCCGCACGTCGCCCGCCGGCGCGAGGTCGAGACGCTGCGCTACGCGACGGGCAAGCGTCACCTGAGCTTCGACGCGGCGCTCGTCCACAACGACGGCTCGGCCGATCTCGCCCGGCGCCTGCCCGGGCTGGCGCCGCCCCGGGCCCTGACCGTCGAGCACAGCTCCCACTTCGTCCTGATCCTCGCCGCATCGCCGGCCGAGTGAGCCCGGTCGGGCAATGCGGCACGGCCGCGGTTCGTCTGCGTACAATCGTGCCATGCGATGGGTCGCTCTCGCGGTGGTGATCGGGCTCGCCGGGTGCACTGCCGCCGAGCCTCCCCCGAGCCCCCCCGAAAATCTCGTCATCCTGAGCATCGACACGCTCCGGCCCGACCATCTGAGCCTCTACGGCTACCACCACCCGACCAGCGAGCACCTCGACCGGCTCGCCCGGCGCAGCGCGGTCTTCGACCAGGCGATCACCGTCCACGTCACGACGGCGCCGGCCCACGCGACGGTCCTCACCGGGAGATGGCCGGCCGATCACGGCATCGTCCGCAACGGCCTGCGGCTCGCGGACGGTGTGACGACCCTCGCCGAGGTCTTCGCCGCGCGGGGGTGGGCGACCGGCGCCTTCGTCAGCGGCTGGACGCTCGAGCGTCACACCGGTCTCGACCGGGGCTTCGAGGTCTACGACGACGCCCTCGACGGCCCCGGGGCCGGCGCCCGCCGCGCCGGCGGGCTCACCACCGACCGGGCGATCGGCTGGCTCGAGCTCCAGGCGACCGGCGGCCGCCCGTTCTTCCTCTTTCTCCACCTCTTCGAGCCGCACTGGCCCTACGACCCGCCGGCGGCCGACGCGCTGCGCTTTCTCCCCGGCCAGTACGAGCTGGCGACGATCGGCCGGCCGGTCCACATCGAGCGGCGGCTGTCGGTCAACCGGCTCGACGGTCTCGAGCGGCGCGAGTACGTCGCCCGTTACGACGGCGAGATCGCGGTCGCCGACCGGCTGCTCGGCCGGCTGCTCGACGCCCTCGACCGGCTCGGCCTCGCCCGCCGGACCGCGGTGGTCGTCCTCTCCGACCACGGCGAGACCCTGGTCGAAAGGGAGTGGGCGATGGACCACGGCGGCCGGCCCTACGACGAGCAGGCCCGGGTGCCGCTGGTGCTCCACATCCCGGGCGACCGGTCGGCCGGTCGGCGGGTCGCCGACCAGGTCAGCCTGCTCGATGTCGCGCCGACCGCCCTCGAGCTGCTCGGGGTCGACCCGCCTGCCGGGCTCCCGGGCCGCTCGCTGCTCGCCCTCGCGAGGGGGGAGGCGCCGTCATCGGGCCTCGGGCCGGCGTTCGTCACCGCCGGCTGTCTGCCCGAGCGCGTGCCCCACATCGAGGCCCCGCTGCGCCCTCACGCGGTGGTCCGCGCGGTCCGCCTGCCCGGGCTCAAGCTCGTCGAGTACCCGCTCGCCGACGGCGGCTGGCATCCCGAGCTCTTCGACCTCGGGGCGGACCCGGGCGAGACGGTCAATCTGGCCCCGGCGCGGCCCGAGCTCGTCTCCGGCCTCCACGCCGAGCTCGACCGGTGGCAGGGGCAGCGGCGCGCCGACCTCGAGGCGACCGGGTTCGAGCTCGACCCCGGGGTCGCGGAGGCCCTCCGGGCGCTCGGCTATGACGGCGACTGAAGAATGAAGAACGATGAATGATGAGCTTCGCTCGAGGAGACCCGCCGGACGGTCGAAGACCGCCGGCCAGATCATTCACGACTCTTGATTCACTCCTGGTCGACTATCTGTAGCGCTCGAGCAGCCCGGTCCGCCCGTTGAACTCGTCGATCTTCTCGTCCCAGGCGCGCCAGGCGCCGAGCCGGCTCGTCCAGTAGTCGGGGTCGTCCCACTGGGCGTCGAGCTCCTCGACGGGCTTGCCCTGCTGCTCGACCCAGGTGAAGTACTTGAGGTTGTGGAGCCGCTTGCGGTCCCAGTACGAGAGCTCGAGGACGTGGTCGATCCCGGCGCCGAGCAGGTGGCGCTCGTGCAGCGCCTCCGCCCGCGACGCGCTCAGCTCGCCGTGCTCCACGCGCTCCTCGGCGAGGCGCGAGCCGTACATCTCGGTCGAGTCGGTGGCGACCGTGAAGAGCACGTCGTCGGGCGAGAGCTCGAGGTACCTCGCGGTCTTGACCGCGGTGAGCAGGTTGGCGATCGACGAGATCCCGAGCAGGTCGAGCCGGCCGACCAGCCCGCGATCGACGCCGATCGCGGCGAGGTACTCACGCCCGGCGGTCTCGTTGAACACCCGCAGCAGCGCCATGCATGCCGCGTCGTCGACGCCGACCGCGATGTCGGTGTTGCGCAGGTTGTGGATCCACGGCACGTGCTTGTCGCCGATCCCCTCGATGCGGTGGGCGCCGTGGCCGTTGTAGAGCAGGGTCGGGCACTGGAGGGCCTCGCCGGCGACCACCTTGAGCCGCGGAAAGACCTCGCGCAGATAGTCGGCGCAGCCCAGGGTCCCCGCCGATCCCTGGGTCAGGCACACCCCGGCGAAGCGCTGCCTTGCGGTCCGGAGCTGGCGGAAGACCTCCTCCATGGCCGGACCGGTACAGGCGTAGTGCCAGACCGCGTTGCCGAACTCCTCGAACTGGTTGAGCACCACGATCTCGTCGCCCCGCTCGGCCTTCAGCTGCTTGACCTTGTCGTAGATCTCCTTGACGTTCGACTCGGAGCCCGGGGTGGCGAAGATCTCCGAGCCGACCGTCTCGAGCCACTCGAAGCGCTCCCGCGACATCCCCTCGGGGAGCACCGCGATCGACGGGCAGGCGAGCAGCGCGGCGTCGTAGGCGCCTCCCCGGCAGTAGTTGCCGGTGGACGGCCAGAGGGCCTTCTGGGTGGTCGGGTCGAAGGCGCCGCGGACCAGCTTCTCGACCAGGGGTCCGAAGGTCGCCCCGACCTTGTGCGCCCCGGTCGGGAAGTACTTGCCGATGAGCATGACGATCCGGGCCTCGACCCCGGTCAGCACGGGCGGAAGCTCGAGGAAGTTGACCCCGCCAAAGCCACCACCGGTCGCCACCGGCGCGTTCTTCCAGGTGATCCGAAAGAGGTTGCGCGGGTTGAGGTCCCACAGCCCGATCGAGGCGAGCTCGGTCTTGATGCCGTCGGGCATCAGCTCCGGGTTCCGCATCTCGCGATAGGTGGGGATGATGATGTCGCGCTCGCGGCAGCGGCGGACGGTGTTCTCGAGAACCTGTGCGGTCGTGGTCATTGCAGCCCCTTTGCCCGTCGCCAGGGCCGGCCGGGCGGGTCTATAGTACCGCTGGGCTCGACCCGTGCGACACGAGGAGGTCCGACCATGGCCACCAACCGCGGCGCCGCCGCCCTCGCCTCCGCCCGCTCGTACGAAGAGCGGATCGTCAGCTTCCTGCGCGAGATGATCGCCATCCCGGCCGAGAGCGGCCGTGAGGAGGCGCGCTGCCGGCGGGTCCTCGCCGAGTACCGGGCCCTGGGCTTCGACGAGGTGCGCTTCGACGGTCTCGGCACCGTGGTCGCGCGGATCGGCTCGGGCCCGGTGGCGATCCTGATGGACGGCCACGTCGACTGCGTCGGGGTCGGCGATCTCGCCGCCTGGGACTTCAACCCCTTCGAGGGAAAGGTCGAGGACTGGGCGGTGTGGGGTCGCGGCGCGGTCGACGAGCTGCCGGCGATCGCCGCGATGGCCTACGGCGCGCGGATCCTCGCCGACCGCGGCTGGCCCGACGCGATCACCCTCTACCTCACCGCGAGCGTCATGGAGGAGGACTGCGACGGCGCCTGCATGCTCCACCTCGTCGAGCAGGAGAAGATCCGGCCCGACTTCGTGGTGCTCGGCGAGCCCACCGATCTCGGGGTCTACCGCGGCCAGCGGGGGCGCCTCGAGGCGACCATCACCACCAGGGGTAGGTCCGCCCACGGCGCCCACGCCCACCACGGGGTCAACGCGCTGTACAAGATGGCGCCGATCATCGCCGACGTGGAGAAGCTCAACACCCGCCTCGCCCACGACGACTTCCTCGGCACCGGCTCGGTGATCGTGTCGCACATCGCCTGCACCACCCCGTCGCTCAACGCGGTGCCCGACTCGGCGACCATCACCATCGACCGCCGGCTCACCGTCGGCGAGACCGAGGAGATCGCGCTCGCCGAGCTGCGCGCGCTCCCCCATCTCGGCGACGCCGAGGTCGAGCTCCTCGAGTACGACGCGACGAGCTGGACCGGGGCCCGGGTGCAGCAGCCCAAGTCCTACCCGACCTGGGTGCTCGCCGAGGACCATCCGCTGGTCCGGGGAGTCGCCGCCGCCGCCGCCGAGGTGCTGCCCGAGCCGCCGCGGATCTCGCGCTGGCACTTCTCGACCAACGGCGTCGCCACCATGGGAGTGCTCGGAATCCCCACCGTCGGCTTCGCCCCCGGTCTCGAGGAGCTCGCCCACACCACCCAGGAGCACGTCGGGATCGACGACCTCGTCACCGCCGCCGCCGTCTACTCCCTCATCCCCGAAGCCCTCGCAACCGTCGCAACCACAAAGACACAAAGACACGAAGGCGAACACAAAGGATAGGTCGTGACATCTCAGCCCGCTGCCCTCCCACAACGGACCGAGGCACTGGCCACCGAGTTGGTGGGCGCTGCGTTTTCAGTCCATTCCGAGCTCGGGCCTGGTTTGTTGGAGTCCATCTACGAAAGATGTCTCTGTCACGAACTCTCACTCCGGGGAATCACGTACGAACAACAGGTCGTCGTGCCGTTCGCCTACAAAGATCTTGTCATCGAAGGAGGTCTCCGACTCGATCTGATTCTCGACAGGCAGATCATCGTCGAGCTCAAGGCCGTCGAACAGGTTGTCACCGTTCATCGTGCTCAAGTCCTGACGTATATGAAGTTGGCCGGATATCGCCTCGGCTTTCTCATCAATTTCAATGTGCCGACGATCAAGCAGGGGATCGAGCGCCTCGTACTCTAAACCCCCCTCGTGATTTCTTCGTGTCTTCGTGTCTTCGTGGTTGTGACGACACGGGCACCGAAACAGGAAGGACGACCGAAATGACCAGCGAACTGAAGGGCCGAGATTTCATCACGACGCAGGACTGGAGCGTGGAGGAGCTCGAGCGGATCTTCACGCTGGCGGCGGAGCTCAAGCGGGCGAAGAGGGAGGGCAGGCCGACGCCGCTGCTGACGGCGAAGACGCTCTACATGATCTTCTTCGACGCCTCGACGAGAACCCGCAACTCCTTCGAGACCGGGATGACCCAGCTCGGCGGCCACGGCATCTACCTGTCGCCCGACAAGATGCAGATCTCGCACGGCGAGAACGCCCGCGACACCGCCAACGTGCTGTCCCGCTACGGCGACGCCATCGCCATCCGCCACTGTGCCTTCCGCGAGGGCAACCCCTACCTCAGAGAGGTCGCCGAGCACGCCTCGGTGCCGGTGATCTCGATGCAGGACGACGTCTACCACCCGTGCCAAATCCTCGCCGACTACCTGACCATCCGCGAGCGGTTCGGCGAGACGAGGGGCCTCAAGATCGGGGTCGCCTGGACCTCGGCCCCCAACTACGTCCGGCCGCTGTCGGTGCCGCAGAGCCTGATCCTGATGATGCCGCGCTTCGGCCTCGACGTGACCCTCGCGGTGCCGCCCGAGTTCCGTCTCATGCCCGAGATCGAGGAGCAGGCCTCGGCCAACGCCGCCGAGGCCGGGGTGAGGTTCGAGATCTCCAACCGCTTCGAGGACGCCTTCGCCGACGCCGACGTGGTCGTCCCCAAGTCCTGGGGCCCGCTGATGCACACCACCGACCACGCCCAGGGCCTCGCCCTGATCGAGAAGTACCCCAGCTGGCGCTGCGGCCGGGAGCACATGGCCCTCGGCAAGGACCACCTCATCTACATGCACCCGCTGCCCGCCGACCGCGGCCGCGAGGTCACCGACGAGGTCATCGACGGCCCGCAGAGCGTGGTCTACGACGAGGCCGAGAACCGCCTCCACGTCCAGAAGGCGCTGCTGGCGCTCACGATGGGCTGAAGCCGATCCCGCGAGCTCGAGCTCAGTCCTCGCCTTCGTCGAGCTCCCGGAGGCGCCTGAGGATGTCCCGCGGGCTGCTCGAGGTGGAGATCTGGAGCAGCTTCTCCATCTTCTTCTCCTCGATCTGCCGATGGTTCATCACCTTTTGCTTGTAGGCCGCCAGCAGGGCCTCGATCAGGGTCGCGAGCTCGCAGGGCTTTTGGAGGTACGAGAAGGCCCCGATCTTGGTGCAGTCGACCGCCGACTGAACGGCGCCATGACCGGTGAGAATGACGACCTCGAGGAACCTGTGCTCCTTCTTGAGCTGCCTGAGGGTCTCCTCCCCCGAGATCCCCGGCATCTTGAGGTCGACGATCGCGACGTCGATGGGCTGCCGCTTGGCCACCTCGACGGCCTTGTCCCCCCGGTTCACGGCGATGACGTGAAAGTCGCGGAGCTCGAGGCTCTTGCTGATGGACTCGAGGAACTGCTCCTCGTCATCCACGATGAGGAGGTTGATCTTGTCTTTCTTCATACCGCTTGCCCTTTCTCGTGGCGAGCTACCGGTAGGATACCGCTCAACGCTCCCACCGGGTTCGCCGGGACGATCACATCGCCGCCGCGCCCATCCACTTCCAGTAACCGAAGACCACCCACACCCACGTGACCAACAGGCTGAGCACCCAGACGGCGAAGCCGTGGACCAGGAAGTCCTTCGTGGTCAGGAGCTGCTCGCCGGTTTCGGGGTCTCTGGCGAGACTGTAACAGATGGCGTTGTTTGGCGTTCCGATGATCAGGAAATGGGCGAACGACGACGCGAAGGCGGTGATCAGACCGACCAGCAGCGGCGAGGTGCCCGAAAGTGTCGCCATGGGAACGGTGATCGGACCCACCGCTGCCACGGTGGCGCCGTCGCTCATGAAGTTGGTCAGGAAGCCGGTGATCAAGCTCGCCGAGACGATGAGACCGTCACCGCTCTTGAGAAACTCCGGCAGAACGGCGATCAGCCCGTTGGCCAGCCACAGAGCCGCCCCGGTGGAAGCGAGGCCGTAGCCCATCGCGCTGGCCGCCGCGTACAGGGCGACCACGTCCCAATGGATGCCGTTGATGTCCTTCCACCTCAGGATCCCGAGCACGTTGAGCAGGACCAGGGCGAGGAGGACCGGGCCGCCCATGCCGAGCGTCTCGGACATGGTGACCCAGAGCGCGATCAGGATCAGCAGGACGCCGGCCGCCTTGTACTCGTCGGGGGTCATCTTGCCGATCTTCTGCCCCTCCCGTTTCACGACCGCGGCGATGTTCACCGACCCCACCTGGATCTTGCGCCGGACGACCAGCAGGAAGTACAGCGCGATGACCAGGGACATCACCGGCACGAAGGGCAGGCCGAGCTTGACCCACTCGGCGAAGGTGATCTTGATGCCGTAGTCCGAGAAGATGCCGAGCATGACCGCGTTGCGCCCGCCGGCCGCCGGCGAGCCCGGGCCGCCGACGTTGGCGCACAAGGTGAGCATGAGCATCATGAACACCGCGAGCGCCCGGTCCTTCTTGAGGCCGGCGGCGTTGATGGCACCCATGTAGACCAGCATCAGGATCGGCCCGATGAAGGCCACCAGGGCATGCTCGGACAGGAAGGCGGCGGTGACCGACAGCAGCGGCGCGAAGATCAGACCGAACTTCCACAGCGAGGTGCTGGTACCGAGCAACAAGATCCCGATGCGCCGGTCGAGCCCGGTCTTGCTGATCGCCGCCGCGAAGGCGAGCACCCCGAAGATGAAGATCACCGAGTCCTTGGCGTAGGCCTTGGCGACCATGTCGGCCGGGAAGACCCCGAAGAGGTACATGAGCACACCGGTCAAGAGCGCCGTGATGCCGACGGGCATGGCGGCCGTGGCCCAGAACAGGGCCGAGACGACCAGCACGCCGACCATCACACGGGCTCGCAGCGCGACCGCATCCACCGTGGGCGGCTGCTTCACCTTCGTGCCGTCCGGGTTGACGACCTCGTGATAGAGCGAGGCCTTTTTACCGTAGTACTCCGTGATGGTCTCGCCGGCCGCCATCTTCCGGTAGTCCGCGTAGCCGGCGATGGCTTCGATGTCGCTGCTCCCCTTGGGCGTCGACAGGAAGGTCACCAGCTGGGCGGGGGGCGGCATCAGGATGATCGCCAGGAAGATGGCGACGCCGAGCAACAACGCCCCAGGCCGGGCGTTCGGGACACCGACCAGCCACTGCTTGAGCCCGCCGCTCGGGACCACGGTGATCTCGTGCTTGGCCATCGCGTAGACCCGCTCCGCGGCGGCCCGATTCACCGTGTCGACGATCTCGTCGATGGAGGAGGGCTTCTCCAGGTAGGAGAAGACGTCATGCTTGCCGGTGACTCGCGCCGACTCGATGCTGCCGTGGCCCGTGTGCATGATGATCTGCACCTCGGGCCGGATTCGCTTGAGCTCCTTGAGGGCCTGGATGCCGTCCATCACCGGCATCTTCTGGTCCAGGATGACGACCTGGGGATTGTCGTGGCGGACGATCTTGATGGCGTCCTCGCCGTTGCTCGCGTCGAAGACCTCCAACCCCCGCATCGCGAGCTGCTTGGACAGGCTCTCGCGAAAGCGGTCCTCGTCGTCGACGATCAGCACCCGCACCCGCTGCTCACCGGCTCCAGTCTTCTGATCCTGATCGGACATGGCTCCCCCTCCCTAGGGTCATGACAAAAGGCAAACGACCCGATCGTCCGGCGATCACTCTCATGGCTGTGTCACTGGGTAGACCGCTGGACCGGGAGCATCACCGTGAACACGCTCCCGGCCCCTTCGATGGACTGGACCTCGATCGTCCCGTCGAGTGACTCGACGATGTTCAGAGAGACGCTCAGGCCGAGCCCGGTACCCTTCCCGACCTCCTTCGTGGTGAAGAACGGGTTGAAAATCTGGTCCATCGTGTCGGCGGGAATCCCGGTCCCGGTGTCCTTGACCGAGATCCTGACGGTGTCGCCCTGGCGGCGGGTGGCCACGGTGACCGTCCCGCCCGCCGGCATGGCGTCGCCGGCGTTGTTGATCAGGTTGAGGAACACCTGCCGGATCTTGTCGTGGTCGAGCAGGATGTCGGGCAGCCCCGGGTCGTAGTCCCGGACGATCTCGATGCCCTCGACGGCGAACTCCCGCTCCTTCAACCCCCCGATGACCTCGTCGAGAATCAGGTTGACGTTGCACGGCTCCAGGGTCGGCTCGTACTTCCGGCCGTAGTCCAGGAGCTGCCGGGTGATGGTCCGCGCCCTGAACACCGCGGAGTCGATGTTGTCGACCTCCTTGAGCACCGCATCCGGCGCCGGATCGAGGCCGAACTCCGGGTTGAAGAGGTCCCGGATCACCCCGCTCGCCGCCACGATCACGGCCAACGGGTTGTTGATCTCGTGCGCCACACCGGTGGCGAGCTCGCCCACCGAGGCGAGCTTCGAAGCATGGAAGAGCTGTAACCGCAGCTCCTCGCTCTTCTCGGCACTCTCCTTGAATCGGTCGATGAGGAAGCTGTTGGCGAACCAGATGCAGGTCGCGATCACGACGAACAGGACCACCAGGGTCAAGGTCATCACCCGGCGGCTTTGGTACATGTCGGCATGGGCGACGCTGAATGCCTGCCGCACGACCAGCGCCCAGGGCGCCTCCCGGAGCCAGGCGTGGCCGACGAGGAACCTCTCCCCATCGCGGCCCACCTCCCGAACACCGCTCGGCTCCTCCTGGGGCGGCACGAAGTCGCTGCTTCCGAGGAGCTCGCCGCGATCCGGGTCGACCACCTGGAAGCGACCGTCACGGTTGACGATGGTGGACTCCACCGACTTGCCACGGCCGATCGACCTCAGGAACATGTAGAACTTGTCGGGATCCAGGGTCGACCGAAAGACCCAAGTGCCGTCGTCGAACGTCTGCTTGACGGCGATGGTGAAGTGGGGCTTGTTCCGGAAGCCCAGGTAGACGTCGCTGATGAAGTAGTCCTGGTCCTGGCTCATCAGGAGCACGAACCACTCCTCTTGGCTGTAGTCCTTGCCCAGGAGATCGGGGTACAGACCGGCGTAGCCCGTCTGGATGCCGTCGCCGTTGAGGAAGCCGACGTCGGTGAACGCGTCGTTCTGCTGGCGCAGGCTGTGGAGATAGCGGTCCATCCGCTCCTGGGAGGGCGGCGATCGGAAATCCCGGTCGTGGAACAGGCTGAAGATGTTCATGACCCGCTCCTGGAGGAACAGGTCGATGGTGTTCTTCTGGCTGTTGGCGAGGGCTTCGAGGCCGACCCGGCCTGAGCTCTTGAGCGTCCCGGCGAACTGGTACTGGAAGAACGCGAAGAACGCGGCGTAGGGCAGCGTGAAGGCAGCGAGAAGGCCGACGGCGAGCCGGATCTTGAGGTCCCGGAACCGCCTCTGCCGGCCCTCGACCTGCGACCGGATGACGCTACGGCGGGCGAGAGCGTCCTCGATCTTCGCGGAGATCAGATCGACGTCGGCGGGCTTGACCAGGTAGTCGGAGGCCCCCAGCTTGACGCCCTCCACGGCCGAGTCGATGGTGCCGTGGCCGGTGAGCATGATGACCTCGATGAGGGGGAAACGGCGCTTGATCTCCTCGAGGGTGGCGATGCCGTCGAGGCCGGGCATCTTGACGTCGAGGACCACGACCTGGACGTAGATCCGCTCGAGCAGGTCGAGCGCCTCGGTGCCGCTGGCCGCGGTGGCGACCCGATAGCCCCGGCGCTCGAGGAGCTTCCGCGTGGTGGCCAGGAATCGCGCCTCGTCGTCGACGAGGAGGATGGTAGTGTCGCGCGTCACGGGCGTCACGAAGGCCCCCGGCCGCTCTCGGCTCCTCTCTCGAACCTCGACTCGTTCCACCCCGACGTGGTACGTGAATTCCGGCACAAGGCCGTGGTCACTTACCACGTGAGGCGATTCTACCACGCAGGTCAAGGTTCCCGATCCGGTCACCTCGGGGGTCTCGGCCGACCGTTGTCAGTGTGAGGCGGTTCCCCGGCTGCCGTATCGGCCCCCGCCTCGTTGTCCGGTCCGGCGGGCCGCGGTCCCTCCCCGGCGGTACCCGCCCCGCACCCACCCCCGACACGAAACCACGGCTCGCCGGATTGCCGACCGGAGGGTAGAATCGACCAGGAACCCCGCGATCGAGACCGTGAGTCGGAGGTGTGGGTCGACGGCACCGGGAGCGGTCGGGCCGGGAGGATCACGGGGATGGCGGCGCTCCTTCGAGGAACGACCCAGGGTCGGTTCGAGTCAGCGCCACCACGGGGGCGAACGAAGGGAGGGGCCATGGCGAAGGGCAAGGGGAAGAAGAAGCAGGCAAAGCGCGGTGACGAGCGTGAGGTGAGGGCCAGTCGCCGGTCGGGCGTGCCGGACGCCGGGAAGGCCCGCTCGACGAAGCGGCCGGCCGGCGAGGCCGGGCCGCCGCCCAAGATGCGGCGCCGGGAGTTCGAGGAGGCCCTCGAGCCGCTCCAGGTCGAGCTGGTCAAGATGCAGGAGTGGGTCAAGGCGAGCGGCGCCAAGATCTGCGTCCTGTTCGAGGGTCGGGACACCGCCGGCAAGGGGGGCGTCATCAAGCGGATCACCGAGCGGGTCAGCCCGCGGGTCTTCCGGGTCGTCGCGCTGGCCGCGCCGACCGAGCGCGAGAAGTCCCAGATGTACTACCAGCGCTATCTCCCCCACCTGCCGGCCGCCGGCGAGGTCGTGCTCTTCGACCGCAGCTGGTACAACCGGGCCGGGGTCGAGCGGGTGATGGGCTTCGCGACCGAGCGACAGGTCGAGGAGTTCCTCAAGATCACCCCGACGATCGAGCGCGCGATCGTCCACTCCGGGGTCACCCTCGTCAAGTACTGGCTCGAGGTCGACATGGAGGAGCAGGCGAAGCGCTTCGAGGAGCGCGACACCGACCCGCGCAAGATCTGGAAGCTCAGCCCGATGGACCTCGAGGCCCAGGCCCGCTGGTACGACTACTCGCGGGCCCGCGACGCGATGTTCGAGGCCACCGACACCCCGGAGAGCCCGTGGTACGTCGTGCCGTCCAACGACCAGCGCCGGGCGCGGCTCAACTGCATCTCGCACCTCCTCAGTCTGATCCCCTACGAGGAGGTGCCGCGCCAGCCGATCACCTTCCCGAAGCGCCAGAAGCGGGGCGACTACCGGCCGACGGAGCACCCCTTCCGATACGTCCCGGCGAGGTACTGACCGGCGGCGCGCCGTCCCGTTGTGCCGCCGCCGGGCGCGTGACCGCTACAATCGTCGCGTGGCGACCCATCACCTTCGCTGCGTCGAGTGCGGCTCGGTCCACGACGGACAAGCGGTGCTCTACGTCTGCCCCGAGTGCTCGAGGAAGCAGGAGCCCGGCGGGGTCACCCGCGGGGTGCTCGAGGTGGTCATCGACTCCCTGCCGACCGCCTGGCCCGAGGCGCCGGCGGGGTCTCCCGGGTTCCTGACCGGCTTTCTGCCCCTCGACGACCCGGAGCTGCTGCCCCCCCTGCCGGTCGGCGGTACGCCGCTGCTCGCGCCACCAGCGCTCCGGCGGGAGCTCGCCGCGCCCCGGCTCTGGCTCAAGGACGACACTCGCAACCCCTCCGGCTCGACCAAGGACCGGGCGTCGCAGCTGGTCGTCGCCAAGGCGGTCGAGCACGGCCTCGACACCGTGGCCACCGCGTCGACCGGCAACGCCGCCACCGCGCTCGCAGCCCTCGCCGCCTCCGCCGGGCTGCGCGCGGTCGTCTTCGTCCCGGCCTCGGCCCCGCCCGCCAAGCTCGTCCAGATGGCGAGCTACGGCGCGGTGGTGCTGCCGGTCGAGGGCACCTACGACGACGCCTTCGAGCTCTCCCTGGCGGCCTGCTCGCGCTTCGGCTGGTACAACCGGAGCACCGCCTACAACCCCTTCACCATCGAGGGCAAGAAGACCGCGGCGCTCGAGATCGCGGCCGCGCTGGCGCCCGAGGCGCCCGACGCGGTGATCGTGCCGACCGGCGACGGGGTCATCGCCGGCGGCCTCGCCAAGGGCTTCGCCGATCTCGAGCGGGGCGGCATCATCGAACGCCGACCAAGGCTCATCGTCGTCCAGCCGGCGGGCTCGGCGGCGATCGCGACGGCACTGCGCACCGGAGCGGCTTCGATCACGCCGGTTCCCGGAGCGACCAGCGTCGCCGACAGCCTGGTGGTCGCGGCGCCGAGAAACGCGGTGCACTGCCTGCGCGAGGTCCGCGCCGCGGGCGGAGCCGGGGTGGTCGTGACCGACGAGGCGATCCTCGCCGCCATCCCCAGGCTCGCCCGCCTCACCGGGGTCTTCGCCGAGCCGGCGGCGGCCGCGGCGCTGGCCGGGCTCGAGGCCGCGCTCGCCGAAGGTCTCCTGGATCGTGACGAGCGGATCGTGCTCATGGTCACCGGAACCGGCCTCAAGGACGTCGCTGCGGCTCGGCGGGCCCTGCCGCCCCTGGTACCGGTCGAGCCGACCCTCGAGGCGGTGGAGCGGCGGGTCGGCTGATCGGGGAACGAGCCGCCGGGCGACACTGGATCGCCGTCTCGATACCCTGCCGAAGTCGAGCCGATCGAGCCGCGGCGCTCCGGATTCCGGTACAATCGACCAACCGGAGCAGGTGATGCGTTTCACGACGACCGTCGGAGCGGTGACCCCCGTCGCTGGGGACGGGCTCGCCCGATGACCACGAGCTGGCGGCTGAGATCGGACGACGACGACGGCGCGCCGGAGCTCCGCTTCGGCAGCGGAGTCCACATCCTGGGCAGCTCGACCGACGCCGATCTCGTCGTGATCGAACCGACCGTCTCGCGCCGCCACGCCCGCTTCGAGGCGAGCGCCTCGGGCGTGACGATCGAGGATCTCGGCTCGACCAACGGAACCTCGGTCGACGGCGTCCGCCTCGAGAGCCCGGTGCATGTCGAAGGCCGGGCGCGGGTCAAGATCGGCGGCCTGCGGATGACCCTCGAGCCGGTGGTGACGGCGCACGCGACGCCGCGCCGACCGGACGAGGCCCTGAGCTCGGGCGAGTCGGTGCTGCTCGGGCCGGCCACCGTCGGCTTCCTCAGATCGGCCGGCGAGGAGGTCTGCTTCGCGGCCGACGAGGTGGTGATCAGGCGCGGCGAGAAGCAGGAGCACTTCTACGTCGTCATCGAGGGCGTGGTCGAGCTCACCCTCGGGGGAGGCGACACCCGGCGGCCGCCGCTCGCCCGGATCGGCGAGGGCGGGATCTTCGGCGCCGAGTCGGTGCTCTCCAAGGAGGGTGCGCCGGTCGACTCGATCGCGGTCACCGACGTCCGGCTGCTCCGCTACCCCGCCTCGGCGTTGCCGACCGCGCTCGCGGAGTCGGCATCGCTGCGCAAGAAGATGCTCGGAGGAATCGCCCGCAACGTCCACAAGGCGACCGCCGACGCCCTCGACTCGCTGCGCGGCAGGGAGGTCATCGCGCGGCTCGTCCAGGGCGACAACGACCCGGACAGGCTGATCGCCGCCGCTGCCCGATCGAGGTCGGTCGACAAGCGGATCGACAGCGTGGCCGCGACCGATACCCCGGTCCTGGTCCTCGGCGAGGACGGAACCGGCAAGACCCTCGTGGCCCGGCTCATCCACGACCGGTCGGGGCGTGGCTCGGGCCCGCTCATCGCGGTCAACTGCCGCGATCTCGCCCCGGGCAGGGCGGCCGAGCTGATTCTCGGCGAGGACCTCGGCGGCAGCCTCCCGGGCGGCGACCACGGGAGCGGGGGCATCCACGTCGCCCACGGCGGCACGCTCGTGCTGCGCGGCGCCGACCAGCTGCCGTCGCCGGTCCAGCAGCTCATCGGCAGCTATCTGAGGCGCAGCCGCAGCCGTGTGCCACGCGCCTTCCCCGACACGCGCATCGTGCTGACCGCCCGCTCCGCCGCGCCTCCCGCCGAGGGGCACAACGGCCTCGCGCCGGCGATCGCCGAGGGCTGTGACGAGGTCATCGAGCTCCAGCCGCTCGTCCAGCGGCCCAAGGACATCATGCCCCTCGCCGAGGAGTTCCTCCGGCGGCACGGCGCCGACCCGCCGGCGATCACCGAGGGCGCCCGGCAGGCCCTGCTGTCGTTGCGCTACCGGCGTCGCAACGTCGCCGAGCTGCGCGACGTGATCGACCTCGCGGTCCGGGTCGCCGACGGACCGGAGATCCGCGCCGAGCACATCTTCGGCGGGGTCGGCGACGACGCGCTGCCACCCGGCGTCGACGTCACCGGAACGCCGCTCATTCGCCGGCTCGTCGAAGGGGGAGGTCTGACCGCGCTTCGGGTGGCGACCCTGGCCGGGTTCGTCTCGGTCATCGTCCTGTGCCTCGCCTTTCCGGCGAGCCAGGCGGGCAACATCGCCAACAGCCTCATCTGGTCGGTCTGGGAGCCGGCGGTGTTCGCGCTGTTCTTCCTCGCCGGCCCGGTGTGGTGCACGATCTGTCCGTTGTCGGTCTCGGCGCGGCTCGCCAAACGGGCGCGCAGCGGCGACCTCCCGCCGCCCGGTTGGGTGGTCCGGCACGGGCCGTGGCTCGCGATCGTCGGCTTTGCCGCCATCGTCTGGGTCGAGCGGGTGCTCGACTCGCTCGCCAACCCCGTCGCCTCGGGGCTGCTGCTGGTCTCGCTCATCGTGCTCGCGGTGCTCTTCGGCGTGCTGTTCAAGCGCGAGGTCTGGTGCCGCCACCTCTGCCCGCTCGGCCGCCTGGGCACCGCGCTCGCCCCAGCGTCGCCGCTCCAGCTCGTCGCGAGGCCGGCGGTCTGCGCCTCGTCGTGCACCAGCCACGCCTGCTACAAGGGCGACGCAGAGCGCCCGGGCTGCCCGGTCTTCCACCACCCCCTCGAGGGCAAGCAGGCCTACCGCTGCAAGCTCTGCCTCGACTGCCTCCACACCTGCCCGCACCACTCGGCCCACCTCGAGCTTCGGCCGCCGCTGGCGGCGGCGTGGCGGCTCGACTCGAGCGCCGCGGACCTCGCGATGTTCGCCCTCACCGTCACCCTGCTCGCCCTCGCCTGGGTCGCCGCCCGATCGGTCGACGCCCTGGCCGGGCCGGCCCGCTTCACCCTGCTGACGGTCTTCGTGCTGGCGGTCGGGGTCGCGGCCCACCACCTCATCATGGCGCTCGCGGCAAGCCCCCGGCGGACCGAAATCGTGGTCGAGATCGTCATGGCGCTGATGATCCTCGGCTGGGCGGCCTTGATGACCGGCCAGCTCGCCAACGTCGCCTTCCTCGACCAGGCGCGGGTGACCATCGACCCGCCGTCGTGGTTCCAGGCCTGGCCGACCCTCGAGTTCAGCCTGCTCACCGCGCTCCAGGTGCTGACCGTGCTCCTCGGCCTGGCCCTCGCGTTGGTCACCCTCCGCCAGATCGACTTCCGGCACTCCACGGTGTGGACCCGCATCGGCCGCCGCCTTCTCCCGCTCGCCTTCGCCGGGTACGCGGTCGCGGTGCTCTTCCTCGTCGTGGGATAGCCCCAACCACCCTCCACCAGGCCCGGAGCTGTGCTACTCTCTCGCAACATCATGATGATTTGATCAGAGATGGGCTTCGTCCGGAGTACTGGGAGGTTCGATCATGAGACTGAGCGTCAAGATCGCTGTTCTGTGCGCCGTCGCCGTCTCGCCGATGGCTCTCGCCCAGCAGGCGGGAACCAACGTCAACGTCCTCCCGGTGGTACTGCCCGAGGACGCGCCGGATGACTGGTTCGTCATCGGCGACGGCTTCTTGCAGCGCCAGGTCGAGCCGACCATCGCCGCCTCGACCCGCAACCCCGACCACCTCGTCGCCTTCTTCAACGACTACCGCGCGGTCGACATCCCCGACGACGCGGGTCTCGGTCAGGCGGAGGCGGTGATCGCCGCCCTCAACGCCACCCGCACGTTCCTGCTCGCCGGGTCCTGGCTGTCCCTCCCGACGGTCGCGTCGGCGCCGATCGCCGCCGCCGAGGCATGGGTCGGAATGAGCCGGTCGTACGACGGCGGGCTGACCTGGAGCGGCGCCTTTCTGCCCGGTGCGCCGTTCGATCACTCGCCGGCCTCGCTCGCCGCGCCGGTCTACGGTCTCGAGGCGGCCACCGACCCGGTGGTGGCCCCGGGGCCCTGCGGCAAGCTCTACGTCGTCTTCATGGCCTTCACCCGCGGCGGCGAGAGCAAGCTCGTGGTCGCTCGGTATCAGGACCTCAACAACAGCGAGGGCGGCGACTCGATCGTCTACCAGGGGATGACCGTCATCGAGTCGGGCAACAACGCGACCCACGGCTACTTCCTCGACAAGCCGGACATCGAGGTCGACATCGCTCGCGGCCCGGGCGGCGACCTCTGCGCCGACGCGGTCTATGTCAGCTACTCGACCTTCAACGGCCTCGACAAGGACGGGAAGTTCCAGAGCAAGGTGAGCTTCGCCCGGTCCTTCGACGGCGGGCTCACGTTCGACACCCAGAAGCTCAACCCACCCTACAACCAGAACCAGGGCTCGGCCCTCGCGGTCGACCCGGCGAACGGCACCATCTACATGATCTGGCGCCACTTCTTCGCGCCCGACGCGATCCTCATGGTGCGATCGACCAACCTCGGTGGGAAGTGGAGCAAGCCCGTGGTGCTGACCGGCGGCCCGGCGATGGCGCCCTTCGACCAGCCGACCATCCCGACCACCGTGGCGCCGCTGCAGATCCCGAGCGACCTCAACCCCGGCTTCCCCGAGGTCGCCTTCCGCTCGAACGGCTTCCCGACGGCGACGGTGACCGACCAGGGCACGGTCGTCGCGGCCTGGCAGGAGCGGGTCGACATCGACCCGGGCAGCCCCGACCTCGGACGGCCCGACCCGACCGGCTCGCCGCGCATCGTCGTCGTCCGCTCCACCGACGGCGGCCGGATCTGGACCGACGTCGACGGCCTGCCGAACAACCGCCGGGCGGTCGACCTCGCCGACCGGGACGTCCCGGGCAGCCCTGACCTCCCGTCGCCCGGCTTCGGTCTGCTGCCGCAGTGGCGTCCCTCCGGGCCGCAGGTGATGCCGAAGCTGAGCTTCGGAGGCGGCCGGCTGGTCCTCGCCTACTACGAGTCGCGGGGCCGGATCGCCAACTACGGCTCCGGAACCTCGAGCGAGTGGCTGACGTCCGAGGCCGACCCCAGCCCCTACACTGGTTTCATCAGCGGCTACGACCGGGTTCTCGACCTGCGCGCCGCCCTCCTCGACCCGGCCACCGGCGACCTCCTCAACGAGGGCTCGACCACCCAGGTCTCGCGCTACCCGATCCGCGCCGGCGCCGACCTCACCGATGGCGAGGACCTGACCGACGTCGCGGCGGTCAGCTCGCCGTGCTCGCCGGACTCCGGCCCCGGCTACCCGTCGTGCATCCGCCAGGTCAATCGGGCCAATGCGCCGCAGTCGGCGGCCGGGACCTCACCCTTCATCGGCGACTACGTCGATCTCGCGCCCGAGATTCAGTTCACCTTCGACGGCTCGGGTTGGCGGTGGGCCAGCGGTCCCACCGACGTTCCGACCCGCAGCTTCCACGCGGTCTTCGCCGACAACCGACATCTCGCCCCGCCGCCGGGTCCCAACGAGTGGGACGGCTACCAGTTCTACGACGCCCCCTACGACAGCCCGCCCGCCAACCTCCCGGGCTGCCTCAACCCCGGCTCGCGCAACACCGACGTGCTGACCGCCAGGGTGAGCACGGCGCTCGCGCTGAGCGCCCCGACCACCTACAAGCAGCTCGACGACCAGCGCGGCTTCCCGATCTCGATCCGAAACCAGACCGACGAGACCCGCTCGTACCTCGTCGAGATCGTCGTCGGCGCCGGCTCGGCCTCGTTCGTCCGAACCAACCCCGACATCGACTCCGGAATCGTCGAGATCTTCCCCCGCTCCGGCACGGCGCTGATGGTCTATGTCGACAGCGGGGCGGTCCCGCCGATCAGGATCCAGGTCTCCGAGCTTCCGCCGTGCGCCGGCGAGTGCGCGACCGGCGCCATCACGCTCAACCTCGACCCCGAGAACCCGCCGATCGCGGCGCTCGACGGCGCCGCCGACGCGCAGTACCCCGAGGTGACCGATCCGTTCGTCATCAACCCCTTCGTCATCAACGACGGCGCGGCCAACCCCTTCGTGATCAACCCCTTCGTGATCAACCCCTTCGTCATCAACCCCTTCGTGATCAACCCCTTCGTCATCAACCCCTTCGTGATCAACCCCTTCGTCATCAACAGCCCGATCGAGGAGGTCATCGATACGACCTGGACGGTGACGCCGGGCGCCAGCAACACCGCCTCGAGCTACCTTCCGTTGGTCAACATCGACAACGCGCAGGCCTTTCTCGACGCCGGCTATGTCTTCCAGCTCATCGCCTACAAGGGCTCGCTGTACGGCGGGCTCTCGGGCTGCGGCTCGGCCAACGTCGCCCAACCACAGATCCTCGCCAACGTCACTCAGGACCCCAACGACTCGGTCTACAACCCCTTCGTCATCAATCCCTTCGTGATCAACCCCTTCGTCATCAACCCCTTCGTCATCAACCCCTTCGTCATCAACTCGACCTTTACCATGGCGCCGAGCGACGGATCCGCCGACGACGGCACGACCAAGGCGCCGCCGGCGTCGAGCGAGGTCAACATCACGCTGCGTGCCTTCAAGCTCGGCGGGGGGGCGGCGCTCAAGACCGGCGGCCTGGTCTACGATCCGCTGCTCGACCCGCCGAGCCTGGTCATCGTGCCGCTGCCCTGCGACCCGGCCAACCCGGTCAACTGCAACGTGTTCTCGCTCGCCCCCGACCTCGTGCCCGCCTCGGTCGACCCGAGCCCGGTCACGGCACCGGTCGGCGGGACGCTGACCGGTTTCCCGGCCGGCGGCTGGGACGTGGTCAACCAGGGCTACGGCGACGCCACCGCCGAGAACGGAATCCTCCGGCACGGCTTCGCGGTGTGCGATCCCGGCTACATCGCCTCCCACCCCGTCGACGCGGTGCTCGACGTGTCCGGTCCCGAGTGCGCGCTCGTCCCCGAGTTCGTCCCCTCCGCGGCGAACACCATCCCGGTCGGTGCGACCGAGCACCTCGAGCCGGTCGATCTGACGATGCCGACCCTCGACGAGGGCGACTACGCCCTGGTGCTCATCGTCGACGACACCAAGGAGGTCTCGGAGTTCAACGAGGTCAACAACTGGCTGGCCGTACCGATCACGCTCGTGAGTCCGAACCAACCGCCCTTCTTCCCGGTCACCAGCTATGACATCGACGAGGACCCGGTCGCGCCGTTGACCGCGGTCCTCGCCGTCGACCCGGACGACGACCCGCTGACCTACGTCGTGACCTCGCCGCCGGCGCACGGGATATGGGAGATCGTCGACGGAGTCTTCAGCTACCTGCCCGACCCGGACTTCAACGGCGTCGACACCTTCGATGTCGAGGTCTCGGACGGGGAGCTCGGCGCCGCCGCCACCGTGACCATCAACGTGCTCCCGGTCAACGACCCACCGACCGCCGGCGACGCCTCGTGGGAGACCGCCGAGAACACCCCGCTGACCGCGACCCTGCCCGGCGCCGACATCGACGGCGACGCCCTGACCTTCTCGATTCTCTCGGGGCCGGCCCACGGCGCCGCCGTGATCGACGACGCGGCGACCGGGATCTTCACCTACACGCCGAACCCCGGCTTCGTCGGCGTGGACGGTTTCGTCTTCGAGGTCGCCGACCTCGAGACGGCGGCGACCGGGTCGGCGACGATCACCGTGTATGACCCGGTCCCGAACTGGATCTTCGTCGGCTTCGACAGCCCGTGGCGCCCGAACTACAAGGTCAACGCCGGGTCGGCGATCCCGCTCAAGTGGCGCTACACCGATCCCGCCACCGGAGCGCTCGTCGACAGCTCGGCCGCAATGCCCGAGATCCGGGTCACCGGCTTCGTTCCCTGCGGCTCGACCGGCACACCGCTGACCTGGGTCGAGGACCCGGGGTCGTCGGACCTCCGCTATGTCGGCGGCGACTGGCAGTTCAACTGGGACACGGCAGGGCTCGACCGGGGCTGCTACTTCCTCGCGATCTACCACCCGACGACCGATCAGCTCGACACCACGAGTCACCTCGGCGACCCGCTGATGATCGAGCTCAAGTGATCGCCACCGGACCGATCCCGGCGCGGCGCCGCCCCCGGTGGCGCCGCGCCGCCCGAGCCCCGCTACCGGCCTGAGCTCCGCTCAGCCCGGTCCGAGCCGGGCGGTGGCATCGGCGGCGAGCTCGTCCGGCGTGTCAGCGGTCGAGCGCAGCTCGAGGAAGCCCCGGTAGGCAACGGCCGCGGCCTCGTCGTTGCCCATCGCCTCCTCGACCCGGCCAAGCCAGTAGAGGGCCGGCGGATAATGGCGAAGGGTCGCGCTGTCGACCAGGAAGACGTCGGTGATCTCGCCCTTGCGTCGGACGCAGGCATCGAGCTCGTCGAGCGCCTCCGGAAGGTGGCCGACCTCGAGGTAGGCGCGACCGAGCAGAAACCGGGCGAACCAGATGTCGGACTCCTGCCAGGCCTCGCGCAGCACCCGCACGGCCTCCGGCCGACGCCCCTCGGCGAGCGCCCGTTCGCCGCGCAGCAGACCGGCGAGGGCGGTGGTCTGGCTCTGGAGTCTGTCCTCGAGGCGAACGGCGACCTCCTCCATCCCGTCGGCGTCCCCGGCGTGGAGCAGCACCCGGGCGCCGAGATAGAGGACGCTCTCGTGCTGGCTCTCGGCGAGCCCGCGCCGCGCCGTCTCGAGGGCTCCCCGCGGATCGCCCATCGCGAGCCGGGCCTCCGCCATCGCTACGAGCATCGACGCGCGCTCGAACGGGCTCTCGGTCGAGCCGATGGCGGCGTCGAGCAGGGCCTGGGCCGCGTGATGTCGACCGAGCGTCATCTCGAGGTCCGCCTCGCCCATCGGCGCGAGCGACGAGCCCATGCCGCCCGCGGCGCCAAGCTCGGCGAACGCGGACCGCGCGGTGCCGATGTCCCCGGCTGCCATCGCCGCCCGCCCGAGGGTGAAGCGGGCATAGCCGAAGGCCGGGTTCTGCTCGAGCACCGTCGCCGACTCGGTCATCGCGGTCGCGAAGTCGCCGGCGTACATCGCGTACATCGCGTAGTTCATCCGCTTGATCACGTTCTTCGGGTCGAGCTCGACCGCCTCGGCTCCCGACGCCACCGCCCGGTCGAAGTCGCGCAGGTTGAGGTAGGCGAAGGCGAGGTTCGAGTGCCCACCGCCGTCCGCCGGGAAGAGCTCAACGAGGGTCTCGTAGTTCTCGATCGCCTTCTCGTAGTTGCGCGACACCAGCAGGTAGTAGCCGCCGAGGGTGCGGTAACGCTCGCGCTCGGACATCCGGTCGAGGTGCTGGAGGGCCTTCTGGTAGCTCGCCTCCGCCGCCTCTTCCTGGCGGAGGTTCCCGTGGACCACTCCCATCCCGGCATAGGCGCGTCCAAAGGCCGGGTCGCTGGCGACCGCTTCCTCGTAGGCCGCCAGCGCCCCCTCGAAGTCGCCTTGAACCGACAGGTCCTGACCTCGCGAGTAGGCGCGCATCGCGTCGAGCGACGCGGTGGTGAAGGTCTCCGCCGCCGCCATCCGATCGCTCTCGGGGGTCGTGTCGCCGAGATCTCCCCGGAGATCGGCGGCGGCCTGGGCGACCGCCGCGAGGACGTCCCCCTTGGTTCTCGCGGCCGCTCTGGCGGTCGCCAGCGGCCTCCCCTCGCCGGCCTCCACTCCGGGGTCGAGAGCCTCGACCGTGACGCCGTAGCCGCGCTCGCCGCCGGAAAGCGTTCCGACGAGGATCACGCTCACCCCCTCGCGTCGGGAGATCAACCGGGCCATCTCCTCGTCGACGCCGTGACCGGGCTGGAGACGCTCGGCGATCTCGCGAGCGTTGGCCGGCGGGAAGGCACTGATGAACGACGCGCCCTCCATCGCGATCGTCAGGGCCTGCTCGAGCGCCCCGTCGAACGCCGCGTCGCCGGTCGAGTTGACGAAGTCGGCGACGAGCACCGAGATCGGCTCGGTCGGAGCGGCCGGGGCGCGCAGCGAGGCCAGCCACCACGTCCCGGCGACCAACGCGACGAGCAGCGCCGCCGCCGCCGCCGCGAGCCGCGGCGTCAGCAGCCGCGTGACGGGCAGCGGGTGTCCCTCGTCGTCGAGCCGGTCGAGGGCCTCCTCGAGCTCCGCCGAGGACTGGAAACGGTTGTCCGGGTCGGGATCGAGGCAGCGGACGACGATCTCGTTGACCGCCTCGGGAATCGCAGGATCGAGCGACCGCGGCGGGGGCGGCGCCGCCTCGACCCGGCCGTGGAACTCGCTGATCGCGCTCGCCGCCTTCTCGATCCGGCGCCTGCCGACCAGCAGGTCGTAGAAGATCAGGCCGAAGGCGTAGACGTCGGCCCGCTGGTCGACGTCCGTGCCGGCCCTCAGCTGCTCCGGCGCCATGTACTGCAGGGTCCCGACGAGACCGCCGGCTGCGGTCTCTCCGGCGTCGCCCCCGGGCGCCGGGGTACGGCCCCGCGCCGCGCCCTCGAGATCGACCGCGCTGAGATTGTCGGCCGCCTTGGCGATCCCGAAATCCATGATGTAGCTCTCGCCGGTCGACGGCTCGATCATGACGTTGGCCGGCTTGAGATCGCGGTGGACGACCCCGGCCTGATGTGCCGCCACGAGCCCCGACAATGCCGGCCGCAGGACCCTGAGGGCATCGGCGACCGACAGGGTCCCCTCGCGCTGCAGCACGTGCGCCAGGTCCTCGCCGTCGATGTAGGTCATGGTGATGAACTTGACGCCTTCGATCTCGCCGAGGTCGTGGATCCTGACCACGTTCTTGTGGGTGACCTGGCGCGCAAGAAGCAGCTCGCGCTTGAACCGGCGATCGAGCTGGCGGGTCATCGCCGGGTCGTCGGTCACCCCGGTGCGAACGACCTTGAGCGCCACCGGGATCCCGACCTTCTCGTCCCACGCCCTGTAGACCGCGCCCATCCCGCCGAAGCCGAGCAGCTCGTCGATGCGGTAGCGATCGCCGAAGGAACCGCCGACCTCGAGCGGACCGCCCGCCCTGACCGACGCGTTGGTCGGCGGTCGGCCGCCGATGGTCGGCTGATCGTGCACGGAGTCGTCCGCGCCGTCGAGGGCGACGGTGTGGTCGCCATCGACGGCCTCGGGCGACGTCGCCCCGTCGACGGCGTCGTCCGCCAGGGCGACGGTCTGATCGAGGGCGTCGCGGTCGCCGCCGAGCGCGGCGCCGCAGTGCGAGCAGACGGCGCCCCTGACGTCGTCGCCGCCACAGATTGGGCAGATCACGAGAAGAGCTCCACGGTCGCTGCGCTGCAGCCACACCGAGCGGACCGGTTGTCGGGAATCGCCAGCATCCTCGATCTCGTCGCCTCATCATACAGAATGCCGATCGCCCGACCCAGCCGATCGGCCGGGGGACCCGTCCCTCCTACAATTGAGCGATGCGAACGGCGGCGCGGATCACCTCCATGGCGGGCGGGCTGCTGGTGGCAGCGGCCTGGCTCGCCGGAGCGACCGGTCTGATCGCCGGGAGGCCGACCTTGGCCGACGCCCTGGTCGGTCTCGCCGCCGCCTTCGCCGTGGCGCTCGCCTGGCGCTATCGCCGACACCGTCTGGCGGTGGCGGCGGTGCTCGTCGGGGCGACCGCACTCGTGCTGCACGGCCGGCTTGTCCCACCCCCCTCCCCAGCCGGGCTCACCGCCCTCGCCCTGGCTCTCGCCCTCGACCTCGGGCTGCTCGCCGTCACCCGCGACCGTCCGTTGCGGCGGCCGGCAACCTCGATCTGGCTCGCCGCGATCGCGGCCCAGATCGGGCTCGCCCTCGCGCCCGAGGTCGCCGGCGAGTGGGTCGGGGTCCGGCTCGAGCATCCCGCAGCGCTCCCCGCCGCCCTCGGCGCCGCGGTCGTCGTGACCGGCCTCGCCTTCGCCGTGCGTCGCGGCGCCTTCGAGGCCGGTCTCCTCTGGGTCGCGGTCGCCTGCTCGGTCGCGCTCGCCGGCCGGGGCGGGCCGGCCGGGGCGTCGCTGCCGCTCGGCGCGGCGATGCTGACGCTGCTCCTGTCGCTGGTCGAGGACGCCTACCGGCTCGCCTTCCACGACCAGCTCACCGGGCTGCCCGGGCGCCGCGCCCTCGACGACGCCCTGGCCGAGCTCGGCGGCGACTTCTGCCTGGCGATGGTCGACATCGACCACTTCAAGCGGTTCAACGACCGTCACGGCCACGATGCCGGCGATCAGGTCCTGCGGATGGTCGCGGCCGAGCTCGCCGGGGTCGGCGCGGGCGGCCGGGCCTACCGCTACGGCGGCGAGGAGTTCACCATCGTCTTCCCCGGCCGAAAGGTCGCCGCGGCGAGGCCCGAGCTCGAGCGGCTGCGGCGGGCGATCGCCGACCGGTCCTTCAGCCTGCGCGGGCCCGACCGGCCCACCGTCCGGCCCGAGACGCCGGCGCGCGGCGGCCGCGCACCCCACCGGGTGGCGGTGACGGTCAGCATCGGGGCGGCCGGCGTCGGGCCGAGGCGGAGATCCGCCGCCGCGGTGCTCGGGGCCGCCGACCGGGCGCTCTACCGCGCCAAGCGGGCCGGCCGCAACCGGCTGGTTGCCGCCGGCGACCGGCTGTGACTTCTCCCGGGGGCGCGGCGGGGGTAGGATACCGGGGCGCGGCCGGCGCCCGGTCGCGGGGGAGGAGACCAGCATGAAAACGAAGTCGCTGTTTCTCGTGACGATCCTGGCGCTCACCGGCGCCGTCGTGGCCGACGAGGCCGAGCAGCTCCAGTGGGAGAGCCGGGCGGCGATCCCCGAGGCCTATCGCTGGAACATCGCCGACATCCTGCCCGACGAGGCCGCCTTCGATGCCACCGTCGCCGAGGTCGAGGCGATGCTCCCGGCGATCGCCGCCTTCCAGGGCCGGCTCGGCGAGAGCGCCGAGGTCCTCGCGGACGCCCTCGACCTGAGCTACGCGATGGAGCAGAAGGCCGAGGACGCGATCGTCTGGGCGAGCCAGCGCCAGCACACGGACACCCGCGATGTCGCGGCCAACGCGACCCTCGCCCGGGCGCGGGCGCTCGGCGCCAAGGCCGCCGAGGCGACGTCGTTCTTCGCCCCCGAGATCGCCAAGATCCCCGCCGACCGCCTCGCCGCCATGGTCGAGCACGAACGGCTGGCGACCTACGCCCACGTGATCGACGACATCAGCCGGACCGCCGCCCACATCCGGTCCGAGGAGGTCGAGCAGGTGCTCGCCGCGGCGGCGCTGCTCCAGGGGGCGCCGAGCCAGATCTACTCCGACCTGACCGATGCCGACATCGTCTGGCCGACCATCGTCGGCGAGGACGGCGCCGACACCACCGCCAACCCGGCGCTGTTCTACAGCTTCCTCAACTCCGCCGACCGCCGGCTGCGCCGCGATGCGGCGCTCGCCATCTTCGGCACCTACGACGCCCACGGCAACACCTTCGCGAGCACCCTCGGCGCCTCGATCCAGAAGGACCTCTGGCTCGCCCGCACCCGGGGCTATGGCTCGACCCTCGAGGCCGCCCTCGACGAGGACAATGTGCCGCGGGTCGTGCCCGACACCATGGTCGCCGCGGTCCACGCCAACCTCGAGGCGATCCACCGCTATGTCGCGCTGCGCCAGAAGGTGCTCGGGCTCGAGGACTTCCACATCTACGACCTGTACGTCCCGATCGTCGCCGAGGCCCAGACCCGCTACACCTTCGACGAGGGCTGGGCGCTCGCCATGGAGTTCTGGCGCGAGACTTTCGGCGAGGAGTACGCCGCGGTCGCCCAGCGCGGCCGCGACGAGCGCTGGATCGACGTCTACACCAGCCCGGGCAAGCGCGGCGGCGCCTACTCGTGGGGGACCTACAGCTCGCACCCCTACCTGTTCCTCAACTGGGGCGGAACCCTCGGCGATGTCTTCACCCTGGTCCACGAGATGGGCCACTCGGTCCACACCTACCTCGCCACCGCCAACCAGCCCTACCACCTCGCCGGCTACTCGCTGTTCGTCGCCGAGGTCGGCTCGGTCGCCTCCGAGTCGCTGTTCTTCGAGTGGATGCTCGAGCGGGCGACGACCCCCGAGCAGCGCCTCGCGCTGCTCAACCACCGGCTCAACAGCATGACCGGGACCTTCCTCCGCCAGCTCTTCTTCCACGAGTTCGAGTCCGCGGCCCACGCCATGGCCGAGCGCGGCGAGCCGCTCACCAAGGACTCGCTCGGCCAGGTCTGGGGCGATCTGTGGACCACCTACTACGGCCCGGCCGTGACCCTCGACGAGGCCTACCGCTCGGGCTGGGCGCGGATCCCCCACTTCTACCGGACCTTCTACGTCTGGAAGTACGCCTCGTCCTTCGCCGCCGGCGAGGCCTTCGCCGGCCGGCTGCGCGGCGGCGACGACAGCGCGGTCTCGGACTACCTCGACGTGCTCAAGCGGGGCGGCAGCATCTACCCGATGGAGGCGCTCCAGCTCGCCGGGGTCGACCTCACCAACCCCGAGGTCATCGGGACCGTCATGGTGCGCTGGAACGAGATCCTGACCGAGATGGAGAAGCTGCTGCTCACCGAGTGAGCCGCCGCTTCGGCCCTATCTGAGCTCGACGGTCCGGATCAGCCGGAAGCGCCGGCCGTCGGTCTGCCAGCCCACAACCTCGGCGCCGAGGTCCGGGGCCTCGCCCCGGACCTCGAAGGCGCCGAGGCGATGGACCAGCAGCGGTCCCGAAACGCCGGCGAGCGCCGCCGGGTCGCTGGCGAGCGGCTCGACCCGGGTGCCTTCGTCGGCGATCACCCACTCGAAGAGCGCCGCCGCGTCGACCAGACCGTAGGGGTCGGCGTGGCGGGTGAAGGGCAGCTTGGCGAGCCCCTGCGGCGCCCGCAGGATGTCGAGCAGCGGCTGCGCCGTCTCGTCGCGTACGACCGCGACGGGGCCGCCCGAGGCGACCACCCCGGCCACCTCCGCCGCCTCCTCGAGCAGCGCCTGGTGCGCCGCCGCCACCCGCCGGTAGTCGGCGAGGTCGGCGCGGACGGTGGCTGCTCCTGCGGCGATCACCGTCGCCGCGACCAGGGCGCCACCGCCGACCAGGGCGCGGCGCCAGCGCGGCAGCTGCGCGGCGACCGACTCGAGGGCGAGCGCGGCGAGCAGCAGGAAGCCGGCGTATGGGATCGCCAGGTAGCGCTGGGGCATGAACGGCACCAGGATGGTCGGCAGGGTCGGCAGCACGAGCAGCGCGAGGGCGGTCCAGGCGCCGCGGACCCTACGGCGCAGGCAGACCGCCGCGAGCGCCGCGACCGCGGCCGTCGCCAGCACGCCGGTCCAGCCGAGCGCCAGGGCGAAGGGCATCGGCTCGGCGAGGAACAGGAAGGCGGCGAGCTGCCCGGGCAGCTTGGCGACGACGTGGGGCCCGAGCTCGTAGTACGACTTCGAGCCGGGAAAGGCGAGGAAGTAGCCGACCACGTAGACCAGCGCGGCGGCGCCGGCGACCAGCGCCGGGCGCAGGGCGGCGCCGAGCGGCCGGCGGCGGTCGAGCTCGAGGGCGAGCACCAGCGCCGGGGTGACCACCCAGGTCTCCTTGGCCGCGGCGGCGGCGAGGGTCGCGGCGACCGCCGCCGCCGCCCGCCCCACAGACCACCTCTCGCCGCCGGTCGGCCAGACCGCGACCAGCGCCAGCCAGGCGATGAGCAGCAGCGGCTCGAAGCGGTAGGCGACGACGAAGGCCGACTCGTCGGTGAAGGCCGAGGTCGCCCAGAGCAGCGCCACCGCACCGGAGGTCGCGGCGCCCAGGCCGAGCCGGCGGCCGGCGACGGCGAGGAGCAGGGCGGCGAGACAGTGGATCGCGAGCGAGCCGGTCCGCAGCCCGCGCGCGTCGAAGCCGCCCCACAGCGCGCGGTCGACCGCCAGCGTCCAGGTCGTCGAGGGGCGGAGAAAGGTGTCGAGATCGGCGAGCAGCAGCCGGGCCTGGTGGGTCGCGCGGTGGGCGTGCTGCACCCACTGGTAGCTGTCGCCGGTCAGGGCGAGCCCGACCGACGGGCCGTGGATCAGGATCACCGCCGCCACGACGATGGCGGCCGTCAGACCGGTGGCGATGATCCAACGGCGACGGGCGATCGGGCTGGCCTCCTCGGAGATCGGGCTCACCCGGGCATTTTACAGCGGGGCCCGACCCGGCCCGGCCCGCCGGTCGGGGAATCGCGGGACCGCCTGCCGGGGTTTTTCTTCACATCGGCATTGCCGGGATTGCCGCTCGAGCGATGGCCGGACCAGGAGGCCGACATGACCCGACGACCCAACCTCTCCCTGACCCTTCTCGCCGCGCTGTGCCTCGGCACCGGGCTCGCCGCCGCGGCCGGCCCCGTCGACTTCGACTTCGCCGCCTCGACCCCGGTCGGCTCGTGGCAGGAGCGGGAGACGGTCAGCACCGTCGACGGCAAGGAGGCGGTCTCGGTCTTCCGGGTCAAGTACCTCGGCGACGAGGAGCGCAATGGCCAGACCTACGCCTGGGTCGAGACCGAGATCCGGGGCTTCAAGGTCAAGAAGGGCGAGCGCAAGCCGCTCGGCGACCCGACCTTCGTCAAGATGCTCCTCAAGAAGAGCCTGCTCGAGGGCGACGTCGTCAACTCGATCGGCAACTTCAGCGACCTCGCCACCGAGATCATCATGCAGACCGGCGACGCCCAGCCGATGCGGCTCGGCGACGCCGGCGGGATGCTCGGCGGGATGGCCCAGGCGATCGGGCTCCAGATGACCTACCAGCTCGACCGCGACGGCGACGAGACGGTCTCGACGCCGGCCGGCGACTTCGGCTGCGCCCGCTACCGCGGTCGCGGGACCGCGACGATGAACCTGGTCATCAAGCAGGTCAAGGTCGAGAGCACGACGACCCACTGGCTGTCCGACGAGGTGCCCTTTGGAATCGTCAAGCTGGTCTCCGACAGCCTGGTCAACGGCAAAGCCGAGCACTCCGAGGCGACCGTCACCGCCTTCGGCCGGTCCGGCGCGACCAGCATGATCAGGGGCGAACCCCAGGAGATGCCGTCGCTCGGAAACATGTTCGGCGGCTGACCGCCGCACCCGGTGCGAGCCCCGCCCGGTGTACGCCGTCCTTTGCCAATCAGCCGTCGGGTTGCTACAGTTGACAGCGATCTAAACGTCAAGCGAGGCATCCGGCGTGGCCGTGGTGGTGGGCTCGAACGATGGGTGAGCAGGTCGGGTCGACCGGACTGGTCCTGGTCGGCGGCGGTCTCGCCAACTGCCTCATCGCCTACCGGATCCTCAGTCGGCGCCCCGACTATCCGCTGGTCGTCGTCGAACGCGGCCCGAGGCTCGGCGGCAACCACACCTGGTCGTTCCACGACTCGGACCTCGACGACGACCAGCGGGAGTGGCTCGCGCCTCTCCTCGCCCACCGCTGGGCGAGCCACGAGCTCCGGTTTCCGGCGCGCCGGGTCACCATCGAGGGCGGCTACAGCTCGGTGAGCTCGGCGCGGCTGCACGAGGTGGTCGCGCCGGCCCTGGGCTCGCGGCTGCGGCTCGGCGCCGCCTGCGCTGCGATCGCCCCCGAGCGGGTCGTCCTCGCCGATGGGCAGAGCATCGAGGCCCGGGCGGTGATCGACGGCCGGGGCGACCCGGGCGGCGCCCACCTCGATCTCGGCTACCAGAAGTTCCTCGGCCTGTTCGTCCGCCTGCGCGAGCCGCACCGGCTCGCCGCACCGATCCTGATGGACGCCACCGTCGAGCAGGTCGACGGCTACCGCTTCGTCTACACGCTGCCCCTGAGCGCCACCGAGGCGCTCATCGAGGACACCTACTACGCCGACCAGCCGGGGCTCGACCGGGCGGCGCTGCGGACCGCGATCGCGGACTACGCGACGCGCCGGGGCTGGGAGATCGGCGAGGTCGCCGGCGAGGAGTCCGGCGTCCTGCCGATTGTCCTCGGCGGCGACATCGACGCCTTCTGGGCCGATGGTCCTCCCGGCGTCGCCCGCAGCGGCATGCGCGGGGCGTTCTTCCACCCGACGACCGGCTACTCGCTCCCCGAGGCCGTCCGGTTGGCCGATGAGATCGCGTCGCTGCCCGAGCTCGAGAGCCCGTCCCTCTTCGAGCTGACCCGGCGGAGGTCGCTCGAGCTCTGGCGCCGCACCGGCTACTACCGGCTCCTCAACCGGATGCTCTTCCGGGCCGCCGTGCCCGAGCTCCGCTACCGGATCTTCGAGCGCTTCTACGGCCTCTCGCCGGGTCTCATCCGGCGGTTCTACGCCGGCCGCCTGAAATGGACCGACAAGATCCGGGTGTTGACCGGGAGGCCTCCGGTGCCGGTCCTCCGAGCGCTCCGCTGTATCGTGGAGAGCCGCGATCGGGCGGGCACGACCACACGACGAAACGAGGATGCCCAGTGAACCAGCCACGCGCAGCGGTGATCGGCAGCGGCTTCGGCGGACTGACCCTGGCCGTGCGTCTCCAGGCGGCCGGGATCCAGACCACGGTCATCGAGAAACGCGACAAGCCCGGAGGGCGGGCCTACGTCACCGAGTCGAAGGGCTACACCTTCGATGGCGGACCGACCATCGTCACCGCGCCGCCGAGCCTCGAGGAGGTCTTCGCCGCCGCCGGCCGGGACATGGGGGATTACATCACGCTGCTTCCCGTGATGCCCTTCTACCGGCTCTACTGGGAGGACGGCTACTCCTTCGACTACTCCAACGATCTCGAGGCGACTACCGCCCAGATCGCCGACAAGAACCCGCGCGACGTCGACGGCTACATGAAGTTTCTCGGCTATGCCGAGGAGGTCTTCCACGAGGGCTACACCAAGCTCGCCGCGACCCCGTTTCTCAACTTCTGGAGCATGATCGAGGTTTCGCCCCAGCTCGTCCGGCTGCAGAGCTACCGCAGCGTCTACTCGATCATCTCGAAGTTCATCAAGGATGATCACCTGCGCCAGGTCTTCTCCTTCCACCCGCTGCTCGTCGGCGGCAACCCCTACACCTCGTCCTCGATCTACACCCTGATCCACTATCTCGAGCGCAACTGGGGCGTCTTCTTCGTCAAGGGCGGCACGGGTGCGCTGGTCACGGCGCTCGTCGACCTTCTCGAAGAGCTCGGCGGCGAGATCCGGCTCGACTCGCCGGTGGAGCGGATCCACACCTCGAACGGGAAGGTCACCGGAGTGACCACGGCCGACGGGTGGCACGGCGATTTCGACGCCGTCGCCTCCAACGCCGACGTCGTCCACACCTACGACGCCCTTCTCGGCGACAACACCGAAGCACAGCGTGAGGCGGCCCGGCTCAAGCGCCGGCGGTTCTCCATGTCGCTCTTTGTCGCCTACTTCGGAGTCAAACGCCGCCACACCCAGATCGCCCACCACGACATCCTCTTCGGTCCGCGCTACAAGGCCCACCTCGACGAGATCTTCAACGGCCCCGAGGTCTCCGACGATTTCTCGCTCTATCTCCACGCGCCGACCCTGACCGACCCGTCGGTGGCGCCGGACGGCTGCGAGGCCTTCTACGTGCTGTCGCCGGTGCCACACCTCGGCAACGCGCCGGTGAACTGGAGCGAGGAGGGACCGCGTTACCGGGACAAGATCCTCGATTATCTCGAGAAGCGTTATCTCCCGAACCTCCAGGCCGAGATCGAAACCGTCCACATCATCACTCCGGATCATTTCCAGAACACCCTCAACTCGCACCTGGGGTCGGCCTTCTCGCTCGAGCCGATCCTCACCCAGAGCGCGTGGTTCCGGGTTCACAACCGGGACAAGAAGATCGGCGGGCTCTATTTCGCCGGCGCCGGCACCCACCCGGGTGCGGGTGTTCCCGGCGTCGTCAACTCGGCCAAGGCCACCGCCGGACTCATGATCGGCGATCTTCTCGGCGAGAGCGGCTGAGGACGGATCCATGGACCACGTCGTCGACCACGGTCAGACCGTCATCGAGAAAGGCTCCAAGAGCTTTGCCGCGGCGGCCAGGCTCTTCGACCCCGAAACCCGCGGCCGCGCCTACATGCTCTACGCCTGGTGCCGCCACTGCGACGACCAGACCGACGACCAGGAGCTCGGGTTCGGCAGCTCCCAGCTCAGCCCGGCAGAGGGCCGCGCGAGGGTCGATCGTCTGCGGTCGGTGACCCTGCGCGCGCTCTCCGGTGAAGCCATGGACGATCCCATCTTCGCCGGTCTCCAAAGGGTCGTCGCCGACTGCGATATCCCCCACCGCTATCCCATGGACCACCTCGACGGCTTCGTCATGGATGTCGAGGGCCGCGAGTACCGGACGGTCGCCGACACCGTCGAGTACTGCTACCACGTGGCCGGGGTGGTCGGAGTCATGATGGCCTACATCATGGGGGTCCGCGACGAGCCGACCCTGGACCGCGCCACCGATCTCGGGCTCGCCTTCCAGCTCACCAACATCTGTCGAGATGTGGTCGAGGACGCCGAGGTCGGGCGGGTCTATCTCCCCCTTGATTGGCTGACTGAAGCCGGTGTCCCGGCCAACCAATTGGCGGCGCCCGAACACCGCGACGGAGTCTTCGAGGTGGTCCGGAGGATCCTTGTCGAGGCCGACCGTTACTACCAGTCGGCCTGGCTCGGGATTTCGCAGCTGCCGCCGCGTTCGGCGTGGGCGGTGGCGGCCGCCAACGCGGTCTACAGCGATATCGGCCGGCTCATCCTCCAACGCGGACCGCACGCCTGGGACACGCGGACATCGACCAGCAAAGCGAGGAAGATCTCCCTCGTCCTCGGCGCCGGACCCAAGTCATGGACGGCGAGGAGGTGGGGCAAGGGCCCGGGCGACGCGCCGAGAGACGGGTTGTGGACACGACCGGGAAGGGCAGCCGGGTGATCATGGGCCGGGGGATCTCGACTCGCGACCAGGCGGATTCGGATTTCGCCGTCCGGATCCTCGACGTTGCCAAGCGTTTCGGTACGACGACCGCCCTCGACCACGCGGGCTTCGAGCTGCGGCGCGGCGAACGTCTCGCCCTGCTCGGTCCCAATGGAGCCGGCAAGACGACCCTGGTGCGTTGCATCTGCGGCCTGGCGGTCCCCGACTCGGGATCCATCGAGATGCTGGGCCGACCGCTGCCGCCGAGCGGCGGACGCCATGAGCTCGGTTTTGTCCCACAGGAGATCGCCCTCTACCCCGATCTCACCGCCCGCGAGAATCTCGACGCCTTCGGTCGATTCCACGGGTTGTCCGGCGACGATCTCCGTCGGGCGGTCGACTGGGCCCTCGAGTGGACCGGTCTCGCCGACCGGGCCCGCGACCTGACGAAGACCTTCTCGAGCGGGATGAAACGGCGGGTCAACATCGCCTGCGGTGTCCTCCACCGCCCCCTCGTCCTGCTGCTCGACGAGCCGACGGTGGGGGTGGACCCCCAGAGTCGCGACCGGATCTTTCTGATGCTCGACGAGCTGTGGCGCCGGGGGACCTCGATCCTCCTGACCACCCACCAGCTCGAAGAGGCGGAGCAGCAGTGCGACCGGATCGTCATCATCGATCACGGCCGCGCCATCGCCGAGGGGACCCTCGCCGAGCTTATCGCGAGCACGGTGGGGGCCGACCGGAGGGTCGTTTTCACCCTCGCAGAGGACTGTCCCGATCTCACCGGATTTTCCATCAGCGACGACCGTCGACAGCTCGTCGCCGAGGTCGAGGATGTCTCCCTCGAGCTTCCCGGGCTGTTGACCCGAATCCGCGAGGGGGGTGGCCGGGTCTCGGACCTCGATGTCCACCCGCCGTCGCTCCACTCGGTCTTCATCCACCTCACCGGACGGGAGCTGCGCGAATGATCGGCACGGTCGTTCGCGTCGGTCTGCTGCGGATGTGGCACGGTCGGACGGAGATCCTGCTGACCTTTGTCGTGCCGATCGCGTTCTTCACCATCTTCGCCTTCATCTTCGACTCACAGATCGGGCTCGGAAGGTCGCCGCGCGTCGACCTGGCCATCGTCGACGAAGACGCGACCGAGCTCAGCCGCGAGTTCTCCTCGGCCCTGGCCGAGTGGGAGACGCTGCACATCTACGCGCCCGCGGATCATGAAGACGGCCTCTTTGTCTTCTCATCCACCGAACCCGCCAGGTCGCTTGTCCTCGTGGGCACGGTCCCGCTGGCGGTGGTCATCCCGGACGGTTGGTCGGCATCGCTCACGGGCACGGGCAACGATGCGGTGGATCTCCGGTTGTTGGCGGATTCCTCGGATCCGGTGGCCACCCAGGTTGTGACCGCCTTGCTGCGGCAAACATCGGGGAAGATGATCGCCGAACGGATCCAGATGCAGGTCCGGACATTCCTGGCGCTCTCACCGGCTGAGTTCGAGGCCTCTCCGATCTCCGCCATCGCCCGTCCGGTCGCCATCGAGGTGGAGGACGTCTTCGCCGCCGACAAGTCCAACCCCGTGGTGTCCATGTACGCCGCCGGGATCGCGGTGATGTTCCTGCTCTTCGGCGCGGTGGGCAACTCCGGCACGTTGCTCGAGGAGGAGGAGAACCAGACCCTCGACCGGCTCATGTGCTCCGACCTTAGCATGATCCAGCTCCTGGCGGGCAAGTGGCTGCTCATGACCATCGTCGGGATGGTCCAGGTGACCATCATGTTCGCATGGGCTCAACTCGCCTTCGGCGTCGACCTCATCGGCCATCTCCCGGGCTTCGCGGTCATGACGGTGGCCACCGCCGGGGCGGCGAGCAGCTTCGCCCTCACCCTGGCCGCCCTGTGCAGGAATCGCGCGCAGCTCAACGCCGTCGCCGTCATCTTGATTCTCTGCATGTCCGCCCTCGGGGGAAGCATGGTCCCCCGCTATGTCATGAGCGAGAGCCTGCAGCAGATCGGCAGGATCACCTTCAACGCCTGGGCCCTCGACGGCTACATCAAGGTCTTCTGGCGCAGCCTCCCGGTCACCGCGCTCCTCCCGGAGCTGGCCGTCCTGACCGCCACCGCCATCGTATTGTTCGTTGTCACCCGGGTGCTGGCCCGCCGATGGGAGAGCTCATGACGTCCTCGATCCGCCGACGCCGTTCATCGCCGGTCTACAATGCTCCGATGCCCAGCCTTCTCAAACGCATCGCGTTCGTCCTGGGCGCCGTGGCGCTCGGCTCTTGCGCCTCGGCGCCGCCGCAGACCACCGAGCCCCGCCCCGAGGGTCGGGGTCGCCTCGAGATCTCGATGGTCGGGTTCGAGAATGAGGAGGGCCAGGTTCTCGTCGCCGTCTTCCTCGATTCCGGCGGCTGGCCCGACGAGACCGGCTCGGCCTTTGCCTCCGAGGTGGTCGACATCACCGGCGACGAGGCGTCGGCGGTTTTCACCGGCGTCCCTGCCGGCCCGTTCGCCGTTTCGGTCGTCCATGACGCCGACAGCGACCGCGAGCTCGATTCCGGCGCGCTCGGCATTCCATCCGAGGCCTACGGCTTCTCGGCCGACGCCCGCAGCGCTTTCGGGCCGCCGGAGTTCGACGAGGCCCGCCTCGAGCTCGCCTCGGGCGAGACGAAACAGATCACCATCCGGGTCAAGTGAACCCGCGATGAGCTTGGAGCCGTGATGGAACTCATCCTGCCGCAGCCAGGCACACGCGAGAAGGTCTCCTCGCCGCAGACCGCGGTCATCGCCGGTGGCGGTCTCGCCGGGGTCGCGGCGGCGGTCGTTCTCGCCGAGCGGGGCGTGTCGGTCGTGCTCGCCGAACGCGAGCCCTTCCTCGGCGGTCGCGCCGGCGCCTGGACCGACCGGCTCGCCACCGGTGAGCCCTTCGAGATGGAGCGCGGCTTCCACGCGTTCTTCCGCCAGTACTACAACCTCCAGGCGCTGCTCCGTCGGATCGACGGCGAGCTGGGCTTTCTCGAACCCCTCGAGGATTACCCGATCCTCGGCCCCGGCGGACAGGTGGAGTCCTTCTCGGGTCTTCCCAACAAGCCGCCGTGGAACGTCATTGCCCTGACCAGGCGAACCCCGACCCTCGGTCTGCGGGACCTCTTGCGGGTCAACGGTCTCGCCGCACTGTCGATGCTCCGCTACGAGCGAGGCTGGACCTACGGGCGATATGACGACATGACCGCCGGCGAGTACCTCGACTCTCTCAGATTCCCGCCCGACGCCCGCCGCATGCTCTTCGACGTCTTCGCCCACTCCTTCTTCAACCCCGAGAACGCCATGTCGGCGGGCGAGCTGCTCATGATGTTCCACTTCTACTTCTCGGGAAACCCGGACGGGCTCATCTTCGACGTCTCGAAACGACCCTTCTCGACGTCCATCTGGGGGCCCCTCGGCAACTACCTGAGCGGACTCGGTGTGGACGTCAGAACCGGCTGCACCGTGTCGAGGGTCGCCAAGGGCGCCGATCGGAGCTGGAAGGTCGAGCTGGGCGGCGAATCGGTCGATGCAGATCACGTCGTGCTCGCGCTGACGGTGCCGGGACTCCAGGCCGTGGTCGGTGATTCACTCGACCTCGACGACGCCGGCTTCCGGCGCTCGGTGGAGGGTCTGGCTCTGACGAATCCCTTCGTGGTCTGGCGGCTGTGGGTCGACCGGCCGACCAAACCGGGACGACAACCCTTTGTCGGGACCACCGGTGTAGGGTGCCTCGACAACATCTCGCTTTACGATCTCTTCGAGGACGAGAGCCGCGACTGGGCCGCACGGACCGGCGGGTCGGTGGTCGAGCTCCACGCCTATGCCGTCGACCCCGGAATGGACGAACCCGCAATCCGGGCCGACCTCCTCTCAGCGCTGCACACCTTCTACCCCGAGTACGTCGGCGCCGGAGTGATCGAGGAACGGTTCCTCATCCGCCGCGACTGCCCGGCCTTCGCCCCCGGATCCCACGCCGACCGTCCGGGCGTCACCACCCCGCACGAGGGGATCGCGCTGGCCGGCGACTTCGTCCGTCTGCCGATCCCGAGCGCCTTGATGGAGCGGGCGGTGGCATCCGGGTTCCTCGCCGCCAACCACCTCCTCGCGCCCCAGGGCGTCAGACCAGAACCCATCCGATCGATCCCTCGCCGCGGCCTCTTCGGCCGCCGCGTGCAAGAGACGGAAGCGAGCCGCATGCGATGAGCAAGCTGATCAAGTTTGGTCCCCCGCTCCCACAGGTGGAGATCCCGGACTCCTCCCTCATTCCCGACTGGCAACAGGCCAGACCCCGCGCCATCGCCCGCGCCCTCGAGCGGGCGCTCGCGCGGCCGCACGGCCACTGGTACGTCGTCGGCGAATCCCGTCTCCTCGGCGAGCAGCCCCAGCGCCACCGGATCGCCGGCGAGGACCTCGTCTGCTGGCGGGTCGACGGCGAGCTCCTGATCGCTCCCGACGCCTGCCCGCACATGGGGGCGTCGCTCGCGCACTCGCGGGTCTGCGAGGGCAAGCTGATCTGCCCGTGGCACGCGTTGGCCCTGGGCAAGGAGGGATACGGTGCGTGGAAGCGGTATGCGGTCCACGAGGACGGCGTCCTGAGCTGGGTCCGGATCGGGCCCGAGGTTCCCGAGACTCCACTGCCGGTGCTCGCCCCACGGCCCGAGATCTTCCTCGAGGGCGTCGTGCAGCTCGAGGTTCGCTGCGACCCCGAGGACATCATCGCCAACCGGCTCGATCCCTGGCACGGCGTCCACTTCCACCCTTACGCCTTCGCGACCCTCACCGTCCTCGACCTCGACGACGACGTTCTCAAGGTGCGGGTGGCCAAGAGGCTCATCGGGCGGGTTGTCGCCGAAACCGACGCCACGTTCCACAGCCCGGAGCCCCGGTCGATCGTCATGACCATCGTCGAGGGCGAGGGGAAGGGTTCGGTGGTGGAGACCCACGCGACGCCCATCGAGCCGGGACGCACGATGGTGGTCGAGGCGACTCTCGCGACCTCGGATCGGCCCGGTTTCCGGCACGCCCGGAAGCTGCAACGCTTCATCAGGCCGTTTATCGAACGATCCGCCCGGAGGCTCTGGGTCGACGACGCGGCCTACGCGGAGCGGCTCTCCCTGCTCCGCAGCCGTCGATAAGGATCAGATCGCCGCCACCCGCTCCATCGTCGCGTGGGTGTAGTCCCTCGCGAGATTGGCGAGCTGGAGGCCCGAGCTGCCCAGCGGCTCGAGGGCCGAGGCCGCCGACTCGACATAGCGGTGGACCTCCTGGCGGGCGCCGTGGGCGCCGAGCCGCGATGCGAGGGTCGATTTCCCGTCGTCCTGGCGCGTGTCCTTGCCGACGTCCCCACTCGACCCGAAGGTGTCGAGGAGGTCGTCGAGCAGCTGGAAGGCGAGACCGAGGTTGACCGCGTACTCGCGGACCGCGCGGACCCACGGCTCCTCGACCTGCGCGACCCGCGCGCCGGCCTCGAGCGCGGCGACGAAGAGGGCGCCGGTCTTCTGACCGTACATCTCGGTCAGACCGGCGACATCGTCGCCGTGGCCGTGGCGAATCCGAAGATCGCAGAACTGGCCGGCGATGATCCCATGGCTGCCCACCGACTCGGACAGCAGCCGGCTCAGGTCGATCCGAGTCTGAGCCGGGAGACGATCGCACTCGGCGATCACGCCGAAGGCGCGGTTGAGCAGCGCGGTCGCGGCGAGAATCGCGGTGTCTTCGCCGAAGACGAGGTGGTTGGCCGGCCGGCCGCGCCGCAGCGAGGCGTCGTCCATGCAGGGCAGGTCGTCGAGGATGAGCGATGCCGTGTGGACCATCTCCACCGCGCAGGCGACGTCGAGCACATCCTCGATCGAGGCGCCGAGGTCGGTCGCCACCTGGATCGCCAGCACCGGCCGGATCCGCTTGCCGCCGGCGAGCAGGCTGTAGCGCATCGCCTGGTGGAGCGGGCTCGGCGCCTGGTCCTCGGGCGGGACGAGCTCGGCGAGCCGGGCGTCGATCCGACGACGCCAGTGCCGGCTCGCCTCGCGCCCGGCGTCGTCGCGCGGCGACACCCGCAGCCGCCCGTCGCCCCCCACCCCGTCGATGCTGATGCTCATGTTTCCGTCCACCTCGAGTCGTCGTTCCGCCGTTCTCCACGATTGAGACGGTTTGTCAGAAAAACGCCCCGGCCGAGCCGCACTATTCCAGGCCGGTCGACCGCGACTCCCGGCGCCGCCCGGTCCCGATCCTCCTGACGACTCCGGGCCGATGGGGTGGACCGCGTCGACAGTCGGACGGAGCGGTTCTCGTTCCGTCGGATCGTCCCGGCGTGCCGCGCCGGCGGCACACCGCCGACGAGGCCGGATGCCTCGACCTCGGGGTCGAGCGCCGGGGAGCGCCCCGGCCGTCCCGCCCCGGGCCGGCGCCGGTGGGGAAGCTCGGAGATCGCAGGCGCGTTGGGCGTGAGGTATGGTCTGGATGACCGATCGGAGGCGAGCCGTGAGCGACCCCATGCAGACCCTGCACATCACTACCCATGGTCTCGGTCTCGACTTCGCAACCGCCAAGCGGCTGGCCGACGACGCCGCCGACCGCGCGCTCGACGGGCCGATCTGTCTCTCGTGGTTCGACCGCGCCGCGGATCGCGAGAGCCCGGCGCACGCCAGCGAGTGCCACGACGCCTGCGACATCCCGGGCTACATCGACTACGCGGTCAACCGCGGCGCCGAGCTCAAGGTCGTCGTCGACCGCGGTGCCTACGTCTTCTGCTACCGCCCGATCGGCGAGTTCGCAGGATGACCGGCGCGCCGGTCGTCGAGCTCGACCGTGTCGGCCGCAACTACCGCCGGGGCGACGAGGAGGTGCACGCCCTGGTCGACCTGTCGCTCACCCTCGATTCGGGCGAGCTGGTCGCGCTGGTCGGCCCGTCGGGCTGCGGCAAGTCCACCGCGCTCAACCTGGTGGCCGCGGTCGACCGGCCGGATCGCGGGCGGGTGACGGTGTGCGGCGTCGACATCGCGACCGCCTCCGAGAACGAGCTCGTCGCCCTGCGCCGCCGATCCATCGGCATGGTCTTCCAGGCGTTCCACCTCGTCCCCCACCTCACGGTCGAGGAGAACGTCTCACTGCCCCTCGCCCTCGACGGCCGGCGCGATCCCGACCGGGTGCTCGACCTGATCGACCGGGTGGGGCTCGGCCATCGCGCCCGCCACTACCCCTCGGAGCTCTCGGGCGGCGAGCAGCAGCGCACCGCGGTCGCCCGCGCGCTCGTTCACCGCCCGCGCGTCGTTGTCGCCGACGAGCCGACCGGCAACCTCGACAGCCGGACCGGCGCCGCGGTGATCGAGCTGCTCGACGAGCTCCGCCGATCCGAGGGTGCGGCGCTGCTCCTCGCCACCCACGACGCCCGGGTCGCTGGCGCCGCCGATCGGGTCTGCGAGCTCGCCGACGGCCGCCTCGTCGGGCGCCGGTCGTGAGCGGCGGGCGATGATTCTCAAGGCGCTGCTCCTGCGCCCCCTTCTCCGGCGCCCATGGCGGTTCCTGGTCACGGTGGTCGGGGTCGCCACCGGGGTCGCGGCGGTGATCTCCACGATCGCGGCGAGCCGCGCCGCCATCGCCTCCTTCGCCGAGGGGATCGAGGAGGTCGCGGGCGCCGCCCGGCTCGAGATCGCCTCCCCCGGCGGGCTGCCCGAGACGCTGCTCGCCGAGCTGCGGCCGGTCTCGGGCGACGCGCTGGTCGTCCCGGTGGTCGAGGAGACGGTGCTGCTGCTCGAGCTCGGCGACGGGGTGCGCCTGCTCGGCGTCGACCTGCTCCTCGACGCCGAGGTCCGGCCGGTGCTGTCCGGTGACCGGGAGCTGCCTGATCTGGACGCGACGCTGCTCGGTTTCGGCGCGCTCGTCTCGCGGCGGTTGGCCGAGGACCTCGATATCGCAGCCGGCGATGCGCTCTCGGTCTCGATCGGCGGCCGGCCGCGGTCGGTCGAGGTGGCCGCGGTCTTCGAGGCCGACGGTCTGTCGGCGGTCTGGGAGCGGGTGCTGATCATGGATGTCGCGGCGGCGCAGGAGCTGCTCGGCCGGGTCGGCCGGCTCGACCGGATCGAGCTCGTCCCCCGCGGGTCGGTCGATCTCGACGAGCTTCGCGTCCGTACCGATGCGCTCCTCCCCGACGGCCTGGCGGCGAGCCCGCCCGGCGAGCGCCGGCGCTTCGCCGAGCAGATGCTCGCCTCGCTGCGCTTCAACCTCGTCGCGCTGTCGGCGATCTCGCTGCTCGTCGCCGGGGTGCTCATCGCCACCACCCTGGCGACCTCGGTGGTCCAGCGGCTTTTCGTCGTGTCGCTGCTCCGGTCGCTCGGGGCGTCACGGGCCAGGGTCGCGTCGGTGGTGCTCCTCGAGGCTCTCGGGATCGGCATCGTCGGCGGTGTCCTCGGGGTGGCCGGGGGCTTCGTCGGCGCCCGTCTCGCCCTCGCCAGCGTCCGCTTCACCGTCGCCTCGGTCGTGCGCGGCATCCCGGCCTCGGAGATCCGCTTCGACCCGCAGCTCGCGGCGCTCGGCCTCGCCATCGCCGTGGTGACGGCCCTCGCCGCGGCGGTGCTGCCACTCATGGAGATCATGTCGGTGCCCCCGCTACAAGGGCTTCGCACGGCACCGCCGCAGCGCATGCGAACGCGCTCGCGCCTGGCCACCGTCGCCGTACTGCTCGCCATGGCCGCAGCCGCCGCCGCGCTGGCCCGGATGCCCGCGATCGACGATCTGCCGATCCCGGCGCTCACCGCGGCGCTGGTCGCCATGGCTGCGTTGCTCGTCGGCTCGGGGCTGCTGCTCGACACGTTGGCGCGGCTCGGCCACGCGCCCTTCGCGAGGCTTCGCGGCGCCGCTCTCCAGCTCGCCGCCGCCGCCCTGTCGGCCGGCCGGCGCCGCGCCGCCTGGGCCGCCGGGTCGGTGGCGGTCGCGGTCGCCCTGGCGGTAGCCATCGCGACGATGGTGAGCTCCTTCCGGGCGACCGTGGAAGGCTGGACCACCTCGGGGATGCGCGCCGATCTCTGGGTCCGCCCGCTCGCCGCCGGGACCGGGGTCTGGGTCGGCCGGCTCGACCCCGAGATCGTGACCATCGCCGAGGAGCTCTTCGGCCCCGAGACCGCCGACCCCTTCTACTCGCAGACCGTCGCCTACCAGGGCCGGCCGGTGAGCTTCGCCGGGGCGGCCTTCGACGTCGTCCGCTTCCACGGCAGCGTCCCCTTCCCCGGCCGCGACTCCGCCGAGGTCTTCGACCGGGCGTGGCGCGAGCGCGCGGCGGTGGTCAACGAGCCCTTCGCGACCCGCTTCGGGATCGGCGAAGGCGACACCGTCCGGTTCGAGCTCCCGGGCGGGGTCCTCGAACGCGAGGTTGTCGGCGTCTTCCGCGACTACTCGCGGTCGCACGGGTTGGTGGTGGTCGACCGGAGCGATTTCCTGCGCTTCTTCCCCGATGCCGGCCCCGACGACATGGCCCTCTTCCTGCCGCCCGAGAGCGACGCCGGGGTCGCCCGCGAGCGCCTCCTCGAGGCGGTCCGGGGGCGCTTTCTCGTCGAGGCGCTCGACAACCGCGAGCTCCGGGCCGCGGTGCTTGGCGCCTTCGAACGGACCTTCTCGATCACCACCGCGTTGTACCTCGTCACCGCCGTGGTGGCGGTCGTCGCGGTGCTCACCGTGCTGCTGACCCTGGTCGGCGAGCGGCGGCGGGAGCTCGCGACGGTTCGTGCGGTCGGCGGCTCGAGAGGCCAGGTCCTCGCCATGGTCGTCAGCGAGGCCGGGCTCCTCGGCCTCGCCGCGGCGGCGGCGGGGACGGTGGTCGGCATCGCGGTCGGGGTCATCCTGGTCAAGGTCGTCAACCTCCAGAGCTTCGGCTGGTCCCTCGAGCTCGTGCTGCCGTGGAGCTCGCTCGTCACCATGGCGGTCTGGGTGGTCGCCACCTGTCTCGTCGCCGGGCTGCCGCCGGCCCTCGTCGCGGCGCGGATGCAGCCCGCCGCTGTGCTCCGCGAGGAGGGATGATGGGCCGTCTGATCCTCATCGTCGCCGTGCTTGCCGCCGCCGTGCCGGCCGCCGCCGAATCCACCGACGGGTGGCGGGAGATCACCAGCCCGCCCGAGCTCGTCTTCCCCCGCGACCACGGCGCCCACCCCGACACCCGGAGCGAGTGGTGGTATGTCACCGGCATCGTCGCTGACGATCCGGGTCGCCGCTTCGGTTTTCAGATCACCTTCTTCCGTCAGGGGCTCGCCGCCGGCCCGCCGGCGCCCGGCGAGTCGGCGCTTCGGGCGCGGCAGGTCGCCGCCGCCCACCTCGCGGTGGCCGACATCGACGGCGCACGGTTCCTCCACGCCGAGCGGCTCCGCAGATCGGGCGGTGGGCTCGCCGGCTGGTCGGAGGCCGACCTCGATGTCTGGCTCGACGACTGGACCATGCAGCGCGATCCCGGCGGCGTCATCTCGATCCGTGCCCGCGACGCCGAGGTCGGGATCGGGCTCTCGCTCGAGCTGCGGCCCGAGAAACCGCTCGTCCGCCAGGGCGACGCCGGTTACTCGCGCAAGGGCCCGGTCGCGGGCAACGCATCGGCCTACCTCAGTTGGACCCGGATCGCCGTCGCCGGAACTCTCGAGATCGATGGGAGATCACGACCGGTCGACGGCGGCGCCTGGCTCGACCACGAGTGGGGCACATCGCAGCTCGGCGCGGGGGTCGTGGGCTGGGACTGGTTCAGCCTGCGCCTCGACGACGGCCGCGACCTCATGGTCTACCGCCTGCGTCGCGACGACGGTTCGGCGGACCCGTTCTCGTCGGGAACCATCGTCGCCGCCGATGGGACGCCCACCCGGCTCGAGCGCGACGATGTCGAGATCGAGCCGCTCGAGTGGTGGACCAGCCCGTCGACCGGCGCTCGCTACCCGACGCGCTGGCGGCTGCTGGTTCCGGCCCACTCGATCGACCTCGAGATCCGCGCCCTGCTCCCCGCCGCCGAGCTCGACGGCCGCGCCACCACCGGCGTCGTCTACTGGGAGGGGCCGGTCGAGGCGACCGGCAGCACCCGGGCTGAGGGCTACGTCGAGCTCACCGGCTACGCCGGAAGCCTCGAAGGGCGCTTCTGAGGTTTCGAAGGGTCCAGCGCCGTTCCGCCCGGCGACGTCTCAGCGGGCGAACCTCGAGAGGTAGTCGACCACGCCGTCGCGGGTCGGGTCCATGCTCGCCTTGCCGTCGCTCCAGTTCGCGGGGCAGAGGGTGCCATGCAGCTCGTGATGACGCAGCGCGTCGAGCATGCGGAGCGCCTCGGCGACGTTGCGCCCGAGGGGCAGGTCGTTGATCACCGCATGGCGGACGGTGCCCTCGCGGTCGATGAGGAAGAGCCCGCGCAGCGCGACCCCGTCCTCGAGCAGCACGTCGTAGCTGCGCGAGATCTCCTTGGTCAGGTCGGACACCAGGGGGAAACGAATCTCTCCGATCCCACCGTCGTCCACCGGCGTCCGCTTCCAGGCGAGGTGGCTGTAGTGCGAGTCGACTGAGACCCCGACCACCTCCGCGTCCCGGGCGTGGAACTCGTCGAGGACCTCGTTGAAGGCGAGGATCTCGGTCGGGCAGACGAAGGTGAAGTCGAGCGGGTAGAAGAGGAGAACGACATACCTTCCCCGCAGCGAGGCGAGCGAGAACTCCTCGTCAAAGGTGTCGTCGCCGAGCACGGCGGTGGCGGTGAAATCGGGGGCCGGGCGGGTGACCAGCATCGGAGTCCTCCTCGAACAAAGCGCCGCCGGCCGTTTCCGGCGCGGCGGCTTCCTTGGCTGGCGCCTGGTTCAGTCGTTCTGGGGATTCTGGGACTCGTCGACGCAGATCGTCTTGAGCTGGTCCTCGGTCGGCTTCTTGATCCGATTGAGGGCGTCGACCGGGCACAGGTAGGTGTGGCCCGACTTCCCCTTGACCCACTTGACGCTCAGCTGCTTCTTGAACTCGACGTTCGCTTCCTTGATCTCTGCCATGGTGTGCTCCTCTCGTGTTGTCGGTTGTCGATTCGGTTTCATGCGGTCGTCGACCGCGGCCTTCCTCGATCGTCGGACAGCTTCGACGCTGCTTCTTTTTCCATCTCGGCTCGGACGTGGTCCATGTCGAGGCTCTCGGCCTTGTCGAGGATCTCGTCGAGGCCCTCCGGAGGCACGTAGCCCGGCTGGCGGAGCAGCAGGATTCCGTCCCGGAACAGGATCAGGGTCGGGATGTGGCTCACCCCCAGCTTCTCGGTCAGCTCGGGCTCTGCCTGGGTGTCGAGGGTCACGAAGCGGTGCCGTTCGAACCGAGCGGCGGCGGCCTCGAACACCGGGGCGAAGTCCTTGCAGGCGGTGCACCAACGCGCCCAGCAGTCGATCAGGACGATCCCCTCGCCGAGGATCACCTCGTCGAAGTTCGTGCTGCTGAGCCCGGTCAGTGCCATCTCGCCTCTCCCGCCGATCCGTTCATTCTCTCGATCGCCCGGCAAACGCGCTCGCGCGCACTCGCTATTCCAACCGCCCGGGGTTGTCGCGGGGCGCAGGTTGACGGAGCCCGGGTGACCAGGCGTTCGACCAGAACACGACGGCGGCGGGCCGTCGCCCATCGCGGGGACCGGTGGCCACGGGGAGGACGTCAGCGGCCGACGCTCTCGGTCACGCCAGGACGGCGCGGACGACCGCGTCGGCGACCGCCATCCCCGGCGGGGTCGGGCGCAGGCGATCGCCGTCGCGGACCAGCCATCCCCCGGCCACCAGACGGTCGACCGCGGGCTCGTCGACGACCGCGACCGCGGCCCCGAACCGGTCACGAAGCCGCCCGAGGTCGATCCCCGCGGCGGTCCGCAGACCGAGCATGACCGCCTCGGCGAACAGCGCCTCGTCGTCGAGGCGCTCCTCCCCTTCGACCGGGCTTTCGCCCGCCTCGAGGGCCGCGGCCCAGAGCCGCAGCTTGCGCCGGTTCCACCACCTGGTGCGGCCGTCGAAGCTGTGGGCGGACGGCCCGAGACCGAGGTAAGGGGTGTGGTCCCAGTACTTCTGGTTGTGGCGGGAGCGGTGGTGGGGCGCCGCCGCGAAGCTCGACACCTCGTAGCTCTCCCAACCCGCCGCACCGAGGATCTCGTGGGCCAGGAGATAGAGCTCGGCCTGCTCGTCCTCAGCGAGCTCGTCGAGCTCGCCCCGCCGGTGGCGCCGTCCGAAGACGGTGCCGTCGTGGACCGTGAGCTGGTAGCACGAGAGGTGCTGCGCCCCCAGCTCGAGAGCCGTCTCGAGCTGCCGCCGCCAGCGGTCCCGGGTCTGACCCGGCAGCCCGAAGATGAGGTCGAGGGACACCGTCGGGAAGCCCGCGTCGAGCAGCGTCCGGGCGGCCCGGCGCGCGCCGTCCGCTCCGTGCCGTCGGCCGAGGAAGGCGAGCTCGGCGTCGTCGAAGCTCTGGACGCCGAGGCTCGCGAAGTCGAAGCCGAGGTCCCGCCAGCTCTCCGCCGCGACGGGGCTCACGTCCTCGGGGTTGACCTCGAGGTGCCAGACCGCGCCCGATGCCACGTCGAGCCTCTCCCTGACCCTGCCGACGATACGCCCGAGCGGCCCCGGGCCAAGGCTCGACGGGGTGCCGCCGCCAAGATAGACCGTGTCGAAACGAAGACCCCGCGCGGTTGCCCGCCCGATCTCGAGATCGAACGCATCGAGATAGCTCGCGCGCCGCTGGGGACCGGCGATGGTGACCGCAAAGTCGCAGTACGGGCACACCGAGGTGCAGAACGGGACGTGGAGGTAGAGCCCCGCGGCGGTCATCTCCCCCGGATTATCACAGAGCGCTGCCGAAGCGGCCCCTCTCCTCCCATTCCCGCGTCCGCGGGTGTTGCCGGGCAAGGGGGAAGCAGTGGGAGAAGGAAAGGACCCGCGGCCGCTGACGCCCGGGAGACCCTCGAGGCTGCGGTGCTCAGTCCTTGTCGGTCTTGAGCACGGCGATGAAGGCCGACTGCGGGATCTCGACGTTGCCGACCATCTTCATCCGCTTCTTGCCCTTCTTCTGTTTCTCGAGCAGCTTGCGCTTGCGGGTGATGTCGCCGCCGTAGCACTTGGCGGTGACGTCCTTGCGGAAGGCGTTGATCGTCTTGCGGGCGATGATGTCGCCGCCGATCGCGCCCTGGATCGCGATCTTGAACTGCTGGCGGGGAATGGTCTCCTCGAGTCGCTCGCAGTAGTGCAGCGCGCGTCCCCGGGCGCGCTCGCGGTGGACCAACTGGGAGAGCGCGTCGACCGGCTCGCCGTTGACCAGGATGTCGACCTTGACGAGATCGGTGGCCCGGTAGTCGAGCATCTCGTAGTCGAACGAGCCATAGCCCTGGGTGGTCGACTTGAGCCGGTCGTAGAAGTCGAAGATCACCTCGGCGAGGGGCATCTCGGAGGTCAGCTCGACCCGGCCGACCGCCAGGTAGGTGAAGGTCGTGCCCTCGCCGCGCCGCTCCCGGCACAGCTCCATCACCGGGCCGAGGTAGCGCTCGGGCATCATCACCGACGCCTTGATGTAGGGCTCCTCGACGTGGTCGATCTGGCCCGGGTTCGGGTAGTAGCTCGGGTTGTCGACCCAGACCGTCTCGCCCGCGGTGGTCGTCACCCGGTAGCGTACCGACGGCGCCGACAGGATGAGCGAGAGGTCGTACTCGCGGCGAAGCCTCTCCTGGACCACCTCGAGGTGGAGCAGACCGAGGAAGCCGCAGCGGAAGCCGAAGCCGAGCGCCGCCGACGAGTCCTTCTCGTAGATCAGCGCGGCGTCGTTGAGCTTGAGCTTCTCGAGGGCCCTGACGAGCTCGGGGTACTCCTCGGTCGACATCGGGTAGATCGAGGAGAAGACCACCGGCTTGGCCTCCTTGTAGCCGGGAAGCGGCGCGGCGGCCGGCGACCGGGCGTCGGTGATGGTGTCGCCGACCTCGATGTCCGAGACCGACTTGATGCCGGCGATGACATATCCCACCGAGCCCGCGTCGAGCTCCGGCACGGAGACCCTCTTGAGCTGGAGAAGCCCGACCTCCTCGACGTCGTACCGCTTGCCGGTGTGCATGAGCAGCGCCGACTGGCCGGGACGGAGCCTGCCCTGCTGAACGCGGCACAGCAGCACCGCTCCCCTGTAGGGGTCGTACTGGGCGTCGAAGATCATCGCCTGGAGCGGCGCCTCGGGGTCGCCGGCGGGCGGCGGCAGGCGCGTCACGATCGCCTCGAGCACGTCGACGATGCCCTTGCCGGTCTTCGCCGAGCACAGCACCGCATGCTCGGCCTCGAGCCCCAGGTCCTCCTCGATCTCTTCCTTGACCCGTTCGATGTCGGCCGATGGCAGGTCGATCTTGTTGATCACCGGCACGATTTCGAGGTCGTACTCGAGGGCGAGGTACATGTTGGCGACGGTCTGGGCCTCGACCCCCTGGGCGGCGTCGACGAGCAGCAGCGCGCCCTCGCACGACATCAGCGAGCGCCGCACCTCGTGCGAGAAGTCGACGTGCCCCGGCGTGTCGATCAGGTTGAGCCGGTAGGTCTCACCGTCCCGAGCGGTGTAGTTGAGGGTGACCGAGTTCGACTTGATGGTGATGCCGCGCTCGCGCTCGATGTCCATCGAGTCGAGGATCTGATCCCGGAAGTCGCGCTCATCGACCCCGCCGCAGGACTGGATGAGCCGGTCGGCGAGGGTCGACTTGCCGTGGTCGATGTGGGCGATGATGCAGAAGCTGCGGGTGTTCTTCATGGTGCCGGGCGCCACCGGCGGGTGGCGCGGCGGCATTATCGCCTATCAACCGCCATCGGCGCCACGTGATTCCGCGATCAGGCGTTCGAGCTGCGCCCGCACCACTGCAAGCTCGTCGGCGGCGAGGGCGGCGGTTCGCGGTCTCGCCGCCTCGGCGGCGGCGATCATCTCGACCGCCCGGCCGACGAGCTCCGGGTCGGCGCCGGATCGCGAGCCGTCGAGGGCGATGAGCCGCAGCAGCCGCGCCGCCTCCGCCTCGTACAGCGAGGCATCGCTGCGGGCGATCTCGAGCCCACGCGCGTAGGCCTCGCCGGCCGCCCGGAGATCGGCGATGGCGCCGTCCTCGTCCCCGGCGACGCGGCGGCGTGACGATCGGGCGACGAGGATGTCGCCCTCGAGCTGGGTTGCCTCATAGAGCCACGGCACCCTCTCGCTCGAGGTGCGGGCCGCCGCGAGGGCATCGTCGAGCCGGCCCTCGACGAGCAAAGCCAGCGAGCGGTGGAAGAGATCTCGATCGGCGGTCTCGGGGCCCGACGCGGCCAGGTGGCGAACCGCGGCGCTCACCAGATCGGAGTCGGAGTTCCGATCGTGGCCGGCCCCCGCCGACCGGTCGGTCCGGAGGACCCTCATCGCCTGGGCGATCCCGAGCGCCGACTCGACCTCGGGCGACGTCAGGCCGCCGTCGTACGCGGCCTGGAGCCAGGTCTCGGCACGCTCGAAGTCGCGCAGCATGAGGTGGCCGAAGCCGAGAGCGTAGGCCGCTGATCCACGGGCCATCGGGCCGTGCTCGGGCAGGTCTCTCTCGATGGTCGCGAGCCGCCGTCGGACCTCGTCCTCGGCCGGGCCGGTTTCGCGCAGCGGCATCATCCTGGCCCGCCGCAGCAGTCGGTCGATCTGCTCGACCTGACCCCGGTAGTGGTCGACGAGCGCCTGCCGCTGAATCGTTCGGCTGCGCAGGGCGACGGTGCCGGTGGCGGCGACCGCGCCGAGCATCACGACCAGCACGAGCGCCGCCGCCGGCCCCCGGTGAGGCCTCAGCCAGGCCGCGACCCGGCCGAGCGGGCCCCCGACCGCGGCGCGGATCGGCTCGCCGCGCCGCCACCGGGCGAGGTCGTCGGCGAAGGCGCGGGCCGTCGGATAGCGCCGTGCCGGATCCTTCTCCATGGCGACGGCGACAATGGTCTCGAGATCGGTCGGGGTCCCTGGAACGACCAGGCCGAGCTCGAGCGGCTCGTCGTCGAGCACCCGCGCCTTGACCTCCCCCCGCGTCCTGCCGAAGAACGGCGCCTGCTCGGCGAGCACCGCATAGAGGGTGGCGCCGAGACCGTAGACGTCGACCCGTGGGTCGGGAGCGCCGCCCGGGTCGCGTACCTGCTCGGGGGCCATGAACGCGGCGGTCCCGGAGGGCCCGGCGTCATCGCCGGCGAGCTCCGTCCCGTGGTGGGCGATCCCGAAGTCGAGCACCCAGGCGTGGAGACCGCCATCGGGCCGACGCTCGACCATGACGTTGCCGGGCTTGAGGTCGCGGTGAACCACGCCGGCGGTGTGGGCCGACTGGACCGCCCGCGCCACCTGCTCGATCAGCGCGACCCGCTCGTCGAGCGAGAGCTCGCCGGCGAGCCGATGGAGGGTCTGGCCGTCGATGTGCTGCATCGCCAGGAACCCTCGCCCGCCGGCGACCCCGACGTCGAAGACCCGGCACACATGCTCGTGGTCGAGCTTCGCCTGGGCCCGCGCGCCGATCTTGAACCGCCGAAGGTCGACCGGGGCCTTCGACCGAAGGACCTTGACCGCCACCGTTCGCGCGAGCTGCCGGTCGTGGGCGCGGTAGACCCGACCCGTCGAGCCCTCGCCGAGAAACGCCTCGATCTCGTAGCGCTCCCCGAGGGCCGGCGGTTCGCGATCCGGTGGATTGTCGACCATTGGGCCTCAGGGTAACCGATTCGTGCAGCCGGCTCCAGCCACGAGCCCGACGCGGTCTCGGAGTCGCCTGCTCAGCGAATCCCGACCGCCCGGCGGACCCGATCCATCAGCGGCGCGACGGTCTCGCGGGCGGTCGCGGCGCCGGCGAGCAGGATCCGCTCGAGCTCGCCGGGATCGGCCATCAGCTCGTCGTACCGGGAGCGGGCGTCGCCGAAGGTGGCGACGAAGTAGTCGAAGAGCCGCTTCTTCATGTCGCCGTACCCGGTTCCTCCTTCGGCGAAGGCGCGCTCGACCCAGGCCCGCTCGTCGGCGGGAGCGAAGAGCTTGAGCAGCTGGTAGAGGGCACTGCCCTCGGTCGGCTTGGGCTCGTCGACCGGGGTCGAGTCGGTGACCAGCGACATGATGCGCTTGCGGATCGGCTTCTCCGGTCCGAAGATGTCGATCGTGTTGCCGTAGGACTTCGACATCTTCTGACCGTCGAGACCGGGCACGACCGCGACCTCGTCCTGGATCAACGGCTCGGGCAGCGTGAAGACCTCGTCGCCGTAGGTAGCGTGAAACGACAGGGCGATGTCGCGGGTCACCTCGAGGTGCTGCTTCTGGTCCCGTCCGACCGGCACCCGGTCGCTGCGGACGATCAGGATGTCGGCGGCCATGAGCACCGGGTAGGCGAACAGCCCGTGGCTCGGCACGACCCCCTGCGCCACCTTCTCCTTGAACGAGTGGCAGCGCTGGAGCAGACCCATCGAGGTCACCGTCGACAGGTACCAGCCGAGCTCGGGGATCTCGGGCATGTCGGACTGCCGGTAGATGACGCTCCGCCCGGGGTCGAGACCGAGCGAGAGATAGCCGGCGGCCAGCTCGCGCACCAGCTTCCGCATCCGGTCGGCATCCTGAACCGTCGTGAGGGCGTGCAGGTCGGCGAGAAAGTAGTAGCACTCGTGCTCGTCCTGCAGCCCGACGAACTGCCGGATCGCACCGAGGTAGTTGCCGATGTGCAGGGCGCCCGAGGGCTGGACGCCGGAGAGTACGCGCATGATTCCTCCCGGGGGCGGATGATAGCACTCGAGCGGCGGCGCTTCGGGATCGCGCGAGGCCGCCGGGTTCGGCCCTCGACCCGGCAGCGCATCGCGGGTCGTTCAAAACGGTCACCGAAGCGGGAATCGCGTCAGACGCACAACGGCCGGCGCGGGGCGCCGGCCGGGTCGCTCATCGGGGAGCGAGGACTACTCGCCGTCGTCGCCGATCGCCTCGACCGGGCACGACTCCATGGCCTCGGCGCACTGCGCCTCCTCCTCGTCGTTCTCGGGCTGCTTGACCACGAAGGAGTACCCCTCGTCCTCGTTCGCCTCGAAGTTGTTCGGAGCGGTCGTACGGCACACGTCGCAGTCGATACAGCTCGAGTCGACGTAGTACTTTCCAGCAGGTTGGTCCGGGACCTTGTCATCAGGATCGGCCATGATCAATCTCCTTCCGTCGGGTTCAACCCGAGCCGTTCTCGAATGCTACCACAGGCGGTCGACCTGTCAATCTCGCTGGGAACCTCGGCCGAGCGGCGGTATCTCGACTGGCCGTCGCGACCCAGAGAGACGCTTCACACCCTCGCCCTCGCCGCCCCACATGCACTCGATGTCGTAGGGATCGGCGAACGACGGCACGATCGACGTCGGGTCGTTGGTGTTGTTGACCACGACCGAACCATAGCTGGTCATCATCGGGATCGGGCTCACGGCCTGCGACGACCACGCGACGATCGAGACCCGAACCGAGGCGCCGACCGTGTCCTCGAGGCCCCAGTCGTCGCGGAACGGCCGGAAGAGCTGGTAATGGGACAGCGGCGGCAGGTTGATCAGGGACAGGATCTCGGCCTGGTTCTCGTCGAGGTAGGGCTCGCCGTCGGGCCCATACGGCTGGATCCGCACCGTCAGGGAGGTCAGTGCGTCCGACGCGTTGAGGACGCCGACGTTGTAGCGGAGCGCACCTCCCTCCTCGCCACCGGTAAGCACCTGGTAGCTGAGGTCGTAGGTCTCGCCCACCGCGCCGCCGTCGGCGAGGTTGTACCACGGCACGCCCGGGATGTCCTGACCGTACTGGGCGGCGCGTTCGACGAGCTCATCCGGGTTGTCCGGGTTCTCCACCCAGATCGTCGTCTCGTTGTAGATCCGGGCGTTGACGATCGCGTTTCGGTTCACCCGTGAGCCGTCGTCCTCGAGCGTGTCGGCCTCGTAGGCGGCGACGATCAACGCCCCATTGCCGCTCTCGCCGATCTGGCTGACCCAGTACTCGCCGACGACCTCGCGCAGCACGACGGTGCCGTTGGGAGGAATGTCGGCGAGGGACTCGTTGACAAAGCCGAAGCTGTCGGACTCACGGCCGCCGAGCCAGGTGTCGCGGCTCTGCAGCAGCGAGGTGTTGCTGAACAGACCCGACGGCAGGTAGACCATGGCGATGTCGATGGCGACGTCGTCGACGTTGGTGATGTACAGGTCGGTCCGCCACTGCGATCCCACCGCGCCCGGGCTGTGCGACGCCACCGGGATGTAGATGAGGTCCGAGGCTGCGAAGCCGGCCATCGCCGGCAGGGCCGCCAGCGCCGCGACCGCCGCCACCCCGGTCATGATCAGTCGGTTCATCACGAGCCTCCTTGCCGGCGGCGGCCGCCGCCGGTCACCCGCTCATCTTGCCAGCACCGCCGCCGAGCGGCAAGGCGATTCGGGCCGCGAATCCGGTCGGTTTGAGATTCTCGAGCTCGACCCGCCCGCCGTGCGCCTGGGCGAACCGCTCGACGATCGCCAGCCCGAGCCCCGAGCCGCCGCGCCGCCGGGTAAAGAACGCCTCGCGGACCCGGCCGAGATCCGCGTCGGCGATCCCATCGCCCCGGTCGACGACCTCGATGACGACCCCGTCGGCGACCGGGCGGGCGCCGAGCTCGACCACCCGGCGGTCCGCGGTCAGCCCGGCGACCGACTGGACCGCGTTGAGCACCAAGTTGAGCACGACCTGGCGGAGCTGGCTCTCGTCCGCCTCGACCACGAGGTCAGGGACCCCGGGGGCGAGCCGGAGGTGCACCCCCGCCGAGGACGCCTCGGCATGGAGGAAGTCCGAGACCTCGCGGAGAAGCTCCCCGATGGCGATCGGCGCCGCCACCGGCTCGCTCGGGCGGGCGTAGGTCAAGAAGTCGCTCACCAGCTTCGCCAGCCGTCCGACCTCGCGGCGGGTCACGGACAGCGATCGCCGGGCCTCGGTGTCCCTTCCCTCGAGGTCCTCGTCGAGCAGCTCGAGGTTGAGGTTGATCGAGTTGAGCGGGTTGCGGATCTCGTGCGCGAGGTTGGCGGCCAGGGCGCCGAGCGCCGCCATCTCCTCGGCCTCGTGCTGGCTCGCCTCGAGCCGCCGCGTCCGCTGGACGATCAGCCAGACCAGGATGAACGCGACGATCAGCGTGGCCAGGGTGAGGACCGCGACCGCGACAGTCTGGGTGAGAAGCTCGCGCTGCAGGCGCCCGACCCTCTCGTTGACCCGGGCCCGGCTGACGTTGAGCACGACCTCGCCGACATCGTCGCCGAGGGGGACCATGATCCGGTACGGGGTCACCGTCTCGGTCGTCTCCTCGTCGGCCGGCGTCCCGCCGAGCTCGAGGTCGCCCCGGAGGCCGTCCGGCAGGTCCTCGAGCGACTTGAACTCCGATCGCCAGACGACGCGGCCCTCTCGGTCGGTGACGACGATCGACTCGTAGACCCGACGTCGAGGGATCCCCTCGAAGCTCCGGTAGATCTGCTCGCTGCGCTGCTCGAGGACATCGAGGTCCTGCGCGACCTCTGCGCCGAGCTCGTCGGCGATGCGCCGCGCGTCCTCGCGTCCGCTCACCAGCACATCCTCGATGTAGCGGCGGGACAGCGACCGTGAGATCAGATGGCCGAAGGCGAAGATGATCCCGATGACCAGCACCAGGAAGACCGCGCTGGCGACGGCATACTGCCGCTGGAGCGAGCCCCGTGTGCCGAAGATGCCCTGGAGTCGCGCCATCCTGACGTCCACATCCCCCCGCGGCCGGCCGGCGACCGGCGCGTCACCCGGCGACCGTCCCTGCCGACTCGATAATGCAGGCTGCGTGCCACCCGACCCGAGGTTCGGGTCTCAGACTCCGCACGCGGTCCGCAGATCGCCGGCACGACCGGTCGACTCCCAGGTGAAGTCCGGGTCGTTGCGGCCGAAGTGGCCGAAGGCGGCGGTCTTCCGGTAGATCGGCCGGAGCAGGTCGAGCTCGGTGATGATGCCGCGCGGGGTCAGGTTGAAGACCTCCCGGACCGCGGCGGTGATCCTCTCGTCGGCGACCTCGCCGGTCCCCATGGTGTCGACCATGACCGACACCGGGTCGACCACCCCGATGGCATAGGCGAGCTGCACCTCGACCCGCCTCGCGAGCCGGGCGGCGACGATGTTCTTGGCGACGTGGCGGGCCATGTACGACGCCGACCGGTCGACCTTCGACGGGTCCTTGCCCGAGAAGGCGCCGCCACCGTGCGAGCCGACCCCTCCGTAGGTGTCGACGATGATTTTGCGGCCGGTGAGACCGCAGTCGGCCTGCGGACCGCCCATGACGAACCTGCCGGTCGGGTTGATGTACACCTTCGTCCGGTCGTCGAACATCTCGGGCGGGAGAACCGGCCGGATCACCTGCTCGAGGACCTCGGCACGAAGATCGTCGGTCGCGATCTCCTCGGCGTGCTGGCACGACACCACGACCGCCTCGATCCGCTGCGGCTCGGCGCCGACGTACTCCACCGTGACCTGGCTCTTGCCGTCGGGCCGCAGCCAGTCGAGCTGACCCGACCGGCGCACCGTGCTCAGCCGCTGGGTGAGCCGATGGGCGAGGAGAATCGGCAGCGGCATCAGGGCCTCGGTCTCGTCGGTGGCGTAGCCGAACATCAGGCCCTGGTCGCCGGCGCCGCCGGTGTCGACACCCTGACAGATGTCGGGCGACTGGGGGTCGATCGACGAGATCACGGCACAGGTATCGCTGTCGAACCCGTACTTCGCGCGGGTGTAGCCGATCTCCCGGATGGTGTCGCGGACGAGCTGGGGAAACTCGACGTAGACCTCGGTGGTGATCTCCCCCGCGATGAAGGCGAGCCCGGTGGTGACCAGCGTCTCACAGGCGACCCGCCCCTTGGGGTCGCCGGCGAGCACCGCGTCGAGGATCGCGTCCGAGATCTGGTCCGCGATCTTGTCGGGGTGACCCTCGGTCACGGACTCCGAGGTGAAAAGGTGTCGTCCATTCGGTGCCATGCAGCCTCCGGCGTCGGGTTGTCGATGTCGCGACCCCGCCTGTGGTCGATTCGAGCCGGCTCACCGTAGCAGGATGGCCCGGTCCGGTCAATGCGACACGATCGCGATTCCGCGATCACCGGGACCCATTGCCGCCCGGCGCCGCCCCGGCTTGACCTCCCGGCGGCCCCCGGCGATGATCGGCCGATGACCGCCGCCCGGCCGAATCGGCGTCTCGACGAGATCGAAGCCCGCCTTCGCGCCTTCCGTTCCGGCTGCCGAGCGACCACGTTGACCGAGGTCCAGGACGCGACAAGCTCGCCCTTCCACCTCCTGGTGTCGTGCGTGATCTCGCTGCGGACCAAGGACGCGGTCACCCACGAGGCGAGCGCCCGGCTGTTCGCCCTCGCCGGCTCACCGGCGTCCCTCGCCGAGCTCGACGAGGCGTCGATCGCCGAGGCCATCTACCCGGCCGGGTTCTACCGGACCAAGGCGGGCCAGCTCAGGAGGATCGCCGCCACGCTCATGGCCGACCACGAGGGCGAGGTGCCGGCCGATCGCGAGGCGCTGCTCGCGCTTCCAGGGGTCGGCCGGAAGACCGCCAACCTGGTGCTCGGGCTCGGCTTCGGCGTACCCGCGATCTGCGTCGACACCCACGTCCACCGCATCTCCAACCGGCTCGGCCTCGTCGCCACGTCATCCCCGGCCGACACCGAGAGCGCCCTCTCGGCGGTCCTGCCCGAGGAGCTGTGGATCGAGATCAACGACCTGCTGGTCACCTTCGGTCAGAACCGCTGCCACCCGACCTCGCCGCGCTGCACCGGCTGTCCCCTCGACGAGCTCTGCCCGAGAAACGGCGTCACCCGGCATCGCTAGCCCGGACCATTCATGGGCTGTCGTCCGCGGCCGACGGTGCATCCGCGGCAGTCGCGCGGCGGGCGATCTGGACCGCCCTCAGGAGGTCGCCGATCGCGACGACCCCGACGATGCTCCCGTCGACCTCGACCACCGGCGCGACCTCCGGACCGGCGGGGTCGAAGAGACCGATCGCGTCCTCGACCGGTGCGGTCGCCGGGATCGGCCGGGCCAGCTCGTCGACGATCGCGGCGACCCGGGCGGTGGCGGGTCGATCCGACCGGAGCACCGACCAGAGCCGCGGCGCCGAGAGGTACCCCACGACCCGCCCCCGATCGCTGACCAGGAAGTCGGCGAGCGGCGAGGCGACCGACAGCTCGGAGACCTCGGAGATCGTCGCTGCGCCGTCGACGGTGATGAGCTCGCCGCGGACCAGGTCGCCGACCCGCCGGCCGGCGAGCTGGCGGAGTAGGAGGGCATACCTCAGCTCGGCGTTGGCCGCCGGGAGGATCAGGATGCCGGCGAGAATCAGCCAGGGATCGAAGATGACGCCGAGAAGGAGGAGCAGCGCCGCCGCCACCTGACCGATCGACCCGGCCCAGACGGTCGCCCGGATCCAACCGAGCCTGAGGGTCAGCAGCCCGCGCAGGATCCGGCCGCCGTCGAGCGGGAAGGCCGGCAGCAGGTTGAAGAAGGCGAGGATCAGGTTGGCCCAGAGGAGCATGCCGACGAGCCGCGACCAGAGACCACCGCTCATCCCGGCGGCCGCCCCGCCCGACACGACGAGGATCGTCGCCGCGATCGCCAGGTTGACCAGGGGACCGGCCGCGGCGATCACCACCTCGACCATCCCCTGGGGCGGTCGTCTCGCCATTCGCGCGACCCCGCCGAAGGGGTAGAGCGTGATCCCGGCGATCGGTACGCCGTTGCGCCGCGCGACGATCGCGTGACCGAGCTCGTGAAGGGCGACGCACACGAAGACCGCGAGCACCAGGACCTGCTCGGCGGCGGCAGCCGCGAGTCCCGCCGAAGTCGTGGTTCGCCACCCCATGAAGACCACGAGGAGGAGGAAGCTGGCGTGGATCTCGATCGGGATACCACGGACCGACGCGATCCGGACCGACCACGACGAGCGGCCCGGCCGCCGCTCGCCTCGGGTCACCGGCTCGACCCGGAGCGGGCGGCGTCGGTCGAAGCTCCCGGTCGGCCGATCACCGTCAGTTGATCTGTCGCTGCTGGTCGGTGAGCGTCGCGATGCGGCGCCCGACGTCACGGTAGGCGGGATCCCGGGCGCGGATCTCCTCGAACAAATCGAAGGCCAGAGCGAGCTTGCCCGTCCTCTCGTACGCCGACGCCAGCTCGTACCGCAGCGCGGTCCGGGCATCGGCCGACAGGTTCGGCGCGACCAGCGCCTTCTGGTACCACTCGGCGGACTCGTCGAACCGCCCGAGCTCGGTGGTGCACACACCGATCATGGTGCACGCCTCGACGAAGAACTCCGGATCGTGCGAGGCCACCATGAACTCACCGATCGCCTCCTCGAGGAGCCCCATCTCCTTGTAGGCGATACCGAGGTTGAAGTGGGTGTCCGAGTCCTCCTCCGACAGCTGCTCCGCGACGCCCTTCTGGAACTCCCTGAAGACCTCGTCGAGGAGCGCCTCGCCCTTGCCCCGGCCGGTCGCCTCCTCGACCATCGCCTCCTCCTCGGCGAGCTCCTCCTCGAGCTCCTTGGCGAGGTCGATGTACTCCTCGGCCGCCGGCTTCTTGGCGAAGACCTCCCCCCGAGGCGGCGGAACGACCGCCGGCCCCCGCGGCTGGGCTGGCGCGACCGGTCGGGCTGGCGCCGGTCGCCGGATCAGTTTCGACCGCCGCTCGGCGAGATCGGGGTTGTCCGGGAAGTCGTTCTCGAGCCTGGCGAGAATCGCGCGAGCGTCTTCGAGCAGCTCCTGGTCGATGAACAGGTCGAGCTGCGCCAGGTCGGTGAGCGACGGCGCGTCGGCGGCGGTCGTGATCTCGACGAGCTCCTCCTCGACGAGACCCTCCTCGACCGGCTCCTCGGCGAACAGCTGGTCGACCACCACCTCGTCGACGACCGGCGCGACCGGCTCGAGACGAACCGGACGATCCGCGTCGATCTCGAGGTCGGTGTCGGAGAAGGTCACGGCCGGCGACGGCGCCCGGCGGGGGGCCTTGCGCTCGACGTCGCCGAGCGCACGGGCGATGATCTCGTCGGCGCTCGACGCCGACCCGACGGGTGGTCGCCGTGGGGCCTCGATCTCGATCGCACCCTCGAGCTCGTCGCCGTCGATCTCGACGATGATGACGTCGTCGTCGTCCTCGACGCCGGCCACGGCGGCCGGGAGACCGTAACGGCTCTCCAGCGCCTCCGCCGCGGCAACGTCTCCGGCCGCGCGCAGCTTCTGGATCACCGGTGCGATCGACCGGTGGGCGCGGTCGCGCTCGCCGATCGACAGATAGACCTTGGCCAGCGCCTCGCGGGCGCCGGCGTGGTCGGGGGCCTGTCGGATCACGCCCTCGAGGTGCTTGATCGCCTTGTCGTTCAGACCGTACTTGGCGAACACCGCGGCCTCGTTGATCCGCTCCGTCGGGTCGATGACCAGCGGCTCGGGCGCCGGCATCTCCACCGACGCCTCGTCGGCCTCCAGCTCATCGCCGTCGAGGGCGAAGGTGATCTCCTGGGGGAGGTCCGACGCGAAGCCTGGCGCGTCGACCGCGGTGTCGGCAGAGGCGGGAACGGGACCGCCGATCGCGCCGTCGAGCTGGGCGAGACGCGCCCGGTAGAGCTCGTTGGTCGGGTCGACCGCCACGAGCTCGAGATAGAGCCGTTTCGCCTGGTCCTCCTGCCCGCCCGCGAAGCAGATCTCGGCGAGCGACGCGGTCAGCCGGGTCAGGATCTCCTGGTCGCCGGACGGGCGAAAGGCCCGGATCGCGAGCCTGAGGATCCGCTCGTCGCCGGGCGCGATGTCGACGAGCTCGCGCAACATCCGCTGCGCCTTCAGGTAGTCGGCCTTCTCGAGGAGGGCCTCGGCGGCCGGGATCATCATCTCGGCCGCCTCCGTCTGATCACCGTCGGAGACCAGCAGGTGGCCGACCAGCCCCCGCACCTCCGGGTTGGCGGGATCGACCGCGAGGATCTCCCGAGCCAGCAGGACCGCGTCGTCGGTCGCACCGAGGGCGAGCGAGGCTCGGACCTGGAGGGTTCTCAGGGGGATGCTCTCGGCCGACACCGCGAGACCGGCGGTGAGCAGCTCCTGCGCCGCGGTCACCCGATTCGCGTCGAGCAACCGGTCGCAGATTCCCACCATGATCTCGCCGTTGGGGATCTCGCGGTCGATCAGCCGACGAAACAGGCGCTCGGCCTCGTCGAGCTGGTCCCTCTCGAGCAGGCTCGCGCCAAGCGTTCGGTAGGCTTCGAGGGCCTGCTCCGAGCTCCCCGCCTCGAGAAGGACGTCGGCGAACTTGAGCCGCGCCCCGGCATCGCCGGGGTCGAGGTCGACGAGCCGTTGGTGAACCCGGATCGCGCCCGCGAGATCGTCGGTCTTCGCGTAGTGCTCGGCCAGCATCTTGAACTGGCCCCGGGCCTCGACCTTGAGACCCTGCTCGAGATAGAGCTCGCCGAGCCGTTCGAAGATGTCGAGCCGCTGCGGGGCGAGCCGGTTGATCTTCTTGTAGATCGCGATCGCCTTGGGCAGAAAGCCCTGGTCGGCGAACTTCTCGGCGACCTTTTGATACAGCGACACCGCGCTGTCGATCTCGCCGACCCGACCGTAGAGATCGCCCAGACGGTTGATCGTGTTGGTGTCGTCGGCCGCCGCTCCGAGGAGCTTCTCGTACTCCTTGATGGCCTGGTCCAGCCTGCCCTTCTGGACGAGCTTTTCGGCAGACTTCAGGATTTTGTCCCGCTTGATGGCCATCGACTGTGAACGTCCTCTACGCGCCTGTGGTCCGCGGCCTTCATGGTAGCACACGCGAAACGCGGAAGCTCTGTCGGTGCAAGTAGCTGCGACCCCAACGCTCGACCGCCCGCCGGTGCTCGACGGTGCCGTATCCCATGTTCCGCGACCAGTCCCAACGGTCGTCGTCGGCCGCCAATTCCGCCAGGACCCGATCGCGGTGGACCTTGGCCAGGATCGACGCGGCGGCGACCGTGAAGTAGTCCCGGTCGGCGCGGACCGGCGAGTGGACCGGAAGGCCCAGATCGCCCAGCGTGACCTGGTCGACGACGACCTCGGTGTCGGGGGCCGCGAGCGCCCGGACCGCCGCGGTCATGGCGAGGCGGGTGGCCTCGAGGATGTTGAGCCGGTCGATGGTCTCCTGCCAGACCTCGACGACGACCCACGCCGGGCACACCTGACGCAGCCAGAGGGCGACCTCGCGGCGCTGGCGAGCGGTGAGGAGCTTCGAGTCGCGAACCCGCGCCGAACGGGGAATCCGCTCGAACCGGGCGGCGCAGACCACGACCGGTCCGACCAGCGACCCTCGCCCGACCTCGTCGACGCCGATGATCGCCGCGGACCGTCGCAGCACGGCGCGATCCAACCGCCCCAGTGCCTCCGGGCCGGCCGGGCTCGTCGAGGGATTCGTGGTTTCGTCTCCCGGCGAGGCGTCAGTTGCGCTCGCGGATGCGGGCCGCCTTGCCACGCAGCTCACGCATGTAGTAGAGCTTGGCGCGCCGGACCCGGCCGCGGCGGGTCACCTCGACCCGGGCGATCGACGGCGAGTGGAGCGGGAAGGTCCGCTCGACGCCCACCCCCGAGGAGATCTTGCGGACGGTGAAGGTCTCGGACACGCCTCCGTGCTTGCGCGCGACCACCAGCCCCTCGAAGATCTGGATCCGCTCCTTCTCGCCTTCCTTGAGGCGCACGTGGACCTTGAGCGTATCGCCCGGGCGGAAGTCCGGGATGTCGGTCCTGAGGTACTCCTGAGTCGCTTCTCTGATGAGGTCCATTGTCCGCCTCCGTTGGGGAACGAGGGCCGCCTCTGCGCCCTCGGGGACGCGGAGTATACACCATGATCCGCTGTAGGCAAGAGCCTTGCCGGATCCCGGGGCGGTCGCTCAGCCCTCGTCCCCGGGCTCGTCATGCTCGACCGGCGCCGGAATACCGACCAGCAGGAGCCTGCCGTCGAAGGGAACGGCGACGACCCGGCCATGGCCGTCGAGGGTGGCGTCATCCGGGACCGGCGCGCCGCTGGCGGCGTCGAAGGCCCGGAAGCCGAAGGGGACCTCGGCGCCGTCCGGCGCGAGCCAGTCGGGGATGACCAGGTCCCAGCGCTCGGCGTCCTCCGACACCGCCTCGAACCGTACCCGGTCGAGCGGCAGCTCGGCCACCTGCGTCGCCTGCTCGAGCAGCCCCTCGGCCTCCTCGATCGCCTCCTCGAGGGCCTGCTCGGTAAAGGCCTGGACGAGCCCGGGGTCGTCGGGCCCGTCGACCTCGGCGGCGAGCAGGAGCCGGTAGGTGGTCCCCTCGAGCTCGTCCCCCGCGGTGTAGTCGACGGCGAACTCGGCGCCCGTTTCCTCCGACTCGACGTCGAAGGACGAGCCGTTGATCAGGTCGCGGACGACCAGCGCCAGCCGGAGCTCGTCGACGGTCTGGGCGGGGAACTCGATCTCCCATCCGGTGTTCCAGGTTGCCATGCTTGACTCCTCCACCTCTTCCCGGTTCGCTGTCGCGAGCGCCTGTACCCAACCCCTCGACCCCCGCCCGCCAGCCGAGTCACTCTCGCGCCTCCGGTTTTCGCCCGAACACCGCCGCCACCACGATCCCGAGCAGGTACAGGAGGATCATCGGCACCGCGAAGACGGTCTGGGTTGCGATGTCCGGGGTCGGCGTGATGATCGCGGCGGTCACGAAGATCCCGAGCACCGCCCAGCGGAAGCCGCGCAGCAGCTGGCCCGCGCTGACCACCCCGAGACGGGCGAGAAAGAACATCAGCATCGGCAGCTCGAAGACCAGACCGAGGCCGAGCAGGATCTTCGACATCATGCTGAAGTAGGCCTGGATCGTCACGACCTGCTTGAAGTCCTCGCCGACCCCGAGCAGGAAGTCGACGACCATCGGGAAGGCGACGTAGTAGCCGAACAGCCCGCCGGCGACGAAGAAGAGCGTCGTGAAGACGATGAACGGCACCGCCAGGCGCCGCTCCCGCCGGTACAGGCCGGGCTTGAGGAAGAGCCATAGCTGGAGCAGCAGGAAGGGCGAGGAGACGAAGATCGCCGAGAGCAGGGCGACCTTGACGTAGAGCATGAACGGGCCGGCGAGATCGGTGAAGGCGAGCTTGTCCCCCTCGGGCAGGACGTCGAGAATCGGCTTCTGGAGCCAGTGGAAGATGGTCGGTGAGAGGTACCAGCAGCCGAGAAAGGCGACGAAGATCGCGGCGACGCTGGCGAAGAGGCGGCGACGCAGCTCGTCGAGGTGGTCGAGCAGCGTCATCCGTGGGAGCTCTTCCCCCCCCCCGTCTAGCTCGTCCGGCGTCACACCCGTCACGAGCCTTCACTCTGGGCGGCGGGTGGGTCGGCAGCGGCGTCGACCGTCGACTTGACGGCCTCGGCCCCCGCACTCCGGACCTCCTGGAGGTCCTTCTGGACTGCGCGGATCTCCTCGGCGGCGACCTCGTCCTCGACCGTCCTCTTGAACTCGTTGGAGGCGCGACGGAACTCACCAAGCGCCCGGCCGATCGAGCGGCCGAGCTCGGGCATCTTGCGCGGCCCGAAGAGCAGCAGGCCGACGACGAAGATCATGATGATCTCGGGCATCCCGAGGGGACCGAACACCGCGCACCTCCCGGCTCAGTATAGCCTCCGCCCGCCGGGCGCCACCAGAGGGAACGATTTTCGCCGGGAGGGCGTTTCCTGTAAAGTTGAATCCGACCGCCGGTCCACCGGTCCGACTCGCGGCAGGGAGACCATGAGCCACCGTCGACCCCCAATGCTCGTCCCGATCTTCGTCGCCACCTCGCTGGCGATCGGCGCCGCCGCCGGCGCGCTCTTCGGCGAACGGTCGATTCCCGAGAGCGAGCAGGCGATCGTCCTCAGAGCGTCCGAGGTCGTCACCACTCTGCTCGACTGGCTGCCCGAGGAGCACGACCCCGCCGACATCGTCTATGACGGGATCGGCGGCATGCTGCAGGTGCTCGACCCGCACTCGTCCTACCTCGACCCGCGCTCGTTCCGCCACATGCGCGCCCGCCAGGAGGGCTCGTTCTTCGGGGTCGGCATCATCATCTCCCGGCGCGACGGCCACGTGACGGTGATCTCGCCGATCGCCGGAACGCCGGCGGCCGCCCGCGGTCTGCGCGCCGGCGACGTCATCTCGGCGGTCGCGGGCGAGAGCACCGAGGAGCTCAGCCTCGACGAGGTCGTCGACCTGGTCCGCGGGCCGGAGGGGACGACCGTCACCCTCACCATCTCGAGGCCGGGCTTCAAGGACACCTTCGACGTCGAGATCGAGCGCACCCGGATCCCCCAGACCTCGGTCCGCTACTCGTTCCTGATCGAGCCGGACATCGGCTATATCCGGCTGTCGGAGTTCTCCAACACCAGCACGCGCGAGGTCCGCGAGGCGATCGCCGCCCTCATCGACCAGGGCATGACCCGTCTCGTCTTCGACCTGCGCAACAACCCCGGCGGACCGCTCGAGGCGGCGGTCGGGGTGTCGGATCTGTTCCTCTCCGAGGATCAGCTCATCACCTCGACCCGCGGTCGGACCCCCGAGAACAACTCGGTCTTCCGCGCGCCGGGCAACCCCGGCGGCTTCGACGGCCCGCTCGTCATCCTGGTCAACGAGGGCTCGGCCTCGGCATCGGAGATCGTCGCCGGCGCCGTCCAGGATCACGATCGCGGCGTCGTCCTCGGCGAGGTCACCTGGGGCAAGGGCCTCGTCCAGACGGTGTTCACGGTCCGCGACACCGGGCTTGCCCTGACCACCGCCCGCTACTACACGCCGTCCGGACGCTGCATCCAGCGCGACTACGAGTCCTTTATCGACTATGTCACCCACCGCAACGGCAACGACGGCTCGAGCACCGAGATCTACGAGACCGACGCCGGCCGGACGGTGCTCGGCGGGGGCGGGATCACGCCCGACGTCGTGGTCACCAACCGGACCCTCTCGGAGTCGATGGTCCGCTTGTTCTCGGTCTCGGCCTTCTTCAAATACGCCGTGAAGATCCTGGCCGACGTCCCGGAGGAGTCGTACCGCGAGCTCGGCGAGAGCTACCGGGTCGACGACGAGGCGCTCGACGACTTCTTCACCTGGGTCGTCGAGGAGGAGATCCTCGAGCCGGGGGTCATCGAGAGCCTGCGCGAGGATGAGATCGAGGTGGCGGACATCCGCCGGAGCATCCGGACCGAGGTCGTCAACGCGACGCTCGGCCTCAACGAGGGCTACCGGGTCGCCCTCGAAGGGGACGACCAGATGAAGGCCGCCGTCGAGCACCTCGAGCAGGCCGCCGAGTTCTGGCAGGCCTTCGCCGAGGACAAGCGGAAGTGAGCCCTGGTGATTGATGGCGCCGACGCCGTCCGCGGCGCTCTCTGAGCAGTCGCGATCTCATTCATCAATCATCATTCATCATTCGTGAAGGCCGGTCGTCCCGGCTCTCCCAGATCAGGGTCACCGGGCCGTCGTTGACCAGCTCGACCTCCATCATCGCGCCGAAGGTCCCGGTCTCGACGGCGATCCCCCCCGCCCGCAGCATCTCGACGAGACGGTCGAAGAGCGGCTCGGCGTCGGCGCCGGCCATCGCACCGTCGAAGCTCGGCCGGCGGCCCTTGCGGATCGAGCCCGCCAGGGTGAACTGCGACACCGCGAGGATCGCCCCGCCGACCTCGTCGAGGCCGCGGTTCATCCTGCCCTGGGCGTCGTCGAAGACCCTGAGGGTCGCCAGCCGATGCGCCGCCCGCTCGAGCTCGGTCTCGCCGTCGGTCGTCTCGAGCCCGACCAGCACGAGCAGACCGGCGCCGATCGCGCCCACCGTCTCGCCGTCGACCCGAACCGCCGCCCGCGAGACCCGCTGGATGACGAGCCTCACCGATCGCCCCCGCTGCGGACCGCGGCGAGCAGCTCCCTGATCTCCCGGCCACCGAGCAGGGTGACGCCGGCAGCATAGGCGAGCCCCGTCGACCCGAGCGCGGCGGCCATCCGGAGCGCGCCGTCGAGGCTCGTGTGGTCGATGCTCCCGAGCCAGGGGCGGAGCCTGAGCAGGGCGACCCCGACGACCGCCGCAACCAGGACCTGGCGGCCGATAGCGATCGCCGCCGTTCCGGCCGCCTTCCGGTCGGCCCCGAAGCGCCGCAGGTACAGCGCCGTGAGGAAGAGCCCGAAGGTGGCCATCGCGACGGTGTTGGCCCACCCGAGACCGGGCGCGCCGAGCGGCCCGACCAGACGCCAGCACAGCACCGTGAAGACGACCAGGGCGACCAGGCTGCCCCACATCGGGGTGGTGGTGTTCTTCTGGGCGAAAAAGGCGCTCGCCATGACCTTGACGTGCCCGGTCCCGACGAGCGAGAAGGCGTAGGCGGTCAGGGTCGCGCCGGTGATCGCCACCGCCTCGGCGGTGAACCGGCCGCCGCCGAACAGCAGGCCGATGATCGGCCGGGAGAGGACCGCCATGACGACCGCCGCCGGCAGGGTCACGAAGCTCACCATGCTGACCGTGCCGAGCAGCGTGCCCGACGCCTGCTCCGGGTCCTCGCGCAGCTCCCTCGACATCAGGGGCAGCAGCACCGTCGTCATCTGGACCACGATTGCGCCGAACACCAGCTCGGTCACCCGGTAGGCGCCGTAGGTGACGCTCACCCCGCCGTCGATGAACGAGGCGAAGCGGTTCGAGATGAGCTGGTTGATCTGGTTGATGCCGAGCACCGGGATGCCGGGCAGCATCAGCCGCAGCACCCGACCGACCCCCGGCGTCCGGATCGCGGCGACCATTGGGGTGATCGCGAAGCCGAGCCGACGCACCGCCGGCGCCTGGACCGCCGCCTGGAGCAACCCGCCGACCAGCACCGCGCCGGCGAGCACCAGCGTCGGGTCCTCGAGCCTGGGCACCGCGAGCCACGCCGCCGCCGCGAGCACGAGGTTGAACAGCAGCGGCGTCGAGGCGGCGAGCAGGAAGCGCTCGTGGCTGTTGAGCACCGCCTGGAAGAGCGCCGCCACCGTGACCAGCAGGAGGTAGGGGAACATGATCCGGTTCATCAGGACCGTGACCTCGAGCTTGCCCGGCACCGTGACGAAGCCCTCGGCGAACAGCCTGACCAGCCACGGCGAGAGGAGGATCCCGAGCGCGACCACCGCACCGACGATCAGCACCATCACCGCGAGCAGGCCGCGGAAGAGCTCGCGGGCCTCGGCCCGGTCGTCGTCGCACGACACGAGCTGGGACAGGGTCGGCACGAAGGCCGCGTGGAGCGTGCCCTCCGCGAACAGGCCGCGGAAGGCGTTGGGGATCCGGTTGGCGGTGCGGTAGGCGTCGTAGAGGAAGCCCGTGCCGAGTACCGAGTACAACGCCTTGTCGCGGACGTAGCCGGTGATCCTGCACAGCAGGGTGACCACCGCCATCCGCGAGGCGTGCCGCAGCAGGCGCCGCTCCTGGCCCATCGCCGGTCAGGGTAGCACCCGAGTATGGCCGAAATGGGGCGCAGGGGGAGCGCGGCCTTGTCACCGCCGGCGGGCGACGGTAGACTGCTCGAACCCCGTCCACGAGGGAAGGAGCATCCCATGGGCATCAACAAGGTCATTCTTGTCGGCAACGTCGGCCGCGACCCGGAGATCAAGTCGCTGCCGAGCGGTACCCGGCTGGCCACCTTCTCCCTCGCCACGACCGACCGCCGGTCCAAGGACGAGCACGGCAACCCGAGGACCGAGTGGCACAACCTCGTCGCCTGGGGCAAGCTCGCCGATGTCGTCGAGCAGTACGTGACCAAGGGCAAGCAGCTCTACGTCGAGGGCCAGATCCGGACCCGATCCTGGGAGCCGGAGCCCGGTCAGAAGAAGTACTTCACCGAGATCCACATCCAGGAGATGGAGCTGCTCGGCGGCCGTCCCGCGGGCGACCACGGCGGCGGCAGCTCGCGCGACCCCGGGCCGGGCAACGGCTTCCCGGACGACGTCGACGACGTGCCGTTCTGACCGTTCTGACCGTCCTGACAGGTCGAGCCCAACGCCCTCCCGCCAACCGGCGGGAGGGCGTTCGTCGTTCGGTTCGCGGATGCTAACCCTTGACACAGGTTGAGCTTCCAGGTAACTTTGCAGTTCCTGCCGCGGTGAAGGAGGAGCGAATGATCAAGTCGGATCTCGTCGAACGGGTGATGGGGGCCACGGACCTTCCGAAGCCGAAGGCCACCGACGCCGTCAACGCCCTCTTCGAGGGCATGAAGGAGGCGCTCCTGCGAGGCGACCGGATCGAGCTCCGCGGCTTCGGGGTGTTCCAGGTCAAGGACCGCAAGCGCGGGATCGGCCGCAACCCGAAGACCGGTCGCGAGGTCGAGATTCCGCCCGGCAAGACCATCCGCTTCAAGCCCGGCAAGAGCCTGCGCAACATGGGCTGACCGTGCGCCCGAACGGAGCGTCCGACCCCATCGGCCCCGGCGGCTTTACCGTCGGGGCCTTTCAGTCTGGCGCCGGCGAGCCGAGCCCGCGCTGGTGGCTGCACGGGGCGCTCCTGCTGCTGACCCTCGCGACCTCGACCGTGATGGGCGGGCTCTTCTACGGCTGGGTTCCGGTCGAGCTCGCGGCCCTCGGCTGGCGGCGCTGGATCGTCCACCCGGTCTTTCTCGCCGAGGGCCTCAAGTTCTCCGTGCCGTTGCTCGCCATCCTGCTCGCCCACGAGATGGGCCACTACGTCGCCGCCCGCCGCCACCGCCTGCGCGCCTCGCTCCCCTACTTCCTGCCGATGCCGGTGCCGGCGTGGTTCAGCCCGGGCACCCTCGGCGCGGTGATGCGGATCCGGCAGCCGATCACCAGCCGCGCCCAGCTCCTCGACATCGGCGCCTGGGGGCCGATCGCCGGCTTCGTCGTGACCATTCCGGTCCTCCTCGCGGGGCTCGCGATGTCCGAGGTGCGCGACTTCGGTGGCGACGCGCCCCTGGTGTACTTCGCCGAGCCCCTGCTCTTCCAGCTGACCGCCCGGTGGCTGTACTTCCCCGGTCTGACCGGCACCGAGGACATCATGCTCCACCCGGTGGCGTGGGCCGCCTGGTGGGGCCTGCTCGTCACCGCGTTGAACCTGCTGCCCTTCTTCCAGCTCGACGGCGGGCACATCGCCTACGCCCTGTTCGGCGCCCGCCAACGGCGGTGGGCGAAGCGCCTGCTCGCCCTGTTCGTCGTGATGATCGCCTTTTGGCCGGGCTGGGCGCTGTGGGCGGCGATCCTCGTCCTGGTCGGCCCGGAGCACCCACCGATCCCGGGAGAGCGCGAGCCCCTCGACCGCGGTCGGTTGATCGTCGGCTGGGTCGCCATCGCCATCTTCGTCCTGTGCTTCACCATCGCGCCGATCCAGCTCTGGTGACGACTCCCGGCGAAACGACCGGTAGACTGGCAACGATGACCGCCGACGCCACTCAGCCCGTGGTCCGTCGTCTCCTCGACAGCCTCGGACAGAGCTTCCTCCTCGACCGACCGGTCGGCGGTCGGAGCCTCGAGGATGCGCTCGTCGAAATCGTCGCCGGGGCGAGCGCCGAGCCCCGGGTCGGTTTCGGCGACCCCGGCGACCCCGGCGAGCTGCGATCCCGCTCGGACGGCGTGATGACCTTTCTCTACCGGCCCCATCTCTTCCCGGGGATGGACCCGGCGCTCCGCCTCGGCCACCTCGTCCAGTACCACCTGCTACCGCGCGAGCTCCCGTCGGGCTCGCCGGTCGCGGCCGCGGCGATGCTCGAGTCCTACTGCCACCTCTCCGGCGATCTCTTCGGCTGGCAGGCGACCGGAAGCGGTGGGCTGGTCGTCTGGCTGCTCGATGTGTCGGGCCACGGCGTCCGCGCCGGCTTCGCGGCGGTGGTGATCAAGCTCATCCTCTCCGAAACCGATCCCGACCTTCCGCTGACCGAGATCGCCCGGTCGGTGGAGAGGCGATTCCTCGAGCTGCGAAACCCGCTCGACCCGGGATGCCTGTACGCGACGGGGGTCTTTCTCCGAATCGATCCGAGCCGTGAGGTCGACTACCTGTCGGCGGGACACCCGCCGGTGCTCCTGCGTCGCGCCGACGGCGCGGTCGAGCGGATCGAGGCGACGTCGGTCCCGCTCGCGCTGCTGCCCGAGATCGAGCCGGCCGCCTCCCGCTTCGCTCTCGAGGCCGGTGAAACGCTGCTGATCTGCACCGACGGCCTCTTCGAGCTCCGGGGTCGCGACGGAGGCCAGCTCGGGGTCGAGCGGGTGGCCAACCTGCTCGCGGCGAGCGATGGCCGACCGGCGCGCGTGCTCGAGATCGTGCGCCGAGCCGTCGCCGGGCTCCACGATCTGACCCGGCTCGACGACGACCTGAGCCTGATCGTGCTCCGGCGCCCGGGGTGAAACGAGGGAGGGGGCCGAAGCCCCCTCCCCGCAGGATCGAAAGGTGCGGTGCGGCGCGGCTACTGCGGCAGCACCGTGGTCGGGTCGGATGTCGTCTCGTCGAGAACCGAGCCGTAGGCTGCGAAGGCCGCACCCTCGGCCTCGGTCCAGACGTCGATGTAGCCGCCGGCGACCGGCGCCTCGCCGCCGAACACCTGGTTGAGCTGGACGTTGCCCCAGGCCGGCAGATCGGCGGCCGACTCGTCGACCATCGTGCCGTCGGCGGTGAATCGCTGCCACTTGACGGTCATCGGCGAACCGGTGCCGTTGAGGATTCCGATGTTCGACCGGTAGTCGGCGTTCTCGGTGAAGAAGAGGATCCGCTTGGTGGTGTTGGCGGGGATCAGGTCGGCGCTCGCGAGCCCCGGCATGGCCTGACCGAAAGTCCCCTCCTGGCTGCGGTTGAAGGTGCGCGAGAAGAGCTTGAGATCCTTGCGGTCCGAGACGAAGGCGAGCGCGCCGAGGGCATCGGTGCCGTCCGGAACCCCGAAGACGGTGCCGAGCACGTCCTCCCAGCGCGCGGTGCGACCCGAGGCCACGTTGACCACGGCGCTCGCTGTCGGGCTCGAGTTGTCGGTGTCGCGGGGCAGCCACAGGACCTGGTAGGACGCGGTGGCGAGGCCGGCGTTGTTGACGTCGACGTCGGTCACGAAGAACGAGTCGCCCACCCCGTCGGCCCGCGCCGCGGCGGGAACGAAGTAGAAGTTCTCGAGCACGCCGATGTCGGCGGCGAGACCGGTCGCGACGGCGGTCACGACGCCGCCGTCCGCCACCGTCGCCCGGAGACCGAGCACGACCGTGCTGGTGCCGGCGAGCCGGGCCTCGAGGTCATAGGTCCCGGCGGGGACCGGCAGGTACGAGGCGCTGTCCTGGAACGCCACGTTGCCGAAGAGGACCGGTCCGCCGTCGGCGACCGCGATGTCGACCGCGGGGGCATCCGGAGAGGCGTGCAGGAAGCGGACCCACCCGTTGCCCGGAGCCGGCGTCGAACCGTCGGCGGTGAGGATGACCGGCGTGATCTCCGCGAGCACGTCGGTGGCGACCACGGTGTAGTCGGTCGCCGCCATGAGCTCGAGATCGGCCTCGATCACCACCGGCTCGGTCAGACCCGCCGGGACCACCTGCACATTGTAGGTCCCGGCCGGGACCTCGACGAACGACGTGGCCTCCTCGAACTCGACGTCGGAGAACACCTTGGCGCCGTCCACCCAGACATCGACGCTCGGCGCATCCGGCGAGGCGTGGAGCACCCTCACCCGGGCGCCTCCCATGTTCCCCTCCGGCGAGTCGGCCAGCGCGACCGCGTTAAGCGGCGCGGCGGCGTCGACCGGGAGCGACGCGAGCACCACGATCAGGGCAGCGAAACAGATTCCAGACAGTCGGCTCATCTTTTCCTCCAGATAGTGGCCAGCGGCTGGCCCCGTTGTTTCTCACTCGGCCAACTGTCTCGTATTTTTCTAATATTCCAGGTCCATGCTCCCATCGGGATTTGGTAAATCATCAACGCTCGCGCCTATCTGCCGAATTCGCCCAATACGATGTCTATATTTAATCTAAAATCGTCGTCGACCAGCCGGCTCAGCGCATCGGGATCGTCGTCGCGTCGTTGGTCCGGTTGTCGACCACCGAGGCGTAGGCGACGACCCCCGCGCCGCTGACCACGGTGACCCGCGCCGACGCGGCGTCGAGATCCTCGCGGCCCGCCCGGGTGGCGAAGGGCCGGTTCTCCTGGCGCCACCGGCCCGGCTCGAGCCCGAGCTCGAATTCGGCGAGCTCGGCGCCGGTCGCGTCGAAGAGCTCGATCCGGACGACCGCGGCCTCGGCGCCGGCGTTGACCACGCCGATGTTGGTCCTGAAGGCGGCGGACTCGCGGAGCAGGCCGAGCCGCGCCGACTCGCCGGCGGCGAGCCCGGCATCGGCGGCGGCGCCGGCCAGGTACTGGCCGAAGGTCCCGCCCGGGGTGCAGGCGTGGTCGGCGGCGAGCCGGTTGTAGGTCCGCGAGTCGACGACGACCTCGCCGTCGGCGCAGACCTCGAGGGCCCCCGACCCGGTCGAGCCGGGGTCGATCCAGTCGACGACGTCGACCAGGCTGACCATCGCGCCGTTGACCACGGTGACCGGACGGCTCGCCACGCCGCCCTCGCGGTGGAGCCGGAGCTCGACCGCGGCGCCGTCGGGGTCGGCGCCGAGCAGCCCGACATCGGACCGCCAGACGCTGCCGTTGGCGCCGTTCGCCCGGCTGACCACCGGGACCCAGGCGGTGTGGCTGCAATCGGCCGGCCCGTCGCCCGAGACCGTGATGTCGCCGGAGGAGGTGCAGCTCGCATCGTCGACGGTGACGGTCAGCCCCCAGCGCAGGGTGCCGATCGAGCCGTAGGTGTGGCTCGGGTTCTGCGCGACGCTGGTCGTGCCGTCGCCGAAGGACCAGGCGTAAGCGACCGCACCGGTACAGCCCGATGGGGTCGCCGCACCGGTGAAGGGGACCGCCTCGCCGAGGGTCGCGGTCTGTGCCACGGTCGCCGAGCAGGTCACCGTGCAGCCCGACGCGGGCCCGACCTCGACTGTCTTGACGACGGTGTCCGATCCTACCGAGTTGGCGGCTGTCAGGCTGACCTGGAAGCTCCCCGCCTGCGAGTAGGTGTGGCTCGGATCGGCCTGTGCGCTCTGCCCGCCGTCGCCGAAGTCCCACAACCACTCGATCGGCTCGCCGGTCGAGGTATCGGTGAAGAGCACCGGCGACCCTGCGGTGGGCGCCGCCGGCGACCAGGAGAAGTCCGCCTCGGGCTGGGCGACCACCGCGACCGGGATCACCGTGAGCTCGTCGAGCCTCGGCAGGTCGGTGCCCGAGGCCTGTTGGAGCGCGGCCTCGATCTCGATGTAGCGACCGGCCGGCGTGGCCGTCAGGTCGACGCCGTTCGCCGCCGGCTCCCAGACCGACCAGCTCTCGCCGTCCTCGGAGCTGCGCGCCCGCACCCGGACCGAGGTCCCGACCGGGGCCGTCGCCTGCCACGACAGTCGACCCCAGGGGGTGCCGGCGACCTCGCTGTCGTGGACCACCGTCCAGGTGCCGAAGCGCGTCGTCAGGTTGCGGGCGACGATCCCGGTGAGGTCGCCGGTCGCCGCGTGGCCGCCGGCGCCGACCAGCTCCTTGGAGAGATCGGAGACCACGGCGTTCGGGTCGAGACGGAAGATGACGTCGGTCAAGGCGCCGATCACCCAGACCTTGCCGTCCTGGTCGACCGCGAGCCCGTTCGGGGCGTTGGGCACGTTGACCCAGCGGGTCAGGACGCCGTCCCGGTTGTAGCGGCTGACCGTGCCGTCGCCGGCCGCCGCGACCCACACCCGGCCGTCCTCGGTGGTGGCGATCCCGTTGGCGAGATAGCCGGCGGCCACGGTCCACGCCACCTCGCCGGTCGAGGTGTCGATCTTGCTGAACACCTGGCTCTCGAGACCGGTGACGAACAGACCGTCGGCATCGTCGACCGCGACCGCGCCGCTGCCGTGACTGAGATCGACACGCTGGCGGTCGCCGGTCGCGGTCTCGACGCCGAGCACCCACTGGTCGGGCCAGCTCGACAGCCACAGGGTGCCGTCGGGGTCGACCACCGCTCCGGTCGGGTAGGTGGCGTCGTCTGCGAGGTCGATGGTCTCGAGCACTGCGCCGCTGTCGCCGTCGAGCCGGTAGAGCATCAGGCTGTCATACACCCCCGTCCAGAGATCGCCGGCCTCGTCGACCGCCGCCGCGCGCAGCCCGTTCGCCTCGTAGTCCTCGTGCTCCTCGCCGGGGACGTGGGTCCCCTCCGCGCCCTCGACCAGCGACACCTCGACGAGCACGCACTCGTCGTCGCCCCAGGCGAGCAGCTCCGAGCCGCCGATGTCGCCGTCGCCGTTGCGGTCGGTCGAGGTCGAGATCTCACCGTCGCCGTCGCGGTCGCGGCAGCCGCCGTTCTCGGCGAGCCCGATCTTGACCACCGTCCCGGCGCCGCGGTTGCCGACCCAGCACGAGCCCTCGAGGTCGACGGCGGCGACCGCGGGAGCTGCCTCGAGGGTCGGCCCGGTGCGGTAGCGGGCGAGCTCGTCGCCGCTCACCGCGTCGACCTTGGAGACCGTCGCGCTCGAAGTGTTCGGCACCCACAGGTAGGGCAGAGCGTCCCAGGCGTCGCTCAGCTCGAGGCGGTCCGATCCGCTCTCGACGCCGATCATCGTCCCCTCGTCGAAGTCCTCGTCGGTGGTATAGGTACGGCCCTCGTCGCCGGTCGCCCCGAGGTCGACCTCGAGACGGACCCGGTCGATGTGGGCCCCCTCGAACAGACCGTTGTGATCGGACTGGTAGACGAGGGCGATCCACACCTCGGTCTCGCCGATGACGCTGCCCGCGGCGCCCCAGCTCGCGAGATCGGCGGTGATCGTCTGCCAGCCGTCGGTGTCGGTCGA
>JALOLD010000106.1 GCA_025456145.1 Thermoanaerobaculales bacterium | reverse complement strand
GGCCTCCAGATTCTCGACGGCGGCGGCTCGGGGTCGATCGTCCTCACCGACTCGAGCGCCGACCTGCGCGGCGCCCGCTTCCAAAACCTCAGCCTCAAGGCGGTCGCGAGCCACGTCACGGCGTCGGCGTGCGAAGGCCTGGCGACGGTCGACCTCACCGGCGGCTCGCTGGCGGTCGACGACGGCTCGGGATCGCTGACCGGAGTCGCCCGGGACGGCGCGATCGTCGACCTCGTCGACCACCGGGGCGATGTCCAGCTCAACCTCCAGGAGGACTCGTCGGCCGAGCTGCGCGGGATCGACGGCAAGGTCAACCTGCGCGCCCGCGGCGGCGAGGTGGTGGTCGACCGCGCCTCGTCGCTCGAGGTCGAGCTCGACGGCGTCTTCGCCACGCTCGGCGGCGTCAAGGCCCTCGGCGCGTTCAAGGTCGTCTCGAGCGAGGTCGAGCTCGATCTGAGCGAGCTCGGACGGCCGGCGGTGGAGCTCGCCGTCCAGGCCGACTCCTCGGTTCGGGTGCGGCTCGCGACACCGTGCCGGGTCCGCGCCACCGGCCTCGAGTCGAGCCTGGCGAGCCAGGTCGACGTCACCGGCTGCGAGCTCCAGCTCGGGGCCAGCGGCCGCTGGGCGACCCGCCGGGTGCGCGACATCGAGGGCAAGCCGCCGACCACCCTCACCGCCCAGATCGCCGAGAGCTCGGAGCTGACCGTCGAGGGCCGGCCGTGACCGCCGGCTGAGCGGCCGTGCGACGGCTCCTCGGTCGCCTGGCCCTCGCGACGTGGCCGGCCTGGCGCCGTCTGCTGCCGGCGCCGTCCCGGGAGCGCGGGCTGCCGCGCCACCCCGACCGTCCCGATCGCCGGCCGCGCATCCTCATCGTCAGCCCGTTGCCGATCCATCCGCCGATCCACGGCGCCGCGGTCAGGATCTCGAGCCTGATCCGCCGTATGGCCGCCTGGGCCGAGGTCTCGCTGCTGGTGCTCGGCGAGGCGACCGACGACCCCGGCCATCGGCGGGCCTTCGGCGGCGTCTGCGAGCGGGTGCTCTTCCACCGCGTGCCGGCCGGACCCGATCCCCAGGCCGACCCCTGGGGGCTGCTGCCGCCGGCCGCGGCGCGGTTCGCCGACCCCGGGCTGACCGAGAGGGTGGAGGCGCTGGTCGACGCCCACCTCATCGACACCGTCCAGCTCGAGTTCGCCGAGCTCGGGTCGCTGGTCCGGCGCCGCGACGCCGCACGGACCGTGCTGGTCGAGCACGACCTGGGCTTCGCGACCCAGGCCCGCCAGCGCGCCCTCGCCATCGACCGGCGCTTCGCCGCCGGGGCGCGGCTCGGCAGCCGTCCGCTCGACGGCCGCCGCCAGGAGCGCTTCGAGACCCTCGCCTGCGCCGCCGCCGACCAGGTCCACTGCATGTCCGGCCACGACCGCGCGCGGCTCGCGGCTCGTCTCGCCGACCCGGGCCACCTCCGGGTGGTCGCCAACGGGGTCGACACCGCGACCTACCGGCCGGGGCCGGCGGCCGGCCGGCACGGCGTGCTCTTCCTCGGCTCCTTCCCCCATCTGCCCAACCTCGACGCCTTCGAGCACCTCCTCGCCGAGGTCTGGCCGGCGATCCGGCGGCGGCGACCCGACGCCACCCTGACCGTCGCCGGCGCCCGGCCGCCGGCCGGCGTGCTCGCCGCCGACGGTCGCGACGGAGTGACGGTCGTCGGCGAGGTCGAGGAGGTCGGATCGCTCTACCGCGCCCACCGGGCGCTGGTCGTCCCGCTCCGCGCCGGCTCGGGCACCCGGCTCAAGATCCTCGAGGCCCTCGCCTGCGGTCTGCCGGTGGTCTCGACGACCATCGGCGTCGAGGGTCTCGAGCTGTCCGATCCGCCCGAGATCGCGATCGCCGACCGGCCCGCGGCGATCGCGGACGCGGTCGTCTCGCTGCTCGCCGCACCCGACGACGAGCTCGAGGCGGTCGGCCGGCGGGGCCGCGCCCTGGTCGAGGCGAGGTATGACTGGGACGCGATCGGCGAGGGCCTGCGCTCGGCCCACGCCGAGCTCGTCGAGACCGGCCCGCGGCGCCCCCGGCTCGCGACCCTCGCCATCGATCCGCCGGGCGAGGGCGACGCCCCGGAGGTCTCGGTGGTCGTCCCGACCTCGGCCACGGCCGGGATCGGACGGGGGCTGCTCGACGGCCTCGCCGCCCAGCAGCTCGACCGCGCGCGAGAGGTCATCGCCGTCGACCGCGGCAGCCCGGCCGAGGCGCTCGAGGCGTGGCGCGCCGAGGGCCTCCGGGTGGTCTCCGTCGACGGCCCGGCCGGGCGGACCGGCGCCGCCCTCAACGCCGGCGCCGCCGCGGCGCGCGGCCGGGTCCTCGTCTTCGTCGCGCCGGACGCGATCCCCGCCGACCCGGCGTGGCTCGCCCGGCTGGTCGCCCCGTTCGACGACGAACGCGCGCCGGCCGCGGTCCAGGGCGGCATCACGACCCAGGTCGAGGACGGCGGGCTGCCGGTCGACCCCGGCTTCACCCAGGAGACCCGGCGCTGGCGTGCGGGCCACGACGGGGTGGTCTTCGACCTCGCCAACGCGGCCCTCGCCCGAGCGGTCTGGGAGGCCTTCCCCCTGCCGGCCGACGGCCGACTCGCCGACCTCGTCTGGCAGCGCCAGGCGACCGATCAGGGGCTGCTCATCCTGCCCTGCCTGGCCGCCGCGGTCCGGCGGGTCGTCCCGACCTGCGACCCCGAGGCGATCTTCGAGGCGAGCCGCGAGGAGGGCGCCGCCTGGCGCCGCCTCGGCGTCCACTACCGCCTCGCCGACCTCCGCGCCGATCTCGCGGGGACCGGACCGGGTCTCGACGCCGCCGGCCTCCCGACGCCGGTCGACCACCCGGTCCACCGGGCCCTCGTCGACGAGCGCCCGCGCGGTCTGTTCATCGGGGCGAACCCGCGGACCTGGCGGCTCGCACCACGCCGGTACACGCGCCGCTATACTGAGGGCCGATGAGCCGCGGGCCAGACGCCGGGATCCGCTTCCTCGACCGGACCGTCGACTACGCCGACGGCGCCGAGGGGCGGCTCCTCGAGATCCTCGCCTCGGTCTCGGACCTGAGCTCGCTGTCCGACGAGCTGGCGGCGCGGATCGACGACTGGCCGACCCGCTACCACCTCGCCCGCGAGCGCTCGAGCCTGCTCCGCCCGCTGTCCATCGACGGGCGGCACCGGGTGCTCGAGATCGGCGCCGGGTGCGGCGCGATCGCCCGCTACCTCGGCGAGACCGGGGCCCGGGTCGTCGCCCTCGAGGGATCGCCGGCCCGGGCCCGGGCGGCGGCGGCGCGCTGCCGCGACCTCGACACCGTCGAGATCGTGTGCGGCGCGCTCTCGAGCTTCACCGACGACGACGGCTTCGACCTCGTGCTCCTGATCGGCGTCCTCGAGTACGCCGGGACCGGCGACGACCCGGTCGACCCGGCGACCTTCCTCGCCCGGGCCGCCGAGCAGCTGCGGCCCGGCGGCTCGCTGGTCGTCGCGATCGAGAACCAGCTCGGTCTGAAGTACCTGCTCGGCCAGGACGAGGACCACCTGGGGCGGCCCTGGTCGGGGATCGAAGGCTACCCCGAGGGCGGTGTCCGAACCCACTCCCGCCGCCGGCTCGCCGCACTGCTCGAGGGCTGCGGGCTCGACCACCAGCGCTGGCTCTACCCCTTCCCCGACTACAAGACGCCGACCGTCGTCATCCCCGACCACGCCTACCTCGAGCCCGACGCGCCGGCCTTCATCGACCACCTGGTCGGCGAGCCGGTCGCGCGGGACGGCGCCCCCGGTCCGCTCTGCGACCACCGCCTCGCCCACCGGACGGTCCTCGAAGCCGGGCTCGGGCGCGAGCTCGCGAGCTCGTTCCTCGTGCTCGCCTCGGCGGGGCCTCCCGCCCACGGCGCCGAGCCCGATCCGGCCACCCTGGCCTGGCTGTTCGGCGGGTCGAGGCGGCGGCGCTTCATCCGCCACCAGGTCGTCGAGGGCGGGGTCACCGGCCGCCGGATCCGCGCGGTCGGGCCGGGCCGGCTCGACGAGCCGCGACGCGAGGCCTGGCTGGTCCAGCGGCCGGCCAAGGACGAGGTCTTCATCGTCGGCGAGACGATCCACGACCTCGCGGTGGCGGCGGCGCGGCGGCGCGACGCCGGCGCCCTCGCCTCCGCCCTCGCACCGTGGTGCCGGTTCGTCGACCGGGCGCGCCGGCCGGCCGAGGCGGTGGCGACCCGCCACCCCTACCTCGACGGGACGGCCCGCGAGGTCCTGCCGGCCGACCACCTCGACCTCAACCCGGCGAACTTCGTCGTCAGCGGAGACGACCTCGCCTTTGTCGACCGCGAGTGGCTCGCCGAGCCGGTGGTCGACGCCGACCTCGTCGCGGTGCGCGGGCTGTGGCTGCTGGCGAGGAAGCTGGTCGGCGACGGCGGCATCCACCCGTGGGACCCGGCCCTCGGCGTCGACGAGGTCACGGTCGAGCTCGGTACGCTGACCGAGCTCCCGGCCGCCGCCCTGCTCGACCGGCTCTACCCGGCCGAGGCCGAGCTCCTCGCCCTGGTCACCGGCCGTGACCGCGAGGCGATCGAGGGAGATCTCGGGTGGCTGCGATCGCAGCGGCCGACCGACCCGGAGGTCCTGCGGACGCTGCCGCTGGCCCGGCTCGAGGACCGCCTCAAGGCGGCAGCCAACGACCTCGCCCTCGAGCGTCGCGAGCGCGCCCGGCTCGAGACCGAGGTCGCCCACGAGCGCTCGACCGCCGCCCGGCTCGCCGGCGAGCTCAGCGCCACCCACCTCCGCCTCGCCGCGATCGGCGCCAACCTCGAGGAGGTCGCGACCGCCCTCGGTGAGACGAATCGCGAGCGCGACGAGCTCCGCACGCTGGTTCACGAGCGCGAGGTCGAGCGGCAACGGACCGAGGCCGAGGCTGACGATGCCCGGCGGCGGCTCGCCGAGCTCGAGGCCGAGGCGGCGGTGCTGCGCGGTTGGCGCGCGGCCTTCGAGGGGCGCTGGCCGGTCCGGCTGTGGCGCCGGCTTCAGCGGATCGTCGGCTGAGCCCCCGGTCCGTCCTCGAAGGACCCTCTCGACATCGCCTCGACCGCACACCTCGCCGGCCCGCCGACCGCCCGGTCGACCAGGTAGAGCGCCAGCACGGTGCGCCGCGGGGTGCTCCAGAAGCGCAGGCTCGGCAGGAGCACCGTGTCGGGCGACACGACGAGCCCGCCGAAGCTGAGCTGATCGGCGCGGTCGACCAGCACCTCGGAATCGGTCCAGCTCCGGCCCCCGTCGACAGACCGGCGCGCGAGGATCGTGGCGCGCTCGTACGAGCCGCCGCCCGCGAGCTCGTCGGAGGACGCGACGAGCCAGAGCTCGCCGTCGGCGAACGAGACGTAGCCGCCCGGCTCGACGTCGCCCCCCCGCCACACGACCTCGGGCGCCGACCACGACCGGCCGCCGTCCGCCGAGCGCAGCTGGAGCAGGCGCGACGGCGCCCCCTCCGCGGTCTCGAGCTCGACCGCGAGCAGCAGCCCGCCGTCGGCGAGGGCGACCGTGCGGGTGTCCTCGAGGCGCTCGCCGCGCCGGCTCTCGAGCACGGTTGCGCCGGTCTGCCAGCTCCGGCCGGCGTCGGCTGATCGATAGGCGCGGACCGCGTACACCGCGTCGTCGAGGTCGTCCCGCCGGTCGACGTGGGTGGCGAGCAGCAACGCCTCGCCCCCGGGCAGCGGCTGCAGGTTGGTGTCGATGAGCAGCGCGTCGGCCCGCTCGACCTCGACCGGCGCAGCCCAGCCGCCCCCCGGGTCCTCGCCGAGCACGAGGAGCCGCGACGGCGGTCCCGGGTCGACGCACGACACGAGGAGCCGGCCCCCGATCTCGGCCGCGCCGTGCCAGCGACAGGTCACGGGCAGCGCCTCGCTCCGCCAGCTGGCGCCGCCGTCGTCCGAGCGCAGCAGCCCGACAGCGCCGACCACGATCAGCGTCCCCGACTGCCGGCCGACCGCGACGACGTCGCCCCTCGCCCGGGCGACCGGGCAGTCGGGTGAGCCCGGCGCCGCCGGCG
>JALOLD010000060.1 GCA_025456145.1 Thermoanaerobaculales bacterium | reverse complement strand
GGTTGACGTCGTGGCGGATGTCGCGCCAGGCGTCGCCGGTGGCGCTCCTCGCCCTCTCGAGCGCGTCCTTCGTCCGGTCCCGCTCCTGCCTGAGCTCCGCGAGGGTCTTCCGGTAGGTCCTCTTCGCCTGCTCGTCGAGCTGGTCGCCCCGGTTCGCCAGCCCGGTCTCGATCCTCTCGATCTCCTCGTCGATCTCCTCGAGAACGAGGTCGGCCTCGCGGACGAAGTCGTCCTTGACGTCGCCGGTCAGGTCCTTGACCCGGCGGGTCGCCCTCCTGACCTCGTCGGTCGCCCGCTCGGTCTCGTCGACGAGCCGCTGCCGGGTCTCGGCGCTCGCGTCGCCTGCCTGGTCCCAGGCGCTCTTCGCCCGGTCGAGGGTCTGCTGCGCCTCATCCAGCGCCTGCTCGTACTCCTCCCTCGCGGCGCTGTCGGCGCCGTCCATCCATCCCCGAAGCTCGGTGAGCGCCTCCTCGGAAGCGGCGATGCTCCGGCGCGCCTCGGCGGCGGCAGCCTCCCGGGCCGTCCGGAGCTCGGTGGCCGCGTCGTCGGCGGTCTTCCGGGCATCCTGGCCGTTGCATCCGACCAGCACGAGAACGACGGTCAGCATGACAGACGGCCTCATCGGGATCTCCCTTCCACCAGGACTGGCTCGAGCTCGCGGAGGCTACCACACCACGATCCGGTCGCCATTTGGCCGACCGGAGCCGGGCCCGACCACGCCGGGATGGTGCTGCGCCGCCCCTGGATCTGCGGTAGAGTTCGCCGATCAACCCCCCGGAGGTGGAGGCCATGCGCTGGAAGGGTCGAAGGCAGAGCCAGAACGTGGAGGACCGGCGCGGCATGCGGGTCGGCCGCGGCGCGGCGGTCGGCGGCGTCGGCGGGGTCGGCGTGCTGGTGATCGCCCTGCTCTACCTGATCCTGGGCGGCGATCCGGCGCAGCTCGTCGAGACCCTGCCCGAGGTCGCCGGGCCGTCGTCGTCGGTGGCCGTCCAGCCCCCGCCGGGTCAGGAGGAGCTCGTCGAGCTCGTGTCGGTCGTCCTCGCCGACACCGAAGAAACGTGGAACGGGGTCTTCGCGTCGATCGGACGCGAGTACGTCGAGCCCCGGCTGGTCCTGTTCACCGAGGCGGTGCAGTCGGCCTGCGGGATGGCCGGTGCGGCCACCGGGCCCTTCTACTGCCCCGCCGACCAGAAGCTCTACATCGACCTGAGCTTCTACGAGGAGCTGCAGCGGCGGTTCCGGGCGCCGGGAGACTTCGCCCAGGCCTATGTCATCGCCCACGAGGTCGGCCATCACGTCCAGAACCTGCTCGGGATCAACCAGGAGGTCGCCGCCATGCAGCGCCGCGTCGACCCGGTCGAGGCGAACGCGCTCTCGGTCCGTCTCGAGCTCCAGGCCGACTGCCTCGCCGGCATCTGGGCGTTCAACGCCGACCGCTTCCGCGACCTCATCGAGGAGGGCGACATCGAGGAGGCGCTCAACGCGGCGAGCGCGATCGGTGACGACCGGATCCAGCGCGAGACCACCGGGCGGGTGGTGCCCGACTCCTTCACCCACGGCAGCTCGGAGCAGCGGGTCCGGTGGTTCCGGACCGGCTACCGGTCGGGCGACATCGCGGCCTGCGACACCTTCGGGGTCGCGGATCCCTGATCGCGACGGACCGGCGACTCCACCCACCGTCCATACCCTGGAGACTAGCGAGCGCTCAGTCCACCGACTCGAGCAGCCAGCCGCGCAGGTACTCGGTCTCCGGCACCGCGGCAAGCACCGGGTGGTCGGGGGCGGCGCCGAGCGTCGCGGCGATGCGCAGGGTGCGGCCCGCCGAGGCGGCAGCCTCGGCGACGATCGCCAGGAAGTCGGCGGTCGTGACGTGGTGCGAGCAGGTGAAGGTGGCGAGCCGGCCACCCGGGGCGAGCAGGCGCAGCGCCCGCAGGTGGAGGTCGCGGTACCCCCGGAGTGCCCCCGGAACCCCGGCACGGTTGCGGGCGAACGAGGGCGGGTCGAGCACGACAAGGTCGAAGCGGTCACCCCTCGCCTCCGGGCCGCGCAGCCAGTCGAACACGTCGGCCTGCACCGCCGTGAGCCGACCCGCCATGCCGAGGCGCTCGGCCGCGGCACGGCAGCCGGCCACCGCAGCGGCGGCGGTGTCGATGGCGACGGCCCGTCCGGCCCCCGCGGCCAGGGCGTGCAGAGCGAAGCCGCCGAGGTGGCAGAAGCAGTCCAGCACCGCCCCATTCGGCCGCGGCAGCCAGCCCTCAGCGGCCTCGTGGTTGAGCTGCTGATCGAGATAGGCGCCGGTCTTGTGGGGGTCGAGGAGGTCGATCTCGTGCTCGACGCGGCCCACCCGGACGAGGACCCGCGCGTCGTCCGGGCCCAGCCGGACCCCGACCCGCTCGGGCAGGCCCTCGAGCGCGCGAACGGCCAGGTCGTTGCGCTCGACGATCTGTCGCGGATCGAAAATCTCGGCCAGGGTGGCGCACCACCAGTCGAACCGACGGTCCATGCCCACCGTCGTCGCCTGGACGACCAGCCGGTCGCCATACTGGTCGACGATCAGCCCCGGCAGCAGGTCGGCCTCGCTGTGGACCAGACGGCGGCACGGGCGTCCGGGCATCCGCCGCTCGCGCAGCGCGATCGCCGCGGCGAGGCGCCCGCGCAGGAAGCCCTCGTCGATCACCGGTGTGCCGAAGGCGAGCAGGCGGACCGCGATCTGCGAGCGCGCCGAGTAATAGCCCCGGCCGACGACCCTCCCCGCGCGATCGACGACGTCGACGAGACCGCCGTCCTCGGCCTCCCCCTCCCACCGCCCGATCTCGCTACGGAAGACCCAGGGATGGCCGCGCCGGCAGCGGTGGGTCTGGCGAGGGGCGAGGACGAGACGCGGCGGGGTCGGCACGGACGGCATTATTCACGAGATCGCCGTCCCGGGGCCAGTTCACCGTCGAATGACGCGAATCAACCGAGCGCCCGCTCGTCGCGGGGCGGGGGCTTCGTCGCTCCCGGCATCGGGATCGCCGCCCCCGCGTCGCCTCCCCGGGGTGACGACGCGACCGGCCCAGCTGCGGCGCCGCAAGAGCTCGTGAACGATAACGATCCCTTGTCTCAAAAAATAGCGATCACTTGACATCTCGCGAGCCGCGTCCTACCATCCTGACTGAGCACTCAGTTAGTGCTCGGAGGGGTCGAATCGATGACCAAGCGAACCGCCATCCTCCACGCTGCAACTCACGCCTTCGCAGCGAAGGGTCTTCGGGAGACCTCGACCACCGAGCTGGCGACGATGACCGATGTCGCCGAGGGGACCGTCTTTTACCACTTCGGGAGCAAGGAGAATCTCTTCCTCGCGGTGCTCGACCACGTCCGTCACGAGCTCGAGGGAGCGTTCAAAGGGTACCTCGAGTCACAGCGCCCGGCGTCGGGCCTGGCCATGCTCGAGGAGGCGGTGGCCTTCTACCTCCATCTCGCCGAAGACCGGGTGGAGCTCTTCCTGCTCCTCCACCGCTCCGACGCCTACGAGCTCGCGCGGGCGAACGAGCAGTGCCGCGCCGAGCTCGAGAAGATCTTCAACTGTCTGGTCGGGGTGTTCGAGGCGGCGCTGACCAAGGGCCAGGAGGACGGCTCGATCCGACCGAGCGTGGCGCCCCGCCGGATGGCCCTCTTGATCTTCAACATGGTCGACGGCCTCGTTCGGCTGAGGGACTGCGCCCTGTACGAGCCCGGGGTGATGTTCCCCGAGATCCTCGAGGCGTGCCGCGGGCTGGTGGCCCGCCGCACCAACCGGACGGAGTAGACGGTGTCCCTGATCAAACACGCCCTGCCATTCCTCTCCTGGTTTCGCGGTTACGGCTGGCCTGACCTCAAGATCGATCTGATCGCCGGTCTGACCGTCGCGCTCGTCCTGATCCCGCAGAGCATGGCCTACGCACAGCTCGCCGGTCTTCCCGCGCACTATGGCCTGTACGCCTCGTTCCTGCCGCCGATGCTGGCGGCGCTGTTCGGCTCGAGCCGCCAGCTCGCGACCGGTCCCGTCGCGGTGGTGTCGCTGATGACCTCGGCCGCCCTCGAGCCCATGGCCACGGTCGGGTCGCAGGGCTTCATCGGGTACGCGATCCTGCTCGCCCTCATGGTGGGCGGCTTCCAGTTCGCGGTCGGTGCGCTCCGGCTCGGCGTCGTGGTGAACTTCCTCTCCCACCCGGTGGTCAACGGTTTCACCAACGCCGCGGCGCTGATCATCGCGACCTCGCAGCTCAGCAAGATCTTCGGCGTGTCGGTCGAGAGCGGGGAGCACCACTACGAGACCGTGGCGCGGGTCGTGTCGGCGGCTTCGGACTGGACCCACGTCCCGACCCTCCTGATGGCCGTCGCCGCGTTCGCGATCATGTACGGCCTGCGCAAGCTCAACCCGAGGCTCCCCAACGTCCTGATCGCCGTCGTCATCACGACGGCGCTGTCGGCCATCATCGGCTACGAGAACAACCAAACAGCTCCGGTCGACTCCATCCGCTCGGTCGACCTCGCCGAACGGGTCGAGGCATTCAACCGCGCAGTGATCGCCCGAAAGGCGATCGACGAGGTTCGGTCCACCCGAGACGCCACGACCGCCGCCATCACCAACGGCACGACCGAGTTCTGCCAGCGCTGTCATGGCGCACGCCCGCTGGACAGGTTCAACGCCGGGCCCAGCCAGCACGACCTGCAGGTGGACACCAACCGGTTGCTCGCCTTGCACCAGCTCGCCGGTCTGCTCGACGCCCACGCGGCCGAGGTCAAGGAAAGGGTCGGCGAGACCCGGACCGAGCTTCGCTCGCTGGTCTTCGACCGGGTGCCCGACGGCGAGCCGGGCGCCGGCTTCTACGAACGCGGAAGCACCCCGGTCGGCCTGCCCACCGACGGTCGTCGCTGGCGGCTCTCGGTGGGCAACCGACCGCTCGAACCCGACGGGCTGGTGCTCATGGGGGGCGGCTCGGTGGTCGGACAAATCCCACGCGGTCTGCCGGGCATCGAGCTGCCTCGGGTCGACCTCGGAGCGATGTCGAAGCTCTTCATGCCGGCGGTGATCATCTCGCTGCTCGGCTTCATGGAGGCGATCTCCATCGCCAAGGCGATGGCGGCCAAGACCGGCCAGCGGGTGGACCCCAACCAGGAGCTCATCGGCCAGGGAGTCGCCAACATCTTCGGCTCGATGGCCCTGAGCTACCCGACCTCCGGGAGCTTCTCGCGAAGCGCCGTCAACCTGCAGGCCGGCGCCCGGACCGGGCTGTCGAGCGTCTTCACCAGCCTGGCGGTGGTGATCGCGCTGCTGTTCTTCACGCCGTTGCTCTACCATCTGCCTCAGTCGGTGCTCGCCGCGGTGATCATGATGGCGGTGATCGGTCTGGTCAACGTCTCCGGTTTCGTCCACGCCTGGCGGGCCCAGTGGTACGACGGGGCGATCTCGGTCATCACCTTTGTCGCGACCCTGGGCTTTGCGCCGCACCTCGACCGGGGCATCATGGTCGGCGTGATCCTCTCGCTGGGCGTCTTCCTCTACAAGAGCATGCGACCGACCGTGACGAGCCTCTCCCGCCACGGCGACGACTCGATGCGGTCGGCCCTCGTCCACGGCCTCGAGGAGTGCATCTACATCGATCTGGTTCGTTTCGACGGCCCGCTCTTCTTCGCCAACGCCACCTACCTCGAGGACCAGATCAACGAGCGCCTTCGGGCCAAGAGCGAGCTGCGACACATCATCATCGTCAGCAACGCCATCAGCGACATCGACGCATCGGGCGAAGAGGCACTGTCGCTGCTGGTCGACCGGATCCGGAGCTCCGGTGTCGAGATCTCGTTCAGCGGAGTCAACGAGTCGGTCCTGCAGGTTCTCGAACGGACCCATCTCATCGAGAGGATCGGGCGAGACCGGATCTTTCCGACCATGGAACGGGCCGTCCGGGCGGTCCACGCCGACGCCCACGCCAACAGTCGGGAGAGCTCGTGCCCGCTGGCGAGCGTGCTTCGGCCGGTCGATGATCCGGCCCGGAAAGGAGAGGCGTGATGTCGAGCATCTCCGTCGTCAGCGCGAGCTTCTGCCATGCCGACGAGATCATCCTGGCCCTGCCGGACCGAGTCGGCTTCCGATTGATCGGCGACGACGCGCTCGTCGGCCGCGCGGCCGAACGCTCCGGGATGTCCGAGCACGCCGTCGGCAGGGCGTTCTCGGCTCGACGGTCGGTGTTCAACAGCTTCACCCGGGACCGGGAGCGGGCGGTGGCCCATCTCAAGCTCGCGGTCGCCGAGGCGGTTGTCCGCGACAAGCTGGTGATCGCCGGTCTCAGCGCCGTGCTGGTCCCGACCGCGGTCAGCCACGTACTCCGGGTCTGTCTGGTCGCCGATGCCCGGTCGAGGATCGAGACCGCCCAAGCGACCGCCGGTCTCGGCGACAAGGCAGCCCTGCGCGAGATCCGTCGCCACGACGAGGACCTCACGGGCTGGGTCTCGGACCACCGGGGGGTCGACGACCCCTGGCAGCCGTCACTCTATGACATCGTCCTGCCCACCGATAAGACCCCGTCGGAACGGGCGATCGACCTGATCGTCGAGAGCCTCCGGAGCGAGGCCGTGCGGCCGACCGCCGCGTCCCTCCGGGCGGCCGAGGACTTCCTGGTCGCCGCCCGGGTCGAGCAGCGGCTGGCCGGGGCCGGTCACCACGTCGATGTCGCCTGCGCCGACGGGCACGTCACCTTGACCATCAACAAGCACGTCCTGATGCTCGGCAGGCTCGAGGATGAGCTCAAGGAGATCGCCGGCCCGGTGGACGGGGTTCGGTCGGTCGACACCGTGGTCGGCAAGGAGTTCTACCAGACGGACATCTACCGGAAGGTCGACTTCGAGACCCCCTCGAGAGTGCTGCTCGTCGACGACGAGCGGGAGTTCGTGCAGACGCTCTCCGAACGTCTCGAGATGCGCGACGTCGGATCGGCGGTCGCGTACGACGGCGAGTCGGCGCTCCGGATGGTCAGCCAGGACGAGCCCGACGTCATGATCCTCGACCTCAAGATGCCGGGTATCGACGGCATCGAGGTGCTTCGCCGGGTCAAGAGGATGAACCCGAGGATCGAGGTCATCATCCTCACCGGCCACGGGTCCGACGACGACTGCCGGACGTGCATGGAGCTCGGCGCGTTCGCCTACCTCCAGAAACCGGTCGACATCGAGGCCCTCAGCGAGACCCTCCGCAGGGCCAACCAGAAGGCGCGCGAGAGCTCGCGCCGAGCCGATCCCGAGGACGACCCGACGCCATGACCGATCCCGGCGCCGGCGGCCATCGCCCTGCCGACAGGGCCCAGACCGGGAGCTGGGTGCGGCCCGATCTCGAGATCGAGTCTCGACGCTACTCGCTCAACCTCCGGCGGATGTGGCAGCTCACAGCGCTGCTCATGATCGTCGTCTCGGTGTCGCCCCTCGTGATCCTCACCGCCATCGACTACCGGGTGACCGAGCGGTCCGCGGAGTCGGAGATCCTCCTCAACACGACTCGGGTCGTGTCGAACACCAAGGTCGCCGTCGAGTTCTCACTGGTCGAGCGGATCGCCGCCCTCGACTTCATCGTCCTCGACAACAGCTTCGAGCAGCTCAACGACTGCGCTCGGTTGACCGAGATCCTGGAGAGGCTCCAGTCGAGCTTCACCGGCTTCGTCGACCTCGGCGTGATCGACTCGTCCGGCCTCCAGTTCTGCTATGTCGGTCCGTACGCGCTGTCTGGCGTCGACTACAGCGGCGAGCAGTGGTTCGAGGACGTCCAACAGACCCGTATCTACATCAGCGACGTCTTCCCGGGCTTCCGTCACGTCCCGCACATGGTGATCGCGGTCAAGCGCGATCTCCCCGACGGGAGCTTCTTCATTCTGCGGACCTCGGTCGAGGTCGCACTCCTCCACAAGCTGCTCGCGAACCTCGAGATCTCGGGCGAGGGCGACGCGTTCTTGGTCAACCACGAGGGAATTCTCCAGACGTCGTCCCGCTCGCACGGCGACGTCCTCGAGCCTCTCGACCTCGAGGTGCCGAGCTATGCCTCGACGACCCGGGTCTACGAGACCTCCGGACCCGACGGGCGGCCGCTGATCGTCGGCTCCGTCTATATCCCGGACACCCCGCTGATCCTCATGATCGTCAACCAGAAGAGCGCGCTCATGGCGCCGTGGAGCGAGACCCGACGGCAGGTCATCGGTTTTCTGGTGGTCAGCCTGTCGATCATCGTGGTGGTGACCCTGGGAGTGACGACCCGGCTCGTCGAGCGGATCCGCTGGGCGGACCGCCAGCGGGTCGCCGCGCTCCACCAGACCGAGTACACCAACAAGATGGCCTCGCTCGGCCGGCTCGGCGCCGGCGTGGCGCACGAGATCAACAACCCGCTCGCGATCATCAAGGAGAAGGCGGGTCTGATGAAGGACCTCTTCAGCTTCGGCGACCGGTACGCCGACGACCCGAAGCTGATGGGCATCGTCGACTCGATCCTGGGGTCGGTCGACCGCTGCTCGGCGATCACCCGGCGGCTGCTCAACTTCGCGAGGGACACCGACACCACCCCGGTACCGGTCGACCTCCGAGAGACCGTCACCGAGGTGCTCGGATTCATGGGCAAGGAGGCGGAGTACCGGTCGATCGAGGTCGCGGTCGAGATCGATGACGATGTCGGCGAGATCACGACCAACAAGGGGCGGCTGCAGCAGATCCTGCTCAACGTGATCAACAACGCCTTCGCGGCGGTCTCCGACGGAGGCAGGATCGAGATCGGGATCGGTCGCCTGGACTCGAGCCATGTCGGGATCCGGGTGACCGACAACGGCTGCGGAATGACCGAAGCCCAGCGACGCCGGGTCTTCGAGCCCTTCTTCACCACCAAGAGCGAACGGGGCGGGGTCGGTCTCGGCCTGTCGATCACCTACTCGCTGGTGTCCGATCTGGGCGGGACGATCGCGGTCGACAGCGAGGTCGGCGTTGGGACGACGTTCCTGATCAGCCTCCCGACCAGCCCAGGATCGAAGGGAGAAGATACGCGATGAAGGTGCTCCTGGTTGACGACGAGCAGGAGCTCGTCTCGACGCTCGCCGAGCGGCTCGGTTTCCGAGGGGTCGACGTCCGGTGGACGACCACCGGGCAGGAGGCCGTGGCGATGGTCGGTCGAGAGCGGTTCGACGTCGCGGTCCTCGACGTGAAAATGCCCAGACAGAGCGGCATCCAGCTCAAGAAGGAGATCGAGAGCGTCCAACCGGAGATGAAGTTCATCTTCGTCACCGGCCACGGGTCAGAAGAGGACTTCAGGGTCGGGTCGGCCGAGGCCGACCGCTACCTGGCAAAGCCGCTCGACATCGAGGCGCTGGTGCGGGCGCTGAAGGAGGTAGTGGCGACATGAACGTCAAGGAGACCAACGCCGCGGTGTGGCGGTCGGTGACCGCCGAGAGCCTGCGGTTCTTCGGTGCGATGTCGGCTTCGGCCAGCCACGAGATCCGGAACAAGCTGGCGGTGATCAACGAGAAGGCGGGTCTGGTCGAGGACATCGCGGCGGCCATCAGGTCGGGCCGAGCGGCCGATCCGGACCGCCTCGAGACCCAGGCCAGGAAGATCGCCGAGCAGGTCCGCCAGGCCAATCGGATCGTCGGCGCCCTCAACCGGCTCGCCCACACCACCGATCAGGACCAGGGCACGATCGACGCAGCCGAGCTCGTGTCCCTGGTGGTCGAGCTGCACGGGCGCAAAGCGGCGATGGCCCAGACGACGATCGCCGCATCCGGCCCGGAGATCGGGACTCCGGTCCGGACGAACCCCTTCCTGCTCGCCAACGCGATCGGTGTGTGCCTCGGTCTCGCGATCTCGGGTGCCGACGAGCCCCGGTCGCTGACGGTGGTCACCGAGCCCACCGAGCACGGCGTACGGATCCGCATCCAGGGCCTGTCGAGGGTCGACCGCGACGAGGCCCCGGGCGAGGGCAGACCGCCGAGTCTCGACGCTCTGCTCAACATCCTCGACGGCGACCTCGAGGAAGACCACCGGTGCGGCGAGATCGTGCTCGACGTCAAACCTGCGAATCCCAACACTACGGGGGTCAGCCATGAGTGAGAAGGTCCTGCTCGTCGACGACGAGGTCGAGTTCGTCGAAACCCTGGCCGAGCGAATGAGAAGCCGCGGCATGGAGGTCTCCACCACCAACTCCGGGACGGACGCCCTCGGCTTGGTCGACGAGGGGTCCTTCGACGTGGTCGTGCTCGACCTCAAGATGCCCGGGATCGACGGGCTCGAGGCGCTGAGGCGCATCAAACGGCGACGCCCGGACATCCAGGTGGTGCTCCTGACCGGCTATGCGACCGTCGAAAAGGGGGTCGAGGCGATCAAGGAGGGGGCCCTCGAGTTTCTCGAGAAGCCGGTCGACCTGGCCTCGCTCACCGAAGCGATCCACAAGGCCAAGGCGACCAAGATGGTGCTCGTCGAGAAGGAGACCGAGGAGCGGATCAAGGAAATCCTGCACCACAAGAGCTGGTAGGCGCCTCGCCGCCCGCGCGACGAGGCCTCGTGCACCGTCAGGGCGAGCTGAGCGTCCGAGGGTCGAACCCCTCGTACGTCCACAGCGACCGGAAGGGCTCGACCACCTCGATCAGACCCCTGAACGACGCCTCGGCGAGCCCGTCGCGCGGACCGGCAACCACGACCGCGCACGGTGCGCAGTGCGGATCGAGGGTCGCGTACCGCAGGTCGCTGCCCCGGTCGGCGAGGATGGCGTTGAGCCCGGCGATCATCGCCTCGAGGTCGTACCAGCCGCCGAGCTGCCTGATGTGCAGGCGGTAGGAACGCCCCCTCGCGTAGGCGGTGAGCAGGTGCGGCGACCGCCGGGCCTCCTCGATCGCCGTCCGAAGGCTCTCGTACGCCTCGGCGTCGAAGCTGCCGGCGGCGGACTCCGCCAGGTTGAGCGTGACCGGAATCCCTCCGATCGAGGTCGCGACCTTGCTCGGCCCGGTCCCGAGGTCGATTTCTTCGAGGGCCGGCCAGCGCTCCGCGAGCACGACATCGTCGAGCGCCGGGGAGACGAGATCGATGAGCCGGTAGAGCATCGGTGCGTGCTCGCAGTAGCGATCCGAGCAGCTCGGGTTGAAGCGGATGAGCCGGCGGGACCGTTCGAGCACCTCGGTCGGCAGGATCGCGCCGCTCCCCGGTCTGTCCGTCGTCGGGTCCCCTGAGGAGATGAGGCCGAGGTCCCGCAGCTCCGCTTCGAGCTCGCCGGGCTCGGGGAACCGCTGCAGGGTGCGCGCATACGCGGTGACCGGCGAGGAGATGCCCCACCCCCGGCGCCCGGGGGCCCGGACCAGGGCGACGGCGCGATCCCGATCGAGCGCGGCAAGCTCGCGCAGGCACGGCGCCTCCTGATATCGGATCTCGCTGCCCTCGACGCAGGTCTCGAGCGCCGCGGCGATCTCCTCGGGACGGTCGCGGTGCCGCTCTATCCACCCACCGAGGTCGAGACACCCGGCCCGGCTCGTCGCGAGCAGGTCGTCCCACGGGTCGTCGAGCCGCTCGAGCCCGGCGCACTGGATCTCCTGGGTCGACCTCCGGTCGACCGGGCGGGACCGGCCCAGAGCGACGGCGGTCGTCTCGACTCGTCCTCCGAGACCGGCGTCGTCACACCACTGCGAGGCATGATCGGTGAGCATCACCCTGACCGTCATCGCTTCGGCCTCTTCGCCCGCCGTGTCGACCGCCCAGCCGCAGAAGCCAGGATCCGAGCAGCGACCGAGAAAGGCGCGATAGCTCCGCGCCCGGGGGTCGTCCTCGCCGGTGAGCCGCCGCGCGCCCTCGAGCCAGCGCTTGCGGGCCATCCGATCGCCGCGACAGACGCGGTGCGCGAGATCGGGCTCGTAGGGCTCGAGCCAGGGCGATCCGAGGACCTCGGCCGGGGTTCGCAGCGACGGGTCGCCGACGCAGTCCATGAGCGGTCCCGAGAAGCAGGCCGGCACGGACGACCGCTGTCGCTCGACGAGCTCCGACCCGACGACGACGCGATTCGGCGCCGGGTGGGCGCAGCCGCTCGCCACCGCCATTGCCATCGCCATCGCGACGATGTCCGGGACCCTCATGACCATCGGTCTCATCCGCGCCTCCCGAGCTCGGCCGCCGGCGAACGTGCCGACGGCAACCATTGTGTCAGACAGATCTCTCGGATCGGGCTGCCGCTTCGGACCGGCCTCCCCTCCGGCGATCGAGCGACGAGCCGGCTCCCTCCCCCACGCTGATCGTGATCGCTTGAAGAGGCGCCGACATCGCCCGGCTCCAATCAACGGGGGTTCGCTCCTCGACTCCCGGGATGGGCGGGAGCCCGGTCGAGCTCGGGCGGCGGGTCCAACCGTGGCGTCCGTCCCGGGGCTCGCGCCTGATGTGGTACATTCTCGTCCCAGCACTACGAATCCGTATAACCGACCGAATCCGAGGAGGTTGACGATGAAGAGAGTGATCGTGTTGACGATCGTGAGCTTGGCCACTCTGGTCGCGCTGAGCGCCGCCGGTTGCTCGAAGGGGAGCGACGCACCCCAGGGCCCGACGGAGTCCGAGCCTTCCCAGACGGCGACGACCGAAGGGCACGGAGCTTCCGCCCCTGCGGCCGAGGAAACCGAGGCATCGGCAGGCGCCGAGCCGGCATCCGAGGTCTCCTCCGACGAGCCCGAGTGGAAGAGCCTCAAGCACGAGGCGAAGGCTGCCAAGATCGACGAGGCGGCCGACGAAGCGCTGGCAAAGCTCTTCGCCGAGCACCCGAAGGCCAAGGACCTCTACGCGAAAGCCTACGGCTGGGCGGCCTTCGACAACCTCAAGCTCGCCCTCGGCGTCTCGGGCGGCGGCGGGAACGGCGTCGCGGTCGAGAAGAGCAGCGGCGAGCGGACCTACATGAAGATGGGCACCGGCGGGGTCGGCCTCGGCATCGGGGGCAGCAAGTACCAGCTGGTCTTCCTGTTCGAGGACGCGACCACCTTCTCGAGCTTCGTGAACGAGGGCTGGCAGGCCGATGCCGGCGCGACCGCTGCCGCCGGGACCTCGGCCGCGGACGCCAAGGCCGGCTTTGTCAACGGTCTGGCGATCTACCAGATGACCGAGAAGGGCCTCATGCTCAACGCCGACATCGCCGGCACCAAGTACTGGCAGAACAAGAACCTCAACGACTGAGGGTGGGCCAACCCCCGAGTCGGACAATCACCCGTTGCCGGTCCGAGCCGCAGCCGCGAGGTTGCGGCTCGGTGCTTCTCCGCCGCCGGCACCGGTGAGAAGCCCTGGGGTCGGTCGGGAGCGGCGACGCCGCCGATCGCCGCCGGCCGCGGGACGACGACCGGTTCGCCCGAGCCACCCGAGCCACCGATAGGCCGCGAGCCGCCGAAGGTGCTCGAGATACTCGAGCTGCTGACGCCAGCCCAGCTTGGTCTCGCCGCGGGCCCGGTCGCGGAAGCGGATCGGGACCTCGAGGATCCTCCGACAGCCGCACTTGACCATCAGCTCGAGCCCGATCTTGTAGCCGACCGGATCGAGGGGAGCGGCGGCCTCGAAGCTCTCCCGGCGGAGCGCGAACAGCCCGCTCGTGCTGTCCGCCACCGGCACGAAGGGCCTCGCCAGGACCCGAGCCGCCAGGCTGTTGAGCCGCCGGAGCGTCGACCACCGCTCGTCGATCGCCGCCCCGGCGACGAACCGGGAGCCGATCACGAAGTCCGGGCCCCCTCGCCGGAGCGCCCGCACGAGCTCGGGGATGGCGGCCGGGGGATGGCTGAGATCGGCGTCCATCACGACCAGAGTCCGGCCCCTCGCCGCGCGCAGACCTTCGACGACCGCGCGGCTCAGGCTCCGCGGCCCGGCTCGTCGGATCAGGCGGATCCGGGGGTCGGGCCCCCATGCGGCGACCCTCTCGGCGGTGCCGTCGTCGCTCGCGTCGTCGACGATGATCAGCTCGAGGTCGAGCCGATGGGCGGCGGCCACCGCCCGGATTCCGCCGATCAGCTCGTCGACGTTGTCAACCTCGCGGTAGGTCGGGACCACCACCGACACCGACGGCATTCCCCGTAGCGGCCCGGTGGGCACGGCCGCGGCCTTCGGGGTTCGCGGCCACTCGGCGGGCCAGAGCTGCTCGTGGTGGCCCACAGCCGGCCGCGGGTTGCGCCGGTCGGGGGTCGTCGTCCCGATCACGTCGGCCCTCGCATCCGGGGCTCACTCCGAACTAGGGTCGTTCTTCGGATCCGCCGACAACGTTGTTCCACTGCAGCTCTCCCGACTCGTGGTTGTGAACGACCTGGGGGAGATCGCCGGCCCACACCGAAACGGCGTTGGTCGGCGTCCCCTCCACGATGATCCTGTGGTCGGGTATCACCGTCCCGACCGAGCCCTGGACCACCATGGTGTCCGGCGCGAACCCCGACCACAGGATGTCCCTGGAGTCGTCCTTGTAGGTCTTGTGGGTGCACGGCCCGGCGAGCCCGTTGCAGTTGATCACCGAGGTCTGGACCCCGGTGCCGTCGGGGTCCGGGAAGTGGAGGTGGATGATCCCGTGGTCGCTGCTGAAGGCCTGCCGGTCGGTCACCGAGCCCGGAAAGGTCACGATCTGGAGGTAGTTCGGCGGGCTCGGACCACCGACCGGAGCGACGAGCCCGATGTCAACCTCGGTGTCGCTCGGCGAGAAGAAGGCGATCGCGTCCCCGGTGCCGCCCCCCGGGAGGTCGACCTGGCCCGACCAGTCGATCTGGAAATACCTGAAGCCCGTTGGTGGGGCTGCCTGGAAGTCGACCTGTGTCGTCCAGTCCTGGTTTCCGGTGCCCGCGTCGACCTGGGTGAGCTGCACCGGTCCGTTGTTTCGGCCGATGACGAAGATCTTGTCGCCGTCGGGATCGCTGGCCTGGCCCCAGTGCGAGTTCGTGAACGGGCTGTCCATGGGGACGTTCTCGAGCGGCGTCCAGGCGCCGGATGGCGAACGGGTGAAGATCTGGACCTGGCTCGTCGAGGTGTTGTAGGTCGATGCGACGAGGTCGGCGTTCGTCAGCATGTCGAGCCACGAGGATACCTGTGAGCTCCCGGGGAAATCGACCAGGCTCGCAGAGTTGGTCGCAACGGCGTCGATCAGAGCCTCTTGCGTGTTCAAGCCGGGCGTCGTGAGGGTCGTGTGGAAGATCCCGTTGTCGACGAACCCCTGATCGGCGGCACAGCACGAGCCGTTGAGGATCGTGATCGTCGGTTGCACCAGAAAATTCCCGTCGTCCGGTACGAGTACCCTCACAAGCGCGTTGGTTGAGAGATCGACCACGGCCGGGATGTCCTCGGCGGTGGCCAGTCGGAAGGTATTTCCGGTCCCGCCGTTTGCCCCGATCAGGAGGTGGAGATCGACGCTCGTCGAGGAGGAGAGCCCGTACCCCACGGTCACCGCGAACGGGCCGTCGAGGGGGATATCACCCATCTTGTCGAGCACGGGTTCCGGCGTGGGGGTCGGTCCGGGCCCGAGGACGTGCGACTGCTGCCAGGGGTCCTGGGCACCGGTCAGGACGGCGGGGATGTAGACCAGGGCGGCGATCGCGCCGGCGACCAGCGTCCAGCCGAGGGGGCTGGGGCGTTTCCCGGAGCCCGGGTGGTGTTGCGCCCGAGTTTCAGATCCCGTCTCAGTGCCGATGGCCTTCGAGTCCCGCATCGCGTCCTCCCGGCATATCGGTTCATTTGCTCGATCGTCGAATTGTCGTTGGTCGAGTCTACCCGACCCCGTCCGGAATCTCAAGCCCGCGCCGGCGCCGATGGCACGAACCGGCGAGATCCGCAAACGACCCAGGCTGTCTCTCGCGGATCGACCGCGTTGACTTCACCACCCCGGCGACCCACACTGCCGCGACGTGCACGACCCCGACAGGCTCTTGCGGCACGGCGCGATGCTCACCGCCGCCGCGGTGATCGCCCACCCCCTCAACCTCGGCTTCCACCTCGCCGCGGGCCGGCTGATCCCGACCGGCGAGTACGGCACGCTCGTCGCGCTCCTCGGCGCCCTCGCCCTGCTCGGCGCTCCGCTCACCGCGGTCCGGATGGTCGTGACCCACGCCGTCGCGACCGACCCGGCGACCGGCGGGCTCGAGACCGCCCGACGGTGGGCCCGTCTCACCGCGCTCCTCGGGCTCGGCTCGGCGGTCGCCGCGGTGCTCCTCGCCGACCGGATCAGCCTCCGTTTCGGCCTCGGCTCTCCCCTGACGGTGTGGGCGCTGGCGGTGGCCCTGGTCCCGATCGCGCTCAACCCGGTGGTCCGCGGTCGGATCCAGGGGCTCCAGCTCTTCGGGTGGCTCGCGGTGCTCGGGATCGTCGCCGCGGCCACCCGCCTGGGTTTCGGGTGCCTGCTCATGCTCGTCCGGCCGACCGCCGCCTCGGCCCTGCTGGCGACGGCGGCGGCGGCCCTGGCGACGTTGGCGTTGGGGATCGCGGTGAGCGATGCCTCGAGACCCGGCGACCCACCGGGCGCGACCGGCCCCCCACCGGTCGCCCTGGCCCTCGTCCCGACCACCCTCGCCGTGTTCGGTCTCACCGGGCTCCAACATCTCGACCTCGTCATCCTCAAGCTGCTCGCCGAGCCCGACCCGGCCGGCCAGTACGCCCAGGCCAGCCTGCTCGGTCGCTCCCTGCCCTACCTCACGCTGCCGTTGGCCAACGCGCTCTTCCCCAAGAGCGCGGCGCTCGGCCTGACCGCCGACCGGGGTCGCCGGCTCTTCCTGCGGGCGGTCCTGCTCTCGCTCGGCGCCGCCGCCGGCGCGGTGGCGGCGTTCTCCCTGGCGCCCCGGGAGGTCCTCGCCCTGATCTTCGGGTCCGCGAGGGCGACCCCCGAGCTGGCGGCCCTGGCGTTGCGCATCGTGCCCGCGTTCCTGCCCCTCGCCGTCACCGGCCCGGCTGTCTACGCCGCCCTGGCCGGCCGCCGACGCCGGGTGGCGACGATCCTCGTCGCAGGAACGATCGCGCTCGCCCTCGGCGCCCTTGTCGCCGGCGGAGACCCCCGCGGCACGACCGCCGTCGTGGCGGTGGTCCAGAGCGCGGTCGCGCTCGCCGTCGTCATCGCCGCGCTGGCCCGGAGCGGGCGCCCGCCGGTGGGATCGGGGCCTGCCTGATTGCGGACCCGCTCGCGCCCCGTGACGGACGACGATGCACCGGCGACGCGCCGGCCCCTCAGTCGCTCAGCGTCCTCTGAATCCCCGCGAGCACCGGGTTCCGTGGGTCGCGGGCCAACGCCGCGGCGGCGGCGCGCCGCGCGGCGTCCAGATCGCCGCACGCGAAGAGCGTGTCGACGAGCAGGGCGTTGGCGCCGGCCGACTCGGGCGCCGCCCGCACCGCCTGCCGGGCGGCCCGCACCGCCTCGGTACAGAGCCCGCGGTGGCGGTAGAGATGAACCCCGCCAAGCCTCAGATCGGCCACCGACAGCCGGAGGTCCGGGTCCCCCCACCACCTCGGGCTCGCCTCGAAGGCATCGATCACCCCGTCCCACCCCTCGAGGTCGGCCTCGACGACCTCGTCGGCGAGCCGCTCGATCGGCGCCGGCTCGAGCCGGAGCCACAGCCCGTCCGGCGACAGGCGGTCCATGGCCCACGGATGAGGCGCCGGCATCTCGACGACGATCGCCCGGCGGTCGATGTTGGCCTCGACGAGGCGCCGGGTCAGGCGGCTGCCGATGCCGAGGGGCGTGACGGCCTCTCCCTCGGCCGCCGCCCGGGCGATCTCGCGATCGCGCTCCGCGGACGTCGGCAGGACGACCGGCGCGGGCGCCGGGGTCGAGGCGTGCGACGACCGGTCGCCCCCCGGACTCCCGGGCCGGTGGTTGCGCCGGAGCTCCTCGAGGTAGGTGGTGGTGGCGAGCCGGGCCGGGGTGACCACGACGAGATCGGGTCGCGAGAGCCCGGTGGTCGCCACCCGGCTCGACACCTCGACGGCGGCCCGCACGGCGAAGAACGTCGTGTCCGAGATCGCGAGGACGATCGCGCCGCGGGGGAGCGGGTCGAGCAGCCGGTGCACCAGCTCCTCGGTGAGATCGCTGCCGCGACGGCTGCACCGGGGCTCGTTGACCAGCGCCGTGGCCAGGACCGCGGCGGCGACGACCGCCGAGTACACCCACGAGCTCCGGCCGCCGATCAGGCGTCGGACCGCCGTCGAGAGCCGGGCCGCGCCGGCAACGCCGAGCAGGGCGAGCACCGAGGCCGGGAGCCCGAGGTAGGTGCGAAGAACCCGTTGCCGGTCGAGGCTCGCGTCGAAGCCGGTCGCCAAGGGCAGCACGAGCCCGGAGAGCAGCACCGCCAGACCGAGCGTCGCGAGCCAGCGCCGCTGCTCGGGCGGCTCGCGGATCGCCGCGACGAGCGCGACCAGGGCCAGGCAGGCCACCGGCAGCGTGACCCAGCTCGAGGCCTCGGCGATCAGCCAGCCGAGGAGACCGCTCCCCTGCCCCATCGGCTCGGGCGCGCCGAGCGCCCACTCGGGGAGGGAGGCGCCGAGAGCCCGGCCGACGACGCGGTTCATTCACGGCGGCGGTGTGAGAGCCCCAGTACGAGGTCAGGTTCGTCAGGTGGAAGAAGCCTGCGCCGGTGGTCGGGCAGCTCCAGCACAGGGAGGGACTCTTCGCCGCCGCCAACGGCAGGTAGAGGTGCGGTAGCAGCCCGGCGGCGAGGAGCAGCGGCGGCCGCCAGGCGGCGAGCCAGGCACGCGGTCGCCGGCCGAGGGCCAGCACGAGGACGGCCCCGGCGAGGCCGATCCAGAGCAGCCGCTGGAACAGCGCGATCACCGCCGGATCGCCGGACAGCCCGGCCCACCCGCGCAGGATCGCGAGCGACGCCACGACCACCGCCGCGAGCTCCTCGACCCAACCGGCGGGACGGATGACGAGCAGCAGAACCAAGGGCAGCGGTACCAGGGTGAGCATCAGGTGGTGGTTGGACATCCCCAGGGCGACGACCCCGATCGATGCCGCGAACCCCCATCGCCAACCGGGCGCCTGGATCCAACCGAGCAGCACGGCGAGCAGGGCCACGCCGAGGGCGAGGTGCAGGCTGTAGACCTCGGTGATCACCGCCTGGCTCCAGACCGGCCGGCTCACCGCGGCGAGCATCGCCGCACCGCAGCCGAGCACCGCCGACTCGGGGCGAGTCGCCCCGAGGCCGCGGCAGGTCAGCCAACCGAGGGCGCCGAGGCCGCCGATCGCGAGCGCCGCGCAGACCGCCGACAGCAGATTGGTCGCCACCGCGGGGTCGGCCAGGGGCAGCCGGGTCGCGATC
>JALOLD010000021.1 GCA_025456145.1 Thermoanaerobaculales bacterium | reverse complement strand
GCCGGGCACCCCCGGGAGGCGCGCCCCTGAGCAGGTGCCGAAGCGCCGATGCAGGCCGCCGCTCGCGTCGCCGGCGCGGTCGCAGCTCCCCCGGTTCGCTACGAGCGACCGCGCCGGCGACGCGACGCCGGGCCGCCCGGCCGTCCAGGCCGAGTGGCCCGGAAGGCCGGTGCCCCTGAGAAGCCGCACGCTTCCTCGGAGCGCCACCGCAACGGGAGCGGGAGCGGGAGCGGGAGCGACAGCGGCAGCAGCCGGAGCGACGACCGAGGTCCTCCCAAAGCACCGCTGCCCACCGGGTGTGCCGGGCTCGACATTGTGCTCAGTAAGGCGCTCACGTCCGCCACGCCTCGCGCACAATGTCCAGCCGGGCACCCTCGGGAAGCGCGCCCCTGAGCGGGTGCCGAAGCAACGATGCAGGCCGCCGCTCGCGGCGCCGGCACTGTCGCAGCTCCCCCGGTTCGCTACGAGCGACCGCGCCGGCGACGCGACGCCGGGCCGCCCGGCCGTCCAGGCCGAGCGGCCCGGAAGGCCGGGGTTCCTGAGAAGCCGTTGCCGCAGACATCGGACGCGGACGCGGACTCGGACGCGGACTCGGACGCGGACGCGGACGCGGACGCGGGGGATGATGCCGCGTCAGGAGTACTGCTTGACCCGAGGCCAGAGCTCGTCGACCGGGACCTTGAGCCCCCGGCAGACGTGGATGTCGAAGTGCTGGTAGGGCATCGAGTAGGGGTGCTCGACCCGGCCCGCGAGCTCGACCGACTCGAAGAGCTCCTCGAGGGTTTCGCGGTCGTCGTCGAGGACGATCATGACCTCGCCGGTGGCCTCGCCCGGCCCCCACAGAAAGTAGGTGAGGTGGCCGGAGATCGCCGGCGGCAGACCGAGCTCCGAGCGGTAGCGGTCGACCGCCCCGGCCTGGCCGTAGTTCTGGCCGAAGACCGAGGCCCGCGCCCGCTCCTCGGGCGGCAGGGCGTGGTAGACCCGCGCCACCTCCTCGGCCATCTCCCGCCAGCCGTAGCGGTCGGCGAAGAGCTGGGGCAGCGGGCCGAGGCGGTGGTTCTCGATCCGCGGCTGGTCGAAGCCGACGACCCTGGTGTAGCGGACGTAGAGCCCGGGGGGCAGCACCCACAGCGCGATCGGGGCGACGACGACGCCGACCGCGATCATCACCGTCGTCACCGCCGGGAGCAGCCATCGCCGGCGGGGCGCGGCGGCGAGGCGCTCGAGCGCGACCGCGCCGGCGGCGAGCAGCACCGGGTGGGCGGGGGCCGGGTAGTAGGCGCGGCCGCCGGTCGCGATGATCGCGACCATCACCGCGAGCCAGGCGATCCCGAGCGCCCGGTAGGGCCGCGCCGCCGGGCTGCGGAGCAGCCAGACCAGCCCGCCGACCCAGATCACCAGCGCCGGCGGGTTGAGCAGCAGCGCCTGCTGGGCGACCAGGCCGAGCCCCGACAGCGCGACGTCCCGGCCATGGGAGCGGATGTTGGCGAGCTGCTCGAGGTGGGGAAAGCCGTGCCCCGCGACCCACGCCAGGTTGGGCAGGATCATTAGCAGCGCGAGCCCGCCGCCCAGCCAGATCCAGCGCGAGCCGAGCTCGCGCCGGGCCGGCGTGGCGACCAGGCCGACCACCACCGCGAGCCCCCAGAGCAGGAAGGTGTGCTTGGAGTTGACGCCGAGGCCGGCGAGCGAGCCGAAGAGCAGCCAGAGCCGGGTGTCGCCGCCGTTGAGGATCCGGGCGAGGACCAGGGCGCAGCCGGTCCAGAAGAGCGGGTCGAGGGCGTTCATGGTGGCGAAGCTGTGCATGACGAGGTAGATCGGCGCCAGGATGACGCACAGACCGGCGGTCGCCTGGGCGGCGCGGCCGCCGCCGAGCTCGCGGGCGAGGGCGGCGGCGAGGACGACCAGCCCGGCCCCGGCGAGGGCCGGGACGAGGCGGATCGCGAGCAGTGAGTCGCCGAGGGTCGCGCCGACCGCGGCGAGGACGGCCGGGAGCAGCGGCGGCAGGTCGACATAGCCCCAGGCGAGGTGCTCGGCGCAGGCCATGAAGTAGAGCTCGTCGACGAACCACTCCGAGCCCCAGGCGCCGGTGGTGACCAGGTGGAGCAGGAGCTTGAAGCCGGCGAGGCCGGCGATCAGCCTCCAGGCGAGCGGCGGCAGGGTCGCGCGGTCCATCCCCGTTGGGTCTCCTTCGGCAGGCTGCGGTGAGTATCTCACGACATGCCTATCCGGATCGCTCAGGTTCGGACCGAGCCCGATCCCGACCCACACCCGCCCCAGCCATCGGGCTCTCGATCCAATCGATAGCGTCTCGACGGGCGGGTCGCCCGCACCTCCATCCCCTTCGTGCTCGCCTTCGTGTCATCGCGCGTGCGACGGTGCGATGGCTCTGTGATCTCCTTCGTGTCTTCGTGCCTTCGTGGTTGCGACGGTGCGACGGCTCTGTGTCTCTGTGCCTCTGTGGTGAATCACGAACGCCCCCGGCCCTCCGCCAAATCCCTGCGATGACCCTGATCTGATTGCGATTGCTTCGTGATCACCTTCGCGTCTTCGCGTTTGCGACGGTGCGATGGCTCTGTGATTTCCTTCGTGTCTTCGTGCCTTCGTGGTTGCGACGGTGCGATGGCTCTCTCTGTGCCGTCGTGGTGAATCACGAACGCCCCCGGCCCTCCGCCAAACCCCTGCGATGACCCTGATCTGATTGCGATTGTTTCGTGATCACCTTCGCGTCTTCGCGTCTTCGCGTTTGCGACGGTGCGATGGCTCTGTGATTTCCTTCGTGTCTTCGTGCCTTCGTGATTGCGACGGTGCGACGGCTCTGTGTCTCTGTGCCGTCGTGGTGAATCACGAACGCCCCCGGCCCTCCGCAAAACCCCTGCGATGACTCTGATCTGATTGCGATGGCTTCGTGATCTCCTTCGTGTCTTCGTGCCTTCGTGGTTGCGACGGTTCACGGGACGTCGCATCGGGAACGGGATCGCGATCGGGAACGACAACACGCCCAACCTGACTCGAGGGGATCGGCAGGTCTCACGACGGCCCGGCGGCGCCGCCGATCTCGAGGGGCGGGCGGCCCGCCAGCTCGCGGATCCGGTTGAGCGGCCGGTGGACCGCCCGCCGGGAGATGAGCGCCCGCTCGGCCCGGAACTTGCCCGGGAAGTTGGTCAAAGCGAGACCGACCAGGATGGTCAGCACGCCCTGGCCCGGGAGCACCAGCATCGCGAGGCCGGCGAGGATGAGGGCGAGACCGGCCGCGTTCTTGAGCACGGTGAGCGCCAACCAGGCGACCGGGTGCCGGCGGGCCTCGCGGGCCGGCGACCGGCGCTGGGGCATGAAGTAGTCGGCCGGCAGGTGAATCACGACCAGCGGAAAGACCACCATCGAGAGCACGAGCAGCGCCGCCGACAGCGCCGCGAGGGTCGCGAACAACGTCTGGTGGTTACGCACCCAGTCGACGATGAGGTTCATGCCTTCTCCATGGTTCTGGCGGCGGCGAGCCCTTTGGTCCCGGCAACTCTAGCCTGACCCCGGCCGGTTCGCGATCAGGGCGGCGCGGCGCCGCTCCCAGGCCTCGCGGTAGGCGGCGACCGCCGCCCGGCCGACCGCCGGCCAGGCGAGGTGGCGGTCGAAGTGGTCGCGGACGGCCGCCGACCGCCCGTCCGCGGGCGCGGCGAGGACCCGGCGGAGGGCCGCCGCGAGCTCGTCGGGCCGACCCGGCGGCCACAGCGCGCCGACCGTCCCGCCCGCGGTCATGACGGTAAACGACGGGATGTCGGTGACAACCGGGGTCACGCCGCAGGCCAGGGCCTCGATCAGGGCGATGCCGCTGCCCTCGTGGTGGCTGCCGAGGACGAAGAGGTCGGCGCTTTGGAAGACCGCCTCGATCCCGTCGTGGGGCACGGTCCCGAGCACCCGGACCGCTCGGCGCAACGTCTCGCTCACCGCGATCCGGGCCGCGACCTCGGCCCGCAGCGGCGAGTTCGGGCCGTGGGCCATGACGAGCCGGGCCCCGGGGTGCTCCGGGAGCACCGTCTCGAAGGCCTCGAGCACAGTCAGCGGGTCCTTGTTGGCGTCGAGACGTCCGACCCAGAGGAGGAGCGGGTCGCCATCCAGCCCGGTCGACCGGCGGGCCGCGTCGCGATCGGCCGGCGAGAAGCGGCTCGACCCCTCCGGGACCTCGAAGACCCGGGCCGCCGCCGGGATCGCCCGCCGCTCGAGCCACGGGTCGGCGAGGGTCCGGGCCGCGAAGAGGAAGCCGTCGGCGGCGGCGAGGCCGCGCCGCTCGAGGAGCCCCCGGACCCCCGGCGACGGCCGCTCCGCGTGATGCTGGACGACGATCGGCACCTCCGGCGGCAGGCGCCTCCGCAGCCCCGGCACGAAGGCGCCGAAGACCAGGCCGTTGAGGTGGACGACGCACGGTTCGCGGTCGGCGGCCGCCCGCCGAGCGGCAGCGGCGGCGACCTCGATCACCCGTCGCGGCCGGCGCCACCATCGCGGCGTCGGCGGACCGGGCTCGGCCACCATCCGGTAGGCGACCCCACCCCGCTCGAGGTCGGCGTCCCGAGCGAAGCGCTGGACGACGGTGACCCGGGGGCCCGCGTCGCTCTTCTCGGGGATCGCCGCCGCCGCCTCGGCCCACTCCGGGATGAGCCAGCAGCGGCGGAGGAGCTCATCGGGGGTCTCGCGAGGGGTCCTGTGAGCGAGGTTGAGCAGGATCAGCCGCACGTCGAGCCGTCCCGCCGGCTCACGACAGCCCGCTGGCGACGACCAGCGGGACGAGCTCGAGCCGTTAGCGCCCGCACCACCAACCTCTTCGTGCTCGCCTTCGTGTCTTCGCGTCTTCGCGCTGGCGACGGTTCACGGTACGTCGCATTGGGGAAGGGACCGGAATCGGGAACGACAACACCCCCAACCTGACTCAAGCGGATCGGCATGACGCGGGATAGAATGGCCGCCGAGCCGTGATGACGGACCAGGACCCACTCCGACCTCGCGCCGGCGGGGTGATGCGGTGACCCGTGCGCTGTGGCGGGTCGTCCAGCGGCTGCGCTTCGCTTTGTGGCAGCGCCGGCGTCACGACCGCCTGGTCATCGAGCACGGCCTCGGCTTTCCGGTGGTCGTGCTGCCCGGGGTCCTCAACCCGGTGCTCTTTTTGACCACCGAGGTGCTGGTGCGGTACCTCGACCGGGCGCCGCTCGCGGCGGGCTGCTCGGTGCTCGATCTCGGGACCGGCTCGGGCGCGCTCGCCGTCGCGGCGGCGCGGACCGCAGGCCGGGTGGTGGCGGTCGACGTCAACCCCGAGGCGGTGCGCTGCGCCCGGCTCAACCTGCTGCTCAACCGGGTCGAGGACCGGTGCGAGGCCCGTCTCGGCGACCTCTTCGATTCGGTCGCCGGCGAGACCTTCGACCGGGTTCTGTGCAACCCGCCCTTCCACCGGGGCACCCCGGCGAGCGACTTCGAGCGGGCGCTCTACTCGAACGACTTCGCCGAGCGCTTCGCGGCGGCCCTCGCCGCCCACCTCGCCCCCGGCGGCGCGGCCCTCGTCCTGCTCTCCTCGGAGGGCGACGAGCCCGGCTTCCTCGCGGCCTTCCGCGCCGCCTCGCTCTCGCACCGGGTGGTCGCCGAGGAGCGGAGGTTCGGCGAGCGGATCCGAGTCTACCGGGTCGCGGTGGCGGGGACCACCGATGCCTGAAACGGGCCTTGGCGCCCTCGGGATCGAGCCGCGACGGTACCCCCAGCCCCGGATGCACCTCGCGGGCGCCCGATCGCTCCTCGACCAACGCCGTGGCCGGCCGTGCTCTGGGGTGTGGCGGGCATGACCGACTACCTCGACCTCGAGGCCGCCTTTTCGACGCCGTGGGTCCACCCGGGAGGCGCGTCGGCGACCACCCACCTTCTCGCCGGCCTGCGGATCGCCCGGGGTGACCGGGTCCTCGATCTCGGGTGCGGGACCGGCGCCACCGCGGTCGAGGCGGCACGCTCGGGCGCTCGGCCGATCGCCCTCGACCTCCGGCCGGCGATGCTCGCGGCGGCCCGCCGGAGGTCCACGGAGCTCGCCCTGATCCGGGCCGCTGCCGATCCCGCGCTGCCCTTCGCAGACGGCTCGTTCGACGCGGTCTGGGCGGAGTCGGTGGTCGCCCTGCTCGATCCCCGCCGGGTCGTCCCCGAGATGGTCCGGGTGGTACGTCCGGGGGGGCGGGTCGGCCTCAACGAGCGGATCTGGCGTCCGGGCACCCCGGCCGGACGGGCGGCGCGGGTCAACGCGCTGTCCAGGCGCTGCTTCGGCATCCCCGCGTCGGCGGTCGACCCGCGCGACCGCGACGGGTGGGTCGCGCTGCTCGAGGGCTCGGGTCTCCGCCTCGAGGAGGTGACCGCGGTCGACGACGTGGCCCGGGCCGAACGCCCCCCGGATCGGAGGGGCTGGCTCGAACGGCGGCGCCCCTATCTCGCGTCGCCGGCGCTCTACCTCCGCTCGCTGCGTTGGCGCTGGCTGATGCGTCGCCACCACGACGCCTGGTCGAAGCTCGAGAGCTGGATCTTCATCGGCGAGCGCCGGCCGTGAGGCTGTGCCTCGTCACCCCGGGCTTCAGCGCCGCCGAGGACGACTGGTGCATCCCGGCCCTCCACCACCTGGTGCGCCGGCTCGCCGCCGAGCACGAGGTCACGGTGATCGCGCTGCGCCACCCGCGGCGGCGCGACCCCTACCCCTTCTTCGGCGCCCGGGTGGTGCCGCTCGCCGGCGGCGTCCGGACCGGGGCGTGGCGTCTCGCGATGCTGGTGCGCGCCCTCGCCGAGGTCGGCCGGGCCCATCGACGCTCGCCCCTCGACGCGGTCCACGGGCTGTGGGCCGACGAGGCCGGCTTCGTCGCCGTTACCGCCGGGCGCCGGCTCGGCATCCGGTCGGTGGTGTCGGTGATGGGCGGCGAGCTGGTCGGCCTTCCCGACATCGGCTATGGCGTCCAGCTCGGCCGGACCGGCCGCTGGCTGGTGCGGCGCAGCCTAAAAGGCGCCGACGCGGCGACGGTAGGATCGGCCTCTCTGGAAGGACCGGCGCGGGCGGTCCGCGGGGATCGACCGCTGGCGGTGTCGCCCCTCGGCGTCGATCCGGACCTCTTCCGTCCCGATGGCGAGCGTGCCGGGTTGGAGGGTACGCCCTGCCTGCTCCAGGTCGCGTCACTGACCCCGGTCAAAGACCAGGCGCTGCTGCTCGACGCGTTCGCCCTCCTCGCCGGGCGCCACCCCGACGCCCGGCTCCACCTGGTCGGCGAGGGCCCGCTCCGCGAGACCCTTGCGGCGCGGGCCGCCACCCTCGGGCTCGCCGACCGGGTCCGCTTCCACGGCCCGGTCGCCCATGACCTCCTGCCACCGTTCTACCGCGCCGCCGATCTCCACCTCGTGACCTCGCGCTTCGAGAGCCAGGGGATGGCGGTGCTCGAGGCCGCCGCCTGTGGGACCGCGACGGTCGGCACCGCGGTCGGCATCCTGCGCGGGCTCGGCGATGCCGCGGTGACGGTGCCCGATCGCGAACCGAGAGCACTCGCCAGCGCGGTCAAGGCGGTGCTCGAGCACGGTTCGCGTGGACTCGACCTCGGCCGACGGGCCGCGGAGACGGTCCGGCGCGACCTGAGCCTGGAGGCTTCGGTCGGGCGGCTCGCTCGCGTCTATCTCTCGGCCGGCTGACCGCCGCGGCGCCTCCTCGGCCGCAGGGTCTCGGCCGGCTCGAGCCACAGGGTGCAGACGCAGTGACGACAGGTCGGGTCGCTACGGACGTCGAGACCGCGCCGGAATGTGGCGGCGGCGTCGCCGAGGAGGATCTCGTCGAGGCGAGCGTCGGCCAGGCGACCGATCGGCCGGTGGAAGAAACACGGACGGACCGTCCCGTCGGCCTCGACCACCGCCGACACCCAGGGCGCGTTGCAGCGCCGGGTCTCGGGCTCGGCGTCGCCGTTGAGGCTCGCGTAGTGGCGCGCGAGCGAGCGCAGCTTGGCCGGCGGCTCGGCGACGAAGCCGCTCTCGATCCGATCGCGGTGCTCCCGGATGGTCGTCTCGACGACCGCCGCGAGCTCGGCGACCTCGGCGGGGTCGAGCCCGACCTCGGCGGCACGCTCGTCGCTCCATCCCCCCGGTCGGTTGAAGGCACTCGAGGTCGTGTCGGCGGCGAGGAACGACACCCCGTCGAGGCCGAGAGCGATCGCCGCGTCGACGATCGCCGGGAGCTCGCGGAAGTTCAACTTGTGGATCACGCTGCGGGCGGTCACCCGGATACTCGGCCGCTCACGGCGCAGCGCCGCCACCCCGGCGGCCAGCCGTTCGTAGGCCCCGGGCACCCGGCGGATGGCGTCGTGGACCTCGCGCGGGCCGTCGAGGGACACGATCACCTCGTTGCACCAGCGGGTCACGTCGGCGGCGTGCTCCTCGAGCAGCAGGCCGGTCGAGAGCAGGGTGATCGTGACGTCGAGGGGCTCGAGGGCGGCACACAGCCGCCACAGGTTCGAGTGCATCAGCGGCTCGCCGCCCGAGAGCACGATCCAGCGGACGCCGAGCCGCCTGATACCGTCGATGTGCGGCGCCAGATCGGCCTCCTCGAGCTCACGGCGATCCCGGTTGGCCTTCCAGATGTCGCACATCACGCACCGGCAGTTGCACCGGCTGTGCGGGAAGAGAACGAGCACCGGAATGGTCTCGGGCCGGTCCGAGCGAGCCGGCGGCCGGCCGCCGAGGCGCCGGGCCAGCACCGCCAGGGCCCACCGCCAGCCGTCTCCCATCGTGGCCGCCACCCTCAAAACCCCGTCGTCTCGGGCCGCTGGTAGGCGACGAGACGATGGGCCGCGGCGAGCTCGACCGGCCAGCGGTAGAACCCGGCGTGGTAGCGCCACGCCGCGAGGCCGCGCAGCATCGTCCGGCGCAGCCCGGTCAGGGTGGTCATCGTGGTCGTCGGGTGGTAGGCGTTGAGGACCCGCTCGAACTCGCGGATCCGCTCGCCCAGGCTGGGCCGGATCCAGCTCAGGGTGCGGCTGCGCCGCTGGGCGAAGTCGAGCCAGTCGTGGCTGACCCACTCCTCCAGGGTCTCGGGGAAGGCGAAGCCGCCGGCGGCGGCCCCGTCGAGCAGCTCGCCGGCCAGCGGCACCGGGGTGTAGAGGTACATGATGATCTCGGTCGCCGGGTTGACCCGCTTGACCCGGCGGATGAAGTCGATCGTCTGGTCCGCGTCGTCGTCCGGGTCGGGCGGGCTGCCGAGGACGAAGCTGAGCTCGGGGACGATCCCCCAGCGGGCCATCAGCCCGACCATCTCGAGGGTCGCCTCGGGCGAGACCGAGCCGCCCTTGTCCATCCGCTTCAGGGTCTCGGCGGAGCCCGACTCGGCGCCGAGGAAGACCATCTTGAGGCCGCCGTCGCGCATCGCCCGCCAGGTCGTCTCGGAGAACCTGAGCATGGTGTCGATCCGGCCCTCGCCCCACCAGGCCATCCCGAGAGGGCGGACCCGCTCGGCGACCTCGGCGACCCGCGCCTCGTGGACGAAGAAGTTGTTGTCGGTGAGCTCGACCGCGTCGACATTCCAGCGCCGCCGGTACTCGGCGAAGGTCCTCGCCACCCGCTCCGCCGACTGGGCGAGCCACCGTCCCTCGACCATCGTCACGACCGCGCAGAAGTTGCAGAAGTAGGGGCAGCCGTAGGAGGTGTGGGCGCCCACCGTCCGGCGACCGAGAAAGGTCCGCCTCAGGTAGCGCGGCATGTCGACGAGGTCGTAGTCCCACTCCGGCAGATCGTCGGGGCGGGGAATCGGGGCGCGCGGGTTCGAGCGCGGCTCGCCGCCGTCGCGCCAGGCGAGGCCGGCGATCTCCCCCGGTGAGGGCGAGCCGGTCGCGAGTTGGGTCAGCAGCTCGGCAAAGACCCGCTCGCCGTGGCCGCGGACGACGAAGTCGACGAGCTCGGAGCGCAGGCAGACATCCCAGTGCTGGCTCGGGAAGTAGCCCCCCCAGACGATGGTCAGCCCGGGGTGACGGCGCCGGAGCTCGCGGCACAGCGGGACCGCGTCGGCCAGCTGTGGGCCCGGCATCACCGTGACGCCGAGGACGGTGGTCCCCGGGTCGTCGCCGATCAACCGGCCGAGGGCGGCGGCCGGGTCGTCCTCGAGGTTGCCGTCGACGATGTGGAGCTCGTGCGCCCCCTCGAGCCCCGCGGCGACGGCGAGCAGCGACATCGGCAGGACCGGCTTGCGGCCCGCCGACGACCGCGGGTTGTAGAGCAGGACCCTCATCCCGCCGCCTCGCGCGCCCGGCGCTCCTCCTCGGCCCAGCCCCGGCCGCTCGGCGGCGCCATCCCGTCGGTCTCGCGCTCGTTGCGGCTCAGCCACATCCCGAGCCGGCCGCGCCGGGCGGCCAGATAGAGACGGCCCAGCCGGAGCCAGTCGCGCGAGCCCTGACGACGGGCGCGGTCGAGGCCGACCTCGTTGACCATCCAACGGGTCGCCCAGTCGTAGTAGCGCCGCGACCGGCGGCCGGCGATCCTCAGGTCGCGGTCGGTCCGCCCGGCCCACGGCCGGTCGGTGACGATCCGCTCCCGGACCTGCTCGTAGTAGGCGGTGCCGCGGATCGGGTAGGCGACGGTGGTCAGGAAGATGTCCGGCGAGGAGAGCTTGAGGTGCTCCACCGAGGCCTCGAGATCGCTCTCCTCCTCGCCCTCGTAGCCGAGCATCATGAACATCCCGACCTGGATCCCGCGCGAGCGCAGCATCGCGGTCTTGGCGCGGACGTCCTCGACGGTGGTCAGCCTCCCCATCGCGTCGAGCACCCGCTGCGAGCCGCTCTCCGAGCCGATCCAGAGCCGGAAGCAGCCCATCCCGGCGAGCGCGTCGGCGACCTCCTCGTTGATCCGGTCGGCGCGGCTGATGCACTCGAAGGGAACCCGGATCCCGCGGCGCTCGAGCTCGGCGGCGTAGTCGAGGGTCCACCGGCGGTTGAGGGTGAAGACGTCGTCGGCGTACCACAACCGGTCCGGCCGGTAGCGGGCGAGGATGTGCTCGACCTCGTCGGCGACCTCCGACGGGTCGCGCCGGCGGTGGGTCTGGCCGAAGACCCCGTGCGAGCACCAGGTGCAGGTGAAGGGGCAGCCCCGGGAGGTGATGAGCGACACCGACCCGGCGCCGTGGTGGGTCCGCCAGGCCTCGAGATAGCGGTCCATGGCGATCGCCTCGCGATCCGGCCACGGCTGGGCCGACAGAGGCCGGAGCTGGGGCTGGGGAGGCGTCGTGCGCAGGGCGTCGCGACCGTCGAGAAAGGCGATGCCGGGAACCTCCTCGAGCCCGTCCCGACCCCGCTCGGGCAGATGACGGAGCAGCTCCTCGAGGGTCGCCTCGCCCTCGCCGACGACGACGACATCGGCGCCCCGCCGGAGGTACTCCTCGGCGTTGGGCGCCGGCTCCGGGCCGCCGACCACCACCCAGGCGCCGGCCTCCTTGGCCATCGCGACCATGGTCAGGACCGCGCCCCGGGTCATCAGGTTGCACGACAGACCGACGACCCGGGGCCGGAGCGTCCCGAGCTCGGCGGCGAAGCCGTCGATCGTGCCGAAGGTGGTGTCGTAGACCGCCACCGCGAATCCGCGCGCCTTGAGGTGGGAGGAGAGGTAGAGCAGCCCGAGCGGCGGGTAGGGCATCATGATCGCCCGCTCGTGCTCGTCCTCGGCGAGGCAGTAGCCGTGGGATAGCAGCAGGTCGGCGCCGGGGCGGGTCATGGTGGTGGACATCGGCCCCTAGTATAGGAGATCGCGTCTCATTGATACGATGGGTCATGCCGCCGAGCCCGCGATCGCCCTTCCGATGGGTCTGCCCGGAGTGCCTCGGTCCCCTCGAGGCGCGGCCCCCGGGGACGCTGAGATGCCCCGCGGACGGCCTCGAATTCGGCTCGCGGGGCGGGGTGCTCGGCCTGATCGCCGAGGATCGGCTGGCCGGCTACCGGGAGTTCCTCGGCGACTACGAGCGGGTGCGCCGCGGCGAGGCCCGGGGCGTCCCCGACGCCGAGACCTACCGTGCCCTGCCCTTCGCGGACCGCACCGGGCGGCACCCGACCGAGTGGCGGATCCGCGCCCGCTCCTACCGCAGCCTCCTCGCGCGGGTGGTCGAGCCCCTCGCCGCTGAACGGGGACCCCTGAAGGTGGCCGATCTCGGCGCCGGCACGACCTGGATGTCGCGCCGGCTCGCCCTCGCCGGCCACTCGGTCGCGGCGCTCGACATCCTGACCGGCGAGACCGACGGGCTCGGCGCCGCCCGCTTCTCGGAGGTCGCCTTCGAGACCGTCCAGGCCGAGTTCGACCGGCTGCCCCTGGCCGGCGACAGCCTCGACCTCGCCGTCTTCAACGGCGCCCTCCACTACTCGACCGACTACGCCCGGACCCTCGGCGAGGCGCTCCGGGTGGTGAGCCCGGGCGGCGTGGTCGCCGTCATCGACTCGCCGCTCTACCGCTCGGACCCGGCCGGGCGGCAGATGGTCGAGGAGCGCCGGTCGGCCTTCCTCCGGGACCACGGCCTGGCCTCGGACTCGATCCCGTGCCGCGGCTACCTCACCTTCGCCGAGCTCGCCGGGCTCGCCCGGTCGCTCGGCCTCGAGTGGCGGATGCACCGGCCCTTCTATGGCCTCCGCTGGTCTCTGCGGCCGCTGCTCGCGAGGGTCCGCGGCCGCCGCGAGCCGGTGACCTTCCTCGTTCTCTGGGCCGTCAAACGACCCGGTGGGGCGGCCGGCCGCGGACGGGGCAGCGGCCCTCAGTCCGACTGAGGCGACGGGCGCGCCGCCTCGGCGTGGCTCATCCCGGGGGGCAGCGGCCCGATCCCCCGGTGGGGCAGCCGCGCCAGCCGGTCGAGGCGGCGCCGCTCGAAGGGCAGCCTCGCCCAGCGCGCGAGAACCCCCGCGGCCTCGACCGCGTGGCGCGGCCGCAGCCGCCACGGCCGGGCGGCGAGGCCGGCGAGCTCGCGGCCCCGTCGGCGGGCGCGCAGCTCGGTGTGGAGGACGGTGTGGAGCTGGCGGTAGAAGTCGGTGGTGAACGGGCCCCGGTACATCATGTCGAGGTCGTTCGAGTCGACCCAGTGGCGCTTGTCGCCGAGCTCGGCCTGAACCCTCTCGTGGAACGGGGTCCCGGGCAGCGGGTAGGACACCGACATCCCGACGTCGTCGGGGCGGCAGTCGCGGATCATCTGGAGGGTCGCCTCGACATCGGCGCGGGTCTCGCCCGGGTAGCCGAACTGGACGAAGAAGGCGACCTTGACGCCGGCCGAGTGGAGGCGGTCGGCGGCGGCGGCGATCTGCTCGACGGTGGTGCCCTTCTCCATCGCGTCGAGGATCGTCTGCGACCCCGACTCGGCGCCCATCCAGACGATCTCGCAGCCCGCCCGGGCGAGGGCCTCGACCGTCCCCTCGCGGAGCATCAGATCGGGCCGCGACAGGCACTTGAAGCGGACCGCCAGCCGGCGCTCCTCGACGAGGTCGGCGAGCTCGGGCAGCCAGCTCGGCTTGAGGCCGAAGATGTCGTCCATGAACCAGACGTGCTCGACCTCGTGCTCGCGGACCAGCCGCCCGAGCTCGTCGGCCACCGCGCGCGGCGACCGCACGGCGTAGCGCTGGCCCCAGAGCGGTTTGGCGCACCAGTTGCAGTGGTAGGGGCAGCCGCGGGTGGTCACCATGTTGAGCGAGAAGCGGCCGTGCCGGGCGAGCCAGATCTCCCGGTAGCGGGCGAGGTCGACGAGGTCCCAGGCCGGCGGCGGCAGCGCGTCGAGATCGCGGATCGGAGTCCGCGCCGGAGTCCGCCGGAGGCCGCCCGGCCGGTCCGGGTCGGCCAGGGCGATCCCCGCGACCTCGGCGAGCTCGCCGGGGACCCGGCCGGCGAGCCGGTCCATGACCTCGACGAGGCTCGCCTCGCCCTCGCCGCACAGCACGACCCGGGCGCCGCGCTCGAGGTAGATCCCGGGGTTGTCCGAGGCGTCGGACCCGGCGACCACGACCTCGACCCCGCGCTCGCGGGCCATGGCGATCATCGTGCACGCGGCCTCGCGCATCCGCAGCAGGCACATCTTGGTCAGGTAGTTGAAGTTGTCCTCGTAAATCACGGCGAAGCGCGGGCCCTCGCGGTCGAGGGCCTCGGCCCACTCGTCCTCGGAGACCGCGAGCATCGAGTCGTGGAAGGCGACCGAGAATCCGGCGTCGCGCAGGACCGCCGCGGCGTAGAGCGCGCCGAGGGGCGGGTAGGGCTCCATCGCCCCCCACAGCTTGGGGTCGAAACGCAGGTGGTAGCCCTGGCCGAAGAGAACGTCGCTCATCGTCGTCGGTCCTCGGGCCATTATACGGGGGGCGGCTGAGATCGAGTGTCGATCTTGCCGGCGAGCTCGCGGTAGCACCCCACCGTCGCCGCCGCGGTCGCCCGCCAGCTGAAGCGGGCGGCGCGCTCGACGCCCCGCCGGCCGAGCTCGGCGCGCCGCCCGGGGTCGGCGAGGAGCCGCGCCATCGCCGCGGCGAGGGCGTCGACATCGGTCGGCTCGACGAGCTCGGCGGCGCCGCGCAGGTTCTCGGCGAGCGAGGTCGTGTCGCCGGCCACCGTCGGCACGCCGCAGGCCATCGCCTCGAGGGGCGGGAAGCCGAAGCCCTCCTCGAGCGAGGGGTAGACGAAGAGGGCGGCGCCGGTGAGCAGGGCCGGCAGGTCCGCCGCGTCGACATAGCCGGGACGGCGGACCCGGTCGGCGAGGCCGCAGCTTCGGATCGCCTCCTCGAGGGGCGCCGTCTCCCACCCCGGTCGCCCGGCGAGGACCAGGTCCTCGGTCCGGTCGGTCGCCTGCACGGCCCGGGCGAAGGCCCGGACCAGCCTCGGCAGGTTCTTGCGCGGCTCGAGGGTCCCGAGGTAGAGGACATAGGGCCGGGTCAGCCCGAGCCGGGCGCGGACCTCGGCCACCTCGTCGGCGGGGCGCGGTCGGAAGCGCCCGTCGAGGCCCGGCGGGACGACCCGCACCCTCCGGCCGTCGACCTCCGGCACGTGCTCGAGCACCCGGTCGCGGGTCGCCCGCGACGGCACGCTCACCAGGTGGGCGCGACGCAGGCTGGCGACGATCGCCGCGCGGTAGGTCCGCGAGCGCCGCAGCGGCTCGTGGCACTCGGGCCGCGAGAACGAGGTCATGTCGTAGACCGTGAGCAGGTGACGCTGGGGCCCGCGCAGCATCGGCATGATGAACGACGGCGAGTGGACGATATCGAGCCGCGAGGCGATGGCCAGCGCCGGCATCGCGAGCTGCTGGAAGAGCAGCCGGACGGGGCGCGGTCTCAGGCAGCGCGCCGCGACGGCGAACCCCTCGGGCAGCCGGCCGTCGAAGAAGGTCCGGTCCTCGCGGTTGACCCAGATCGTGTAGCGGCTCTCGCGGTCCTCGCCTCCCAGCGCGACCACCAGCTGCTCGAGATAGGTGTCGACCCCGGTCGCCAGCGGCAGCCGGCAGGTCAGGTCGATCCCGATGCGCAGCGGCGCCGTCATCCGTGGCACGCGGGACCGTCGTCGCGGCTCGTGGGTCGTTGCATGACCGGGCGAGGATAGCGCGGCGGCCGCGGTTTGAGCCGACCGTGTAGAATCCGTGGGTTCGAACCTGGCCGTCACCGTGAAGACCGAGAGCCACCCCGACCGCCTCGAGCGCGCGATCCTGAGAGCCGTCGCCTACAGCGACGTCTTCGACTACCCGCTGACCGCGGCCGAGGTCCACCGCTACCTGGTCGGCCACGCCGCGCCGCCGGGCGAGGTCGCGGGGGCGCTGGCCAGGCTGCGCGACGGCGCGCTGCTGTGCGGCGACGACGGGCTGGTCGCGCTGGCCGGGCGCGACGCCCTCTTCGCCACCCGCCGGCGGCGGCTCGGCCACGCCGAGCGGCTGTGGCCGGCGGCGCGGCGCTGGACGCGGGTCGTCGGCCGCCTGCCGCTGGTCCGGATGGTCGCCATCACCGGCGCCCTGGCGGTCGACAACGTCGAGGCCGACGCCGACATCGACCTGCTCGTCGTGACGGTGCCCGGCCGGGTCTGGCTGAGCCGCGCGCTGATCACCCAGCTCGTCCGGGCCGCCCGGCTCGCCGGGGTCGTGCTGTGCCCCAACTGGCTGCTCGCCGACGACGCCCTCGCCCTCGACGAGCCCGGCCACTTCGCGGCCCGCGAGCTCGCCCAGATGGTGCCGCTGACCGGCCTCGGGGTGTACCGGAGGATGCGGCGGCTCAACCCCTGGGCCGACCGCTGGCTTCCCAACGCCTCAGGCCCCCCGCGCCCGGTCGACCACGACGACGTCCCGCGGGGCCTCGCCGTCCGGGCCGGCGAGCGGCTGCTCGGCGGCCGGCTCGGCGCCGCGGTCGACGCCTGGGACCGGCGCCGCAAGACCCGCGAGATCCTCCGCGCCCACCCGGCGAGCCCCGAGGTGGTGCTCGACGCCCGTCAGTGCAAGGGCCACGTCAACGCCCACCGCGAGCGGATCGATCGCGCGTATGCCCAGAGGCTGCTCGGCCTCGGTCTCGACCCCGGCGAGCCGGGCGCGGGACCCGCCCGGTGAGCGGCCACCCCTTCGACGGCGCCGCCGCGACCTACGACCGCGACTTCACCGCGACGGCCCTCGGCCGGCTCCATCGCGAGCGGGTGTGGCGGGTCCTCGACCGGGCCCTGCCGCGGGGCGGCCGGCTGCTCGACCTGGGCTGCGGCACCGGCGAGGACGCGCTGTGGCTGCTCGGCCGGGGCGCCGAGCGGGTCGTCGGCTGCGACGCCTCGTCGGCGATGCTCGAGACGGCGCGGGCCAAGGCCGCCGCGGCCGGGCTCGGCGGCCGTCTGTCGCTGCACCGCCTCGACCTCGCCCGGGTCGACACCGAGCCGCCGCCCCCCGGCACCCCGTTCGACGGCGCCCTCGCCAACTTCGGCGTCCTCAACTGCCTGCCCGACCGGCGGCCGACGGCGACCGCGGTGGCGTCCTGGCTCGCCCCGGGCGCGCCGCTCGTGGTCGTGATCATGGGCCCCTGGTGCGCCTGGGAGGTGGCGTGGCACCTGCTCCGCGGCGACCCCCGGGCGGCCCTCCGCCGCCGGCGTCAGGGGGCCGAGGTCCGGCTGCCCGGGGGCGGGCGGCTCCCGGTCTGGTACCCGTCGCCGGCGGTCCTCCGCCGCGAGCTCGCGGCCGACTTCGAGCCCGCCGGGACGGTCGGGATCGGCGCCTTCCTGCCGCCGCCCTACCTCGACCGCGCCACCACGCGGCGGCCTCGGCTCCTCGCGACCCTGGGCCGGCTCGAGACCCGGCTCGCCGGGCGCTGGCCTTGGTCCCACCTCGCCGACCACCTCGCGATGGTCTTCCGGCGGCGGCGGTCGGGGAATCAGGAAACCGGCCCGGGCGGTTGACCGTAGGAACCGAGCGGCGCCTTGCTCGAGGTGTGCCCATCCTGCCGCCGGCGGCGCCCGAAAGCGAATCCACCATGCATGAGCCGACCCCGAAGACCTCCGAGCACCGCCACCACCGCGCCGCGCCGGCCCTCGCCCTCGCACTGGCCGCCCTCGCGGCCTGCGGCGGTCCCGACGAGGCCGCGAGCAACGGCCCCGGGCGGCGGCCCGGAGGCGGGCCGCCCGAGGGAGGGCCGCAGCTGCCGACCGTGGCCGTCGCGGTCGCCCCGGCCGAGCGCGGTGCCATCGCCACCTACTACCGGGCCACCGCCTCGCTCGACCCCGACAAGCGCGCCGACGTGCTCGCCCGGGTCTCAGGCGTCGTCGAGCGGGTCGTCGCCGAGGAGGGCGACCGGGTCGCCGCGGGTCAGCTCCTGCTGGTGATCGAGGACGACGAGTACCGGCATCGCGCGACCATGGCCCGGGTCGACCTGGAGAAGCAGCGGGCCCGCTTCGCCCGGGCCGAGAAGATCTTCGCCCAGGGCCTGAGCTCGGCCGAGGACTTCGACGCGATCCGCACCGACATGGCCTCGGCCGAGGCGGCCCTCGAGCTCGCCGAGCTCGAGCTCGGCCACACCCGGGTCGCCGCGCCCTTCGCCGGCCACGTGGTGCGCCGCTTCGTCGACCCGGGGCAGACCGTCGCCAACGGCGCCCAGCTCTACACCCTGGTCGACATGAACCGGCTGCTCGCCCGGGTCTTCATCCCGGCGCGCGAGTTCCGCTCGATCCGGCCCGACCAGCCGGTCCAGCTCGTCGTGAGCTCGACCGGCGACCGGCTGACCGGCCGGATCGACCTCGTCAACCCCCTCGTCGACCCGGACAGCGGCACCATCAAGATCACCGTCGAGGTCACCGACTACCCCGAGACGACGCGCCCCGGCGACTTCGTCGAGGTGTCGATCGTCACCGACCGGCACGACGACAGCCTGCTCGTGCCGCGGATCGCGGTGGTCACCGACCGCGGACAGCGGGCGGTCTTCGTCGTCGACGGGACCACCGCCCGCCAGCGTCCGGTCGAGGTCGGCTTCGAGGACGAGGCCAACGCCGAGGTCGTCGCCGGGCTCGAGGCCGGCGAGCTCGTCGTCGTCCAGGGCCAGCGAGCGCTGCGCGACGGACAGCCGGTCAACGTGCTCGACGCGCTCGACCTCGACGAGGCGAGCGCGGTCGGGGACCGCGAAGGCGGGGCCGCGGCCTCCTGATGCGCGCCCTCGTCGCCCTCGCCGTCCGCCGCCGGGTGACGGTGCTGATGTGCGCCCTCGCCGTCGCGGCCTTCGGCGTGGTCGGCTACCAACGGCTCCCCCTCGACCTGCTGCCCGACATCTCCTACCCCTCGCTGACCGTCCAGACCGACTTCCCGGACACCGCGCCGGCCGAGGTCGAGAACCTGATCACCCGGCCGGTCGAGGAGGCGGTCGGCGTGCTGCGCGGTCTGCGAACGGTCCACTCGGTGTCGCGACCCGGGGTCTCCGAGGTCACCCTCGAGTTCGACTGGGGCGCCGACATGGACCTGCTGCTCCTCGACGTCCGCGAAAAGCTCGACCGGCTGATCCTCCCCGAGGAGGCCGAGGACCCGGTGGTCCTGCGCTTCGACCCCTCCCTCGACCCGATCGTCCGGATCGCCCTCGGCGGGAAGGGCGACCTCACCGAGAGCCGCCGGCTCGCCGACCGGCGTCTCAAGCAGGCCTTCGAGAGCCTACCCGGCGTCGCCTCGGCGCGGGTCAAGGGGGGGCTCGAGGAGGAGATCCACGTCGAGGTCGACCAGGAGCGCCTCGCCGCGCTCGGGATCCCGCTCGAGCGGCTGCGCCAGGTCGTCGGGGTGTCCAACCTCAACCTCCCCGGCGGCTCGCTGCGCGGCGCCGACACCCAGTACCTCATCCGCACGGTCAACGAGTACACCTCGGTGGAGGAGATCGGCGATCTCGTGCTGTCTTCGGGAGGCGCCTCGCAGGTGAGGGTGCGCGATGTCGCCGAGGTCAGCTGGGGGGCCCGCGAGCGCACCGAGATCATCCGGGTCGGCGGCGTCGAGGCGGTCGAGATCGCGATCTACAAGGAGGGCGACGCCAACATCGTCACCACCGCCCGCGAGATCCGCGAGTCGCTGCCCGAGATGACCCGGCTGGTCCCCGAGGGCTATGAGCTCACCGTGCTCTTCGACCAGTCGCGCTTCATCGAGCAGGCGCTCGCCGAGGTCCGGGTCAGCGCGGTCATCGGCGGCGCGCTGGCGATCCTGGTGCTCTTCGTCTTCCTCCGCGACCTGCGGTCGACGGTGATCATCGCCACCGCGATCCCGCTGTCGGTGCTCTTCACCTTCATGGCGATGTACCGCCTCGAGGTGTCGCTCAACATCATGAGCCTGGGCGGGCTGACCCTGGGCATCGGGATGCTCGTCGACAACGCGATCGTCGTCCTCGAGTCGATCGACCGCAAGCGCCAGGAGGGCCTCGACCGGACCGCCGCCGCGGTGACCGGGACCGCCGAGGTCGGCGCCGCGGTGGTCGCCTCGACCCTGACCACGGTGGCGGTCTTCCTGCCGATCGTCTTCGTCGAGGGCATCGCCGGGGCGCTGTTCGGCGACATGGCGGTGACCGTCACCCTGAGCCTCCTCGCCTCGCTGGTCGTCGCGGTGACCCTGATCCCGATGCTCGCCGCCCTCGGCGACGACGACGCGGCCGGCGCTGGGGCGGGCCGGGCGGCGGAGACCGGGACGCTGGGCGCCCTGTCCCGGTTCTACGACGCCGTGCTCCATACCGCGCTCGACCGGCGGTGGCCGACCCTCGCCGGCGCCGCGCTGGTCCTCGCGCTGTCGCTGGCCGCCCTGGGCGGTCTCGAGAGCTCGCTCATCCCCGACATCTCCCAGGGCGAGTTCACCTTCGAGGCGACCCTCCCCGAGGGGACCTCGGTCCTCGCGACCGACCGGGTGCTGCAGCGGATGGCGAGCCCGATCGTCGGCGACCCCGCGGTCGAGGTCGCCTACGCCACCGCGGGCAGCCGGCTGGTGTCGGGGGGGCTGAGCCTGTCGACCACCGCCGAGCACTACGGCCAGCTCAACGTCGTCCTCGCCGACCGCAACGACGAGGCGGTCGAGCAGGAGGTGGCGGGCCGGCTGCGCGACGGCTTCGCCTCGATCCCCGAGCTCGAGACCACCTTCGGCAAGCCGACCTACTTCAGCCTCAAGACCCCGATCGAGGTGATCCTCTTCTCCGACGACCTCGAGGCCCTGTCCGAGTGGGCGCCGGTGCTCGCCGACCGGCTCGCCGCGGTCCCCGGCCTGGTCGACGTCCGCTCCTCCCTCGAGGAGGGCAACCCGGAGCTCCAGGTGATCTTCGACCGCGACCGCCTGGCCTCGCTCGGTCTCGACATGGGCGAGGTCGCCCGGACCCTGCGCGACCGGGTGCTCGGCGCGGTGCCGACCCGCTTCCGCGAGGCCGACCGCCAGATCGACATCCGGGTGCGCAACCTCGAGGACCAGCGGCGGACCGCCGCCGATGTCCGCAACCTGATGATCCCAGGCCCCGACGGACGCCAGCTCCGGCTGCTCACCGTCGCCGAGGTCCGCGCCGCCCGCGGCCCGGCCGAGATCCACCGGGTCCAGCAGCAACGCGCCGCGGTGCTCACCGCCAACCTCGAGGGCCGCGGGCTGGGCGCGGTGGTGCGCGACATCCGGGCTCTGCTCGCCGCCAACCCGCCGCCGGCCGGGGTGACCGCCGAGCTCGGCGGTCAGGTCGACGAGATGCAGACCTCCTTCGCCAGCCTGCGCTTCGCCATGGCGCTGGCGATCTTCCTGGTCTACCTGGTGATGGCCGCGACCTTCGAGTCGCTGGTCCACCCCTTCGTCGTGCTCTTCACCATCCCGCTCGCGCTGGTCGGGGTCGTCATCGGGCTGCTCGTCACCCGCACCGAGGTCAGCGTCATCGCGCTGATCGGCGCGGTGATGCTGGTCGGCATCGTGGTCAACAATGCGATCGTTTTCATCGACACCGTCAACCAGCTCCGCCGGCGCGGGCTGGACAAGCTCGAGGCGGTGGTCCGCGGCGGCCACCTGCGGCTGCGGCCGATCCTGATGACCACCCTGACCACCGTCCTCGGGCTGCTCCCCATGGCGCTGTCCCTCGGCGAGGGCGCCGAGCTGCGGGCGCCTCTCGCGATCACCGTCAGCTTTGGTCTGACCTTCAGCACCCTGCTGACCCTGGTGGTGATCCCGGCGGTCTACCTGGTGGTGCCCTCGCGGGTGCGCCTCGACCACCCCGCCGTCGACCCCGACGGAGGCCCGGCATGACTCTGCCCGAGCTCGCCATCCGCCGGCCGGTCGCCATCCTCACCGTCCTGGTCTGCGCGGTGGTGCTCGGGCTCGTCGCCCTCGAGCGGCTGCCCCTCGGCTTCATGCCCGAGGTCGAGGAGCCGGTGCTCTTCGTCCAGGTGCCCTTCCCCAACGCCACCCCGGAGCAGACCGAGCGGCTGGTCGTCCGGCCCCTCGAGGAGGCGCTCGGCTCGGTCAAGGGCGTCACCGAGATGTGGTCGACCTGCGACACCGAGGGCGGACGGGTCCGGCTCAGCTTCGCCTGGGGCCACGAGATGAGCCTCGCCCGGGCCGAGGTCATCGAGCGCGTCGACCGGATCCGCCGCGACCTGCCCGACACCATCGGCGACATCCGGATCGGCGGCAGCTGGGATGCCGCCGGCGAGGACTCGCCGGTGCTCGAGGGCCGGCTGTCCTCGAAGCGCGACCTCTCCGAGAGCTATGACCTGCTCGAGCGCAAGATCGTCCGTCCGATCGAGCGCATCCCCGGGGTCGCCTCGGTGAGCCTCGACGGGGTCAACCCCAAGGAGGTGCGGATCAACCTCCGGGTCGAGGACCTCGAGGCGCACGGGGTCGACGTCCGCGAGGTCGCGGCGGCGATCCAGGGCGCCAACTTCGACCTCTCGGCAGGGGTGCTGCGCAGCGACGAGCGGCGGCTGACGGTGCGGACGGTGGGGGCCTTCAGCTCGGTCGAGGAGATCCGCTCGCTGCCCCTGCGCGGGGACGGGCTGCGGCTTTCCGACGTCGCCGACATCCGCTACGAGGAGCCGCCGCTCGAGTACGGCCGCCACCTCGACGGCGACTTCGCCATCGGGGTCACCGTCATCGCCGAGGCCGGCGGCAACGCGGTGGAGATCGGCGAGCAGGTCCGGCAGCGGGTGGCCGAGATGAACGACGACCCCGAGCTCGAAGGGGTCACCTTCCTGATCTGGTTCGACCAGGGCGCCGAGATCGAGAAGACCCTCTCCGACCTCAGCTTCACCGGCTTCTTCGGCGCGCTGCTCGCCTCGGTCGTGCTCTTCGTCTTCCTCCGCCGGGTCTCGATGACCCTGGTCTCGGTGCTGTGCATCCCGTTCTCGCTCATCGTCGCCTGCGGCGCGGTCTGGGCGATGGGCAAGACGATGAACACCCTGACCCTGCTCGGGCTGATCGTCGGCGTCGGGATGCTGGTCGACAACGCGGTGGTCGTGATGGAGAACATCTACCGCCACCAGCAGCGCGGTCTGAGCCGGACGGAGGCGGCGCTGGTCGGCTCGCGCGAGGTCTCGCTGGCGGTCATCGCCGCCACCCTGACCTCGGTCATCGTCTTCCTGCCGATGATCTTCAACAAGCCGTCGGAGATGAACATCTACCTCCGCGAGCTGGCGATCACGGTCTGTCTGACCCTGCTCGCCTCGCTCTTCATCTCCCAGACCCTGATCCCCCTCGCCACCTCGACCTTCATCCGCTCGCGCTCGCGCGGCCGGGCGCGGCTCATGCTCTGGCTCGAGGACCGCTACGAGAGGCTGCTCGGCTTCTTCCTCCGGCGGCGCTGGCTGACCCCGGTGATCGGCCTCGCGGTCATCGCCTCGACCTGGTTTCCCTTCGACCGGATCGACAAGAACTTCGACGCCGGCTCGGCCGAGGTCTTCGTCCAGATCCGCTACGAGTTCGCAGAGCCGCTCAGCCTCGAGCGCAAGGAGGCGGCGATCACCCTCGTCGAGGAGCTGCTGGTGCCCCACCGCGAGGAGCTGGAGGCCGAGCACATCTACAGCTTCTGGTCGGACCGCTTCTCGCTCACCCGGCTCTATATGAAGGAGGACTCCGCCAACGAGGCGGCGATGGCCGACACCCGCGCCCGGCTGCGCGGGCTGCTGCCCGAGCTGCCGGGGATCAAGCTCGAGGTCCAGGACCAGGCGGGCTGGGGCTGGCGGCGCGGCGCCGGCAAGCGGATCGCCTTCCAGCTGGTCGGCGAGGACACCGGGGTGCTCGCCGAGCTCGCCGAGGAGGCCAAGCTCCGGCTCGAGGAGATCCCCGGGCTCAGCGATGCCTGGACGAGCACCCAGGAGGGGGGCATGGAGCTCCACGTCGACCTCGACCGCGAGCTCGCGGCGCACTACGGGGTCCCCCTCAACCAGCCCGCCGAGGTCGTGTCCTTGACCTTCCGCGGCCGCCGGATGCCGCGCTTCCGCACCCCGTCGGGCGAGCGCGAGATGCGGCTGACCCTCGACGAGCGGGATACCGAGAGCCTCGACCAGCTCCACACCCTGCCGGTGTGGACCGCCGACGGCGACAAGATCCCCCTCGCCTCGCTCGCCGAATTCCGGGTCGAGCCGGGGCCCGACCGGATCCAGCGCGACAACCGCCGCACCTCGGTCTGGGTCGGCGCCCGCTACGACGAGGGCACGATGGACGACTACCTGCCGCTCGTCCGCACCGCCATGGACGCCATGGACTTTCCCTTCGGCTACACCTGGACGATGTCCGAGTGGGCCGAGCGCCAGCGCGAGCAGTCGCGGGAGTTCCTGGTCAACCTGCTGCTCGCCCTCGGGCTGGTCTTCGCGGTGATGGCCGGGCTCTTCGAGTCGGTGCGCCAGGCGGTGGGTCTGATGGTCGCCCTGCCCTTCGCCCTGGCCGGCGCCTTCTGGGCGCTGTGGATGACCGGGACCGACTTCGACCAGCCGGCGGCGGTCGGGCTGCTCCTGCTCATCGGCGTCGTGGTCAACAACGGCATCGTCATGATCGAGCACATCAACCTCTACCGGCGGCAGGGCATGGAGCGCACGGCGGCGATGCTCACCGGCGGCCGCGAGCGGCTGCGGCCGATCCTGATGACCGCGATCACCACCCTGGTCGGGCTCGTGCCGATCGTCGTCCAGCGGCCGTCGCTCGGCGGCGTCTACTACTACTCGATGGCGATCGTCATCATGGGCGGGCTCGTCGTCTCGACCTTTCTGACGACCCTGCTGCTGCCGACCACCGCCGCCCTCTCGGAGGACACCTTCGCCGCCGCCGGTCGCCTCGCGACCAGGGCATGGCAGATCCTCCAGCCCTGGAAGCGCCGCCCCGCCGAGCAGTAGCTCTCGTCGCAACCACAAAGACACAAAGACACGAAGGACGCACCAAGATCCGTCATGGACGGGACCTTCGTGTGCGATGTCTTTGTGTCTTGGTGTCGTCGTGGTTGTGACGGCTGTCTGTCGCGGATCAGCGCGCGCCTTCCAGCTTCGAGGTGATGTTGTTGGCGATCCAGGCGCCGTCGAGCCACTCGACGGGGTCGACCGGCTGGCCGTGGACGAAGATCTCGAGGTGGAGGTGGTCGCCGCCGGCGAGCCCGGTGGCCCCGCTCGAGCCGATGATCTGGCCGCGCTCGACCTCCTCGCCCTCGCTCACCGCGATCGACGACAGGTGGCCGGACAGCGACATCAGCCCGTAACCGTGGTCGATGACCACCGCGTTGCCGTACAGGGTCATCCAGCCGGCGAGGACGACGCGGCCCGAGCTCGGGGCCGGCACCGGCGCCCGCGCGGTCGAGGCGAGGTCGAGCCCGAGATGGGTCTGCCGGTCGACCTCGCGGCCGTCGTAGCGATAGCTCCTGACCTCGGCGAAGCCGGCCATCCGGGCCGAGTTGGCGAGCTGGAGGAAGGGGCCCGACCACCGGAAGGCGGGCTCGCTCGAGGCGGCCAGCCCGGCGACCCGCGCGAGCTCGGCGCGGCGCAGCGGCCCGTTGATCTCGAGGTACTGCTCGAGCAGCGGGCGCGAGCCGTCGAAGCCCGGGGTGTTGGCGGCGATCGCCGGTACGACCTTCGAGAGAAAGGCATCGGTCAGCTCGATCGTGTCGGCGCCCGGCGGCCGCGGCCGGAAGAGGTCAAGAAAGGGCCGCTCGGTCCGGTTGCCGGCGTCGTCCTCGGCGAAGAGCCTCACCGACGACCCCTCGCCGAGATCCCAGGGAAGGGCATAGATCACGAAGCGGTCGCCCGGCCCGCCGCCCGGGGAGGGCGCTCCGACCGAGACGTGTTCGCCGGCCTGCACGCCCGATCGCACCGCGGTGTCGCCGACCCGGTAGACGACCGCACCGGCGCCGCCCTGGCGGGCGTAGTGCTGGGACGACACCAGCTCGAGCCCGGGCGGCCGCAGCCGGACCGCCAGGGCGAGCTCGGCGACCATCGGCGCCGCGCTGCGCAGCGGGCCGGTCGAGCGGTCGGCGACGGCGCGCAGCACGAGCTCGCCCTCGGCGAGCCAGCCCTGGGCCGAGCTGCCGACCACCGCCTCGAGGACCGCCTCGGGTTCGCCGGCGCCGCGCCGCCAGGGCAGGGGCAGCGGCCGGTCGAAGCGGCGCTCGGCCAGGACCTCGGTCCGCCCGCCCTGGACGAGCTCGAGGCGGACCGCCCCGAGGCCGCCCGCCGGCTCGGCGAAGCGGGCGATCACGGTCGTCGCCGTTCCGACCGCCGGGCGGTCGGTCGTCAGCTCGACGGTCGGCGGCGGCCCCTGCCGGAGGGCGAGCCAGAGCCCGACGCCGATGACGAGCACGACGATGAGGGTGAGCAGGATCCGCGCGGTGGTCCGTGGCTTTCGAGCTCCGAGCTGCATGGGGTCTCCCGTGGCGATCCTCTCCGGGGATCGAGGCGAGAGGATAGCTCACCCCGGGGAGGTCATGGTGGAGCCCGGGTCACACCAAGCCCGGGCGGGGGCTCACCGCGAGCCGGGCCGGGAGCTCAGGGCGAGGTCACACTCCACGCCGCGGTGTTTCCGGTCTCGAAGTCGTCGACGAAGATCGGGGTCTCGGCGTCGGTCTCGATCTCGAGCCGGATGATCCAGTCGCCCAGCACACCGAGCTGGTTGGCGTAGAACCAGCCGCCGGGCACGGCGAAGATGTAGTTGACGTTCGCGAAGTAGCCGTCGATGTCGGCGGCGACGCCCGGGGGCGAGTCCTGGAACCACTCGAGCTCGACCCGGACGCTGCCGCTCGGAACGACGATGCCGGCGAGGGTGAGGTCGACCTCGTTGAGGGCCGCGTCGGAGCCCGTGACCTGGACGATCTCCTCGTACAGCAGGGGTCCGGGGAGGACCGTCCCGGTGTTGTCCTCGTAGATCCTCAGGATCACGAAGCCGGAGGTCGAGGCCGGGCAGATCAGCATCCTCGCCTTCCTGATCTGGTACGGGTAGTCGCCGAGGTCGGCGGTCAGCTTGGCCGCCGCCGACTCGCCCTCGACAAAGCCGATCTGGCAGGCGACCGAGCCGACGCCGGGGAAGTTGTCGTTGGCGAGCTCCTTGATCGCCGCCTCGGACGGCGCCCCGGCGAGGGGCAGGACGAGGGTCGTCATCAGGCCAACGGGCAGCAAACCGAGCCCGTGTCGGTGGTTCATGGCTGTCCTCCTCTCGAGGGGTCCTCCTCGAGTATAACCTCCCGTCCACAGCCGATCTGCTTGACCCCCGTTCGAAAGCGGGTAGGCTCGGGGCGGTCCCCTCCGATCCCGGGACGACCACGCCAGGAGGCCGCCGTGCGCACCATCATCGAGCCCTTCCGGATCAAGATGACCGAGCCGCTCAAGGTCACGACCCACGCCGAGCGCGCGGCCGCCCTCGCGGCGGCCCACCACAACGTCTTCCTGATCGACGCCGAGGACTGCTGCATCGACCTGCTCACCGACTCGGGCACCGGCGCGATGTCGACCGAGCAGTGGGCGGCGATGATGCTCGGCGACGAGAGCTACGCCGGGAGCCGGTCGTGGAAGCGGTTCGAGGCCAGCGTCCGCGACATCACCGGGATGCGGCACATCCTCCCGACCCACCAGGGGCGGGCGGCCGAGGGGATCCTCGCCGAGTGCGTCCTGAGACCGGGCGATATCGTCCCCAACAACTCCCACTTCGACACCACCCGCGCCAACATCGAGTACCGCGGCGCGGTCGCCCTCAACCTGCCCTGTCGCGAGGCCTACGACACCCAGGCCGAGGCGCCGTTCAAGGGCAACATGGACGTCGACGCGCTCAGGGCGTGCATCGCCGAGCACGGGCGCGAGCGGATCCCCTTCGCGATGATGACCGTGACCAACAACACCGGCGGCGGCCAGCCGGTGTCGATGGCCAACCTCCGCGAGGTCAAGGCGGTGCTCTCCGAGCACGGCATCCCGCTCGTCGTCGACGCCTGCCGCTTCGCCGAGAACGCCTACTTCGTCCACGAGCGCGAGGCCGCCTACCGCGGCCGGTCCCTCCTCGACATCGCCCAGGAGATGTTCTCCCTCGCCGATGGCGCGACCATGAGCTGCAAGAAGGACGGGCTCGCCAACATCGGCGGCTTCCTGGTCTGCCGCGACGACGGCTGGGCCGAGCGCTTCCGCAACCTGCTGATCCTGCGCGAGGGCTTCCCGACCTATGGCGGGCTCGCCGGCCGCGACCTCGAGGCGATCGCGGTCGGGCTCAAGGAGGCGCTCGACTACGACTACCAGGTCTACCGTCACGCCACCGTCGAGTACATGGCGCGGCAGCTCGACGTGCTCGGCGTCCCGATGGTCCGGCCGGCCGGCGGCCACGCGGTCTTCCTCGACGCGCGGGCCATGCTGCCCGAGATGGACCCCCTCCACTACCCGGGGATCGGCGTCGTCAACGCCCTCTACCTGGCGGGCGGCGTCCGTGCGGTCGAGCTCGGCAGCGTCATGTTCGGCCACCTCGACGAGCACGGCGTCGAGCAGCCGTCGCCCCTCGAGCTGGTCCGGCTCGCCTTCCCGCGCCGGGTCTACACCCAGAGCCACTTCGACTACCTCATCGAGGTCATCGAGCAGGTCTCGAACGAGCGCGACCGCATCCCGGGTCACCGGATCATCCGGCAGCCGAAGATGCTCCGCCACTTCACCTGCCACTTCGAGCCGATCTGATCCACCGCAACCACGAAGGCACGAAGACACGAAGGACAGCACGAAGCCGGTGAAGCCGATCGGCCGCTGGCCGATCGGCTTCACCGGCTCTTTCTGACTCCTTCGTTTCTTCGTCTCTCGGTGGCTGTGACGACGACGACTCCGCTACCCGGACTCGGAGGGCGTCGCGAAGACCTCGTCGAGGATGTAGGCGGCGACCGCCTCGTACTGGGGCGGCTGCATGGTGATCGGCGGCATCTCGGGGTAGCCCGCCCGCTTCCGGCCCGGCGCCTTGACCCAGGCGATCAGGCCGTCCGGGTTGCCGGCGTAGATCCCGGCGATCTCACGCAGCGGCGGACCGACCCGTTTCGTCTCGACGTCGTGGCAGGCCATGCAGGAGGCCCGGAAGATCTTCTCGCCCGGCGAGGCCGCGGTCTCGCCCGGGCCGAGCCGCGGCGTGCCCGCGGCAAGCCGCATCTCGGCGCCCAGGGAGGCCGCCCGGAAGTCGGCGGTGTGGGCCGCCACCAGCTCGCGGTGCGGCGTCAGGGCCTGCTCGCGGTAGAGGTGCCGGCCGAGGCCCATCAGACCGACGGTGCCGCCGAGGAGCACCACGACGAGCCAGAAGCGGGGACCGAGCGGCCCCTCGATCCCGCTCTCCCGCCAGAGCAGCACCAGCGCCGCCGCGGCGAAGGCGATCGCCACCGCCAGGTTGCCCAGGAGCAGCCAGCTCAGGCCGTGCGGCGGCAGGGTCAGCAGGACCAGCGGCCCGGCCAGGAGCTGCGCCGCGGTCGCGCCGAGGGCGACGCCGAGCAGCTCGCGCTTGACCGCGACCCGGTCGAGGCCGGGCAGCTCGGCCGCGAAGTCGAAGCCCCGACGGCACAGCCAGCCGGCCAGGAACAGGGCGGCGACGGCGAGCGAGGCCAGCAGGAAGTGGAGGTAGCGGGGCAGGACATTGGCCAGGGCCACGGCCGACAGGAAGCCGCGGACCTCTCCCCATCGGCCGGGGAAGAGCATGAGGTTGACGTTGGCGAGGAAGACCAGGGGCGCCGCGAGCAGGAGCAGCGTCCCGGCGGCGCCGATGGCGAGGTGGAGGCCCTTGCGCCCGGCCAGCGCATCCCAGGTGTACTTGTGGAGGTAGAGCAGGAGGAAGGCGCTCGCGATGAGCGGCACGAGGAGGATCCAGGCCCGACCGGTGAGGGCGTTGGCGGTGTAGAACCAGAGCCCGTACAGGGCGTTGATGGCGAGCAGCGGGCCGACCCCGAGGACCACCGCCAGGCTCTTGTTGACGGTGACCGTGGCGGCGATCGTCCGGGCGAGCCGGTCGTAGGCGGGGCGGGTAAGACCGCGGACCTCGGCCGCCAGGGTCAGGAGAGCGCCGCCGAGCATCAGGTTGACGAGCAGGATGTGGGCCAGAAAGAGGACCACCAGGGCGAGCTCGAGGTCGCCCTCGGCCGCCGGCAGCGGCAGGAGAAAGTCGCGGGGGATCGGCATCGGGTCCATCTCACACCTCCCCGCCGGCCGGCGCCGGGCCGTCGAGCCCCACATCCTGGGCGCCGGGCACCGGCTCGTGGGAGCGCTGGGCGGTCACCAGGTAGTCCGCCAGCGCCCCGGCCTCGACATCGGTGCCCGGGAAGGGCGGCATGTAAGGACGCGCCGTGTGCATCCCGAGCAGGTAGTACTTGACCGTCTCGCGGTCCCAGTCGCCGGCCCCGTAGAGCCCGGTCAGGCGGTCGAAGACCGAGTTGACCCCGGACGCGGTGTGACAGCGGGTACAGGCGAGGCGGAAGACCTCGGCCCCGGCGGCCGGCCGGTTGGCGTCGGTGATGTCCCGGACCCGCGCCCAGGCCGAGTGGCGCAGGATGCCCTCCTCCTTGAGCAGCGGCAGATCGGCGACCCGGACCCCGTTGGCGTACATGTACTCGCCGACCACGTAGGGCTTGCGGATGAACTCCCGCACCCGCTCGAAGGAGCCGAGCAGGACCAGGGTCAGCGCGAACGGCACGAGCAGGGCGACGCGAGGCAGACGCCTCGGCAGCAGCGCGCCCGCGAGGGTCGTGAGCAGCACCGCCGCAACCATCACCCCGAGCACGACCAGCAGCTGGTCGTACCAGGCGGCGAAGCGCTGGGTGCCGAGGGCGACCGGCAGGTTACCGGCCATCCACGCCGGGATCGCCCGCCAGTACCAGAGGGCGCCGGCCGCCGCCGGCGCCAGCCAGGCCAGGGACCACAGGGAGAGCCAGCGCACCGCCCGCCTTCTGAGGTCGTCGTCGCCCCGGGTGAAGAAGTAGGCCAGGAACAGGGCCAGCAGGCCCGCGGCGACCATCGCCAGGGGCGTCCGGAAGGCGAGCTGGGGCAGGTAGATCGGGTTGAACACCCCGCTGAGGAAGCTGGTCCGCTCGAGCCACGAGCCCGGGTCCATCATGAAGCCGAGAATCGCCGTGATGATCGCCATGGTCACCCACGACGCCACCGCGAGCGCCGCGCCCAGAGCGACATGCAGGCCCTTACGCCCCGCCATGGGCTTCCACGTCAGGTAGTAGGCCATGATGCACAGGACCTCGGTGACGAAGACCAACCACTCGGCGAACCAGGCGAAGAAGAAGACCCGGATCAGGCTGCCGATGGCGGCCGGGTTGACCAGCGAGGTGGCGAACCAGATCCCGACCCCGGTCAGGGCGCCGACGGTGGTGGTGACCACGAAGCAGACGGTGAGGATCCGGTACGCCAACCGGTCCCAGCCGGCGTCGCCGCGGCGCCACCCCGACCACTCGAGGGCGGCGACCAGGGGCATGGCGCCCACCGCGAAGGGGTGGTTGACGAAGACGTGGAGCACCGCGATCCCCGCCACCAGCATCCGATTGCCGAGAAAGTCGAGGTGGAAGACCGGGAAGTCCATACACCCTCCTGCCCGCACTCGTGAGGCGGAAGGATGGTATCACCGAAGCCAACCATAAGTAATAATCATTCTCAGTTAGACACATGAACAAGAGTCGCATCCGGGTGCGACGACCGGGTCCAGGTGCGGCTTGCCCGGTAGGCTTCGCTGGACGCGAGTGATACCGAATCGCACTCGATTGCGCGTTCCAGGGTGAGGCGCCTTCGAGACCGCGACACGGCGAGGGCCCCGGCGTCCGAGCGGAGCGGTCGGCGGGCCATGCCGCCCGCCGACCGGCCGGCGCCCGACAGGAGGAACGTCCATGACCCGACACCTTCCGACCGAGACCTCCACCCTCGACCAGGCCCGGCGACCGCACCGGCGGCCGACGAGCCTCCGGCTCGCCCTGACCATCGCGGGGCTCTGCCTCGCGGCCAACGGAGCCGCCGAAGCCGCTCCACCCGCCGACTACTCCCTCGCCCCGGGGGCCTCCGCCGGGCTCACCGGTCGCAGTGACGGCGTTCCCCTGCTGTACGACAACGGGCCGTTCATCACCTGCTTCGGCTGCGGCTCGGGCGGCGCCGACGAGTCTGGGGTCGAGACCTCGATCGGGCTCGGGACCGTCGGCTTCCCGTTCCGGCAATCCGCCGGCGAGAGCGTCGCCGACGACTTCACCGTCCCGACACCCTTCAGCTGGACGATCGACTCGATGGTCTTCTACTCGTGCGCCAACGACGCCTCGACCGTCGACGGGGTCTACGTCCGGATCTGGGACGGTCCACCCGACGCCGGCGGCGCGGTGGTCTGGGGCGATCTGACGTCCAACCGCCTCGCGAGCAGCCAGCTCGTCAACGTCTTCCGGGTCGCAGACTGGCAGACCGGCCAACCGCTCTATCCGGTCCGGGAGAGCTTCGCCACCCCCGGGGTCACGCTCGGCCCCGGCGCCTACGGGCTCGAGTGGGCGATCAACCCGTCGTTCCCCGTTGGACCCTCCGCGCCTCCGGTCGCCATCCTCGGGCAAACCACGATCGGAAGCGCCCTCGGCGCCTCGTCGGGGGCCTGGGCGCCGCCGTTCGATCTCGGGTCCGCGGCGACGCCCAAGGGGCTGCCCTTCCCCGTCGTCGGCAGCGCCACCGGCTCGAGCGGCCCGCTCTACGTCCTCGATGACAACGCCGACACCCTGACCCGGGTCGACCTGCTGGATGGCGGCACCACGTGGGTCGGCCCGACCGGCACCCCCGTCTCGCGTGCCGGCATGGCCCTCGACACCTCCACCGGCACCGCCTACGTGTCGGACGTGCAAACCCGCGACGGCTCCTACGGCCTCGGCTGGATCGACCTCTGGACCGGCCGGATCACGCTGATCGGCCCCCACGTCACGAGCGACAACATCTGGGGACTCGCCTACGACTCGCTCAACGACGTCCTGTACGGCATCGACCGGGAGTGCCCCGACGGAGGCAGCGCGGTGGACGGCCTCGCCATCCTCGACCGCACCACCGGAGCCTCATCGTGCATCGGCCCGTTCGGCGCCGGCGCAACTGTCTTCGGCCTCGCGTACGACTCGACCGGCGACACCCTGTACGCGCTGGACACCACCCAGCTCCTCGCCGTCAACCGCATCACCGGCGTCGCGACCGTGGTCGGGCCGCACGGCATTAACACCCTGCAGGGCGACTCCGCCCTCGAGTACGCCCCCGATCTCGGGGTGCTCATCGCGTCCTCGGACAACGGCGATCTGTGGACCATCGACCCCGGCACCGGGGCCGGCATCCTCCTGCACTCGGCGGTGGTTCCCAGCCCGAGCGGCACCGTCTACGTCCCACCCGGGGCGCGGCTCGCCGCCTTCGGCCCCTTCCCGGGCCGGCTCTGGGACAACGGCGACACCGACCTCGCCCAGGCCCTGAGCAACGGGGTGCCGCCGGGTCTGTTTGCCCGCCGCACCCTCCTCGACGACCTCGAGGTCCCCGCCGGCGAAAGCTGGACCCTGCGCCACCTGCGCTGGCGCCACGTCTGGGACATGGTCGAGCCCCCGGCCGGCTCGGGCGCCGAGATCGCCGTCCGCGCCAACGACCCCAACGGCGGCGGCCCAGGGGTCGACGGTCCCGGGGCGGTCGTCGCCACCGCGACCGTCCGCTTCTTCGTCGACTCGAAGAGCGGCCGCGAGGCCTTCGGACGGTTCGAGGCGCTGTCGATCGCCGAGTTCGACCCGATCGTGCTGACCGGCGGCCGCTACTGGGTCGAGTGGGCGGTGATCGGTCCGGACAACAGCTTCGCCCTCGCCAACGGCGGCGCGATCCGCGACAACCAGTGCTGGGTGGACTACCAGGATGCTGGCGGTCTGCAGCCCTCGCAGACCTTCTGGGGCACCCCCTACGACCTGAGCTGGGCGGTCGGCGAGACCGCGATCGGCGTCTTCGCCGACGGCTTCGAGTCGGGCGACCCGGGGGCCTGGGCCGCGACCGCGCCCTGAGACCAGACGGTCAGGCCGGGAGGGCGGCCCGCCGGGCCGCCTCCCAGCCGATCATCGCCTCCTTGCGGGCGGCGCCCCAGCGGTACTCGCCGAAGCCGCCGAGGGCGCGGATCACCCGGTGGCAGGGGATGAGGAAGGCGACGTGGTTGGCGGCCACCGCCGAGGCGACGGCGCGGGTCGCCGACGGCCGGCCGACGAGCCCCGCCAGATCGGAGTACGAGCACAGCCCGCCGGTCGGGATCCGGAGCAGCGCCTCCCAGACCTTGAGCTGGAAGTTGGTGCCGGCGAGGAGTACCGGCGGCAGCGGCCGGTCGACCGTCGAGCCGTCGAAGATCCGGTCAGCCAGATCGGCGATCTCGTCGCGGCTCTCGAGGTGGTCGGCGTTCGGGAAGCGGCCGACGAGCTCCTGGCGGGCCGCTCCGCCGCCATCCAGGCCGGGGAAGGACAGCCAGCACACCCCACGGTCGCTGACCGCGATCAGGCACTCGCCGAAGGGGCTGCCGACCAGGGCGTGCCGGATGACCAGCCCGGCGCCGCCGCTCGACAGCTCGCCCGGCGTCATCGCGTCGACCGCGACCGTCAGGTCGTGGAGCCGGCCCGGCGAGCTCAGGCCGGTCTCGAAGGTCGCCTCGAGCACCGAGCGGGTCTCGGCGAGCAGCCCGCGGGCGTGCTCGACGGTGAGGAACTGGAGGAAGCGCTTGGGGCTGATCCCGACCCAGCGGACGAACAGCCGCTGGAAGTGGAAGGGGCTCAGACCGACCTGCGCGGCGACCTCGTCGAGGGTCGGCTGGTCGGCGCGGTGCGCCGCGAGATAGGCGAGGGCGCGCTCGACCCGGCGGTAGTCGTGGTGGTCGTCGGTGCTCATGGGGTCAATGTAGGCCGGAGCGGCGGGCCGATCCACCCGGTTCTTGCGCCCGCCCTCACCCCGAGCGCGACGAGATCGGGCGCGCCGGTCAGTCGTCGCCGACCGGCCGCTCCATGGCGAGGGGGTTCGACGAGCCGCGGTGATAGCCGGCGAGGTCGAGGGTGACGAAGCGGAAGCCGGCGGCGCGGACCCCCGCGACGAGCCGCTCGCGCCGGGCGGGGTCGGCGAGCCGGGCAATCTCGTCGGCCGGCACCTCGACCCGCGCCAGGTCGCCGTGGAAGCGCACCCGGTACTGTGAGAAGCCGAGCCCGGCCACCACCTCCTCGGCCCGCGCCACCCGCTCGAGCCCGGCGATGGTGATCGGCGTGCCGGTCGGGAAGCGCGAGGCGAGGCAGGCGAGCTCGGGCTTGGCCGCGGTCGGCAGGCCGAGCCGTGAGGAGTGCTCGCGGATCGCCGCCTTGTCCCAGCCGAGCTCGACGAAGGGCGAGCGGACCCCCGCCTCGTCGGCGGCGCGGCTGCCCGGCCGGTGGTCGGTCAGGTCGTCGGCGTTGAGCCCGTTGACCACCACCCGAAGCCCGCGCTCGGCGGCCACCCGGCGGCAGATCCGGTAGAGCTCGGTCTTGCAGTGGTAGCAGCGCGAGCCGTCGTTGGCGAGGTACTCGGGGCGTGAGGTCTCGTCCGAGGTCTCGAGCCGGTGCTCGATCCCGATCGACGCGGCGAGCCGGCGCGCGCCCTCGAGCTCGGCGGGCGCGAGCGACGCCGAGACCGCGGTCAGGGCGAGGGCGCGGTCGCCGAGCGCGTCGTGCGCCGCCCGCGCGAGCAGCGTGCTGTCGACCCCGCCCGAGAAGGCGACGAGCGCCGACCCGGCCTCGGAGAACCAGTCGAGCAGGGCCTCATAGCTCGCCATCGTCGACCTCCGCGGCGGCGGCGGCGGCGGCGAGCACGTCACGCACCGGCACCCCGGCCTCTCGGGCCCGCGCCGCGCAGTCCTCGAACTCGGGCACCCGGCGCAGCACCCGGTCGCCGGCCAGGGCGAGCTTGACCGCGACCGGCCCCCAGGGCGTCCCGACCGTCGCCATCCGCCGTCCGAGGTGGTGCTTGGTCACCGGGTAGGAGCGGCAGCCCAGGCTCGTCGTCTCGGTCAGCAGCACGCCGACCACGGCGTCGAGGGCGGCGGTCGGGGCGAGGGCGCTGACCAGGTGGCCGGGACGCCCCTTCTTCATGACGACCGGCGTGATCGAGGCGTCGAGGGCGCCCGAGCCGAGCAGCCGCTCGAGCACCACCGGGAGGACCCGCGGGTCGAGGTCGTCGAGGCTGGTCTCGACGACGACGTGGTCGGTCTCGGCGATCTCGGCCGGCTCGGCGAGCTCGCCGACGAAGGCGCGCAGGAGGCTCGGCAGCCCGGGCCGCTCGAGGCGCCCGGCGCCGATCCCGACCGCCTCGACGGTCATCGCCGGGAGCGCGCCGAAGCGGTGGGCGATGGTGGTGACCAGGGCCGCCCCGGTCGGGGTCACGGTCTCGCCCTCGATCCCGGCCGGGCGGACCGGCACCCCGGCGAGCATCGCCGCCACCGCCGGCGCGGGCAGCGGCAGCACGCCGTGCGCGCTGTCGACGACCCCCGAGCCGATCGGCAGCGGCGAGCAGACGACCTCGTCGACCGCCAGCTCGTCGAGGGCGAGACAGGCGCCGACGACGTCGACGATCGCGTCGACCGCGCCGACCTCGTGGAAGTGGACCGCCTCGACGGTCTCGCCGTGGACCTCGGCCTCGGCCTCGGCGAGGGTCGTGAAGACCGCCCGCGCCATCGCCGCGACCGGCGCCGGCAGCCCGGCGCGGTCGACGATCGCCGTGACGTCGGCGAGCGTCCGGTGGTGCGGGTGGGCGTCCGGGTCGAACAGCACCTCGAGCCGGCGTGCGGCGAAGCCGCCGGCCCGGCCGGCCGGCCAGGCGACGGCGACATCGGCAAAGCCGAGCCGCGCCGGCAGCTCCTCGACGAGCGCCGGGCAGCCGGCCGCCTCGACGAGGGCGCACAGCACCATGTCGCCGGCCGCGCCGCCCGAGCAGTCGAGCCACAGCGCGCGCCGGCTCACGCCCCACCCCCGTCGGCCCGGGCGATCCGGTGGACCAGGGTCGCGGCGCCGAAGCCGTTGTCGATGTTGACCACGCCGATCCCGGCGGCGCAGGAGTTGAGCATCCCGAGCAGCGCGGCGACCCCGCCGAACGAGGCGCCGTAGCCGACCGAGGTCGGCACCGCGACCACCGGGCGGTCGACCAGCCCGGCCACCACCGAGGGCAGCGCGCCCTCCATCCCGGCGACCACGACGACGGCGCGCGCGGCGCGCAGCCGGCCGAGCTCGGCGAACAGCCGGTGGATCCCGGCGACGCCGACATCGGCGACCCGGTCGACCGGGTGGCCGAGGTGCTCGAGGACGACCGCCGCCTCCTCGGCGACCGGCAGGTCCGAGGTCCCGGCCGAGACCACCGCGACCGGGAGGTGGCGCGGGCCGCCGACCGGCCGCGCCTCGAGCACCCGTGCTGCCGCGTGGTGGCGCAGCCCGGGGAAGCGGGCGACCAGCGCCGCCCCCCGGTCGGCCTCGAGGCGGGTCACCAGCACCTTGCCGTGGCGCTCGAGGCTGCGTCCGACCAGGGCCTCGAGCTGCTCGTCGGTCTTGCCCGGGGCGAAGATCACCTCGGCGATCCCGGTCCGCCGCTCGCGGTCGGTGTCGAGCCGGGCGAAGCCGAGATCGTCGAACCCGGCCTCCGCCAGCCGCGCCATCGCGGCGTCGACGTCGATCCGTCCCGCCGCCAGATCGGCGAGCACCCCGCGCAGCTCGTCAGCGTTCGTCACAGCCCGGCCTCCCGGTCACACGCCGGACCAGGATACCCGAGGTCGTCCCGTACCGACGAGCCCAGGGCGCCGTCAGGTCCGCGCGACCCGGGCGAGGACGTAGAGCATCTCGCGGGCGATCTGACGGCAGCGCTCGTCGTAGGCCGCGGCCTCGCCCTCGCTGCCGTCGGCCTCCCTGGGGTCGTCGTAGGGGATGGCGAAGCGCGCCGCGGCCCCGTGGACGAGCGGGCAGGCCGCGTCGGCGGCCGAGCAGGTCATCACCGCGGCGAAGCCGGTGGCCGGGTTGGGCGGCGAGTCGTAGACCTTGGAGAAGGCCTGGGTCGGCTCCATCCCGGGCTCGTACGACACCTCGTAGATCGGGTTGGCGCCGTCGGTGAAGGGCTCGATGAGAAAGCCGGCCCGTTGCAGCGCCGACACCGCCCGCGGGTTGAAGGCGGTCGCCTCGGTGCCGCCCGAGTAGGTCTCGACCCCGGGCACCTCGAAGAGCCGCGCCGCGGTCTCGGCCCAGAGCTGGGCCATGTGGCTGCGCCGCGAGTTGTGGGTGCAGATGAACACCAGCCGGGCCGGCCGCCCGCCGCGCACCTCCTCGCCGACCCAGTCCGCCATCGCGTCGAGCTCGGCGATCCGCGCGGTCGGGATCTCGTCGGCCTCGCCGAGCCGCTCGGCGATGTAGGCGGCGAGCTCGGGGAACAGCTCGGAACCCTGACCGGTCATCGTCACCTCCTCGGCCGGCGTCGGCGCCGGCGATGGGCCCGGCTCGGAGCCCGAGCATCCCATGATCACCAGAGAGAACACCACACCCAGCACGATGGGCTTCACCGTCCGGACGTCGTTCGGGCAGGGTGGTCGACGGGTGTTGAGCTGGCGTGAAGAGCCGCCGACACGGTCGCAGCGCTCCCGGTTCGCCACGAGCGACCGTGCCGGCGACGCGACGCCGGGCCGCCCGGCCGTCCAGGCGGTGCGGCCCGGAAGGCCGGTGCCCCTGAGAACCCGATCGCCTCCGCGGAGCGACCGAAGCAGCGGCTGCGTTACCGGTCGCCGGGAAGGCTCCACCAGCCGGCGCTCGGTCGCTCGGGCTCGAAGGACACCCCGAGCAGCACCACCCCGAGCTCACGACCGTCGGCGCCGCCGTCCGCCGATGGCCGGTAGGGCTCGCTGACGACGCCGAGCTCGACAACGCCGCGCGCGACGTCGTCCGCGCGGATCTCCGCGACCATCGCCGCCGCGCGTTGGTCGAGGTCGACCGGCCCGGCGACCACCGCGCCGTCGCGAAGCAGCGCCGGCCGGGCCGGCGTCGGCCGCGGCGCAGCGAGCCTCAGGGTGACGGTTCCCGGCTCGTCGACCTCCAGCTGCAGCCGCGCCTCGGGGCGCAGCCAGACGCCGCGCCCGAGCCCGGGGAAGAGCTCGGGGTCGTACGCACCCTCGACCTCGAGCCGCAGCCCGGCGCGCTCCGCCGCGGTCGCGGAACCGCCGGTCCAGGCCGCTCCGGGCGGCCGGACCACGACATCGAGGAGCTGGGCCGCGAGCGGCCGCTCGTCGCCGCCGCCCGGCGGGTAGCCGGCGGCCCGGTCGAGCCGGACGACGATCGGCTCGGCCGGTGTGTCGGCCGTGGTCCTGGCCCACAGCCGGGTCGCCGGCGCCTCGCCGTCGAGCTCGAAGCGGCCGCCGCCGTGGCTGATCTCGACGACCAGCGGGTCAGCCCCGGGGGCCGGACGCAGCTCGAGCCCGACCAGCGTTCCGGCCGGGCTCGGCGGAAGCCAGAGCTCGGCCGAGGGTCCGGCCCACATGAAGGGCCGCCCGTCGCCGAGGCGCTCGAGGGTCCACCAGCGGCCGACCGGCAGCGGCGGGTTGTCGATCACCGCGGCGGCCAGGAACCGGACCTGGGTGAGCGGCCGCAGCCGCGCCGAGACCTCGCCCCAGGCCCGCGCCGACCCGGTCAGCGACGGCCAGTAGAGGTGGGGGTGGACGGTGGCGACCAGCCAGGGCCGGTCGACGCCCCGCCACGGCTCGGGGGCACGCGGCGACAGCACCATCGGCGGCGCCGGCTCGCCGCGCCAGGCGAGCACCGACCACCAGTAAGAGGAGAAGACCCAGACCTCGGGCTCGACCACCGCCGTCCAGCCGCGCTCGGCGGCGCGATCGGCCGCCTCGAGGGTCGCCTGCCAGGCGCCGAAGGTCTCGCGGCGCTGCTCGACGACCAGCGGCAGCGACCACCAGACCGCGGCGCCGGCGGCGCCGAGCAGCCCGGCGACGGCGAAGGGCGGCGCGGCGAGCGAGGCCGCGCCGGCGAGAAGGGGCGCGGTCGCGAGCTGGACCCCGACCGCGTAGCGGGCGTAGGAGCGGTTCTGGAGCATGACCAGCTGGGCCATGGTCAGGCCGAGCACCGCCGCCCAGGCGATGGCGGCGCGCGGACCGACCCGGCGCCACCAGACCGCGAGACCGAGCGCCGCGGCCGCCGCGAGCAGCGCCGCCGGGACCATCCCGCCGACCCCGGTGATCAGGCCGATCTCGGCGAGCTCCCGGGTGTTGCGGTGGAGCCGGTCGGTGTGGAAGCTGGCGTGGCTGACGAAGGGCTCGACAAAGGCCGCCCACCCGCCCTCGAGGCGGGCCATGACGACGACCGCCACCGCCACCGCGATCGTCCCGAGCACCATCCCCGCGACCAGGCGACGGCGCGGCCGCACCGTCTCGACCCCGAGCAGCCAGAGCAGACCGACCGTCGGCAGCAGGATCGGGCGGACCAGGAAGGCGGCGGTGAGCAGCAGCGTGAAGGCGGTCGCCCGGCGGCCCCCGAGCCCCCCCGGGAGCAGCGCCGCCGCGGCGAGGGCGAGGGCCGCCGCCGCCATCGTCGAGAAGCCGCGCACCGAGAAGAGCCACGGCCCGGGCAGGCTGAGGACGAGCAGCGCCGCCGCCATCGCCACCGCCGGCGGGGCGACCCGACGCCCGAGGGCGGCCAGCGGCCAGAGCATCGAGACCGAGGCGATCGCCGACACCAGCTGGAGCGCCCGGTAGGGCTCGCCGGCCAGCGGCAGCAGCAGGTGGCCGAGGGCGAGCAGACCGGGAAAGCCCGGCGGCTGCGGGAAGTGCGCCGCGAGGGAGAAGTCGAGCATCCCCCGCGCGAAGATCGTCTCGTCCCACTCCCACGGCCCCGAGGCGAGCAGGGCGAAGCGCGACGCCGCCAGGGCGGCGACCGTGAGAAGCGTCAGCCCGATGTCGAGACGGCGGTTGCCGAGGCCCCAGAGGCGCAGCGGCGACCGCTCCGGCGGTCCAGCTCCGGCGAGCCTGTGGGTGCTCGTTTCCATCGCGGCGATTCTACCCGCCGCCGCGTCGAGAGATCTCGCGCGTCAGGGCAGGACCATCGACCAGGCCTGGGTCGTGCCGGTCTCGAAGTCGTCGGCGAAGAGCGCGCCGGCGGTGTCGCAGACGAAGGTGCCGCCGGCGATCTCGACGTCGTCGACCGCCCACCACCACTCGTAGGTGGCGTTGTAGTAGTGGAAGCGGACCTGGACATCGGTCTGGTCGACCGCCTGGGCCGAGATGTCGACCGCGGCCTGGCCCGAGGCCGGGCCCCCCGAGAAGTTGGCGACGTTGACCCACGACCCACCGGTGGCGGAGGAGCGGACGTCGACGTCGCACTGCTCGTCGTTGCCGCCGCTGTACCAGTTGAAGTCGTGGTTGAAGCGCAGCTCGATCTGCTCGAAGCCGGTGCAGTCGACGGTCGAGGTGATCATCTCCTCGTCGTGGGTGACGCCCGAGCCCGCCTCGTCGGAGTCGACGATCGCGAAGGGCGCGGTCAGGGCGAGGGTGCGACCGCCCGGGTTGGCGGTGGTCCAGGTCGAAGCGGCGCCGGTGGCGGTCCCGCTGTGGACCACCGTCCAGGTCGCCGGGATGCCGGCGGCGAAGTCCTCGAGCATGAGGGTGGTGTGGACGAGCTCGCCGACCGGCACCGTGAGCATCGCCGTCTGGCCCGGGAAGGGACCGCCGTTCGCCGCCATGATGTCGCCGAGGTCGAAGACCACCTCCTCGCCGCACACCGCGGACGGGTCGAGGTCGAACCCCACCGGCAGCGCCGAGCCGGCGGTGGCGCCGGCGGCGATGTCGCCGAAGGAGGCCGCGCCGTTGCTGATGACCACCGGCCCGGTCGAGCCGGGGTTGAGGCTGACCGTGGAGGTGACGCCGACGGCGTCGTCGCTGCACGCCCCGTTGCGGACCATCGGGGTGAACTGCCAGCTCTCGCCGGGCTCGAGGATCGCGTTGCCGTTGCCCGCGACCTCGGCGAGGCCCTGGGTCCCCGACGGGGCCAGGGTCAGCGTCGCCGAGCACAGGTAGCTCTCGATGAGCGGGTAGATGTCGGACATCATCATGCCCCGGTTGCCGGTGCCCGGGGTGGTGCACCCGCCGCAGTGGTGGAGCCCGATGAGCTTGTCGTCGGCGTCGCGGTAGATCGGCGAGCCCGAGCTTCCCCCCTCGGTGTCGAGGGTGTCGTAGTAGCGCAGGTTGGGCGGGTCGGCATCGACATCGACGCCGTCGCCGTGGGCGATCTCGTGCGGCCGGCCGGCCGGGTGCTGGATGATGTAGATCCCTTCGCCGTCGGTGACCGGGTTGGGGTCGGGGGTCGCATAGCCGAAGGTCGTGGCCGGGTCGCCGATCACCGAGTTGAGGGTGAAGTCGAGGGTCGTTACCGTCGCCTCGCAGCTGACATAGGGCGACGAGACGACGATGTCGTCGCAGCGGAAGCTCTGCCAGTCAGGGGTCGTCGGACCGCTGCCGCAGTTCTGGTTGTAGTAGCGGAAGACGAACTCGGTGGTGTCGCACTCGGCCTGGCTGGTGATGCAGTGGTCGTTGGAGAGCACGTAGTTGTTGGGCGAGACGTTGGAGCCCGAGCACCACAGCCCGGAGGTCGGGTTCGAGCCGACGTTCATCAGCCCCACCGAGGCCTGGACGTTGGCCCACTTGCCGGCGTCGGACTGGTAGCAGATCACGTCCTCGAAGTCCTCGGGCGGGCAGATGCTCTCGGGGCCCGAGCCGGCGAGTGGATCGACGTCGCCGACGATCAGCCGGTCGATGCGGAACGGGGGGTTCGGGTAGGCGTGGCGGAGCTGGAGCTCGAGATGGAGCTCCTCGCCGCGCGCCGACAGACCCCAGAAGCTGCCGAGGTCCTTCGGCCCGCGACCGGTGATCGTCTCGACGACGTGCCCGGTCGCCGAGCGCACGACGAGGGTGTCGCCGGCGCGCAGGTTGACCGCGGCGAAGTGCGGCTTGAGGAAGGAGGCGTCCTTGACGTGGATCGCCTCGCCCCAGATCCTCACGTCGCCGACCCTGACCGCGCGGTCGAGGTCGGGCACGACGACGAGCTCCTGGCCATGGCCGACCACGGCGCGCTCGGGGCGGTTGAGGGGCTTGCCCGCCTCGGCCGGTGCGGCGAGCAGGGCGAGGGCGACGACGGCGATCAGGGCTGCGGCGGTGGTGGCTCTCATCTGGGACCTCCCGGGTCGATCGGCGGTGGCGGGCCGCCGCCGGTGTCGAGACTCGCCGTCCGAGGCCCGCCAGCGTGCTGAGGTAGCCACCGTACAACGCCGGCTGCCACGGCGCAAGCGCACGCCTGTCGGGGTCTCAGTCGGCGAGGGCGAACAGGCAGTTGCGGCAGATGAAGCGCTCCGGCGCGTCCTCGAGACCGTAGGTCCAGCGGCGCAGCCGGGCGATCTCGTCGCCGGTGAGCACCTCGTCGACGGTCTGCTTCGTCAGGTCGCCGACGGTGTGGACCTCGTCGTAGTCCTCGCAGCAGAAGACGACCTTGCCGGCGGTCGTGATGTGGAGGTGCTCGAGGGGCCGCGAACCCATGTTGTCGCAGCCGCGCAGCCGGCGGTGCGGGCGCTCGGGGCCGCGGCCGAGGGGCAGCCAGCCGGCCCGGTCCATGATGTCGAAGGGCCGCACGACGAAGCTCGAGCCGGCGAACCGCGCCTCGATCGCCTCGACCTCGCGGCGGTGGGCCTCGTCCTGGTGACCGAGCACGACCAGGGCCATGGTCTCGGCGACCGCCTTGTCCTTCATGTAGTCGAGGTGGGCGAGCACCTGGGGCAGGTGGTCCTTGCCGCGGTCGGCCCGGTAGCGCTCGCGGTCCAGGGTCGAGATGTTGACCCCGAGGTAGACCAGACCACCGAGGGCGACGATCGCGTCGACCTTGTCGGGGGTGAAGTTGGAGGCGTTGGTGAGCACCGCCGGCGGCAGGCCGTGCTCCTTGAGGCAGGCCACCTGGTCGACGAAGCGGCGGTCGAAGGTCGGCTCGTTGTAGTTCGACAGCCCGACCGCCTCGATGGTCGCCCGGTGGGCGACGAGCTGACCGACGATCGACTCGAAAAGCCCGGTCGGCATCAGCTCGGTCGGCCGCGGCGCGGTGCCGACCGGGCAGAAGTAGCAGCCCTGGGTGCAGCTCGAGCAGGTCTCGAGGGAGACATAGCGGAGCCGGTGCTCGCGGGACCGGTCGGCGGCCACCGGCTCGAGCCAGCCCTCGGCGAGCCATCCGCGCTGCGCCTCGTCGAGGACCTCGAGGGTCGCCCCGCTCTCGGAGAGCCTCCGCACCTCGTCATGCCCCGGCTCGCCCGGCCGCAGCTCGCAACCGCTCAGCGGCTGGTAGAGACGCTCCGCCTCGCGGTGGAGCCAGGGGCTCGCCCGCCAAGGGCCGCCGGCCGGGGGTCGCTCACGATCGACCATGACGTGCATTATACGGAGCGACCCGCGGGACGGTCGGGGGCGGCTCAGAAGGTGTAGGTCGCGCCGACCGTGATCAGGTAGAGGTTGTCGGCGTCGGCAACGTCGAAGAACTCGATCTCGGCGCGCACCGCGAGGCCCTTGAACCTCACCTGGGCGCCGGCGCCGTAGACCAGGTCGGTGCCGCTGTCGGACTCCTCCACGGAGAGCTCGCCGAGGGCCGAGCGGAGATCGGCGTCCCAGACGACGACACCGGCCTTGACGAAGAGATCGGCGATGCCGAGGGGCAGCATCCCCATGGCAACCGCGTCGAAGCCGGTGAGCTCGGCCTCGAGGCTCGCCGTGCCCTCGATCGTGTCGATCGAGTCGGACAGGCTGCCGAAGTCGATGTAGCTCCCCTCGACCGCGAGGAAGCCGAGCAGACGGTAGCCGACGATGACCTTGTAGGCGGTGTCGTCGGCCTCGAAGTCGAAGCTCTCGAGATCGAGGTCGACATCGTCGATCGCGAGGGTCGTCCGGCCGACGCTCGCACCGAGGTAGAGACCGCTCTCGGCCCCGGCGGGCGACGCCGTCAACGCCGCCATCGCCACCGCCATCGCCACCGCCGCCGTGCCGGTCGTCCGTCCCATGCCTCGCCCTCCTTGTACCGCCGATCTCGGGTGCATTCTACCGCGGCCCCCGGTACGGCTTCCCGTGGTGGCGCTCCGCCGCCGCTCAGCCGAGCACGCGGCCGACCACCCGGGACAGCTCGTCGAGCCGGTAGGGCTTGGCGAGATAGGCGGCGGCGCCGGGCGGCATGTCCCGGCCGACGCCGGTGTCGCCGGGGTAGCCCGAGGACAGGATGACCACGACCTCGGGGTCGATCTCGCGCAGCCGCTCGAGGGTCTGGGCGCCGTCGAGCCGCGGCATCACCAGGTCGAGCAGCACGAGCCTGACGTCTCCCTTCCGCTCGGCGTACGCCTCGACCGCCTCGACGCCGTCGCGGCAGCCGACGACCTCGAAGCCGAGATCGCGCAACGCCTCCTCGGCATAGGAGCGGATCGCGTCCTCGTCGTCGACGACCAGGGCGAGCCCGCTCTGGCGGGCCGTCGCCGGCCGGCTCCCCGACGGCGCAGGAGCGTCGCCGGGTCGGACGAGCGGCAGGAAGACCTCGACCGTCGTCCCGCCGCCGGGCGCGCTGCGGATCTCGATGGCGCCGCCGTGACCGCGCACGCAGCCGTAGGCCGAGGTCAGACCCAGACCGGTACCGCGGCCGGCCTCCTTGGTCGTGAAGAAGGGCTCGAAGACCCGGCCGGCGACCGCCGGGTCGATCCCGACGCCGGTGTCGGTGACCGCAACCCGGACGCACCCCTCGGGGCTACTCGGCAGCGCGACCGCCGCGCACTCGGCGTCGCTGCAGCGCCGGACCGCGAGCACCATCCGCCCCCCGTCGGGCATCGCGTCGCGGGCGTTGAGGGCGAGGTTGAGCAGCGTGTTCTGGAGCCGTCCGGCATCGCCGCGCACGACGAAGGCCCCGTCCTCGAAGTCGGTGGAGATCGCGATCCGCTTGTCGATGCTGTGGGCGAGCAGGGCGACGACCTCCCGGACCAGCGCACAGACGTCGATGTCGGTCGAGTGGACCGCGCTCTTGCGCGAGAAGTCGAGCAGCGTCCTGGTCAGGCTGGTCGCCCGCTCGGCGGCGGTGACGATCTGCTCGACGTGTCGCCGGGCCTCGGGCGTCAGCTCCCCTCCGAGCACCAGGTCGGCGTGGCCGATCACCGCGGCGAGGATGTTGTTGAAGTCGTGGGCCATCCCGCCGGCGAGCTGGCCGACCGCCTCCATCTTCTCCGACTGGCGCAGCCGCGCCGCCATCCTCGACCGCTCCGCCTCCATCCGCCCGCGCTCGGACTCGGCCTCGGCGAGGTGCGACATGAACTGGTTGAAGTAGCGGGCGAGGCGCCCGATCTCGTCGCCGGAAGCGATCGTCGAGCGGGCGGTGAAGTCGCCCTCGGCGCCGCGCCGCAGCTGGCCGACGAGCTGCTCGAGGGGCCGGGTGATGGTCGAGCTGACCGCGACCGTGAACGGCACTAAGAGCAGCAGCGTGACCAGAGTGGTGGCGGCGAAGGTCCGCCGGACCCTCGCCAGCGGCGCCAGGAACTCGTCGCTGTAGGAGGCGGCGACGACGATCCAGTCGAGCTCGGGCAGATACCGGTAGACCGCGAGCTTCTCGCGGTACTCGGCCTCGCCGTGGTTCTGCCAGGTGTAGGCCGTCGTGCCGTTGCGCTTGGCGCAGATCTCGCGGATGAAGGCTCGGCCACGAGAGTCTCTCAGTTCGAGCACGTTCCCGGTCAGGCTGGGGTGGATGATGACGTTCCCGGCGCCGTCGATCACGTACGGGTAGCCGGTCTCGCCGAAGCGCAGGGCGAGGATCTTGTCGCGGAAGTCGTCGACCTCGATCAGCGAGGCGAACTCGGTGCGGTAGGACGACGCCGAGACGATCCAGTCCCAGGGCTCGAAGTACTCCATGTAGAGCGCCTTCGGGCGGTCGGCGGCGTCGTCGGGGTTCTGCCACTCGTACTCGAGGTAGCCCCGGCGACGCGCGATCTGGTCCTGGATGAAAGCGTAGCTCGACAGGTCCGCGCCGCGCAGGGCCTCCTTGGGGTGGACCTCGAGCACGCCCTGGCTGTTGAGGCAGTAGATGTAGCCGGACTGGCCGATCTCGAGCAGGAGCAGCAGCTCGCCGGCCTCGCGGCGCGCGTCGGCCTCGGTCATCAGCCCGGTCAGCGAGCTGACGTGGAAGAAGCGGGCGACCTCGAGACCGAAGCCGGCGATGGTGCGCAGCCGGTTCCGCACCGCCGCCTGGGCGCTCGAGTGGACCATCTCGGCGATGACGGCGGTGGTCGTCTCGAGCTCGCTCTCGATGGCCTGGAGGATCGAGTGCCGGACGAGCAGGTAGACCGTGCCGTTGCCGACCAGGGCGACCAGGACGAGCAGCGCCGAGTAGCTGAGCAGGAGCTTGTGCCGGATCTTCAGCCGCGAGAGGAACCCTTCGCCGCGGCGAGGCGCGGCCGCGTGAACGTCAGGGACCGCCATGGCACTGCCACCAGTGTACGACACCGTCGGGTCGAGCCGCCGCCGACGGGGGAGGCTCCCCTGGCGCGCCGGCGGCGGTCGGTCGCGGTGCCGTACCGTGGTCTCTGACCGCCCGGAAAGGACCTCTCACCCCGCGACGATACGTCTTGAAACAACTGGTGCTAGACTTCTGCCAGTGTCCATCATTTTCGAGTTTGGGGCGAACGTGTCTCAATTAAGGGAGGTGTGTATGGGCGTGCGGAAGCTGTATGTGTTGTTTTTGGCGTGTGCAGCGACGGCGGTGCTCGTGCCGGGGTGGCCAGCGATGGCCGGGGAGGCGCCCGAGCAGGAGGAGCTCGTCGGCGCCGGGTCGCTCGGGCTGTGGTACACCGCCGGCTCGATCGGCCCGGACACCGTCAACGAGTACACCAACATGACCCCTCTCGTGGTACCTGACAACCAGTGCACCACCGGCTGGGTGTCGTCGGTCATCAACGTGCCCGACACCTTCTTCATCGCCGACGTCAATGTCGGCATCTGGATGACCCACACCTACCGCGGCGACGTCGAGATCCAGCTGCGGGCGCCGGACGGCACCACCGTCCTCCTGATCGGGGACCTCGGCGTGGGCGCCGACAACATCAACGCCCTGTTCGACGACTCGGCGCCGGGGCCGCCCGATGCGGTCAGCCACACCGCGCCACCGCCCTACTACACCGACCACCCGTGGACCCCGGTCCAGCCTCTCGCCGCCTTCCGCGGCGTGACCTCGGCCGGGGACTGGACCCTCGAGGTGTGCGACGATGCGGGCGGCGACACCGGCACCCTCGAGCAGTGGACGCTGTTCATGGAGACCGACGTGGTCGTCCTCGACCCGCCGGCCCAGGGCGAGAACGGCTGCCCCGGCGACACCCTGTCCTACGACCTGACGGTGCTCAACGGCACGACCACCGCCCAGCCCTTCGCCCTGTCCTACACCGGCAACCTGTGGACCGCGAACGGTCCGGGGACCACCGCCAGCCTGGCCACCGGCGACGCGGAGCTGATCAGCTTCACCCACGACGTCCCACCGGGCGCGCTGGTGGGCGACGCCGACACGGTGACCGTCACCGCCACCGGAACCGTGTCCAACAGCGCCACCGCGACGACTAGCGTCCCGCTGATCGCGGGGTGGGGCGACCTCTCGAGCCTCAACCCGCTGCACGCCACGCGCTTCCACGGGGCGGTGTACTACGGCGGCAAGATCTACAAGATCGGCGGCGACAACGGCTCGGCCCAGGCCTGGGTGGACATCTACGACATCGCCACCGACACCTGGTCCTCGGGGGCCGACATGCCCGGGCCGCGTCGCTACATCGACTGCGCCGAGATCGGCGGCAAGATCTACTGCGGCGGCGGATACACCACCAGCGGGCAGACGACGCTCTACATCTACGACATCGCCGCCAACACCTGGAGCACGGGCGCGTCGCTGGCCACCTACCGGTACGACTACGGCGCCGTGGCCCTCGACGGCAAGTACTACATGATCGGCGGCTACACCCCGACCTACACCAACACCATCATCGCCTACGACCCGGTCACCAACACCTGGGACACGACCCTGCCGACGATGAGCGTCGGGCGGCGCAACCCCAACGCGGGCGTGATCGGCGGCAAGATCTACGTCATCAGCGGCCGCAGCGCGGCCTCGACCTACCTCGCCTCGGGCGAGGTCTACGACCCGGTCGCCAACGCCTGGTCGCCGATCGCGTCGATGCCGGTGAGCTCGTGGTTGATGGGGGCCGACCAGGTGATCGGCAACCGCTTCCTGATCATGGCCGGCGGCTACTTCAACTCCACCGCGACCGCGTCGATCTTCGCCTGGGCCTATGACGCGTTGAACGACAGCTACACCCTGCTGCCGAACATGGAGCACCTGCTCTACGGCGGAACCGCCGCCAGCGACGGAACGACCTTCTGGGTCGTCTCGGGCCGGATCTCGGAGGGAGGGTCGTTCCGGTACTCCGAGTACCTCTTCCGGGCCTACACCTGCGCCGACCGCACCGACCTCGCCGTCACCAAGGACGACGGCGTCACCGAGGTGGTCGCCGGCCTGCCGGTGACCTACACCATCACCGCGATCAACAACGGTCCGTCCCCGGCTCGGCACGCCACCGTGTTCGACGACTTCCCGGGGCTTGTCGCCGTGACCTGGTCCTGCGTCGCCACCGGCACCGGAACCTGCACGCCGGCCGGGATCGACGCCATCGACGACTCGGTGAGCCTGGGTGTCGGCGACACCGTCACCTACACCGCGACCGGCACCGTCGACCCGGGCGCGACCGGGACCCTCGACAACACCGTAATCGTGAACCTCGGGACGGTGCCGGATCTGGTCCCGGCGGACAACGAGGCGACCGACAGCGATCTCGTCACGCTCCAGGCCGACCTCGAGATCGTCAAGGACGACGGGCTGCTCGACGCCACCCTCGGCGAGACCGTGACCTACACCATCGGGGTGAGCAACCCCGGTCCGTCGGACGCCCTTGGCTCGCTGGTCGAGGATCTCTTCCCGCCGGTGCTCATCGGCGCGACCTGGACCTGCTCGGGCCTCGGCGGCGGAGTCTGCGGCGCGTCCGGCTCGGGCGACATCGCCGATCTCGCGGACCTGCCGGCCGGCGGCTCGGTGACCTACACCGCGACGGCGATCGTCGGCTTCACCGCGCCGGCGGGCCCGTTCGACAACACGGCGACCGTGACGCCGGCGATCGAGGTGGTCGATCCCGACCCGCTCAACAACACCGCCACCGACACCACGACCGTCGTCTTCGCCGACCTCGAGATCACCAAGGACGACGGCGTCACCCAGGTCGCCCCCGGCGACCCGGTGACCTACACCATCGTCGCCACCAACAACGGCCCGAACGACGTCTTCGGCGGGCGGGTGACCGACACCTTCGTCGCCGACCTGCTCAACGTCACCTGGACCTGCATCGGCGGCGGTGGCGCGATCTGCACCCCCGCCGGGATGGGCGACATCCTCGACGTCGTCCTGCTGCCGGTCGGCGGGACCGTCACCTACACCGTGCAGGCCACGGTGGACCCGAACGCCCAGGGCATCGTGGTCGAGGGCCGTCCGGCCCTGGTCAACACCGCCCTGGTGTTCGGAAACGTCGATGTGGCCGACCCCGATCTGGCCAACAACGCGGCCACCGACGTCGACACCATCCAGCTCACCGACGTCGACCTGGCGATCAGCAAGACCGACGACTCGTGCTACGCGCTGCCGGGGTCCAACACGACCTACACCATCACCGTGACCAACTCCGGTCCGGCCGCGGCGGTCGACGCCGAGGTCCTCGACTCGTTCCCACCCGAGATCACCGCCGTCTCCTGGACCTGCGTCGGCGCGGGCGGCGCCTCCTGCACCGCCAACGGCATCGGCGACATCGACGACACCGTGTCGGTCCCGGTGCTCGGATCGGTGACCTACACCGCGGTCGCCACGATCGACGGCGCCGCCACCGGCTACCTGGTCAACACGGCGACGGTGGCCCCGGCGATCGGGATCACCGATCTCGACCTCACCAACAACACGGCCTTCGACAGCAGCGTCCTCGAGCTGCCGATGTTCTGCGACGGCTTCGAGAGCGGGAACACTGACGCCTGGTCGTCGGTGGTGCCCTGACGACCTGATCCGCCGGCCCGCGGGCCGGTGACCGACAAGACTTCGACGACCTCGCCCCGGCGCCCCGCCGGGGCGAGGCTCTTCAGGACGCGGCGGCGGTTGCCGGTGCGATGGAGGTCGGGCCGGGGGTCGGCCGCGTCGTCGCCGAGCCGCTGCTCAGCGCTCGGGACCCGGCTCGCCCGGGCCGGCGGGAGCGGCGAGCACCTCGATCTCGTTGATCGCCCAGCGGGCGGCCGGGTCCTCGTCGAGGTCGGTGAGGCGCAGGTGGCGGCACTCGGTCGTCGGCAGGACGACGTCGAGGGCGAGATCGGTGGGCGTGAGGAACGCGGTGATCGGCAGGAGGGCGTGGCGGTCCTCGGCGATCACGCTCCAGCTCAGGGCGTCGCGCGACGCCTCGACCCGGTAGGCGCGGGGGTGGTCGCGGCGGTTGCCGCCGAGCCGAAGGCGCAGACCCGACACCCGCCGGAGCTCGCCCAGATCGAGCGAGAAGGTCGCGCCCCCGGCCCCGGAACCGCTCGTCCAGCGGGTCTCGAGGTCGCCGTCGATCGCCTGGCCGGCGAGCTCGTCGTGCAGGCTCGCCTGGGCGCGCCAGGCGGCGCTCGGCGGAAGGCGGTCCGCGGCGGGGCGGTCGGGTTCGACGACGGCCGTGGGGTGGATGATCTCGTACACCGCGTCGGGCCCGCACTGCGCCGCCAGGCGGACCTCGTCGGGCAGAGCGGCCAGGCCGGCGATCACGGGCTCCCGGACCCCCGGCTTCCAGCCCTCGCCGTGGACGATCACGAAGCGCACGCCGAGGGCCCTCGCGTCGGCCAGGTTCGAGGCGAGCGGCTGCTCCTCCCAGCGCGACTGGAGCTCGCGATAGAGCGGCGGGATGTACCCGGAGAAGCCGTTCACCATGGGCCGCCAGTGGAGGGTCGAGGCGTACACCCGGGGGCACTCGATGACGTAGGAGGGACGGCCGGTGGGGGGCATGGGGAGCTCGAGGATCGGGTCCCGCGGCCCGGCGTTGCGGTCGATCCAGTGGTAGACCTCGGGGAGGTCGCGCCTGCCGGGGACCGGAACGACCGAGACCGGGAAGGCGGCGTACTCGACGAGGACGAGCGCCGGCAGGGCCCAGGCGGCGAGCCGCCACCGGCCCTCGAGGCGAGAGCGGATGGCCCGCAGGCCGAGCGCGGCGAGCACCGCCAGGGCGAGCATGACGAAGACCCCCCAGCGGCCGACCGCGCGGATCCCGTCGAAGCCCGGCACGAAACGGTAGAGCAGCTCGTACGGGCCCTCGCGGCCGAAGGTGAAGAGAAAGGCGACGACCAGGACGAGCAGGTAGAACCTCGCCGGCTCGGCGAGCCGGGACGGCCGCGGCGGCGCGTTCCGACCGAGGAGGCGTCCGGCGACGAAGGCGAGGAGCAGCAGCGCCGCCAGGACGGCGAGAAGCCGGTTGGCCGTGACGGTGACCCGGCCGAGGGAGAGCGTGGCGTCCTCGCGGGCCAGCGCGGCGAGGGCGAGGGTGGCGAGCGAGGCCGCGCCCACGAAGACGGCTCGCCTGCCGACGGTCGCGAGCCGCGACCGCCGGGGGGCCGGGTCGGGGGCCGTTGGAGCGGTCGTCGTGCGGCGCGAGGCGAGCAGGCCGGCGCCGGCGAGGAGCACCGTCACCACCCCCGGGAAGAGCGAGTTCTCGCCGCGCCGGAAGCCCCCGGTGAGCGGGGTCCAGAGACGGTTCTCCTTCGAGGGCGCCAGGTACGAGGCGAGCCGCGCCGGCTGGCGGATCTCCCGGGAGAAGCCCATCTCCTTCTGGAGCGCCCGGTACTGGAAGAAGAAGGGCCCCGCGACGACCGCCGAGAGCAGGCCGGCGGCGGCCAGCCGCGTCCACAGCCGGCGGCTCCGCCAGGCCTCGCCGATGGCGACGTGATAGAGGACGAAGACCGCGACGAAGAAGCCGAGGAAGAGCGCGTAGTACCCGTTGGCGAGGATCTGGACGGTGAAGAAGAGGGCGAAGAGGAGGGCGTCGCGCCACGACCGCGTCCGGAAGAAGCGGTGGAGGAACAGGAGGGCGAGGGGGATCCCGCCGGCGGTGATGATCTGCATGTGGTGGCGGTGGCCGAACATGAAAGGCGGGAAGGCGAAGACGAGCGCGGCCAGGAAGCTCGAAGCGGCGTCTCCGGTGAGCTCGCGGGCGAGCAGGTACATCCCCAGCGCCGAGGTGAGGAAGCCGAGCAGCAGGATCAGGTTGTAGGCGAGCACCGGGTTGTCGGTCGCCAGAATGATCGGGAGCGCGACCAGGGCCTGGGGGAAGAGGTGCTCCGAGTAGGCGAGGGTGCGGGGGTGCGGGTGGAAGATGTTGGCGTCGAAGAAGGTGGCGATGTTGCCGGCGGTGATCTGCTCGACGTCCCAGGCCAGGATCCAGGTGTTGAGGAGAGGGTCCCCGAGGTCGGTCAGGGTCGTCCCCGGCTGGAGAGCGATCGGGTAGGTCAGCACCAGCGTCAGCGCCGCGAGGGCCGCGAAGACGACGAGGTTGGTTGACCAGGAACGCATCCGCCGGTCCTCCCTGAAAGCGGCCAACGGTAGGCCGCTGCCCGCCGGCGTGTCAACCGCGGAGCTCGCGCCGGGCACCGACCTGCCGAGCTCTGCTTCGACCTTCCTCGCTGGCAGCGAGCTCGACCGCACATCGTCGACCGCACGATCGGGGCTCGCCGGCGGCGGACGATCTCGCAGCGCCCGCTCCACTCGTACGGATCCGGGTGGTCCACCGGGCCGGTCTTGACCGGGTCGAGATGGACATACGAACCGGCAGACCTTTGCCTGCTCTTCCGTTTCCATTCCCGGGATCGAGACACGGAGCGCACGGGGAGCCACGGCGATGCCACGGGGCCGCTGCAACCATCGCAGGTGAAACGCCAAGTGCGCCAAGCTCATCCGTCACGAAGGACGCCAAGCCATCCCATCCATCCCATGGATCGAGCCATCGCACCATCACAATCTCGCTCCGTTGTGGAAAAAGGTGCCAGTCACGCTATTACGCTATTGTGTGGCGGTCGCCTTCGCGACCGCATGATCGAGATCGCCAAGTCGTGTTCTGAAGTCGGCGTTCTGGGCTCGCCTTCTGATTCCCCTCGCCAGCGCTTGACTCATCCCATCGGGCGACTTGCAGACGTTCCCCGCAAGCTTCTTGACTCCGAGCCGATAAAAAAGGTAAAAAGGTGCCAGGCACGCTATTACGCTATTGTGTGGCGGTCGCCTTCGCGACCGCTTGATCGAGGGCCCCAATTCGTGTCCTGAAATCGGCGTCCTGGGCTCGCCTTCTGATTCCCCTCGCCAGTGCCTGGCTCATCCCATCGGGCGACTTGCAGACGTTCCCCGCAAGCTCCTTGACTCCGAGCCGATAGCGCTCGACACCCAAGACCATCAGAAGCTCCCGCCCCTCCACCAGCTCCACCGCGCGACTGCTCGAGCGAAGGTCGTGCTCCTCGAGCCCGAGTAGCTCCGATACCTTCGTAACGAAGGTGTCGACATCCATCTCCGGTCTCCACTCGGGTCCCATCTGCTCCTTCTCACGACGTTTCCGAACCGCGTCCTCA
>JALOLD010000105.1 GCA_025456145.1 Thermoanaerobaculales bacterium | reverse complement strand
AACCTCGCCCAACAGCTCAGCAACCCGGTCGCCGCGCTGATCAGCCTGCCCCTGCAGCTCAACTTCGACCGGGGCATGGGGCCCGAGGACGACGGCGACCGGTTCCTTCTCAACGTCCAGCCGGTGGTGCCGTTCTCGCTGTCGCCGGAGTGGAACCTCATCTCGCGCACCATCCTGCCGGTCATCGACCAGCAGGACGCCGCGCCCGGGGGCGGCAGCCAGTTCGGGCTCGGCGACACCGTGCAGAGCCTGTTCTTCTCGCCGGCGAGGCCGACCGCCGGCGGGCTCATCTACGGCGTGGGCCCCGCCCTCCTGCTGCCGACCGCCACCGACTGGCGGCTCGGCACCGAGCAGTGGGCCGTGGGACCGACCGGCGTCGTGCTCAAGCAGCAGGGCCCCTGGACCTACGGCGCGCTCGCCAACCATCTGTGGTCGGTCGCGGGCGACAGCGAGCGGGCGAGCGTCAACGCCACCTTCCTCCAGCCCTTCGTCACCTACGTCACCCGGACGCACACCACCTTCGCCGTCAACACGGAGTCCACCTACGACTGGGGCAACGACCAGTGGACGGTGCCGCTCAACTGCTCCGTTTCGCAGCTCCTGAGAGTCGGCGGCCAGCTGCTGCAGGTGGGCATCGGCGCGCGCTACTGGGCGGAGGGCCCCGAGCTGGCGCCGGGCGGTTGGGGCGTTCGTCTCACCACGACGCTGCTGTTTCCGCGATGAGGGCCGGGAATGGCAGCCGGGCTCAGGGCCGATCGGCACCCCGCCTGGAGGCTCGCGCCGCGCGACCCGCGCCGCACCGGCGGCACGGCTCCGCCGCAGCGCGGGCCGGCAGCTCGGTGCGATCCCTCATGAAGGAGTACTCGACATGAACCGATCCCTCTGGTTGCTGGCGTCCGTCGTCCTGCTCGTCCCGTCGGCCGTGTCGTGGGCCGGGGAGCAGCCCCTGATCTGCTTCGGCAACGAACCGTTCTGGAGCCTCGAGCTCACCGAACCGGGGACGGCGCGCTTCTCGACGCCGGACTCTCCCCCCGTGGACTATCTCGGCGCCGCGAGCACGCTGGCGCCGCGAGCGGAGACAGTGTGGCGCGGCCGGGCGGCCGCCGCCGACGGCGGCGAGCTGGTCGCCTTCCTGCGCGAGGGCCCCTGCAGCGACGGCATGTCCGACGCCGTGCACCCGTACTCGGTCAACGTCTCGCTGCCGGACGGGCGTCATCTCGGCGGCTGCTGCCGGGTGCCGGCAGCGCCGGCCACGGCTTCCGCGGCCGTGGAGGACGTGACCTGGCGGCTGACGGAGCTGCCTGGCCGGGAGCTCCCCGGGGCGGGCGAGCGGGAGGCCGTGACGATCCGTCTTGCGGACGGGAACCTCACCGGCTTCTCGGGCTGCAACCAGCTCATGGGGTCGTACAGCCTCGACGGCGAGACGCTGGTCCTCGGTCAGCTGGGTGGGACCATGATGGCGTGCCCGGAGCCGGCGCGGTCGACCGAGGATCAGTTCCTGAGAGCATTCTCCGGAAGGATGCAGGTCGTGGTCGAAGGCAGCCACCTGACCCTGGTGCCGGCATCGGGGGGCGACGCGCTGCGCTTCGAGCGCGAGGCGTCCCCGCGGATCGAGGGCGTCCGCTGGGAGGTCACCGGCTACAACAACGGGCGCCAGGCCGTGGTCGGCCCGAAGGCCGGCACCCGCCTGACCCTGGAGTTCCAGGACGGGCAGGTGTCGGGCGACAGCGGCTGCAACCGTTTCCACGGCTCGTTCACGGTGGAGGGGAACGCCCTCACGATCGGGCCGCTGATGACCACCCGGATGGCCTGCGACGACGAGTCGATGGTCCAGGAGCAGCAGTTCCTCGCCGCGCTCGCGAGCGCCGCGACCTGGGACCTCGTGCGGGGGATGCTCGACGTCCATCGCGCCGACGGCGAGCGGGCGTTGTGGGCCACCCGGTTCAGCGAGTAGAGGTCACGGCGGCGATGGTGGTGGAGACCCGGGCGGGCGAATCAGGCTGCAGCGGGGCCGGGCTGCACGCCTGCCGCGTCGAGCGGGAGTGAACCGACGGGCGGCCGCGTCTTTCAAGGTACTTTCATGCCACGTTCTTGACTCTGCAGCGGCGAGACGCCATCCTGAGCGGGCTTCGCATCTCGACGAACCGGGTGTCTGGAGGTTGGAATGGAATCGCACAGGGTGTCTGCACACGTTCCGGCGGCCGCGGTTACCGCCGTCACCGCGGTCCTTCTCATCGCTGCCCTCGCCGTATCGACGGCGTGGGCCCAGGAGCCCGAGTTCTACCACGCCTCCGAGGCCGAGCTCGCGGGGAAGCCGGTCTACTCGCCGTACGTCGGCCGCGCTTATCCCGACCAGGTCCTCTTCGGGGACACCCACTTCCACACCAACCTCTCCCCCGACGCGGGCATGATGGGCACCACTCTCGGGGTCGACGAGGCGTTCAGGTTCGCGCGCGGGGAGAAGGTGATCTCCAACACGGGTCTCCCCGTGCAGCTCGTCCGGCCCCTCGACTTCCTGGCGATCACCGACCACGCCGAGCTGATGGGCCTGCCGCAGATGATCCAATCTGCCGATCCGCGGCTGCTGGCCGACCCGTGGGGCAGGTGGATATTCGAGCAGTTCAACAGCGGCCGGGAGGGCCAGCTCGCGGGCTTCGCCAGCATGGTCCAGGCGGCGACCACCGGCGTCAACCCCATGGCGAGCAACGACGCGGCCAAGGGCGTCTGGATCGACCTTGTCGAGAAGGTCGAGACCTACAACGAGCCCGGGCGCTTCACCGCGATGACCGGCTGGGAGTGGACCTCCTCCCCGGGTGGCGACAACCTCCACCGTATCGTGCTGCTCGCCGATGGTTCGGAGACGACGGGCAAGATCGTGCCGTTTTCCGTGTTGGACAGCTCGGATCCGCAGGACCTGTGGGCCTTTCTGGCAAGCTACGAGGAGCGCTTCGGCGGCCGCGCCATCGCCTCGCCCCACAACGGGAACCTCTCGAACGGCCTGATGTTCAACCCCAAGAACTTCCGCGGCGAGGACATCTCCGCGGAGTACGCGAAGCGGCGGATGCGCTGGGAGCCGCTGTACGAGATGACCCAGATGAAGGGCGACGAGGAGACCCATCCGCTCCTCTCTCCCGACGACGAGTTCGCCGACTTCGAGAACTGGGACGTCTCCAACCTCGACGGCTCCAAGCCGAAGGAGGACTGGATGCTCGAGTACGAGTACGCGCGTTCGGCGCTGCTGGTCGGGCTCGAGCTCGAGGCCAAGATCGGGGTCAACCCGTTCAAGTTCGGCATGTTCGGGGCCTCGGACACGCACACCGCGCTGGCCACGACCCGCGAGGAGAACTACTTCGGCAAGATGGCCGGGGCGGAGCCCTCCCCCGAGCGCTTCGCCAAGGTCGTGGTCCCCGCCCAGGATCCCGCGCTCGTCATCACGACCGTGCGGGAGCAGGCGGGGAGCCTGATGGCGGTGTGGGCGAGGGAGAACACCCGGCGGGAGATCTTCGACGCCATGGAGCGCAAGGAGGTCTACGGCACCACCGGCACCCGGATCAGGGTCAGGGTATTCGGCGGGTGGGAGTTCCGGCCGGGCGACGAGGCGACGCCCGATTTCGCCGCCCTGGGCTATCGCAAGGGCGTGCCGATGGGCGGCGACCTCCGCGGTGGGCCGGGCCGGCAGGCCCCCAGCTTCCTGGTCCGCGCCCTGCGCGATCCGGACGGGGCCAATCTCGACCGGATCCAGATCATCAAGGGCTGGCTCGGCGCCGACGGCCAGACCCGCGAGCGAATCTACGACGTCGCGGTGTCCGATGGGCGCAAGGTCGCCGCGGACGGGCGCTGCCGCCAGCCGGTCGGGTCGACCGTCGATCTCGGCACGGCGACGTACACCAATACGATCGGCGCACCGCTGCTCGGCGCCCACTGGGTGGACCCGGACTTCGACCCGAACGAGGCGGCCTTCTACTACGTCCGGGTGCTCGAGATCCCCACCCCGCGGTGGACCACCTTCGACGCGGTCCGTTTCGGAATCGAACGGCCCGACAACGTCCCGGCGACCGTCCAGGATCGGGCGTACACGTCGCCGATCTGGTACACGCCGGCGAAGTAGCCAAGGAGGCAACAGGAGATGGAAGCACGTCTGGGCGCACGCGTTCACGAGCTCGTGGATCTCGGCTGGGAGCCGCTCGCGACGACGGAGACGACGGCGGCGTTGGTTGGCCGGCGACCGTTCAGCTGGTGGCTGTTCCTGTTCGTGATCTTCATCTTTCCGGTGTTCGGCGGGGTGCTGTACCTGGTTTTTCATCTGGCGACATCACGGGCGACGGTTTTCCTCCACGTGGAGAACGATGGCGTCGTGACCGCGGGAGACACGTGGCTCGTCGCGTCGCAGGAGGCCCGACGTGACGCCCACGTCGAGAAGCAGAAGCAGATCAAGGAACGAGGCTTTCTCGCGGTGATGTGGCCGCAGCTGCTGGTTTCGCTGCTGCTGCTCGCCGGCTGGCTCGTGCTGCTGAAGTGGTACTTCGGCTCCGCCGCGTAGTCTGGCACAACGTGAACAACGAGTACCGAGAGACCCCGATGGGGAGTGAAAGGAAACTGACAATGAAACGAGCTCTTCTTGCGGTGCTGATGATCGCCTTCGTGGCCGGTTGCTCCACCATGTCCGTCAACACGGACTACTCGGTCGACGCCGACTTCACGAAGTACCGGACATTCCAGTATCAGAACTCGGACAACGACGTCGAGGCCGCGTCCCCGCTCGTCCACCAGCGGATCGTCAACGCCATCCGGCAGGGGATGTCCAACGCGGGCCTCGAGGAGGTGGACGGCAAGGCTGATGTCTACGTCACCTACCACGGCTCCACGAGCCAGCAGATCCGGTTCGACACGACCTACATGACGATGAGCAACTGGCACCGTCCCGGTTGGCATTCGGGCATGGGTGTGACCTCGTCGAGCACCCGCGCCACCACCATCACCCAGGGCACCCTCGTGATCGATATCTGGGACGCCTCGACCAACACGCTCGTCTGGCGTGCCATCGCCACCGACACCCTGAGCGCCAACCCGGAGCGCAACACCAACGCCATCAATCGGGCGGTGGAGCGGGCATTCCGGGACTTTCCGCCGCGCTGACGGTCACAGCCTGGCCGACAACCGTACCGTCCTCACGAATGGAAACTCGACAACCCGGGGACCGGTGGCGAGCGCCACCGACCCCGGGTTCCTTTTTCCCGCGAGCCGGCCGGAGATCCGACCGACGGTCGAGCGCCGCGACCCTGCCGCAGCTCTGCCGGGGGTTCCGTTCGTGCTGGATGACCCGGTCATCGCTCTGAGGTATTGTCGTGCGCGGTGATCGCCACGCACGAAACGACGGGCCCTTCAGGGCTACCCCCCGCGACGACGTCCCCACCGGCGACTCGCGACGAGCACCCGGCCTCGGGGCCGGGTGTGGCTGCGGCGGGGGCGGAAACGGGCCGCCGTCGCTCGGAGGGCGCCCGGGCGACCGAAGGCCGCGGCGGGGTTCGAAGGCTTGAATGACGTCGCCGCGAGACGACCGCTCCGAGGTCGCAGGGTGAGGTGCAGCCTGCCGTCGGGTGAGCGGCCCGCGGCGCGGTTTCGTGCGAGCCTGATCGTCCTGCTGTCGATCCTGATGACGGTGGCGCTCCGGGCCGCCTCCGGTGACGAGAAGGGCCCGCCGGTGCAGTCGTCCGAGGCCCGAGCCGGGGACCGCGAGGACCCGGCGGGAGCTCACGACGACGCCGAGGTCCAGGACGTCGCCGTCGAAGAGGACCCGTGCGTGTCGCCGGACGATCTCGGTCAGTCGTGGCTGGACTGGCTCAACAGGACGACGCACCGGACCGTGTGCGGGTTGTCCATGTGGTTCGACGGCTACTTCGGCGACGAGCGGGTCTACGAGGAGTACAGCCGTACCGGCGGATGGGTGTCCATCCACACCTTCTACACTCAGCGCGACCAGTTCGACGCGCGGTTCCGCTTCAACGTCCGCGTCAACCTCCCGAACCTGGACCGCAGGCTGCACGCCTTCGTCGGCAGGGAGGGCAGGGAGGAGTACCTCACCGACAGCGAAACCCTGTCGCCCCCCGGCCCCCTGCCCACGACCCTCGACGAGGACAGGCAGCTGCTCGTCGGGCTGGGGTGGACCCCTCTGCGCAACGACTTCGACGCCCTCACCTTCCGGGTCGGTGTCAGGGTCGAGTGGCCGCCGGCGCCGTACGTCAAGGCGATCTACCGCCACAACGTGTTCGTCGGCGCTGCCAGCTCCCTGCAGTGGCGGCAGACCGTGTTCTGGGCGCGGGAGGATCAGCTCGGCACCACGACCAACCTCGACCTCGAGCGGCGGCTATCGGACCACGTGCTGATCCGCTGGACCAACAACGGCACGATCTCAGGGATCACCGACGGGGTCGAGTGGCGAACCAGCCCGAC
>JALOLD010000020.1 GCA_025456145.1 Thermoanaerobaculales bacterium | reverse complement strand
CGCCGACACCCAGCTCGAGCTCGCGCGCCACCTCGAGGCCGACCGCGCGGTCTCGTCGCCGCCCTTCCCCGACGTCCGGATCATCGCCACCCTCGACTCGACGGCGTGCGGCGCCGACCGGGGCTGTCTTCAGCCCGCCCTCCGCGACCAGCTCGACACGGTGGTCGAGCTGCCGCCCCTCGCCGAGCGGCCGCGCGACATCGTCCCGCTCGCGCGGGCCTTCCTCGAGGAGCTCGACCCCGGCCGGCGGCTCCGGCTCGCCCCCTCCGCCGAGCGCGTGCTGGTCTCGCTCAAGTACCGCCAGCGCAACGTCGACGAGCTCCGGTCGCTGATCGAGCTCGCCGCCCGGGTCGCCGACGGCGACGAGATCCGCGCCGAGCACATCTTCTCGGGCTTCGACGGCGAGCGGCCGATCGGCTTCGAGATCAGCTCGTTCTGGCTCGTCCGGTGGCTGGTCCGCGGCGGCGGGCTGGGGATCGCGCGCGCCGCGGTCGCGGTGGTCTTCGTCGCCCTCGCCGTGATCTGTCTGGCGGCCGGCGGGAGCGCCCTGGGCAGGACGGCGAACGGCCTCATCTGGCAGCTCTGGGAGCCCGCGGTCTTCGGGCTCTTCCTGCTCGTCGGCTCGGTCTGGTGCACGGTCTGCCCGCTGTCGAGCGGCGGCCGGGCGGTGCAGCGGCTGCTCTCGCTCGAGCGACCTCCGCCGGCCTGGATCCTACGCGCCGGGAGCTGGCTGTCGGCGGCCGGCTTCGTCGCCATCCTGTGGTCGGAAGAGTTCTTCGCGATGGCCTCGACGCCGCTGCCGAGCGGCGTCCTGCTCGTCGCCCTGATCGGCTCGTCGGCGGTCTGCTGCGTGATCTGGCAGCGCGAGGTCTGGTGCCGCCACCTCTGCCCCCTCGGCCGGCTCGGGGTCGCTCTCGCGCCGGTCGCTCCGCTGACCGTGGCGGCCCGCCGCTCGATCTGCAGCTCGACCTGCACCACCCACGACTGCTACAAGGGCAACGCCGAGGTCGAGGGCTGCCCGGTCTGGCACCACCCCCAGCTGATCGGTGAGTCGCACCGCTGCAAGACCTGTCTGACCTGCCTGCAGAGCTGCCCGCACGGCTCGGCCGGGCTCTACCTGCGGCCGCGGCTCCGCTCGGCATGGCGGCTGACCAGCTCCGAGAGCTATCTGATCCCGTTCGCGCTCACCGTCTTCTTCCTCGCGCCGGCGTTGATCGTCATCCAGCGGGGCGGCGCCGCCGCCGAGCCGCTCTGGCTGACCCTGCTGTGCTGGGCGAGCCTCGCCGCCGCCGCCCTGATCACTCCCCTGCTGTCGCCGGCGATCCAGCAGCGCGGCGGCAGCACCGCCCTCGCGGCCGCCGCCTCGTGCGCCCTGCTGGTGCTCGGCTGGGGCCCCCTCATGGCCTACCAGATGGGCCACATTCCGATCCTCGAGACCCTGGTCGTCGTCGCCCAGCCGGGGACCCTGTGGGCGCGGTGGCCGGGCCCGGCGGTGACCGTCCTGTCGCTGCTCCGGGTCGCCTGGGTGGTCTTCGCCTCGGTGCTCTCGGCGACCATCCTGTGGAACGCCAACGGCGTCGCCCGCAAGGCCGGCGTCGACATCCGGGTGTCGGGCTGGACGCTGCTCATCGTGGTCTGCACGATCTACACCTTCGGCATGCTCTGGTTGGTGACCTGAGCACCGCCGCGCCGTTGCCCTTGCGCGAGGACGATCCGATCGGTACACTCCCTCCATCCCGTCCACGCCGGAAAGGACTCCGGCATGGATCACTCTTCCCACATCATCGTCGCCATCGGCGCCGCGCTCGCCGCGACCGTCGTCTCGGCCGTCGAGCCGCCGCCCCACCCCAGCCCTCCTCCGGGGACTCTCGCCGAGCTGGCGAGCCGGACCGAGCTGACCCGGGCCCGCGGCGCCGGACCGATCGTCATCACCGACGCCAACCTCTCGGCCCTCGCCGACGGCGCCGTCGTCACCGTGCTCGAGACGACGGTGGCCGACCTCGCCGACCCAGCCGGCGTCGAGCGGGTCGACCCCAAGCTCCGCGAGAGGTGGCGGCGCGCCGTGCTCTCGCAGAGCGCCGTGGTCGCCCGGCTCGAGGCGCGCCGCGCCGCCGTCGAGACCGAGATCGACCGCCTCGGGCGCGGCCGCCTCGACGCCCGAGCTCTTGCCCGAATCGACGCGGCGAAGACAAAGCTCGAGCTCGCCGAGGCCGAGGTCCGGCGGGAGCAGGCCGAGCTGTCGCGGCTGATCCGCGAGGCGAGGAAGCAGGGCGCGCGGCCGGGGTGGTTCAGATAGCGGGCCGCCGCGAGCCCGGCTCTCGAACCGCCCCAGCCTGATGGCCGGACCGACAGCGCGAATAAAGCGGCCCGAGGTGCGGTTGTAGCTTCGACAGCAAAGAAAATCCGACGTCCGAGACCGGTGCACGGCCCGGGTTGGACCAGGGAGCTCCCCGCGGAGAGCCCCCCCGAACCTGCCCTGCGCGGCCCCCGATTGTCGGTTCACGGGACGAGGTGATGCCCATGGGAATCGCAGAGGGCTGGCGACGTGCTCGCGATCGTTACCGGACGTTGGCGCCGATCGCGCCACCGCTGAAGCCGGCCGCCGCCTACGTCAACTGGGCGCGGGCCAACTGGGAGATGTGGCGGCAGACCTCGACCATCCGGGCCAAGCCGCTCAAGCTGACCTTCGACCCGACGAATGTCTGCCAGCTCCGCTGCCCGCTCTGCCCGACCGGGCTCGGCATCCAGGACCGGGACCGGAGCCGGGCCCGGCTCCACATCTTCGAGCACCTGATGGAGGAGATCGGCGACGAGCTCTTTTTCCTGGACTTCTACAACTGGGGCGAGCCGCTGCTCAACAAGCACCTCGAGGACATGATCGAGATCGCCACCGCCAAGGGGATCATGACCGCGATGAGCTCGAACCTCAGCCTCCCCCTGACCGACGAGCGGGCGCGACGGCTCGTCCGATCGGGCCTCGGCGAGCTGATCTGCTCGCTCGACGGCGCCAGCCAGGAGCCGTACGCCCGGTACCGCCGCCGGGGGAACTTCGAGCTGGCGGTCGAGAACCTGCGCCGCCTGGTGCGGGCGAAGAGCGAGCTCGGCAGCCCCCGGCCGACGATCATCTGGAGGTTCTACGTCTTCCGGTTCAACGAGCACGAGATCGACCGGGCCCGCGAGATGGCCGAGGAGATCGGTGTCGACCGGTTCGTCCTCGGCTCGCCCTACCTCGGCGACAGCCAGTTCCACCTGTCCGAGGCGGACGACGAAGAGGCCCGCTCGTGGGCCGCGACCGACCCGGCCTACAACCGGTACCACCCCTCGCACCCCGAGTACGTCGACCCTGACCGGCCGGTCGAGATCCGCAAGCGGTGCGACTGGCACTACGTCTCGAGCGCCGTCAACCCCGACGGCGGTGTCGCCCCGTGCTGCGCCGTGTTCGAGAAGGCGCACGACTTCGGCGACCTCGAGGCGCCGGGCGACCCGCCGACCGCGGTCAGGTACATGGACGTCGTCAACAACCCGAGCTTCGTCGCGATCCGCGACCGCTTCGCCGGCCGCCGAGACGAGCCGACCGGGCTGGTCTGCGAGGAGTGTCCGACCCCCGACATCATGACCTATGGGAAGATCATGAACCGCCACGTGGCGTTCCTGACCCTGGTCAGCCTGGTCAATGCGATCCGCCGCATCGGGCGTCGCCCGCCCGAGCGGTCGGCGCTCGCCCCTCCCGCAGCGGCGCCCGTCGAGCCCGTCCCCGCGGCGGAGTGAGCCGGCGCCGCGACATCGGCAGCGGCACCGGCCCACCCTGTTGCGTCGACGGGTCGTTCACGGCCGGCTCGAAACCCCCAGCTCGGCGACGCCGGCCTCCGGATCACGGCTCGGTCACGCTCCAGGCGAGGGTGGTACCCCCCTCGAAGCCGTCCCTGAAGATCCTCCCGATCCCGTCGAACACGGCGGCCTCGCCCTGGGCGGAGTTCCCGCCGACCGTCTTCTGGGGAGCGGTGACGACCACGGTTTCGCCGGCGACCGCGACCGCCCACCCGAAGAGGTCGAACGACGTCGAGCCCGAGCCGACCAGGACGAACGACTCGGTGATCGTCGGTGTCGACGGCGCCGACCACATGTCGAAGACCAGACCGCGACCGATGCCGCCGGTCGGCTGATCGGTTCCGGCGACCACCCACCCGCCATCGACCGCGAGGCTGTTCCCGATGAACAGGGCGCCGCCGCCCGGGGTCGACTTGACCAGGCGCGCGGTCTCCGTGTGCTCGCCGCTGAAGCCGCCCGGCGGGGTCGCGAAAAACAGCACCGCACCCTCTTGTACCGCCGCCACCGTCGCTCGCGGGGCGCCCGCGAGAACCCCCGCCGGGGTCACGGCGACCGACCGACCGAGGAAGTTCGCGAGCTCTCCCCCGTCCGCGGTCAGGCGGGCGCTCTCGCTGACCATTCCGGCCCATCCCCCCGGCGGACGTTCGAACAGGTAGACCTCTCCGGTCCGGGCGCCGTTGTTGGGCGCGCCGGCGGCGAGCGTCGCACCGCCGATCGCGACCGATGTACCGAGTGAGTCGGTGGACTGCCCCGCGGAGGCGGTTGCAACGGCGTCCTCGACCAGGTCCCCCTGCCAGCCCCCCGGCGGCCGGCTGTACACATAGACCCCCCCGCCGACTCCGTAAAAGGGCGCGCCGACGGCGATCGTGTCCTCGGTCATGGCGATCGAGTGGCCGAAGCTGTCGCCGAAGCTCGTCGTCTGAGAGGTGAGCTTGGCGACCTCGTTCACCGTCCCGGTCCAGCCCGAGGGGGGCCGCTCGAACACGTAGACCGCGCCGGGCAGACCGTGCTGCGGAGACGCCAACGACGCCACGGCGACATGGTCTCCCCAGGCAGCGACCGCGGCGCCGAAGAACCGGCAGGAGTCGCTCGGCTCGAGGGTGGCGATCTCGGTGAGGGTCCCCTCCCAGCCCCCCGTCGGCTCGACGTACACATAGACGGCGCCGCGGTTGGTCACGCCGGCCACCTCCTGGTCCTGGGAGCCGACGAACACTGCCTCGCCGGAGGCGGCGGCAGCCCGTCCAAAGCGTATCCCGACGGTGCCGTCCGAGGCCACCAACCGGGCGTCCTCGGCGGCCTCGCCGCTCCCCGTGGTCAGCACCGCTGCCGTCGCGGCCACCCCGACCAGGAGCGTGCCCACCCATCGCATCCAACCGTTTCCGCTGCGAACCTCGATCTTCATGGTGCCTCCTCGGGCGTCCGTTGCCGGTGACGCTGTCTCTCTGAGGACGATCACGCCATCGGCGGGAAAAGGGGAAAGACCGTTGGCCCGGGCGGGCCGGCGTCCGCCGGGGGGATGGCCGGCCGGAGGCTTGCCGGGCGGCCGGGGATCGGAGCTACAATCGACCGCTGAGGACAACCCGCACGTGCAGCCGGACGACATCTCCGCGCTCCTGCGCGCCGCCGAGGGCGGTGACGACGCCGCCGGCGAGCGGCTGTTCGAGCGGGTCTACGACGAGCTCCGACGGATCGCCAGACGGCAGCTGCGGGGCGCGCCGCGGTACGAGACCCTCGACACCACCGGGCTGGTCCACGAGGCCTATCTCAAGCTCGGCCGCGGCGCCGCCTGGTCGACCCGCGACCGGGCCCACTTCTATGCCCTCGCCGCCCAGGCGATGCGCCAGGTCCTGGTCGACCAGTCGCGACGGCGGACCCGTCGGAAGCGGGGCCTCGGCGCGGTCGCCCTGACCCTCGACCGGGTCGACGTCGGCGTCGCGGCGCCCGGCGACGAGCTGCTCGCCCTCGATCAGGCGTTGCTCCGCCTCGAGCGCGCCGACCCGGACCTCGCCCGCCTGGTCGAGCTCCGCTTCTTCGCGGGGCTGTCGGTCGAGGAGGTCGCCGAGCTGCGCGGCGTCACCGGGCGCACCGTCAAGAACCACTGGCGGCTCGCGCGGGCCTTTCTGCTGCGCGAGATGTCGACGGCGGCGGACCCACCGTGAGCCGGCACGAGAGCGACCGATTCGGGGAGGTTCGCGCCCTGTTCGACGAGCTGGCCGAGCTCGGGCCCACCGCCCGCGCCGACCGCCTGGCCGAGATCGCGCGATCCGACGCTGCCCTCGCCGCCGAGGTCGAGGGGCTGCTCGCCATCGACGCCTCCCCGAGCCCGCTGCTCGACGTGCCGGTCGCCGTCGCCGCTCCGGACCTGGTCGCTGACTGGCTCGAGGCCGCGCCCGGGCCCGCCATCTCGGGTCAGCGGGTCGGCCCGTGGTCGCTGACCTCGCTGCTCGGTCGAGGCGGCATGGGCGAGGTGTGGGAGGCGGTCCGCGCCGACGGTCAGTACCGGCACACGGTGGCGCTCAAGCTCCTCAAGCGCGGCGTCGACTCGGTGGAGATCCGGCGCCGCTTCATCCGCGAGCGGCAGATCCTCGCCGGTCTCACCCACCCCGGGATCGCCCGCCTGCTCGACGGCGGGATCGCCGGCGACGGCCGCCCCTACTTCGTGCTCGAAAAGGTCGACGGCCGCCCGATCACCGAGCACGCCCGCGCGGCCGGGCTCGCGGTCGAGGACCGCATCCAGCTGATGGTCGCGGCCTGCGAGGCGGTCGACTCGGCCCACCGCCAGCTCGTCGTCCACCGTGACCTCAAGCCCTCCAACATCATGGTGACCGAGAACGGCGAGATCAAGCTCCTCGACTTCGGGATCGCCAAGCTGCTCGGCGAGGGCGAGGACGACGGGGAGGCCACCGCCATCGACCTGCGCCCCCTGACCCCGGCCTACGCCGCCCCGGAGCAGATCCTCGGCGAGCCGGTCACGACCGCGACCGATGTCTACTCCCTCGGAGTGGTGCTCCACGAGCTGCTGACCGGCACCCTCCCCCATCGCCGCCCGATCGGCTCGGCCTCCGCTCTCGCCGCCGCCGTCGAGCGCGAGACCGGCGTCCGGCTGACCGCCGCGGCCCGCCGGCTCGACGCCGCTGCCCTCGAGCGCCTCGGCCTGCCGCCGCGCCTCGCCCGACGGCTGCCCCGACGGCTGACCGGCGATCTCGAGACCATCGTCGCGCGGGCCCTCGAGCGCCAGCCCGAACGCCGCTACACCTCCGCCCGCGCGCTCGCCGACGACCTCGTGCGCCATCTCGAGGGCCGGCCGGTGCGGGCCCGTCGACAGTCGCGGTGGTACCGGGCGGGCCGTTTCGTCGGCCGCCACCGGCTCGGCGTCGCCCTCGCCGCCGTCGCCGTCCTCTCGCTGGTGGGCGGGCTCTACGGCGCGCTCTGGCAGGCCGACCGGGCCGCCGCGGCCGCCCGCGCCTCGGCGGCGAGCCAGCGCCGCGCCGAGCACACCAAACAGTTCCTGATCAGCCTCTTCGAGGTCGCCGACCCGCTCCAGTCCGGGGGCGCGTCGATCACCGCCCGCGACCTGCTCGAGCAGGGCTCGCGGCGCCTCGAGTCGGAGCTCGTCACCGAGCCCGAGCTGCGCGCCGACCTGCTCGAGGCGGTCGCCCGGATCGAGACCGGTCTGGGGGCGCTCGACGAGGCCGAGCGCTCGGCCAGGCTCGCCCTCGAGCTGCGCGGCGAGGCCGCGCCCGCGGCGCGAGCGACCGCCGAGGCGACCCTGGGCGCGATCCGGATCCAGCAGGGCGATCTCGACGGGGCGCAGGAGCTGCTCGAGGGCTCGCTGGCGGCGCTCGAGGCCGCCCGGGCCGAACCCCTGGTCACGGCCCGGGTGCGCAGCGACCTCGGCCAGGTGCTGTTCTGGCGAAAGCAGAGCGCCGCCGCCGAGGCCCTCGAGCGGGCGGTGTACGAGGTCTTCGTGCGCGAGCTCGGCGCCGAGCACATCGAGTCCGCGCTGCACCTGCGAAACCTCGGGGTGCTGCTCGACGATCTCGGCCGGCTCGACGAGGCCGAGACGGCCTACCGTGAGTCGCAGCGCCTCCTCGAGCGCAGCCTCGGCCCCGACCACCCGAACCTCGCCCTGAGCTACCTCTCCCTCGCGGTGCTGCTCGACCGGCGGGGCCAGACCGACGAGGCCGAGACCCTGTATCGCAGAAGCCTCGAGATCCGACGCCGGAGCCTCGGCGACCACCACGTCCAGACCGGTCAGGCGCTCCAGCTGCTCGCCCACTTCTTCGTCAGCCACGGCCGGCTCGACGAGGCCGAGACCGCCGGCCGCGAGGCGCTGGCGATCTTCACCGCCGTCGACCCGGACCACTTCGAGGTCGGCAAGTGCCTCAACGGGCTCGGCGTCGTCGCCGCGAAGCGGGGCGACCACGCCACCGCCGAGAGCCTGTATCGGGAGGCCCTCGCCAACTACGAGCGCTCGCTCGGGCGCCGCCATCCGTTCTACTGGTGGACCGCGGGCAGCCTGTCGACGGCGATCGCCGCCCAGGGCCGGCTCGACGAGGCCGAGACGCTCCAGCGCGAGGTCCTGGCGGCGCTCGAGGAGATCAGCGGCGTCGAGAGCGCCGACGCCCAGTGGGGCCACGAGCTCCTCGCCGAGACCCTGCGGCGGGCCGGTCGCACGGCCGAGGCCGACGCCGCCTCGGCCCGGGCCGAGGCGATCGCCGGCGTCCTCGCCGCGGACTGAGAGGCCGCTCCGCCGCCCTTCGAATCACGAGCCCCAGCGCAGCCAGGCGAGGCCGACCGCCGCCGCCAGCGGCACCAGCGCGACCAGCACGGCGGCCTTCGCCCCGAGCGCCGACAGCCGCCGGTGCTCGGCCCCGCTGGCCCCCGCGGCGATGACGAACCGGCCGCCGGAATGGCGATGCCGGCGCAGGGCGCGCGGGGTCGTCGCCGACACCGCAGCGTGCATCGCGTCGAGCGCCGCCTGGTCGGCGTCGACCTCGGCGCCCTCGTCGACGACCGGGTCGCCGGTCTCGTCATCGGCATCCGCCGGCCGGCGCCGGCTCCGCTGGGAGGGCGACGGCCGCGGCGCCGCGGTCTCCATCTCGGCGAGCACGTACACCGGGTCGCCCTCGGCGATCCAATCCTCGGTGTAGCGGTAGCGCCGACCGGGCGTACCGCCGGTGGCGACCTTGAGGAAACCGGCGGCGCCCGGGGGGAAGGACGGCGGGTCGCGCTCGTCGGGTACCGGACCCGGGCCATACCAGACGCTGCGCAGGGTCGGCGTCACCTCGGCGCCGGCCGGGTGCACGGCGCAGAGCTCGCCGCCGTCACGGACGAGGAACGGCACGTCGCTGGTCACCTCGCGCACCACCGACCAGGTCGCGGAGCGGTTGGGCGTGCGTGGAACGAACTTCTCGACCCGGGCGCGGTACCAGCAGCAGCGACGTCGGGTCAGCGGCGCCAAGAGGGGCAGGCCGGGGACCGCGGTCGCCCGACCTTCGACGGCACACGGGCCGTCCGGAGCCCCCGCGATCGGCAGGACCGGCGTCGCGGCGACCGCGGCTGCGGTCCGGGCGGCGGCGACCCCGGCGACGACCGCGACCGCAGCCATGGCCAGAAAGGTGCCGACCGCGAGAACGACCACGAAGGCGGGCGCCGATCGAATCACCGAGACCACGTCCATGTCCATACGTCCTCCCTCCCGGCGGACCGGTCCGCCGTCACTCGCCGGCCTGGCCCGACCAGGCCGAGGGCGATCCCGACTCGAAGCCGTCCGAGAACACGTGGGCGAGCCAGAGCCTCACCACCGCACCGACGCGGGTGCTGGAGGTGGCGGCCCCCCCGGCGATTGCCACCATGCCCCGGTGGAGCGAGACGTCGAGCGCGGCGTCGTGGAGCGACCCTCCGAGGTCGAAGGCGATCGCGCTGCCGCCGAAGGCGCCGAAGGACCCGTCGGTCAGCCCCGTCGGGGTGAGACGGATCACCAGGAAGTCGTAGTCGAGGTCCGGACCCTCGAAGCTGCCGCCGATCAGGATCCGGCCGTCCCCCTGGAGGGCGATCCCTCCGATGTGGGTGTTGTTGCCGACACCGGCCGACCACTTGCCGTCGCCGCCCCCGAAGGCCGTGTCGAGCGTCCCGTTCGGGCGCAGTCGGGCGACCGCCGCCTTGACGCCGGCAGCGTCGAGGGCGTCCCCGGCGGCCAGCATTCCACCGTCGACGGGGTCGAGCTGAATGGCGGTGAAGATGTCGTCGGACCCGTGGAAGTCGACCTCGATCATGCCGTCTCCGGAGAAGGTGCCGTCGAGGTCGCCGATCGGGTCGAGCCGAACCACCAGCCCGTCGGAGAAGCCCTCGAGACCGGCCAGCACGATCCGGTCGTCGGGCTGGATCGCCAGGGCCTCGGCCCGCGCATAGGCGAGCTGCCCCAGCTCGACGCGACCGTCCCCACCGAAGCTGAAGTCATAAAGTCCAGAAGGTGTCAGCCGCTCGACGATGACGGTGGTGTCGGGCATCGAGCCGCGATACCCGGCGAGCACGATGCGGCCCGCGGAGTCGACCGCGACGCCCGAGAAGACGGCGGTGCTCGGGCACGAGGACTGGTACACACCGTCGACGTTGAAGGTCGGGTCCAGCGCACAGTCGGGGTAGAGGTACCGGAGGACGACGCCTTGGTAGCCGGACTGCGGCGACGTCGCCGACCCGACGACCAGCAGACGACCCGCCCCGTCGAAGGCGATGCCGCGAGCACCGCCGAACAGCCCGCCCGCGACGGTGTCCGGCGAGCAGATGACCGGGCTCGTGAAGCCGTCCAACGAGGTCCAGAAGAGGGTTCCGTGACCGTTGGAGGTCGAGCGGTACCCGGCGGCGACGAGCCGGCCGTCGGGCGCCTCGACCAGGGCGGTGATCTCCTGGTTCCCGGCCGTGGGTGTCAGCGTGTACTTCCCGTCGTAGTAGAACCGGGTGTCGAGCGCCCCTTCGAGGGCCGCCGCGACACCGGCGACCGACGCGAGCAGGGCGGCACACCCGGCGGCACGCAGCGTTCGAATGCCGGGGACGAGCGGAGTCATGATCGGTTCTCCCTTCGCCTTCACCACGTCGGTCTTCGAGGAAAGGTGAAACGGGATCGCGGTCGCGACGGCGGCAGCGGCCCACCCGGGTTGGGTGGACGGGTCGTTCACGGCCCGGTCACCGGCTGCGTCCGGAGCGCCGGCAGCCTCCGCCGCCGGGCCTGCTATTCTCGCCGGCCGGAACGATGATGCGTCAGCCCTTCGCCACGCCCCGCCGCACCGATCTCGTCGAGATGACCCGCCTGGCCGTCCCGGTGGTGATCGTCCAGGTCGGGATGATGCTGTTCGGCGTCGTCGACACGATGGTCGTCGGGCGGCTGTCGTCCGAGGCCCTCGCCGCGGTCGCCCTCGGCCACATCGCGGTGATCACCGTCTCGTCCTTCGGGGTCGGCGTGCTGCTCGGGATCGACCCGCTGCTCAACCAGGCCCGCGGCGCCCGCGACCAGGGGTCGTTCCGCCGGTCGGTCCAGCGCGGCTTCCTGATCGCCACGGCGCTCATGGTCCCGAGCGCCGCCTGCCTCCTCCCGGTCGGTCCGATCGCATCGCTGCTCGGCCAGCCGCCCGAAATCGTGCCGCTGGCGGCGGCCTACGCCAGGATCTCGATCCCCGGCCTGCTGCCCTTCTACGGCTGGGTGGTGCTCCGGCTGACCCTCCAGGCGATGGGTCGTCTGCGACCGATCGTCGCCACGGTGGTGGTGGTCAACCTCTTCAACCTCGCCGCCGACTGGGTGCTGGTCTTCGGCGCCGGCCCGATCCCCCAGCTCGGGCCGATCGGCTCGGCGTGGGCGACGACGATCGCCCGGACGCTGCTGTTCGTCATCCTGCTGGTGGTCGACCGCTGGGACCTGTGGCCGCTGCTCCGCTTCGACCGGGAGGCGCTCCGCCTGCAACCGCTGCTGCGCACGGTCCGCCTCGGGCTGCCGATCGGCTTCCAGCTCCAGCTCGAGATCGTCGCCTTCACCGTCATCGCCCTGCTCATGGGCGGGATGGGGACCTCGGTCATGGCGGCCCACCAGGTCGCCATCAACCTCGCCTCGCTGACCTTCATGGTCCCGCTCGGCGTCGCCCAGGCGACCGCCGTGCGGGTCGGCAACGCGATCGGCGCCGGCAACCCCGACGGGGCGCGCCGCGCGGCCTCGTCCGGCCTGATCCTCGGCGCCGGCTTCATGACCTTCACCGCGGCGCTCTTCATCGCGGCGCCCGCCCTGCTCGCCCGCGCCTACACCTCGGTCGAGGAGGTCGGCGCCCTCGCCGCGACCCTGATCCCGATCGCCGGCTTCTTCCAGATCGTCGACGGGCTCCAGGTGGTCGGGGCCGGGGTGCTGCGCGGCGCCGGCGACACCCGTGCGCCGCTCGTCGTCAACCTCCTCGGCTTCTGGCTGATCGGGCTGCCGATCAGCATCGTGCTCGGCTTTCCCCTCGGCTTCGGACCCCAGGGGCTGTGGTGGGGGCTGGTCGCCGGTCTGTTCGCGGTCGCCGGGTTCCTGCTCGTCCGCGTCGCCTGGCGGCTGCGCGGCGACATCGCCCGGCTCGCCGTCGACTAGCCCGGACTATACCTATCCGGAAGGCTCAGGTTCTGACCGATCCCGATCCCGTTCCCGATCCCTATCCCGATGCGACGTCCAGTAATCCGTCGCAACCACGAAGACACCAAGACACGAAGGCGAGCACGAAGGAGCTCGTGACGCGGGCCTCCCGCCCGCAGCTCGGCCATCGACTGGATCGAGATGCCGACGGCCGGAGCGCGCGTGGGTCGGGATCGGGAACCGGATCGGGATCGGGAGCGAAAGAACCCCCACCCTGACTCAAGGGGATCGGCATTGTCCGGGCCAGCGCGAGCCTGGGTCAGCCTTCGCACTCGGTGGCGACAGCCAGGGCCCGGCAGACAGCCTTCATCGCCTCGCCGTCGAGATGTCCGACGTACCTCGTGAGCCTCGACCGGTCGACCGTCTGCACATGATCCAGGTTGACCGCCGACTCGCGCTTCAGCCCGTTCTCGACGCCGACGATGACCTCGCTGGGGACCCCATGAATCGTCGAGGTCACCGGCGCGACCATCACCGTGCTGAGCAGCGGAATCACGCTATGTCGGCTCAGAACCAGCACGGGACGCTGCTTGTCCGGCGCCTTGAATGCGACCATCCAGATATCGCCCCGGCTCACTCGTCGGGCCACTCACCCTCCTCTCCCCAGCCGGCGAGGTCTTCGCAGACGCCGGCGCTCGGTGATCGACATCGATGAGCGAACTTGAGACGCGTTCTCGTAGTGGTAGAATGTCGCCACGACGGCGGCACATGCCGAGCTCGGAGACGCCCGGTGGTCGCTCCCGGGGCACGGAGGTGGGATGGTGTGCGGGCACACTCGAGTCGGGCTGCGCGGGATCGGAAAAGCCGTGACGGCGTGCGTTGCTTCCGGGGTGGTGCTCGTCCTGCAGGGGTGCGGTCGCACCGCGGAGTCGGAGGCTCGGGGCGGTCCGTACCGGGCCATCGACCCTGAGGCGCGCGGGCTGGTGATGAGCACCGGCGCCGCCGAGCCCGGCTACCTCCTCTTCTCGCCCCTCCTCTCCGGCACCACCTATCTCGTCGACATGGACGGCTATGTGGTCCACCTGTGGGAGAGCGACTACTCGCCGGGTGGGGGCCTTTACCTCCTCGACAACGGCAACCTGCTTCGCACGGCGCGCGACCCGCAGATCGTCAGCTTCAAGGCGGGGGGGGTCGGGGGGCTCATCGAGGAGCTCGACTGGGACGGCAACCTGGTCTGGCGCTGGGGTCTCGGCGAGGAGGACCGGGTCCTCCACCACGACATCGAACCGATGCCCAATGGGAACGTCCTCGCCCTGGGCTGGGAGGTCAAGACGGCCGAGGAGGCCGCCCGGGCCGGACGGAGGTCGGATCTCTTACCCGAGCAGGGTCTGTGGCCGGACTTCGTCATCGAGATCGTCAAGCTGCCGCCGGATCAGGCGAGCATCGTCTGGCGCTGGTCGGTCTGGGACCATCTCGTCCAGAACCACGACCAGCACGCGGCGAGCTATGGGCTCCCCTCCGGCAACCCGCACCGGCTCGACGTCAACGCCGGAGAAAACCGGATCGTCGACGACGAGGAGCTCGAGCAGCTCAAGGCCCTCGGCTATGTCCCCGCCGACGCCGAGAAGAAGGACCTGGATGCGGACTTCCTCCACGTCAACGCGGTCGCCTACAACCCCGGCCTCGACCAGATCGCGCTGAGCGTGCCGTCGCTGGGCGAGATCTGGATCGTCGACCACAGCGCCACCGCCGCGGAGGCCGTCGGCTCGACCGGGGGTCTCGCCGGCCGTGGCGGCGACCTGCTCTACCGGTGGGGCAACCCCGCCGTCTACGGGCGGGGCTCGGCGAGCGACCAGCGCCTCTTCTACCAGCACGACGTCCGGTGGATCCCCGAGGGATGGGAGGGGGCCGGCAACCTCACCGTGTTCAACAACGGCGGAGACCGGCCCGAAGGCGACTGGTCGTCGGTGCTCGAGATCGTGCCGCCCCTCGAGGCGGACGGGAGCTACACCCTCGAGCCCGGGGCCGCCTTCGGCCCGGCGGAGCCGGTGTGGGTCTGGACCGCCGACGACCGGACGAGCTGGTTCGCACCCTTCATCTCCGGCGCCCATCGGCTCGAGGGCGGGCACACCGTGGTGTGCTCGGGCCCGGAGGGCCGCTTCTTCGAGATCGACCGGGAGGGCCGGGTCGTCTGGGAGTACAAGAATCCCTACAGCGGTGGCCGGCGTCTCGCCGACGGGAGCCTGCCGCAGCCCGGGCTCGACGACCGCCCCTTCGCCACCTTCCGGGTCGCCAAGATCCCCTGGGACCACCCCGCCCTCGAGGGTCGCGACCTACGGCCCCTCGACCCGCAGCCGGCGGTCTGGGCGCCTCCGACGGCCGACCGTCCAGGCGAGGAGTGAGCCGGGCTCGGCGCTCGGCCTCGGCCAACCGCCTTTCAGCTTCGAGTCCCAGCGACGGGACCGCGAGCCGCGGCCGTCACCGGCGCGGCAGGTTCTCGATCCAGAGGTCGAACCCTCCTCCCGACGGGGCGGCGGCGTACACGACGAGGGCCGCGGTCGGTGAGCGGTCGAGCTCGGCGAGACGCGCGAAGCCCTGCGCGAAGAACGCGCTCATCTTGCCCTGGAGGCCCGCCGTCGCGAGCTGGGCCTCACCCTGCCCCGGGGGCGCGCCGACCCAGATCAGCGAGTCGCCGCCCCGGTTCCACACCGGGTGGGCGGCGCTGCCCGGTCCCTTCGACACGAGCACCGGCGGCGCCTGTCCCTCGGGGTCGAGCAGAACGACGTCGTCCTCGGCGCCGTCCGAGAGGGCCCGAGTGCTGCAGACGATCACGCTGCCGTCGGGCGACCAGCGGGGCGATGCGACCTCGAACGGCGCCTCGGGAAGCGGTCGTGGGATGCCGCCGTCCACCGGCACCGTCCACAGCCGAGCCTCGCCACCGCGATCGCTGACGAACACCAGCCGCCTCCCGTCGGGCGACCAGTCGGGCTGGGACTCGCGTCCCTCGGCGGCCAGCAACCGGCGCGGACGTCCTCCGATCTCGAGCAGGTAGAGATCGGGGCTCCCGCCGCGGTCGCTGACGAAGGCGACGCGACCCCCGGCCGGGCTCCAGGTCGGCTGGCGGTCGTTGCCCGAGTCGTCGGTGAGGGGCTTGAGCCCGGAGCCGTCCGGCCGGACGACCCACAGGTCCCAGGCGCCGGAGCGTCTCGACTCGAACACAATGAGGTTGCCGTCCGGAGACCACCGCGGGCTGCGGTCGTCGGCCGGGTGCGAGGTGAGCTGGCGGCGGAGCTGATCCGCCGAGGCCGGTCCGGCGAGCCCGGCCGCGACGGCGACGATCAGCGCCGCGACCGTGCCAGCCCGGTCTCGGAGGTGGTCGAGATGGCTCATACCGACCATTGTCACACCACCGCCGCCGCCCGTCACCGCCGTTGGCGGGCCTCTCCCGGGCCGACCCGAAATCCCGGCCCGGCGGGCCATTCCTTGACGACCGCGGCTGGGATTCGTGGTAGATTCGTGGTCGGTGTCTCCATGAGCTCGCCCGCGTCCGACTGGCGACATCCAGCCGCGAGCGGCACGGGCGCGTGTCCGGAAGTGAAGGAGGTTCTTCATGAAAAGATCGTTGCTTTGCGTCTTCGTGCTGGGGCTCGTCGCCGCAGTCGGCATCGTCGTGGCCCAGGAGAAACCGGAGCAGCCGGCGCTCCCTGACCTGCCGCGGGTCCCGTGCAATCTTCTCTACGTGGCCCACGACTGGGACTTCGCGGTCAGCAACCAGGGGTTCACCACCGCCACCTGCGACGGCACCGGCGGCGCGGCAATGTGGGCCTGGGGCGCCTCGACCATCGCCGGCGCCCCCGGCACCGTGTGGGGCACCGTGCTGGCCGGCAACTACCCGAACAACGCCGGCGAGGGGCTGCTGTCGCCGTCGTTCGCGGTCACCGCGACCACGGACAAGATGGAGATCCTCAGCTACCTGCACACCGAGACCAACTTCGACGGCGCCAACGTCACGGTCAACGACACCCTGCTCCAGCCCAACCCGGTCTACAACGCCACCATCAGCACCAGCACGACCTACTACGCCTACTGCGTCGACAACGAGGCCGGCTGGACGGGCAACAGCTCGAGCGGCGCCTCCCAGGCGTGGGTCCAGCAGTGCTTCGACCTGTCGGCTTACAACGGTCAGAACATCCAGGTCCGCTTCGACTTCGGCTCGGACTCGTCGGTGTCCTACCCCGGCTGGTACCTGGCCTACGTCCGGATCGGCGACGACATCGTCCCGGTCGAGCTCCAGAGCATCTCCGTCGACTGACGACGGCGTCGGCCGTCGATCTGGGGTCCGACGGCCCCCGGCTCGCCCCGAGCGGGCCGGGGATGTCGTCGCCCGGCCGGCTGGGCCCGCGGGGAGCGGCCCGGGCTTCGACCCTCGGGGGCCGGGCTCCGCTGTGACGCGGGAGCGCCTCCGCGCCGCGGCCACCCTGCTCGCCATCGGCGGACCGCTCGCCGTCTACCTCGCGACCCTGGCACGCGAGGTCACCGAGACCGACAGTGGCGAGCTGGCGGCGGTCGCCGCCACCCTGGGGATCGCCCACCCGCCCGGCTACCCCCTCTTCACGATCGTCGGCTGGCTGTGCACCTTCGTGCCCGTCGGCTCGGTGGCCTTCCGGGTCGGCCTGGTCAGCGCCCTCGCCGCCGCGGGCGCGGTGGCGGTCGTCTTCAGGCTCGGTCTCGCCGTCGGGGTCGCCGGCGCCGCGTCGCGGGCGTCATCCGACCGCGGCGACCGTCCGGCGGATGCCGCAGCCGGCGTCGCCGTGGTGACGGCGGCCCTCGCCGCCGCGATGCTCCTCGCCTTCGGCCGGACCCTGTGGTCGCAGGCGGTGATCGTCGAGGTGTACGGGCTCCAGACCCTCCTCGTCGCCCTCGTCCTCGCCGCCTGCTGGCGAGCGGCGCAGCCCGGCGCCGACCCGCTGACGGCATGGCCGCTCGCCGTCGCCGCCGCCGGCCTGGCGGCGGTCAACCACCTGACCGGGGTGCTGCTGTGGCCGGCCGTGCTCGCGACCCTCGCCCTCGGCCTGGGGCGGAGCCGGCCGCCCGCCATGCCGCTCCTCGCCCGGACGGGAGGGGCCGCCGCCCTGCCCCTGCTCCTCACCCTCTACCTGCCGCTGCGCTCGGCGGCCTCGCCCGAGGTCCGATGGACGGTCATCGACGCGCTCCAGCCCTTCCTGGTCCACGTCAGCGCCCGCCAGTACCACGGCCTGTGGGGCAGCCGGGGGCTTCGCCTCGAGGAGCTCGCGCGCTTCGCCGGCGACCAGCTCCCGGCCGAAGCCACCTGGCTGCTCCCGCTTCTCGCCGTCGTCGGTCTGGTCGTCGTCGCCCGCCGCCGCCCCGTCTTCGCCCTGGCGACGGGTCTGGCACTCGCCTCGACCCTGGTCTACAACCTCGGCTACCCGATCCACGACATCGCCGCCTACTACCTGCCCGTCCTCACCGTCCTCGGGGTGTGGGCGGTGGCCGGCGCGGTGACGCTGACCACCCTCGCAGCCCGGCGCCACCCGGTTGCCGGCGCAGCGACCGCCGCGGCCCTGGTCGCCGTCTCGTCGACCGTGGCGGTGGACAACTGGCGCGACGGCGACCGACACGACGACCGCCTGATCGCCTGCGCGGTCCGCGACACCCTCGCGCCCCTCGCCCCCGACGCCGTCCTGCTGACCGGCCGATGGGACACGACGTCGAGCCCCGCACTCTACGAGCAGCACGTCGCGGGCCTTCGCCGGGACGTGCTGGTGATCGACATCGGCCGGACCGCCGATCCCCGCTTTGGCCCGCTCCTCGAGGCCGCCGCGCCCGATCTCGCCGCGGCCTGCGCGCCCGATCTCGCCGCGGCCCGCGAGGTCGGCCTGCGGGCGGAGCGGGGCGAGCGCATCGACACCGCCGACGGGCGGCGACGCCTCGAGAGGCTGCGCCGCGCCCTGGTGCTGGCCGCTGTGGCCCGTCGGCCCACCTACGTGACCAGCGATCTCTACACCAGCCCCCTCGTCAGGGGTCTGAGCCTCGTCCCCGAGGGCTTGGTGGCGCGTGCCGGACACCGGACCGAGCTCGGTCCGATGTCGCCGGACGCCATCACCGGTCCGTGCGGGACCCGCGATCGGCTGCGATTCCCAGCCCACAAGCTGGTGTGGGACGACTACCGGGTCGCCATGCTCAACCGCGCCCGCACCCTGCGCCGGCACGGCCTGACCGAGGAGGCGGCGGCCTTCGCGGCGCGGGCGGCCGAGATCGGCGTGCCGCCGGAGGGCCCGGAGTGACCCGCCGGCGAGCGAACCCGGTGCTCTCACCGAAGCTCCGGGACCTCGTCCTGTCGCTGCTGCTGGTCGCCGCAACCACCATCGCCTACCTGCCCGCGCTCACCGCCGGCTTCGTCTGGGACGACGACTCGCACGTCACCGCCAACCCGACCCTGGGCTCGGCCGACGGGCTGCGGCGCATCTGGACCGAGCCCGGGGCGACGCCCCAGTACTACCCGCTGGTCCACACCACCTTCTGGGTCGAGCGCCGGCTCTTCGGTCTCGAGCCGCTGGGCTACCACCTCGACAACGTCGCCCTGCACGCGATCACCGCCCTGCTGCTGGTCGCCGCCCTGCGCCGGCTCGGGCTGCCGGGCGCCTGGCTCGCCGGCTTCGTCTTCGCCCTCCACCCGGTCCAGGTCGAGTCGGTGGCCTGGATCAGCGAGCGCAAGAACGTGCTGTCGGGCGCGCTCTACCTGGCGGCGGCGCTCTGCTACTGGCGTTTCGCGCCGCCCGATGCGGCGCCCGGCGAGCGCGGCTCGCGGCGCTTCTGGCTCGCCGCGGTTGTTCTGTACGGCGGCGCGCTCCTCGCCAAGACCGTGACCGCGAGCCTGCCGGCGGCGTTGCTCCTCGTCCGCTACTGGAAGATCGGCCGGGTCGACCGGCGCGATCTCGGGCCCCTCCTGCTGCCCTTCGCGATGTCGGTCGCGGCAGGGCTGACGACGATCCGCCTCGAGCTCCACCACGTGGGAGCGGTCGGGGAGTCCTGGGACCTGTCGGTCGCCGAACGGATCCTGATCGCGGGGCGCGCGCTCTGGTTCTACCTCGGCAAACTGGTCTGGCCGGTCGAGCTGAGCTTCATCTACCCGCGCTGGGATCTCGACGCCGGCGACCCGGTCCAGCTGCTCTTCCCGATCGCCGCGGTGGCCGGGATCGTCGTGCTGATCCTGCTGCGCGACCGTATCGGGCGCGCCCCGCTGACCGCCGCCCTGTACTTCACCGGCACCCTCGTGCCGGCCCTCGGCTTCGTCAACGTCTACCCCTTCCGCTTCTCCTTCGTCGCCGACCACTTCCAGTACCTGGCGTGCATCGGTCCGATCGCGCTGGCCTCCGCCGGTCTGGCGATCCTCGGCCGTCGGCCGTGGGGGGCGGTCGCCCGGCTCGCCACGGCGGTCGCCGTCGCCCTCCCGATCGCCCTCGGCGCCCTGTCGTGGCAGCGCTCGCACGCCTTCGCCGACGCCGAGACGCTGTGGCTCGACACCCTCGACCGCAACCCGGACGCCTGGATGGCCCACACCAACCTCGGCGTGCTGCTCGACCGGGCGGGCCGGACCCACGAGGCCCACGACCACTACGCCGCCGCGGTCCGGTTGCGACCGGCCTATGCCGAGGGGTGGAGCAACCTCGGCGCCGCCGCGGCCCGCCTCGGCCGGCTGCCCGAGGCGATCGACGACCTCGAGCGCGCGCTCCGGCTCGACCCGGAGAACGTCGACGCGGCGATGAACCTGGCCAACGCGTTCTACACCGCCGGCCGGGTCGACGACGCCGTCGGCTGGTACCGAAGGGTGGTCGCGCTGGCGCCGGACCACGCCGCCGCCCTCAACAACCTCGGTGTGCTGCTCGTCGAGCGGGGCGATCTCGCCGAGGGCGTGGCCCATCTCGAGGCGGCGGTCCGGTCGCGGCCCGGCTTCGCCCGGGCCTGGGCGAGCCTCGGCGACGGCCTGGTCGCCCTCGGACGGCCGGCCGAGGCGGCCCAGGCCTACCGGCGCGTCCTCGCGCTCGACCCGGCGAACCTCGCGGTCCGGGATCGCCTGAGGGCGTTGGCGTCGGAGCCGCCGTGAGCCGTCGCCACCGCATCGTCGCCGCGGCGTGGCTCGCGCTGGCGATCCTCCTGGCGGTGCTGCTGTGGCGCAGCTGGCAGGGGCCGGACATCTTCTACCACCTGGCGATCGGCCGCGAGGTCGTCGCGACCGGCTCGCCCGAGCCCCCGGATCGGGTGCTCGTGGAGCAGCCCGCCTACCGCAACATCTACTGGATCTTCCAGGTCGTGGTCTACGGCGTGTGGAAGGCCGCCGGGCCGACCGGGGTCAGCGCGCTGTTCGGGGTGCTCTGGCTCGCGATCGCGGTCGTCTGGGTGCGCACGACCGGCGCGAACCACCATCCGGTCGTCGGGCCGCCCCTGGCCCTGGCCGCGCTGCTCGTGGTCCAGGTGCGCTTCGACCTCCGACCCGAGGTGGTCTCCTACCTGCTGCTCGCGGTCCAGATCGAACGCCTCGTCCGCTGGCGCCCCGCGCGCGACGCCTGGCTCCCCACCGCGGCCGCCTTCGCCCTCACCGAGGCGCTGTGGGTCAACGTCCACGGCTACTACGTCCTCGGCCCGGCCCTGGTGGCGGCCCGGCTGACCGCCGCGGTCGCCGGTCGCGAGGAAGCGACCGCCGTCCGTCGGCTGGCCGGTCTGCTCGCGGTGACCGCCGCCGCGACGCTCGCCTCCCCGCTCGGACCCGGCGCCTGGCGCTTCGCGGCGACGCTCGCGGTCTTCCTCCGCGACATGGGTGGCGAGATCGCCGAGTTCGGCCCGCCGACCGGGGCCTTCCTGTCGCTGTGGGCGGTGTGGGTTTTCTGGGCTCTCTGGCTCGCCACCCTGGTCGCGGCGGGCCGGCTCCTGGTCAGGCGCCGGCTCGGCTTCTTCGCGGCCGCCCTCGCGGCCGGGGCTCTGGCGCTCAGCGCCTCGTCGTTTCGCAACCTGCCGCTGCTGGTGCTGCTCGGCGCGCCGCTGTGGCGCGACGTGCTCGACGCCGGGTGGCCGGACGCGCCCCCGCATGGCGCGTCCCGGTGGCGCCGGCTCGCGTCGCTCGCTGCCGCGTCGACCGCAGCGGCGGCGCTCGCCGGCGCGGGCTGGGTGGTGGGCGGCGGCTTCTACGCCTCACTCAGGAGCGACGCCCGCTTCGGCGTGACCCTGCCGGCCCACGCGTACCCCCTTCGCGCCGCCGCCTACCTCGAGCGCCACGGCGCGCGAGGCCGGATCTTCAACAGCGCCGCCGACGGCGGGTATCTCGAGCTCGCCTTCCCCGAGCTGCGGGTCTGCATGGACTCCCGTTACGTCGAGGCGGCGGTGGTGCGCCGTTACTTCGCCGCCCTCACCGACCCGGCGGCGTTCGCCCGGCTCGACGCCGAGCTCGGGTTCGACGCCGTCCTGCTCAGGATCGTCGACTCCGGGAGACCGGCGGTGGCCCTGCTGCGCGATCCCGACTGGGAGCTGGTGTGGGCCGATCTGCACCGGGCGCTGTGGGTGCGGCGGGACGGACCCCTCGCCGGACGCTGGCCACCCGCCGGGCTCGCGCTGGCGGGCGGCGAGGACCTGAGCGATCCGGTCAACGGCCTGGCCGCGATCCAGTGGACCGCCATCGCCGTCGAGGTCGGCGACCGCGACCTGGTGCTCGAGGTGCTCGATCAGATCGGGCGGTCGCCGGCGATCCCGTCCTTCGTGATCCAGTACGCCCTCCAGCTCGGCCTGGCGACCGGCGACCGCGAGGTCTTCGACCGGGGCCGGGCGATGGTCCCACGGATGGTCGCCCGGGCCCCCGAGCACCGGATGGCCGTCGAACGGCTGCTCGGGCAGCGCTAGCCCGGAGAGTCCATGAGCTGTCGGCTGCGGCCAACGGTGCATCCCCGTCAGCCACGTTCTCCCACCTCGGGGTGCTCGACGTACCGTCAGATACGTTCTCCGCCGGACGGGTTCCTTGCGGACGACCCGCCCGAGGTGGCCCTCCGGCAGACCGCGATCGCCGCGACGGCCGTCGGCCCAGCGGTCTGCCGGGCTCGACGCATCATCGTCCTCCTCCGGTCGGGCCCGCTCACCTGGCGAGCAGGATTCCCTCGAGCTCGGTCAGCGTCCGGTCGAACAGATCGAGCGCCGCGGCGATCGCATCGGGTCGGGTCAGGTCGACGCCGGCGCCGGCGAGGAGATCGAGGGGCGGCTTCGAGCAGCCGCCCGCCAGCATCCCGAGATAGGCGTCACGGGCCGCCGGGTCGCCGCTCGCCACCCGCTCGGCGATCGCCGCCCCCGAGGCGAGACCGGTGGCGTAGGTGAAGACGTAGTACTTGTAGTAGAAGTGCGGGATGTAGGCCCACTCGACCGGGTCGTTGGCGCCGATCGTGTAGCCCGGGCCGTAGTAGTCGCGGACCAGGCCGGCGTAGATCCCGTCGAGCCTCTCGGCGGTCACCGGCTCGCCGGCCTCGACGAGCTCGTGGAGGGCCAGCTCGAACTCGGCGAACATGGTCTGCCGGTATATCGTCGTGCGGATCGTCTCGGCGAGCTCGGACAGGTACCAGGCTCGCTCGGCGTCGGACCCGGCGTTGGCGACCATGTGCTTGGACAGCAGCACCTCATTGGCGGTCGAGGCGACCTCGGCGAGGAAGGGGACGTAGCGCGAGGTGAGATAGGGCTGGTTCGCCATCGAGAGCGAGCTGTGCATGGCGTGGCCGAGCTCGTGGGCCAGCGTCGAGACGTCGTCGTAGCTGTCCTGGTAGTTCATCTTGATGAACGGGCGCACCCCGTAGACCGAGGCCGAAAAGGCGCCCGAGTCCTTGGTCCTCGCCGGGTAGACGTCGACCGCGCCGTTGCGCGGGTCGACGAGACCGGCCAGCCGCGCCACGTAGTCGTCGCCGAGCGGGGCGAGGGCGTCGACGATGACCTGCGCCCCCTCGGCATAGGTCATGTCCCGGGCCGCCCCCTCGACCATCGGCACATAGAGGTCGTAGAGGTGGAGCTCGTCGAGCCCCATGACCTTCTTGCGCAGCTCGACATAGCGGTGGAGCGCCGGGGCGTGGGCGCGGACCGTCGTGATCAGGTTGCGGTAGACCGCGGGGTCGAGGTCGTCCTTGTCGAGGTAGGCCTCGAGGGCGGTGTCGTAGTGGCGCGCCCGGGCGAGGAAGACGTTGAAGGCGGCCTGGCCGCCGAGGGTCGCCGCGAAGGTGCTCTCGAAGCCGCGCAGCGCCTCGAGCATCCCCTCCACCGCGTCGCGCCGGACCTGCCGGTCCTCGGCGGCGCGCAGCCGGCCGTAGTTGGCGAAGGTCAGCTGCACCGGCTCGCCGTCCGGACCGCTCACCATCGGCAGCGGCATCTCGGCGAGGAGCGCGCCAAAGGCCGACTCGAGCGGCGAGGGAAGCTCGTTGAGGTCGATGGCCGCCCACAGGTTGTCGCCGGCCAAACCGAGGACCCGCTCGGCCTCGGGCTCGAGAATGCGGTCGGCGCGCCGGCGCAGGCCGTCGATCCACGGCCGGAAGGTCTCGAGCCGGGGAACATCGGCGTAGGCCGCCTCGAGCTCGGCGTCGTCGAGGGCGAGCACCGCCTGGCGCAGCACCGCGCCCTCGTCCATGACCTCGGCGGTCAGCTTGAGCGCCTGCTGGTGCCGACCGATGAACAGCGGGCTGGTGGTGTCGCCGTCCTTCTGCAGCGAGGCGTAGAGCGAGAGCCGGTTGGCGGCGAGCTCGGCCTCGAAGTAGCGGGTCATGTAGTCGGCGAGGGGACCGGGCTCGGCGAGCGAGCCGTGCCACCGGCCGAGGTCGGCCAGGGCGGTCCGGGTCGCCTCGAGCGCCGCCTCCCACGCGGCGTCGTCGGGGAAGAGGACCGTCAGGTCCCACCGGTAGGCCGCCGGGATCGACGAGCGCTCGGCGTTGGCGTCGGGTGAGTAGTCGGGCAGCGAGGCCAGGTTTCCGGCCGACGCGGCGACCGCGAGGGTCAAGAGGACGGCGGAGCAGGTTGCGGTCATGGGGACCTCCAGTCGTGGGCGGACGGCGGTACGATACCGCATCGGCGCCGGCGGGCAAACCGCCGATCCCGCCGGAGGATCTTCGCCGGTCACGCTAAGATCCAACCCCGGAACACCGAGTCACAGATCTGAGTGTCGAATCATAAGAATTTACCCCGCGGGCCTTGACAAGCGATCTCAAGCATCCTATATTCACCGCTGGCACTCGCCGGTGCGAAGTGCCAATTCCAGGCAATAACTCGAAAGGAGCGAGCGAGATGAAGATCAAACCACTGGGCGACCGGGTCCTCGTCAAGCGGGTGGAGAAGGCGGAGGAGATCCGCGGCGGGATCATCATCCCCGACACCGCCAAGGAGAAGCCGCAGGAGGCCGAGGTCGTGGCGGTCGGCGACGGCAAGCTCGACGACAAGGGCAAGCGGATCGCCATGAACGTCAAGGCCGGCGACCGCGTCCTGATCGGCAAGTACTCGGGTCAGGACATCAAGGTCAACGACGTCGAGCACACCATCCTGCGCGAGGACGAGATCCTCGCGATCGTCGAGTAAGGGGGACTCACCATGGCTGGAAAGCAGATCGTCTACTCCGAAGAGGCCCGGAGCAAGGTCCTCGCCGGAGTCAACAAGCTCGCCGACGCGGTCAAGGTCACGCTCGGCCCGAAGGGCCGTAACGTCGTGCTCGAGAAGAAGTTCGGGTCGCCGACCATCACCAAGGACGGGGTCACCGTCGCCAAGGAGATCGAGCTCCCCGACCACCTCGAGAACATGGGCGCGCAGATGGTCCGTGAGGTCGCCTCGAAGACCTCGGACGTCGCCGGCGACGGCACCACCACCGCCACCGTCCTCGCCCAGGCGATCTACCGCGAGGGCATCAAGAACGTCACCGCCGGCGCCAACCCGATGGAGCTCAAGCGGGGCATCGAGCTGGCCACCAAGCGGGCCGTCGAGACCATCCACGACATGTCGAAGCCGGTCGAGGGCGACGCCATCGCCCACGTCGGCACCATCTCGGCCAACGCCGACTCGGAGATCGGCGAGATCATCCGCGAGGCGATGGAGAAGGTCGGCAAGGACGGCGTGATCACCGTCGAGGAGGCCAAGGGCCTCGACACAACCCTCGAGGTCGTCGAGGGCATGCAGTTCGACCGCGGCTATCTCTCGCCCTACTTCGTGACCGACGCCGAGCGGATGGAGTGCAAGCTCGAGAACGCGATGATCCTCATCTTCGAGAAGAAGATCTCGAACATGAAGGACCTCCTGCCGATCCTCGAGAAGGTCGCCCAGCAGGGCAAGCCCCTGCTTATCATCGCCGAGGACGTCGAGGGCGAGGCCCTCGCCACCCTGGTGGTCAACAAGCTGCGCGGCACCCTCAACGTCTGCGCGGTCAAGGCGCCGGGCTTCGGCGATCGCCGCAAGGCCATGCTCGAGGACATCGCCATCCTGACCGGCGGCAAGATGATCTCCGAGGACCTCGGCATCAAGCTCGAGAACATCACCTGGGACGACCTGGGCAGCGCCAAGAAGATCGTCGTCAACAAGGACGACACCACGATCGTCGTCGACGACGACGACGCGGCGAAGCACGAGGCGGTGCTCGGCCGGGTGCAGCAGATCAAGCGCCAGATCGAGGAGACGACCTCGGACTACGACCGCGAGAAGCTCCAGGAGCGGCTCGCCAAGCTGGTCGGCGGCGTCGCCCAGATCAAGGTCGGCGCGGCCACCGAGACCGAGATGAAGGAGAAGAAGGCGCGCGTCGAGGACGCCCTCCACGCCACCAAGGCGGCGGTCGAGGAGGGCATCGTCCCGGGCGGCGGCGTCGCGCTGCTGCGTGCCATGGACGCGGTCGAGAAGCTGGTCAACGAGTCGACCGGCGACATCCAGACCGGCGCCAAGATCCTGCTCCGCGCCCTCGAGGAGCCGACCCGCCAGATCATCCTCAACACCGGCCTCGACGAGGCGGCGGTGATCGTCCGCGAGATCCGCGCCAAGGGCGGCAACTTCGGCTACAACGCCGCGACCGGCCAGATGGCCGACATGATCGCCGACGGCGTCATCGACCCCGCCAAGGTCACCAAGAACGCCCTCCTCAACGCCTCCTCGATCGCCGGCCTGCTCCTCACCACCGAGGCGCTGGTCTGCGAGATCCCCGAGGATAAGAAGGAAAGCCACGGCGGCGGCATGGGCGACATGGGCGGCATGGGCGGAATGTACTGATCCCCCTCGACCCGACACACCGAACCCCGGGCCCGGCCCGGGGTTTTTTCGTGGATGCGGCGCCCCCGATCATCGCGTAGAATGACCGCCATGACGACCCGTCAGACCACGATCGGCCTGATCGGCCCGCTCGCCCTGGCGGCGGCGGTGGCCGCCGGGCTGGTCGTCGCCTGGCAGGGCGGGACCGAGGTCCTCTGGCTCCCGGGCGCGGCCCACACCGACGGCGCCGCGGGGACGACCTGGCGCACCGATCTCGAGCTGCGCTCGGTCGGCGTCGAGGATGCGGTCGTCCGCATCGACCTGCTGCGGCGTAACCGCGACAACACGACCTTCCCCTCGGTCACCCTCACCATCCCCGCGGGCGCCGCGCAGCGCCTCCCCGACGTCCTCGCCGGGCTGTTCGGCGTCGAGGGCAGCGCCACCCTGCGGGTCGTCCAGGTCGAGGGCGAGGTCCGGGCGACCGGAAGGACCTACAACGACACGCCCTCGGGAACCTACGGTCAGTTCATCGGCGCCGCCGAGGTGGAGGACGCCTTCGACGACCTCCGCGACGCCACCCTCATCCAGCTCGGCTTCTCGCCCGACCCCGCGACCGGTGTCCGCACCAACATCGGCTTCGTCAACCTCTCCCCGTCCCCAGCGGACCTCGAGGTCGATCTGTTCCACGCCGATCTGCGATACCTCGGGACGGTCTCCGCAGGGCTCGAGGCTTACGAGTACGACCAGCTCGACAACGTCTTCGCCCGGGTGACCGACGACGAGGTCGAGGACGGCTTCGCGGTCGTCAGGATGCTGACCGAGGGCGCCGAGTACCTGACCTACGCCTCGGTCGTCGACAACCGGACCGGCGACCCGGTCTACTCGCCCGGACTCGCCGCCGATCCGTCCTCGGCCCCCGGGTCGCCGACACCGACCGCGACACCGACCGCGACCGCGACGGTCACGGTCACCGCCACGCCGACGCCAACACCGACCGCGACCGCGACCGTCGCGGTCACCGCCACACCGACTCCGACGCCGACGCCGACCCGCACCCGGACGCCGACGCCGATTCCGCCGCTCGTCACGGTCGAGACCGTCGGCGGACAGACCTACCACCTCATCGAGTCGACCGTCCGCTTCCGGGTCAACGGCAGCGACCAGTCCTCTCTCGTCCTGTGCACGGAAGAAGGGGTCCTCAGCCAGGTCCAGAGCTTCGAGTTCAGCTGGATCGAGGGCCCGGTCAGTTTCGTCACCTGGGAGAACTGCTGCTCCTACAACGGCGTCAGGATCACCTACCTGTCGCAGATCGGCAGCGGTGGGGCGGCGGTGCCCAAGGCCTCGTGCACCCCGGGCACGCCGACCTTCGCGATCGTCGGTACCGGCGTCGGCAGCGGCGCGATCATCGAGATCGACGGCTTCGACCTCGACCGCGCGACCTGGCCCTGACCCGGACCCGGACCCGGAGGATCAGTCGCCTCAACCCGGACTCTTCATGAGGTTTCGTCGCGAGGGCAACGAGGCGCCGATGGCAGTCGCGTTTTCTCACCTTGGGGCGGTGAGGCGTACTTGCCGGTACGTCGACCACCCCGAGGTGAGAAAACGCGGCTGACGCGGATGCATCGTTGGCCGCAGCAGACAGCTCATGAACAGTCCGGGTTAGGGATCGGCCGGCTCGAGGGCGGCCGGCCACCACCCTTCCTCCGAGCCGCGGTTGACGGTGACCGAGCCGTGGTCGACCATCCCGAGCCGGTGGAACATCGGGTGGTCGTACCTCAGGTCCATCCCCTCCGGTTGTCTCCCACCCTGGCGGTACATCGGCGCGCCGAAGGTGATCGCGAGGATCAGCGCCACCGAGACCGCGACCCACGCCGCCGCCGCCCGCCGAAACCAGCCGGCGCCGCCGCGGCGCAGGAACGCGCCGACCGCGAGGACGACGGTCAGCGCGATCGCGTGCTGGACGACGAAGAGCTGCCAGAACATCACGGTCGTCGGCGACACCGCGAACGAGGCGAGCGCGGCGGTGGCGGCCAGCCCGACATACCGCTCGAGCCAGGCCCGCCGGGTGCCTGGCGCCGGGCCCCTCCAGATCCGCTGCCGGAGGGCCCGCCGCACCAGACGCCAGGTCGCCCACAGGACGACCAGGGTCGTCAGGTGGCCGAGCACGACGACGCCGGTGGCGAGCGGGGTCAGCACGGCATCCGCGGTTGCTCCGCAGTCCGGGGTGAAGTCGAACCTGGTCAGCCAGCTGGGCAGCGACAGCCCGCCCATCTTGAGCCAGTACATGAGGCCGCGCAGGGTCGGGTAGACCAGGATCAGCCCGCGCATGGGAAAGCCCTTGCCGGCCGGCAGCAGCTCCGGGTCGGCGACCACCGCCGCGACCCAGGGCGCGAGGGCGGCGACGCCGACCACGACCGCGGCGGCGAGCCCGCCCCAGTGGACCCGCACCATCCCGGTCAGCCAGAGCAGCACCGAGAGGATCGCGAGCACCGCGAACGAGGTGTGGAGCTGCAGCCCGAGACCGACGGTCAGGGCGTGGACGAAGGTCGCCCAGGCGACCCGGCCGCGGCTCATGGTCAGCGCGGTCGCGAGGTGGATCATGCCGAGGGGGAGCATCAGGCTCGAGTTCCACGGGTGGGTCGAGAAGGCCATCCGCCACGGATCGACCCACAGCACGAGCAGCAACAGCCAGCTGCCGGTGTCGCCGAGGGCGGGGCGCAGAGCCATCGCCAACCACAGGAAGGCGGCGGCGTGCACCAGGGCGATGAGCACGGCGACCGACCGGTAGTCCGGCCACACCGCGAGGGGCAGGCCGGCGACCAGCGCGGTCAGCCCCCCGGGCGAGAACCCTCCGGCCGAGGTCTTGAGCCCGAAGGGCAGCCACACCCCATCGAAGACCAGCCGCCAGCCGCGAACCATCATGTCGATGGCGTCGCCGTGCACCTGGCAGCGCAGCGACATCACCAGCGACCAGCCGGCGGTGACCGAGAAGACGGCCCACCACAGCGGTGAGGGCGGTCGGCCGGCGGAGGTAGGCGTGGCGATCGGCATCGGCTGGCGCGGTCGCCCGATGCTACCACGTACCGCGGAGCCCGGCGGACCCGGTCGCCGGCGCGGCGAACGGCCCCCACGGTCGCCCCACCGCCGCCCAGGCACGCGGCCCCGACAGAAACGGGGCCTGCCGTGGCGGCAGGCCCCGCGGGCTCGGATCGTCCGGGTCGTCGGTCTACGGCGTGGTGCTCGACCAGCCCGAGGTGTTGCCCGACTCGAAGCTGTCGGCGAAGATCTCGTCGAGGCCGATGACGGTGTGGCCGACATCGCGGAACTGGGCCGGGGTGAGGTCGACCTCGTCGAACAGGGTGGCGCTGAGGAACGGCTCCATCAGCAGATCGGGCGAGGCGGTGGTGTCCCAGTGCGACACCGACGAGCCGGGCTCGACCGGGCTCGGGGCGTAGAGCAGCGGGTTGCCCCCCGCATGCTGCCCGAGCCGCTCGAGGACCCGCAGGACGCCGGTCACGCCGGGCAGCTCGGCCTTGATGGTGGCGCCGTCGTTCTGGCCGAGGGCGACCGCCGGGATCCCGACCTGGGCGCCGTACTCGCCGCCGCCCATCAGCACCAGCACCGTGCCGTCGCGGTCGTTGGCGATCACCGCCGCGGTGGCGCCCGCGCCCTGGGCGTTGAGCGCCTTGAGCCCGAACTCGCAGGTGCCGCGGTCGATGACGGCGATCCGGCCCGGGGTGAAGCCGATCAGCGGCTCGCAGCCGTGGGTCGGGGTCGCCGAGCCGTCGTCGACGAGCTCGAACTCCCCGGCGAGCTCGTCGGGCGGCCCGCCGCCGAAGCCCGCGCCGAGGGCGGCGTAGGTCCCGACGATCGCGGGCGGCGCGGTGACCTCGATCTCCATCTGACCGCCGTGGAGGGTGCTCTCGGCGGCGGTGGTGGCGTTGGGCCCGGACCACACCAGGTTGCCGGTGTTGACCGCCGAGGCCGCCCGCTGGCCGTTGGTCATCGCCGACCAGCCCAGACCGAGGCTCATGTCGTAGACGAAGTAGTCGAAGATCCCGGGCGCGCCGAAGAACAGGGTGCCGTTCGACGGGTTGACGAAGCTCGCGGAGCCGAGCCCGTGCCCCATCTCGTGGAGCACCACCGGGAAGAGGTCGGTCTGGCCGGCCGCCTCGGCCCCGTCGAGACCGTAGTAGAAGCTCGCCGCGGGGCAGGTGGCGCCGTCGATGTCGCTGTTGTAGGTGATGTAGAAGTCGGCGCCGCCCGGGTTCTGGTCGATCCCGGTGATCGAGTCGGCGATGCAGCTGTGGAAGAGGATGTTGGGCAGGGGCGCGCCGGGGAAGTTCATGAATGGGTTCCCGGGCCCGGTCGAGCCGAGCACCGAGCAGTTGCCCATCGGGTTGAAGTTGGCGAGGATCCGGATGTCGACCGGGCTCGAGATGCGCGCCGCCCAGACGTCGGCGACCGCCTGGAGAAGGATGAGCCGCTGGGCGCCGAGGGTGGTCCCGGTGTTGCCTCCCACTGGGGCGACCGGGGTCGGGTCGTTGAGCCCCTCGCCGGCGCCGTCGCCGTTGACGATGACGAAGTTGGCCGCCGGCGCGGCGGCGGCGCCCGCGACGAGCAGGCCGAGGGCGAGGATCGAGACGGTCGGGAAGCGTCCAATGGTCGTGGTTCTCATCGCCGCCCCCTCACTCGGTCTCGACCGGCCGTGCCACCGGTCCGGGCTCTGGCGCCGCCTCGAGCCCGACGACGAAGGCGACCGCCGAGTCGAGATCGCGGACGCAGGCGTGCTCGCGCGTCCCGTCGAGGTTGACCCGGACCAGCATCACGTCGCGCGGGGTCCCGTCGGAGACGAAGCCGATCGTGCCGTCGGCCGCGACGGTCCTGGCGAGCACCGCCGGCGGCTCGAACTGCGGCGCGAGCTCGTTGCGCAGCGCGGCGACCCGCTCGGCGGTCGCCAGCACGACCTGGCCGGTTTGAGGGTCGCGGTACTCGAGGTCGCCCGCCGCGACCCGCGCCTCGAGGGCGACGACGAGCGGCGACGCCGACTCGCCGGCGACTGCCGCGGCGGCCGCTCCGAGCACCATCAGGAGACACATCAGGCGGCGGGCGCGACCGGCCCGCCTTTCGGTGATCATCGTCATGAGCAGCTCCCCCCTCGCGTGAAATCGTCGCCCCGGACGATCCACGGCGGCGAGGATCGGGCCGCACAACGCTGACCGTACCCCGCTTCCGTGCGTCAGGTGGCCCCCCTGTTGTACTCCGGGATCGGCGCGCGGTCAAACCGCAGCCCCGGCGGCCCCGGCTTGCGCGACCGTCTCAACCGTCCTACCCTGCCGACGAGGCATCGCCTCTGCCGGAGGTCTCGCATGAACCGCCGCCTCGTTGTTCTCATGCTCACCGCAGCCGCCTCGTCGGGCGCCACCGCCGCGATCGCCGCCGAGGCGCCCCCCGCCGGCTGCGGTCTGGTGGTCGTCGACGCCCGCTTCACCGACCGGTCCCAGGTCGAGGCCCTCGCGGCGTCGATCGAGCCCTGGCGGGTCGACCACCGGACCGGCCGGCTGACCGTCGGCGTCGATGCCGACGGGCTGCGGCTGCTCGCCGAGCTCGGCTTCTCGGTCGAGATCGACGAGGCGAGGACCGCCGAGCTGTGCGCGCCTCGCGACCGGCTCGACGGCCAGACCGAGGGCATCCCCGGCTACCCCTGCTACCGTACCGTCGAGGAGACCTTCGCCGCGGCGCAGGCCCTGGTGGCCGCACGACCCGACCTGGCGAGCTGGGTCGATGTCGGCGACTCCTGGGAGAAGACCACGCCGGGCGGCGCCCCCGGCTACGACATGATGGTGCTCCGGCTGACCAACGACGCGGTCGCGGGGACGCCGCCGGCCGGGTTCGCCGGCAAGCCGCGGCTCTTCGTCACCTCGGCGATCCACGCCCGCGAGTACACGACCGCCGAGCTGATGACCCGCTTCGCCGAGCACCTCGTCGCCAACCACGGCCTCGACGCCGACGCGACCTGGCTGCTCGACGAGCACGAGATCCACCTGATGCTCCACACCAACCCCGACGGCCGCAAGCACGCCGAGGGCGGAGCATCGTGGCGCAAGAACACCAACGAGAGCTACTGCTCGCCGACCTCGAGCTCGCGGGGCGCCGATCTCAACCGCAACTTCGAGTTCCAGTGGGGCTGCTGCGGCGGCTCGAGCAGCGACCCGTGCTACGACACCTATCGCGGTCCCTCGCCGACCTCCGAGCCCGAGGTCTCCGCCGTCCAGGCCTACGCGCGGTCGATCTTCCCCGACCAGCGCGACCCGGACCTCGGCGCCGCGGCGCCGGCCGACGCGACCGGGCTCTATATCGACATCCACTCCTACTCCGAGCTCGTCCTCTGGCCGTGGGGCTTTACCGGAACGGCGACCGGCAACGGCACGGCGCTGCGCACCCTCGGCCGCAAGCTCGCCTTCTTCAACGGCTACGAGCCGGACCAGGCGATCGGGCTGTATCCGACCGACGGCACCACCGTCGACTTCGCCTATGGCGACCTCGGGGTGGCGGCCTGCCTGTTCGAGGTCGGCACCTGGTTCTTCGAGGACTGCGCCGACTTCGAGTCGACGATCTACCCGGACAACCTGGCGGCGCTGCTCTACGCGGCCAAGGTCGTGCGGACCCCCTACCTCACCCCGGCCGGACCGGAGATCACCGGCGCCGCGGCGGCGGTCACGGTGGTCCCGCCGGGCGACCCGGTGACCGTCCTGGCGACCGCCGACGACACCCGGTTCAACGGCTCCAACGGGACCGAGCCGACCCAGCCGGTGGCCTCGGCCGCGCTCTACCTCGACATCCCGCCCTGGCAGCTCGGCGCGACGCCGATCGCGATGACCGCGGTCGACGGCGCCTTCGACGCACCGGTCGAGGCGGTCACGGCCGCCGTCGCCACCCCCGGTCTCGCCGACGGCCGCCACACCCTCTACCTGCGCGCCAGCGACGCCGGCGGCGGCGTCGGACCGGTCAGCGCGGCCTTCTTCTGGGTGCTCGACCCGGCGACCGCCGCCCACCTCGCGGGCACCGTCACCTCGGCCGCCGGCGGCACGCCGCTCGCCGCGACGGTTTCCACCGGCGCCTTCACCACCCAGACCGACCCGATCGACGGCGCCTACGACCTGCTGCTGCCCGAGGGCGCCTACGACGTCACCGTTACCGCCGAAGGCCACGGCGCGCAGCATCTCGCCGGCGTCGCCGTTGTGGCCGGCGTGGTCACCACCATCGATTGGGTGCTGACGCCGTATGAGACGATCATCGACGACGACGTCGAGGCGGGCCCCGGCGGCTGGACCGCCCAGAGCCCGTGGGCGATCACCGCCGAGGCGTCGGCGAGCCCGAGCCACTCGTGGACCGACAGCCCGGGCGGCCAGTACGGCAACTCCTGGGACCGGTCGCTGGTATCGTCGCGCCTCGACCTGACCGAGGTCGCCGGGGTGGTGCTCGAGCTCAAGCACATCTACGACCTCGAGTCGGGCTACGACTACGGCCGGATCGAGGTCTCGACCGATGACGGCGCGAGCTGGACGACCGTCGCCTCCTTCGACGGCACCCAGACCGCGAGCTGGGAGCTGGTCGAGATCCCGCTGCCCGGGCTCGACCACGCGGCCGACGCCCGGATCCGTTTCCGGCTCGACACCGACTCGAGCGTCACCCGGGACGGCTGGCACATCGACGACATCGTCGTCCGCGGCTTCGAAGAGGCGCCGCCGGGCCTGATCTTCCGCGACCGGTTCGAGGACGGAACCACCTCGGCCTGGAGCTCGGTGTCGCCATAGCCGCGCAACCGGGACGGCGCCCGCCGTCGCCTACAATGGGAACGTGAAGGTCATCACGACCCACCTCTCGGCCGACTTCGACGCCTTCGCCGCGGCGGTGTGCGCGGTCCGCCTCTACCCCGATCACCGGGTGCTCTTCCCGGGCTCGCACGAGGCCGCGGTCCGCCGCTTTCTCGCCGACACCGGGCTGCCCTTCCCCGAGCTCAAGCTGCGGCGCGCCCGCCGCGAGCGGATCGAGCACGCGGTCGTCGTCGACACCTCGTCGCCGGCCCGGCTCGGCGAGGTCTGGGGTCTGATCGAGCGCGACGGCTGCCCGGTCGACCTCATCGACCACCACGCCGAGGAGCGCAGCGACGGCATCGAGGCCGATCACACCGTCTTCCGGCCGGTCGGCGCGACCTGCACGATCATCGCCGATCTCTACGCCGAGCGCGGCATCGAGCCGACCGAGGAGGAGGCGTCGCTGCTCATGATGGGCATCTACGAGGACACCGGCGCGCTGTCCTACCGCGAGACCACCCCCGACGATCTTCGCGTCGTCGCGCGACTGCTCGAGCTCGGCGGCTCGCTCGGCTGGGTCCGCCGGTGGGTGCTCAAGGGCCTCCAGCCCGACCAGCTGGCGCTGCTCAACCGGATCGTCGAGGCGACCGAGCAGGTGGTGGTCAACGGCGTCCCGGTGTCGCTGGCGATGGTCGAGGTCGACCGCTATCACGAGGAGGCGGCCTACGTCGTCCACCGCTGGATCGAGACCTTCGAGCTGCCGGTCGGGATCGTCATGCTGATCCAGCCGCCCAACCTCAACCTGATCCTGCGCTCGCGGGTCCAGGGCCTGCACCTCGGCCGGCTGGCGCAGCGTTTCGGCGGCGGCGGTCACGCCACCGCCGCCTCGGCGCGGATCGCCGACCGGATGCCGGTCGAGGTCCGCGAGGAGCTGCTCGCCGGCCTCGCCGACGGGTTGCCGCCGCCGGCCACCGCCATCGACGTCGCCAACCGGCAGATCTTCTCGGTCGACGACCACGACACCGTGGCCGCAGCCAAGGAGCGGATGAACCAGCTGAGGCTCAACGCGATGCCGGTGCGCGACCCGGCGGGCGAGCTGGTCGGGATGGTCACCCGACAGCTCCTCGACCGCGCCCTCGGCCACGGGATGGGCGACCGCCCGGTCAGCACGATCATGCAGCCCGACCTGCCGGTCGTCCCGGCGGGGGCGCCCCTCGACCGGCTGCGCGACCTGTTCCTCGAGCGCTCCTACCGCTTCGTCGTCGTCACCAGCCGCGGCAGGCCGGCCGGCATCGTCACCCGGATGGAGCTGTTCCGCCGGCTGTTCGAGCGGCAGCACGCCGCCGGAAGCCCCCTCGACCGCCGGATGGCCGGCGAGCGCCCGGTCAGCCAGTCGGTGTCGCGGCTGCTGCGCGAGCAGAGCGCGCCGTGGGTGCGCGATCTGCTCGGCACCGCCAAGGCGGTCGCCGACACCGTCGGCATCCCGGTCTACCTGGTCGGCGGGATGGTCCGCGACCTGCTGCTCGGCCGGCCCAACGAGGACGTCGACCTGGTCGTCGAGGGATCGGGGATCGACTTCGCGCACGCCCTCGCCGCCTTCGTCGACGGACGCTGCCACCCCCACCAGCCATTCCTCACCGCGGTCGTCACCCTGCCCGACGGCCACCGCGTCGACGTCGCCTCGGCGCGCACCGAGTTCTACCGCACCCCGGCGGCGCTGCCCGAGGTCGAGACCTCGCTCATCCGCCAGGACCTCTACCGCCGCGACTTCACGATCAACGCCCTCGCGGTCGCGCTCCACGGCGACCAGCACGGCACCCTGGTCGACTTCTTCGGCGGCCGCAAGGACCTCCAGCGGGGCGACATCCGGGTGCTCCACTCGCTGTCCTTCATCGACGACCCGACCCGCGCGATCCGCGCCGTCCGCTACGCCCGACGGCTCGACTTCGCGATCGCCCCGGACACCCGCAACCTCATCGCGACCGCGGTGGCCGAGGGCGTGTTCGACCGGCTCTCGGGCCAGCGGCTGCGCCGCGAGCTCGAGAACCTGCTCGCTGAGGACCACCCGGCCTCGGCCCTCGAGCTGACCGCCGAGCTCGGGCTGCTGCCCGCGATCTCGAGCGGTCTGGTCTGGTCGGAGGAGGTCCGCGCCTATCTCCTCGAGGTCGAGGCCCAGCTCGCCTGGTTCGAGCTCGAGCGGCTCGGGCCGCCCCCCGAGCCGTGGCTGCTCTTCCTCGGCGGTCTCGCCCTCAAGGCCGGGCCCGAGCTGCCCCGACGCCTCGTCGACCGTCTCCAGCTGACCGGCGACCAGGCCCGCCGGATGCTCGAGCTGGCCGATTCGGTCGCGGCGATCCGCGCCGCCGGCGCGGCCGGGGTCCGGGCCTCGGCCCGGGTCCGTGCGGTCGAGGGCCGCTCCGCCGAGGCCGTCCTGCTCGCGATGGCCGATCTCGGGCTCGAGGGCGGGCGCCGGCTCGCCGCGGCGGTCGAGGCGGCGGTCCGCGTCCGACCGCCGGTCAGCGGCCGGCAGATCGTCGACGCCGGCGTCGACTCCGGCCCATGGGTCGGCCGCGCCCTCAAGCGGACCCGCGACGCCATCGTCGACGGCGAGATCGACGCCGGCGACTCGTTCGAGTACGCCCTCGCGGCGGCCCGCGAGGGGCGGACCGAGGCGGCCCCATGAGGCTCCGCGCGGCGATCGCCGCCGCGTCAGTCGTCGCCGGTGGGCTGGTGGCGGCGGCTCAGGCGCCGACCGCGGTCGCCGAGCGGACCTCGGTCTACCTCGGCCGGACGACCCGGGTCTCGCTGTACTCCAACCACGTCGTGGTCGTCTCGATCCGCTCCGAGACCGACGACTTCGTCCACCGCACGACCCTCGACTACGACGAGTACATGGTCTACCTCCAGGCCCTCGACCGCCTCGCCGCCGAGATCGGCGACCAGCCGGTGAGCTCGGACGTGTCGAGCCGGGACGCCGAGTCGAGGCTGACGCTCCACATCGGGCCCGGCGCGCCGCGGACCTTCAGCTACTCGCCCCTCGCGGCGCTCGACCTCGCGCTCGGCAAGATCGCGGCGCTGATGGACGACCTCGAGACGCGGGCGCTGGCCACCCCGGCCGGCGAGCACGAGCTGCGCGCCTGGTCGCCGGCGATCGGCGAGTGCGTCGGGCTGCGCCACGGCGGCGAGGCCTGTGTGACGGCGGTCAGCGACGACGGCACGATCGAGCTCACGGTCGAGGAGACCGGGCTGGCCATCACCGTCCCCGTCGAAAGCCGCGTCGAGGTCATCCTGGCGGCCCCCGGATCGCCGCGGTGAGGGTCACCGGCGGGGTCTGGGGCTCGCGCCGGCTGCGCGGCCCGACCCGCGGCCAGAAGCTGCGGCCGACCCCCGACGCGATGCGCGAGCGCTGCTTCGCGGTGCTCGGCGCGCGGGTCGACGGCGCCCGCGTCCTCGACCTCTTCGCCGGAACCGGAGCGGTCGGGATCGAGGCCCTGTCGCGGGGCGCCGCGACCGCGGTGCTCGTCGACGTCCACCCCAGCGCGGTGCGGCTGATCCGCGCCAACCTCGACAGCCTCGGGGTCGGCCGTGACCGCGCCGAGGTTCTCGGGCGCAGCGCCGCCGCCGCGGTCGCCGAGCTCGGCCGCGCCGCACGGACCTTCGACCTGATCTGGGCCGACCCGCCCTTCGAGAGCTGGAACCTCGGGCTCGAGGCCCTGGCCGCCGCGGTCGAGGTCGGGCTCGGAGGCCCCGGCGCCGTGCTCTGCCTCGAGTGCCCGGCCCGGGCCGACGTCGCGGCGACTCTCCCGGAGTCGTTGGCGATCGAGCGCGACCTCGCGGGGGGCGCCTCGCGGGTGGTCATCCTGCGCATCCGGTGACCGCCTGCCCATCCCCTGGGCAGCGCGCCGCGCTCGGTCAAAAAAACCCGCGGGGCCCGAAGGCCCCGCGGACATTGGACGCCGATCCGCTCGGAGGGCGAGACGCGGTACCGACGTCACACCGTGTACAAAGCTCCCGACACCACCCTGCCCTGGGTGACCGCGACCGGAGCGTCGCCCTCGGCGGCGCCCTCGCAGCTTTCGGCCATCAGACGGCGGATCGTCTCGAGCCGGTGGTCGTCGAGCTCGACGAACTCGAGCCCCGACCGGTAGGCCACCTTGCAGCCGCCGTCGGTCTTGGTCAGCTGGGCGCGGCAGCGCTTGATCTCCGCACGCAGGGTGGTTCCGGCGCCCGGACCGCCGAGCTTGAGCTCGCAGACCGTCGCCGGAGGCAGCCCGAGCCGGGTCTCGACCTGCATGCCGCCCTCGGAGATGTCGATCACCCTGAAGTCCATCGTCGACTTGACCTTTCCCGTGATGTCACGCGTCGGGGTGTGTCTGAAGTGGCGGCGGCGTTCCATGAGCTGTGCCTCCATGTCCACCCGATGAGCAAGCCCCGTGCCAGCTTCCCGACACCCGGATGGGCAATCGTGACGAGCATCACCTGTCCGATCCTGGGACACGCCGTCTCATGACGGGCCACGGCGCGCCTCCCCCGACGACGAACGGGAGGGTCGCCGCCGACCCTCCCGTTGCGTCAAGTCTCCTGTTCTCGGAGTTTACGGCGAGGTCTGGCTCCACGCGCCGGTGCCACCCGTCTCGAAGTCGTCGTCGAAGATCAGGCCGGGAACGCCAAAGGCGCTCGGCGGCAGATTCGATCCGAGACCCGCGATGACCTGCTCGATGAGCACCGCGGTGTTCATCGACGTGCTGCCGCAGTGGTGGAGCGCGATGATCTGGTTGTCGCCGTGGGCGACGACCGGAGACCCGGAGGAACCGCCCTGGGTGTCGGCGCGGTAGCCCATGTCGGGGCCGGGTCGCCCGCTGCACCCGCCGTAGCTCTTCGACACGACGACCGGGTGGCCCGGGTCGGACGGGTCGGTGCTGTACAGGGCGATCCGCTTGCCCCAGCCCTGCGGGTGCTGGGGGATGTACAGCCGCTCGCCGATCACGCCGCCGGTCGCCCGGAGGGTGAAGAAGCCGTAGGTCGGCGCCGGGTTGACCGACAGCTGGACGAGGGCGTAGTCGTAGTCGGACGAGTCGGCGATCAGGGTCCCCGACGTCGTGACGATCGTCCCGGGGCACTGCAGCTGCCAGCAGTTGGTCGCGCAGTCCGCGCCCTCGGCCATGAACTCGTAGTTGGTGTTCGACGCCTGCGACTGGGCGGTGATGCAGTGCTCGTTGGTGAGCATGTGGCCTTCGGCGCCGACCAGCCAGCCGGTGCACAGCCCGGAGCCGTTGATGAGCAGGCGGGCGACCGCCCTCGACTGGTCGTACACGACCGGGTCGGAGGTCTCGTAGCACGGGGCCCAGACCGAGTCGTCGACTCCGATGATCGCCTCGGGCGAGCTGCCGCCCATCATCTCGTCGCGGGTGAAACCACGCGCATAACGATCGACGACGTAGCCGAACCCGCCGGCGGGGCCGGCACTCCACAGCTCGATCACCGCGGTGTCCCCGGAGATATGGATTCCCCAGAATCCCTCGGGATCGAGGCCGAGACCGTCGACGCCGGCGTTTTCGTAGCGCCATGACCTGGCGCCGTCGGGCGAGCGGACGACCACGGCGTCGCCGGGTCCGAGGTCCATCCGGCCGAAGTGGGGGCAGATGTAGCTCGCTCCCGGCCAGTGGATGACATCGGACCAGATGAGCTGCGCCCCGTCGTCCACCGTCACACCCGGGTAGGGGTTCGGCGAAGCGTAGGTCTCGAAGATGTCCTCACCGACGATCTCGATCGCCGGCGAAGTGCCCTCGACCTTTTCGGCTGTCGTCGCGGCCGCGACCCATGCCGCCCCTACTGCCGTGGTCATGACGACGAGCTGTACCCACTTCATCGACACGTCTCTCTCCTCTCGACGGGCGACGACGAACGCCGTCGCAGTCGGTAGATGCCGCGCGGGATGGCATCCAGGAACGCCGTCCCATGCCGCCGCCGATGTCAACTGTATCCGATGTCCCCTCGAGACACCAACGCCATCCGCCCGGCCTCCGCGCTGGCTGCCCGGTCTCGTGTATCATCCCCACCGGTCCCGAGCGGACCACGGAGGCCTGGATGAGCAACCGCACCTTCACCATCGTCAAGCCCGACTCGGTGGCCAACGGCAACGCCGGGAAGATCATCGCCCGGATCGAGGCCGAGGGCTTCCGGATCCTCGCCGGCCGGATGACCCGGCTGAGCCAGGCCCAGGCGCGCGGCTTCTACGCCGTCCACGCCGAGCGCCCGTTCTACAACGACCTCGTCGCCTACATGACCTCGGGGCCGGTGTGGGTGATGGCGCTCGAGCGCGACAACGCCGTGCCCCACCTGCGGGCCGTCATGGGCGCCACCAACCCCGCCCAGGCCGAGCCCGGCACGATCCGCGCCCTCTATGGCGAGTCGATCGAGCGCAACGCGATCCACGGGTCGGACTCGAACGAGAACGCGACGATCGAGATCGCCTTCTTCTTCTCGTCCGGCGAGCTGGTGTGAGCGGCGACCGGCCGGTCGCGCGGCGCGTCTCCTGGGAGCGCTACTTCATGAACCTGGCGATCCAGGCGGCGACCCGTTCGACCTGCCCGCGCAAGTCGGTCGGGGCGGTCATCGTCCGCGACAGGACGGTGCTGTCGACCGGCTACAACGGCTCGATCCGCGGCGCGCCGCACTGCACCGAGGTCGGGTGCCTGATGGAGAACGACCACTGCGTGCGCACCGTCCACGCCGAGGCCAACGCCCTGGTCCAGGCGGCGTTCAACGGCGTCCGCCTCGACGGCGCCGAAATCTACGTCACCGCCTCGCCCTGCTTCAACTGCTTCAAGCTGATCGTCAACGCCGGGATCCGGACGATCTACTTCGGCGAGTTCTACCGCGACGAGAAGGTGCTGCGCTTCGCCGAGGAGCTCGGGATCCGGTTGGTCCACCTCGGGCTCGAGGAGCCGCCCGGCGCGTGACGGTCGAGCTCGACCTCAACCGGGTCGCCATCCCGCTCGACTGGCCCGAGATCTTCGGCCGGACGGCGCCGGTCGACCTCGAGATCGGCGCCGGCAAGGGCCGCTTCCTGCTCGAGCGGGCGGCGGCCGCGCCGGACCGGAGCATCCTCGCGGTCGAGCGCGCCCTCGCCTACCACCGGCTGTGCTGCGAGCGCGCGGCGCGCCGCGGTCTCGCCAACGTCAGGCTGCTGCGCACCTCCGCCGAGGACCTGCTCTATCGGCTGCTCGCGCCGTCCTCGGTCGAGACGGTGTTCATCCTCTTCCCCGACCCCTGGCCGAAGAAGCGCCATCACAAGCGGCGGCTGATCACCCCCGAGGCCGTCGCCGCGCTCCACCGGGCCCTCGCGGCGGGCGGGCGGCTGCTCGTCAAGACCGACCACGAGGCCTACGCCGGGGTCATCGCCGGGATCCTGGCGGACGCGCCGGGATTCACCCCCCTCGAGCCGGCGGTCGCCTTCGCCGGGCTGCCCCTGACCGGCTTCGAGCACAAGTACCGCGACCAGGGCCGGACGATCTTCCCCTTCGCGCTCGAGAAGACCGACTGAACCGCCGCGCCGCGGCATCGCACCATCGCAACGCCGCAACCACGAAGACACCAAGGCACCAAGACATCGCACACGAAGCCATCGCGGTTGAACCACAAAGGCACCGACGGGGCTCAGAAAGCACAGAGGCATCCTCAGACGGCGGAGTCGGCGCCGGTCTTCGACCGCCGCCGCCGACGGGCCGGGCTGGCGGCGTGAACCCGAGCGTTCGCACCGCCAGCCCAGCCCTTCAGCCCGCTGTGCTCGGAGCACAGCGGCTCCGCCTGCGTCCTGCCGAGGCCGCAACGAATTCGTTCTCTTGTTCTTGAAGAACGGGCGGATCGGTGCTGTCGGCAGCCCTTTCCGGGCCCGAGGCCGGATGGACGTGCCGCAGGCACGGCCTGCGCTTCAGGGGATCGGCGGGCGAGACGCCGCGTCTCGACCGACGATCGCCGAAGCGCTCGTCGGCGATCCACCGGATCGCAGACACCCGGCCGATCGGCACCGACATCGGGCTGCGATGGCTCTGTGTCTCTGTGCCTCTGTGCCTCTGTGGTGAAACCGCGGTGCTTTCGTGTGCGACGTCTTCGTGTCTTCGTGCCTTCGTGGTTGCGACGATCGTGACGTTGCGATGTTTCGGCGGCGGAATGGCCTCAGTCGACGACACCCCGGACGGCGCTGCCGTCCGACAGCTGGACCTGGTAGCGGACCCGGACCCGGCTGCGGTTCGAGGGCAGGCGGATCGACCCGGTGGCCAGGCTCTCGCCCGGGGCGATATAGGTCTCGACCCAACGCGCCGCGTCGGGGGCGCCGGGCGGGTTGGGCCGCCACTCGCCGCCGCGCACCGTGCCCAGCGAGACGCCGTCGAAGTCGCCCGCCGAGGTCGGGACGAGCGAGCCGTCGTCGAGCTCGACCTGGAGCCAGTTGCCGATCGAGGTGACGGCGCTGCGGAAGATGCCGGGGTTGGTCATGCGGACCGTCAGCAGCCGGCCGTCGCGGACCAGGCTCACCGCCACCTCGGGCCCGGGACCATCGCCCAGCAGGTACGACAGGAGCTCCTCGCGGTCGAGGCCGAGGTTGGCGCCGGCCGGCGGCAGCGTCACGAGATCCCAGCCCGCGATCTCGGGCAGCACCGTCCGGTGGCTCTCGGCGAAGAAGAGCCCGAGCCGGGCGACATCGACCCAGGCGACGGCAATCGTCTCGCCGGGCCGGAAGGACCTGCCCGCCCAGCTCAGGGGGCGGTGGACGACGAAGCTCCGGTCGAGGACCGACGCCCGTTTGAGATCGGCGTTCTCGGGAACGGTCAACCCGTCGACATCGGCCGCCCAGCCGCCGACCTCGGGGTCGGTCCGCGGACGGAGCGCCGCCGCGACCCGGACCTTGACGCCGAGCTCGCGCGCCGAGGCGAGCCGGACGTCGAGCCGCTGGGTGCCGAGCTCCTCGAGGCCGCGCAGGTCCTCCGGCTGGACGCCGGAGACCGGGACGATGCAACGGTGGCAGGCGTCCGCCAGCTCGCGCCCGGCCTCGCTGTCGAGCTGCGCCACGGTGAGGACCGGGATGACGGCGAGCCCGGAGCTGTGGCCGAGCCGGGTGACGAAGCCGGTCGCCGCCGGGCCGAGCTCGGGGAGGTCGAGGATGAGCTCGGCCGGAAGGGCCTCGCCGAAGTCGGCCTCGAGGGCCGACCACACGGCGGCCGCGGCGTCGCCGCCGCCGCCCGTGGCGAGACCGCGGACCTCGAGGACGACCCCGACCGGAAGCGTGCCCTCGACCGGCGGCGACGGCAGCAGTCGGACGACCGGCGCCGCGTCGCCGAGCAGGATCGCGCCGCGCCGCACCGCGAGCCGGTCGACCCCGGCGTCGGCGAGGCGGGCGGCGGTCTCGGCGTCGACCCCGTCGGCGTCGAGCCAGACCGTCAGCTTGCGCGGGGTCGGGGCGACCTCACGGCCCTGCCCTTCGAGCCCGTTGCCGCCGCAGGAGCAAAGCAGCGCAGCGAGGCCGACGAGCGCGATCCCGAGCCGGGCGCTGGGCGTCATGGTGACATCCTACCAAGAACCCCCGGCCGGCGGATCGGCCGGGGTACGCGTCAGGCGGCGGGCAGCTCGATCCGGATCCGCAGACCGCGTTCGCCGTTGCCCGCCGCGACCCGGCCCTGGCACCGGGTCACCACCTGGTGGACCAGGGCGAGCCCGAGACCGCTGCCCGACGCGGTGGTCGAGAAATGGGGGGCGAAGAGGTCCTGCAGCCGCTCGGGGGGGACCCCGCCGCCGCTGTCCTCGACCTCGAGGACGACGACGCCCCCGCTGGCGACGACCGCGAGCCGGATCGTGCCCGGACCGTCGCCGACCGCGTCGATGCTGTTCTTGACCAGGTTGGCGAGGGCCCGGGTCAGCCACTGGCGGTCGGCGGTCACGACCGCCGCGCCGGGGGCCGGCAGCTCGGTCGAGACCTCGATACCGCGCCGGGCGAGGACCCCGAGACCGCCGACCGCCGCCCCGACCACCTCGACGAGGTCGACCGGCTCGGGCTGCCAGTGCTCGAGGGCGACGAGGTTCGAGAACGAGGCCGCGGTGTCCTGGAGCCGCGCCACCTGGACCGAGATCTCGCGGCAGGCCTCGGCGAGCAGCTGGTCGAGCCCGGGGTCGTTGCGGCGCGCCGCCTCGTCGAGCTCCTGGACCCAAAGCCGGACCGGGGTCAGCGGGTTCTTGACCTCGTGCGCGACGATCCGGGCGAGCTGGTTGAGCTGCTGGAGCCGGTCGAGCCGAACCAGCTCGGTGACATCGTCGATCACCGCCACCAGCCCGCCCCGGCCGTCGGGCAGCGGCACCGGGGCCACGCCGACCCGCCAGGTCAGGTCGCGGCCCGGGTAGGGCTGGACCGTGAGCGTGCGCTCGGGGTCGCCGGCGCCGGCCGGGGCGAGCTCCCGCACCCGCTCGAGGACGACCTCGCCGTGCTCGGCGAGCAGCGCCTCGGCGCTCGGGTTGGCGAAGCGCCGGGCGCCGCCGGGCTCGAGGACCAGCACCGCCGGCGTCAGGTTGGAGAGGGTGATCCGCAGCAGCTCCTCCTGGTGGCGGAGGCTGAGCTCGCGCCGGCGGACCTCCTCGTTCATCGAGCGGACCGCGTCGAGGACCTCGGCGAGATCGGTCTCCCGGGGCCTCCGGAGCGGGCCGATCGGCGCACCGCGGACCAGCCGCCCGGCGATGTCGACGAGCTCGCGCAGCGAGGCGCTCAGCCGGGCCTCGATCCGGGCGGTCGCGATGAGCGCCAGCAGCGCCGCGAGGAAGCCGCCGCTGAGCAGCCAGTCGACCGCGTCCGGCGCGTTGCCGGTGCGCAGGGGGTCCGACCGGACGAGCTGCATCAGCACCCTGGTCCCGCCCACCTGGACCGCTCCGGCGGCGGTGATCCGGCCCGGCCGCCGCGACACGACCGCCTCGGTGCGACCGAGCAGGAAGGCCGGGTAGGCCTCGACCGCCGGGAGCTGGGCGAGGCGGCCGACGCTCATCAGATCGGGGCGCGACACGCCGAGGGCCGCGGTCTGGTCGAAGAGCACGACCTCGCCCCCCCAGCCCCGGGCGAGCCAGGAGGCCAGCCCGTCGTCCACCGCGACGCCCTCGCCGAGGTGCCCGACCGAGTAGCGCGCCGACTCGAGGGCGTCGCGCCCGACCACCTCCTCGAGCCGGCCCTCCTCGCGGCCGAGCCGGAGCTGGAGGAACAGGGTCAGCACGACCAGCGGGATCACCACCCCGCCCGCCACGAGCAGCCGCAGCCGTCCGCCGAAGGTCGCGAGGGCCTCGCGCCGCAGCCCCGGCGGCCGGGCGACGGCCAGCCCGATCAAGGCCCAGATCAGGGCGAACGCGGTGCGCACCGCCCACACCGGAGGTGCCGCCGGGTGGGCGACGACCGCGATCAGCCACTCGCCCCGGCGGACAACCCTCGCGGGGAGCCGGTCGTCGCCGACCCTCGCCCGGGTCCACGTCGCGCCGGCGTGCCAGGCCTCGCCGGCGACCGCCGGGTCGAGATCGCGGATCTCGGGATGGAGGGTCGCGGCGACGGCGCCGGAGCGAGTCAACGCCGCGTACCACACCGGCTGGCGCCAGGCTCCCTCGAGGGGGTCGCCGCTCGCCCAGTCGCCGAGCCAGCTCCACGGCTCGGTGGCGACCTCGAGCGCCAGGCCCAGCCCCAAGTCGCCGGCCACCGTCCAGCTCCGGGCCGGGCGCCGCCGCTCCCCGGCGGCGCCGAGGTCGCCCCAGCTCGACAGCTCGTAGCCCGCGGCGTCGACCAGGGAAAGCCGCGACGGCGTCGCCCACCGGTCGAGCCCCCAGCGCGCGGCGAGCACCGGCGCCGCGTCGTCGAGGCGGCAGCCCGCCGGGTCGGCCGGCCAGACCTCCTCCGGGGCGATCTCGCCGCGCGGCAGGACGACCCCCCGAGGGGTACCCGAGGCCCCCTCGAGGACCATCAGCGGGTACCACGCGAGCTCGACGAGCAGCGCGACGACGGCGAGGGCCGCGGCGCCGGCGACCCGCCCCTCGAGGAGCGGCCGCGGCCGGGCGAGCGACGGCCAGCCGGCGACCGCCCAGGCGAGGGCCACCATCCACACCCCGCCCCAGCCCGGCCGCAGCAGGTGGTCGGGAAGCCACGGCCCGGTCTCGACGAACGGCCCGGCGAGCCTGAGGGCCGCCGCGCCGAGCACCGCGGCGATCGTCAGGAGCCGGGCCCAGACCGCCGGCATCGTCCCGCCGAGCCGGCCGAGGGCCGCGCCGGCCGCCAGCATCAGCACGACCCGCTCGACGGGACCGAGCTCGACCGCCGCCGGCAGGGCGGCGGCGACACCCACCACCACCGCCGCCCAGGCCTCGCGGGGTCTGGCGACCAGACCGACGACGACCAGCACCAGCCAGCCGAGGCCGAGCAGGCCGCGCCGCTCGGCGGACGCCAGGACCGCCGATCCGACCGGCACGACGACGTTGGGCGCGACCTCGGAGACGACCTCGACGGCGCCCGGCGCCGCCCGGCCGAGGACCAGCCGGCGCCCGCGCGGCGCCGCCATGCCCCAGGCCGTGTCGCCGGAGAGCTCGGCGCGGTCGGCCACGGTCACCGACCCGACCATCCGCCCCTCGATGATCAGCGGCTCGCGGAGGTGGAGCACGGCGCGGGCCGCCGACCACTCGACCCCCCAGCCGCGCGGGCCGAGGGGCCGCAGGGCGACCGGGAAGGCGCGCTCGGCGCCGCCCCAGGCGACGAGCCGGCCGCGGTCGTCGGCGAGGTAGACGGTCCGGCCGTCGACCCGCCTTGCAGCGGCTTCGAGCAGGTCGAAGGGGCGGGTCGGGTCGAGGACCTCGCCGGTCGCGGCGAACAGCCGGGTCAGCTCGCGGTCGTCGACCACCGCCCGTGCGGCGGCGAGCATCCCCCGGCAGTGATCGTCGAGATCGGCCGCCAGACGCGAGGGGGCGGGCGGCCCGGCGACCGGCGCGATCGCCCCGGCGAGGGCCAGCACCACGCCGGCCCACGGCCAGCGGTCACGCCCGGCCGGGCGGGCGAGGACGAGCAGCAGGGCGACCAGCCCGGCCAGGACCGCGGTCCCCGGCTGCCACCACGGCCACGGCGCGCAGATCGCCAGGGCGGCGAGGGCGAGCCACCAGGAGCGCGCGTCGGACATGCGATCCGCAGGCTCAGAGGTCACGGAAGTGATTATGAATGATGAATGATGAATGATGAATGATGAACCGCTTTCCCCGGCGCGGGTAGAATGCCCTCTCGCAAGGAGGCAACCATGACACGACGCGACATGCGCGGGGGCAACTACGCGGCCGAGCTCCAGGCGCCGGAGGTCTACCGGGAGCGCCGGCAGCGGCTCGCCGACGCGATCGGCGGCGGGACCATCGTCCTCTGGGGGGCCGGCGACGAGCGCGGCTATGGCGACGTCGGCACCTTCCGCCAGGGCTCGTCCTTCTTCCACCTCACCGGGGTCGAGCTGCCCAACGCGATCCTCGTGCTGCGGCCCTCGGAGGGGCTCGACGCCATCTTCCTGCCGCCGCGAAACCCCAACGTCGAGCGCTGGACCGGGCCCAAGCACGGGCCCGGCGACGAGGCCGCCCGAGCCTTCGGCTTCGCCGAGGTCCTGTCGAGCGAGCCCTCCGAGATCGTCCTCGACGCCCGGCGGCGGCCGGTGCCCGGCTTCGAGGGCCGGCTCCACGGGTGGCTCGCCGAGGAGGGGGCGACGCTGTGGACCGAGCTGCCGGCGGTGGCCGGCTCGGCGGCGCTGCCGCCGACCCACCGGTTCATCGCCCGGCTGCGCGAGCGGCTGCCGAGCTTCGCCGTGCGCGATCTGTCGGACCGGCTGACCGAGCTCCGGCTGGTCAAGGACCGAGGCGAGGTCGCGCTGATGCGCAAGGCGGTCGCGGCCTCGGTCGCCGGCCAGCGGGCGGCGGCGCGGGCGATCGCCCCGGGGGTCGGCGAGGGCGCCGTCGACGGCGTCGTCTATTCGGCCTTCCGCGGCGCCGGCGCGGAAGGGCTGGCCTTCCCGTCGATCGTCGGCAGCGGCCTCAACGCGACGACCCTGCACTACGACCAGAATGTCGGCGTCTGCGCCGACGGCGAGCTCGTGGTCGTCGACATCGGCGCCCGCTACGGCTACTACTGCGGCGACCTGACCCGGACGTTTCCGGTCAACGGCCGCTTCACCGAGCGCCAGCGCGCGGTCTACGACCTCGTGCTTGCCGCCCACGACCGGGTCGCCGAGGCGATCCGGCCGGGGGTCACGATCTTCGAGCTGCGCAAGATCGCCTTCAGCGTGATGGAGGCCTCGCCGCTGCGCGACTCGGCGGGAGGGACCCTGGGCCAGTACTTCATCCACGGCCTCGGCCACTTCCTCGGGCTCGACGCGCACGACCCGGGCTCGGACGGCACGGCGCTCGAGCCGGGGATGGTCATCACCAACGAGCCCGGGATCTACATCCCCGATGAGGGCCTGGGAGTGCGGATCGAGAACGACTTCCTGGTCACCGCGACGGGCTGCGAAAACCTGTCGGCGGAGCTTCCGACGACGGCGGCGGAGATCGAAGCCCTGATGAAGGTCTAGGCCTTGCTTCTTTTTCTGCCGTTCGGTCTCGGACTGCCGTCGGCCGCCCGAGACCGAACGGCGGAAAAAGACACGGAGCGCGCTGTTCGCTGCCTTCCCGCTACGGTAGACTGACCCGGCATCGGGTCGCGTTGATCTGAACCAACGCCGAGGAGGTCCTATGACAGTCGGCATCGTCGGTTACGGCGCCTTCATCCCACGGCGCCGGATCAAGCTCGAGGAGATCGCCAAGGTCTGGGGCGCCGACGCCCCGGCCTACAAGCGCGGCCTCCAGCTCTTCGAGAAGTCGGTGCCCGGCGCCGACGAAGACACGGTCACCATGTCGGTCGAGGCGTCGCGTAACGCCCTTGCCCGCTCGGGCGGGGTCGACCCGGCCCTGATCGGCGCCCTCTACATCGGCTCCGAGTCGCACCCCTACGCGGTCAAGCCGTCGGGCACGATCGTCGCCGAGGCGATCGGTGCGGTACCGGCCCTCCACGTCGCCGACCTCGAGTTCGCCTGCAAGGCGGGCACCGAGAGCCTGTTCATCGCCCAGGCGCTGGTCAAGGCCGGCGAGGTCGAGTACGCGATCGGGATCGGCGCCGACACCTCGCAGGGCGCCCCCGGCGACGCCCTCGAGTACTCGGCGGCGGCCGGCGCGGCGGCCTTCATCTTCGGCCGCGACCCCGGGCGGCTGCTCGCCGAGGTCGTCGACACCTACTCGTGGACCACCGACACCCCCGACTTTTGGCGCCGCGAGTACATGCACTACCCGCGCCACGGCAGCCGCTTCACCGGCGAGCCGGCCTACTTCCGCCACTCGATGAGCTCGGCGCGGGGGATGATGGAGAAGGCGGGGCTCGAGCCCAAGGACTTCGCCCACGCGATCTTCCACCAGCCCAACGGCAAGTTCCCCAAGCGGGTGGGCAAGATGCTCGGCTTCACCGACGCCCAGCTCGAGACCGGCTGGCTGTCGCCGTGGCTCGGCAACACCTACTCCGGCGCGTCGCCGGTCGGCTTCACCGCGGTGCTCGACATCGCCTCGCCGGGCGACCTCGTCCTTTTGACCTCGTTCGGGTCGGGCGCCGGGTCGGACTCCTTCGTCTTCCGGGTCACCGACCGGATCAACGAGGTCCGCGACCTGGCGCCGCGGACCCGTCCCCAGCTCGACGAGAACAAGATCTACCTCGAGTACGGCGCCTACGCAAAGCTGCGCGGCAAGATCCGCATGGCCGAGTAGGAAGGAGGTCGCCATGAGAGACGTTGCCGTCATCGGAGTCGGAATGACCTCCTTCGGCGAGCTGTGGCGGACCCCGCTGCGCTCGCTCTGGGCCGAGGCCGCGATCGCCGCCCTCGGCGACGCCGGGGTCGACAGGGTCGACCTGGTCACCATCGGCTGCATGTCGTCGGGGCTGTTCACCGGTCAGGAGCACCTCGCCTCGCTGCTCGCCGACGAGCTCGGGATGGCCGGGGTGCCCGCCGCCCGCGTCGAGTCGGCCTGCGCCTCGGGCGGGCTCGCGGTCCGCGCCGGCTTCGCCGAGATCGCGGCCGGCCTCGCCGAGGTGGTGCTCGTCACCGGCGTCGAGAAGATGACCGATGTCGACGGCGCCGACGCGACCTACGCCCTCGGCACCGCCGCCGACGCCGAGTGGGAGGGCTTCCACGGGGTGACCTTCCCGGGGCTCTACGCGATGCTCGCCCGGGTTCACATGCAGCGCTTCGGCACGACCCGCGAGCAGCTCGCCCGGGTCGCGGTCAAGAACCACGCCAACGGCCTGCTCAACCGGCACGCCCAGTACCACCTCAAGGTGTCGGTGGCCGACGTGCTCGAGTCGACCCTGGTCGCCGACCCGCTGCGGCTGCTCGACTGCTCGCCGGTGACCGACGGCGCGGCGGCGCTCGTGCTGACGACCGTCGAGCGGGCGCGCGAGCTCGCCGCGGGCAAGCCGGTAGTGCGGATCACCGGCTCGGGCCTGGCGACCGACACGGTCAGCCTCGCCAACCGCGGCGACCTCGCCGAGCTCGGAGCGGTCAGGCTCGCCGGCGAGCGCGCCTATGCCATGGCCGGCCGCACGCCCGACGACATCCACCTCGCGGAGGTCCACGACTGCTTCACGATCGCCGAGATCATGGCGACCGAGGCCCTCGGCTTCTTCGCCGCGGGCGACGGCGGCCCGGCGGTCGAGAAGGGGCTGACCGATCTCGGCGGCCGGATCCCGGTCAACACCTCCGGGGGGCTCAAGTCGAAGGGCCACCCGGTCGGCGCGACCGGGGTCGCCCAGGTGATCGAGATCGTCAGCCAGCTGCGCGGCGACGCCGGCCAACGCCAGGTCGAGGGGGCGAGGGTCGGCATGGCCCAGAACATGGGCGGCTCGGGCGGCAGCTCGGTGGTCCACATCCTGGAGGTGGTCTGATGTTCTCCCCGGCACGAGCCTGGCGTGAGTTTCCGCAGCGCTACCGTCTCGAGGCGGCGCGCTGCACCGAGTGCGGCAAGGTGCTCTACCCGCCCCGGCTGATCTGCCCCGAGTGCGGCGGCCGCGACTTCGCCACCGAGGTCCTGCCCCGCGACGGCACGGTCGTCACCTACACCGTAATCCGGGTCCCGCCCGCCGGCTTCACCGAGCAGACGCCGCTGCCGATCGCGCTGGTCGAGCTGGTCAACGGGGTGAGGCTGATGGTCCAGATCGCCGATGTCGCCGACCCCGAGAGCCTCGAGATCGGGATGCCCGTGCGGCTCGAGTTCCGCCGCGTCTCCTGGGACGGCGAGGCGGGCGTCATCTTCTACGGCCACAAGGCGGTGCGGGCGACCGGCTGAGCCGGCGCGCCGACCGGTCGAGGCGCGTCGGAGCGTCGTTGACCCCGCCCGATGATTCTGCGAGAATCGCTCCCATGACAGAGGACGACACCACCCTCGAGCTCTGCACGATCCACGAGATCGACCCCGAAGCGGTGGCCTTCGTCCAGGCCAAGGCGCTGCCCGGGCGCACGGTCGAGAGGCTCAACCGGCTGTTCTCCGCCCTCGCCGACCCGACCAGGATCAGGGTCCTCAACGCGTTGATGGTGACCCGAGAGCTCTGCGTCTGCGACCTCGCGGTCATCGCCGACCTCTCGGTCTCGGCGGTCAGCCACCAGCTCAGGCTGCTCCGCGACCGCGACCTCGTCCACCTACTACAGCCTGGCCGACGACCACGTCTCGACGCTCATGCACGCCGGCGTCGACCACGCCAACGAGTGACCACCGGCGCCGGCCGCGCCTGCCGAACGATCGGCGGCAGGCTCGGCGCGACGCTTATCTTCTCGATCTCAGGGGACTGCCAGGCGCCAGGCTGAGGTGTCTCCGGACTCGAAGCCGTCACAGAAGAGCGAGAGGTCGATCGCCCAGAGCTCCCGGCCGTGGGTCAGGTCCATGGCCGCGAAGAACAGCCGACCCCCGGACAGCGTGAGACCCTGCGGATCGCCGGAGTTGACGCCCGGCACGAGGTCGAAGAAGGACGTCCCCGTCGCGGTGCCGTCGCTGACGACCAGCTCCTCGCCGACTCCGGGAACCGCGGCCGGAAACCAGATCCGACCGTCGTAGACGGCTGCGTCTGGTGATCCTCCACCATTGTGGCTCCCGGCAGCTCCGGGCACCAGGTCGACGACCATCGAGGACCCGTCTGGGGTGCCGTCGGTGAGCCAGAGCTCTCGGCCGTGAACCCCATCCGTGTGCCAGAAGGCGAGCCGGTCCCCGAAGCTGACGAGGGAGAACGGGGAAAGCAGATACGGACCCAGGTACAGGTCCGCGACGAGCGTCGTCCCGGGATCGGTTCCGTCCGAGACCCAGAGCTCAGTGCCGTGCGTCCCGTCATCGGCGGTGAAGAACAGGCGCCCGTCGTGAGCGGTGAGCTGATACGGGTTCGAGCCGGCCTCACCCGGCAGGATGTCCTTGACCATCGCGATGCTCTCGGGCGTGCCGTCCGAGCGCCAGAGCTCGGAGCCGAGCGGAGGGCTGGACTCTGCGGTGAAGAAAAGGGCGGCACCGACCGGGGTCAGCTCTCTCGGTGCGAGACCCGCCGGGCCCGGAACGGTGTCGGCGACGATCGACGTCCCGGCGGCCGTGCCGTCCGAGCGCCAGAGCTCGGATCCGGTCGCCGGATCGTCGACCGCAAAGTACATCGTCGATCCGACGGCGGCCAGGTTGCTGTCGATGTCGATCCCGACAACGAGCTCGGTCCCGTCGGCAGTGCCGTCGGTTCGCCACAGCCCCCCTCCGAGAGCGTCGTCACTTCCGCCGAAGAACACCACACCGCCGATTTCGACCGCGTACTCCGTCTCCGAGTACGGGCTGACGCCGGCCAGCTTGAAGGTCCCGAGCTCGGTCCCGTCGGAGATCCAGAGCTCGGCGTGGTCCGAACCGTCGTCGGCGCCGAACAGCACACGATCTCCCAGCATCGCTATGAGGAACGGATCGGAGTCATCGGGACCGGGCCTGATGTCACGGGTCAGACGGGTCCCGGAGGCTGTTCCATCCGAGAACCAGAGCTCCTCCCCCTCGCCCTCGGTCCGCGCCGGGCAGAAGGCCCGTCCTGCTCGGCCCATGCAGGCGTACGGGCGAGACGAGAGCGGGTGGACCGAGTCGTAGACCATGCGCGTGCCGGGCTCGGTGCCGTCGGATCGCCAGAGCTCCGGTCCCGACGTGCCGTCCGACGCGGAGAGCCAGAGCTCGCCGTCGATGGTGACCAGCCCGAACGGGGATGAACCGAGCTCGCCGGGGTTGAGATCTGCGACCATCACGGTCCCGGAGGCCGTCGTGTCGCTGGACCAGAGCTCGTTCCCCGAAGCTCCGTCGTCCGCGTTCAAAAAGAACGTCCCACCCATCTCGACCAGCACGTAGATGTCCGCGTCGTCCGGGCCGGGATTGATGTCCTTCACCAGCGATGTTCCGAGCGCGGTCCCATTCGAGAACCAGAGCTCCTGACCGGTCGCGGGCACGTCCAGCGCAAAGGCGACACCGCAGTCGAACCCGATCATCGGGTTCGGCTCGATTCCACCCGGCCCGGGGTTCACATCCGCGACCGGCCGGGTTCCACCCCCGGTCCCGTCGGAGACCCACAGCTCACCGCCGATGACGCCGTCGTCGGCTCGCAGGAACAGACGAGAGCAGGACGGTGTCAGCAGCCCCGGAAGCGAGCCTTCGGGCCCCGTTCGAATGTCCTTGACGATCCAGGTGCCGTTCTGGGTGCCGTCGGAACGCCAGAGCTCCCGTCCGGTGACGCCGGGAACGTCGGCGGTGAAGAAGAGGACTCCGTCGACGACCACCAGATCGGCAGGCAGGGATTCCTCCGGCCCCGGGACGATGTCCTTGACCATCCAGGTCCCTGGCCCGGTGCCGTCGGAACGCCACAGCTCGTGCCCGTACGCGGGTTGATACCCGGTGAAGTACGCGATGCCGTCGATCACGACGAGCCACTGTGTGAACCAGCTTGTCACCTGATCGGTGACCCTCCGGGTGCCACCGGCGGCGCCGTCGGTGATCCACAGCTCGGTGTCCGAACCGTTCGCGGACGAAAAGAAGAGCGCTTGCTCTCCGAGCACGGTGAGATTCCCTATCGCCGTGCCCAGAAAACCCGGGTTGAGGTCCCCGACCATCCAAGATCCGCTCTCGTCTGCGGACCAGAGCTCGACACCGTGGATTCCGTCGGCCGCAGTGAAGAGCAGCGTGCCGTCGAGGTCGACGAGCTCGCGCGGAAACGAGCTGCTCCCCCCGGCGGCGATGTCCCGGACGACGACACCGTGGGTCACGGGGTCGACGGTCCAGAGCTCGGTGCCGAGATCAATCCTCCGTCCTGAGAAGAAGACCGCAGAACCGGCCCGGGTGATGTGCTCTGGGGCGAGACCGACGTGGGCCCAGGCGCCGGGCTCGATATCGGCCACCATCCGCGGTTCGTCTCCGGGGGCCACACCAGGGGCGAGCATGAGCGCCGACGCGACGGCGGCTGAGACGAACCGGTTCACCGGCGCACCTCCGATTGGCGTCATTGACATGATACCAGCGAAGGCATGACAGCCGGGATGCGATGGGCCGATCCGGCGCCGGGCTTCGTGTGCGACGCCTTCGTGTCTTCGTGCCTTCGCGCTTGCGACGTTGCGATGGTGCGACGGCTCTTTGTGCGGCGTCTTCGTGTGCGACGCCTTAGCGTCTTCGCGCCTTCGCGCTTGCGACGCTGCGACGGCTCTTTGTGCGACGTCCTCGTGTGCGACGCCTTAGCGTCTTCGCGCCTTCGCGCTTGCGACGTTGCGACGCTGCGACGTCTTCGTGTGCGACGTCTTCGTGTCTTCGTGCCTTCGTGGTTGCGACGTTGCGACGCTGCGACGTTGCGAAGCTGCGACGTTGCGACGCTGCGACGCTGCGACGTCTTCGTGTGCGACGTCTTCGTGTCTTCGTGCCTTCGTGGTTGCGACGTCTGCAGGTGTCGCCGCTACTCCGGCGGCCGCTCCGCGCGGTGTCGAGCACCTTGACCACCACGCCGTAGTCGGCGTCGCGATCGCCCTTGAGGATCACCGCCTTGTCGGGGGCCTTCTCGACCAGTGCCCTCATCTGCGCCTCGAGCTGGTCCTCGGGTACGATGACGTCGTTGATCCACACCGTGCCGTCGGCCGCGACCTTGACCTCGGGGGGGCTCTCCTCGCGGCCGATGCCCTCGGACTCGGCGGTCCTCGCCTCGGGGAGCTTGAGCTTGAGCCGCTCGTCCGTGACGAACTGGGTGGTCACCGCGTAGAAGATGAGCAGCAGGAAGACCACGTCGATGAGCGGCGACATCTGGACCTCGGGCCGGGTCCGGGAGCGCAGGTTGATCAGGCGCATCAGCCCTTCTCCCCGTCTGAGCCCTCGACCTCGGGGCGCCGGACGAGGTGGAGGAAGTCCATCATCTGCGCCTCGATGTCGGCGAGGATCCCGACCGCGCGGGCCTCGAGAAAGCTGTGGGTGAAGAGCGCCGGGATGGCGATGATCAGCCCGGCGGCGGTGGTGATGAGGGCCTGCGAGATGCCCCCCGCGAGCTGGTCGGTGATCCCGGTGCCGCCGGTCGCCACCGCCTTGAAGATCGCGATCATCCCGAGGACCGTGCCGAGCAGCCCGAGCAGCGGCGCGCCGCCGACGATGGTCGCCAGCGCCGGCAGCCCGCGCTGCAGGCCGAGCAGCTGGCGGCGCCCGGTGTCCTCGAGGATCTCCTTGAGCTCGTCGTAGGGCGCGAGGCGGTTCTCGACGAGGGTCGCGACGAGCTCGGTGAACGGGCCCGGGTGGCGCCGGCAGTAGTCGCCGGCCGCCTTGAAGTCGCGCGCCGCGAGCAGCCCCGACAGGGCGTGGACGTTGCTCGGCTCGAGGTAGTTGGTGGGTCGGAGCACCCACAGCCGCTCGAGGATGATCGCCAGCGCGACCACCGAGAGCATGGCGAGGGGGTACATGACCGGGCCGCCGGAGCGGAAGATGTTGATGCCGTTCTGGATGAGGTCGAGCACGAGCTTCTCCGTTCGATGTCGTCAGCGCCCCCGCGGACGCTCGGTATTGTAGAGGAAGGTGATGGTCACGCCCTCCGGCCCGTTGAGCCCGAGCCCGGCCGGGAGGGGCTCGAAGTTGATGCAGTCGGCGATCGCGTCGCGGGCGGCGAAGTCCATCGGCGGCTTGCCGCTCTCCTCGATGATCCGCAGACCGGTGATCGTCCCGTCGCGCTCGATGGAGAAGCGGATCTTGACGATCCCGCTCACCCCCATGCGGGCGATCTCGGGGATCCGCCAGTGGCGGCGGATCTTGGCGAGCATCGACTTGGCGTAAGGTCCCCAGTCGTACCACTGGGTGTCGAAGGACAGGGCGCCGGTGTCGACCCGGCCGCCCTCGCGGTCGGGGTTCTCCGACAGCCCGCCCTCGGCCGGCGGCAGCATCCAGACCCCGGGCGGCGGCAGCTGCAGCGACGGCTGCTGCTCGGGCGCCTGCTCGCCGGTCTCGCCCTCGCGACCCGCGCCCTCGGGCCGGGTCTCGGCGGGCTCGCGCTCGCTCGGCTGCTCGAGGGGCTGCCGCTCGGGCTGGGGAGGCGGCACCCGCCGGACCGGCGGTCCGGGCTGCTGGGGCGGCGCGCCGCTCGAGAACACGTCACCCCCCTGCGACTGGACGAGCTGTCGCGTGTTGCCCTGCGACGACGGCCGGTCGGCGGCTTCGCCCTCGCCGCCGTGGGCGCGGCGGTCGAGATCGGAGGCGGGGGCGTTCTCGTCGTCGGGCGTCTCCTCGCGATCCTCGGCGAGGTCGACGAACTCGAACTCGAGGGGCTGGCGCGTCACGACCTGCGCGGGGTCGACCGCGAAGAGCGGCGCCACGGTGGCGTTCGACCACGCCTCGCGGACCCGCGGCACCACCAGCAGCAGGAGCAGCAGGTGAAGCAGCAGGGAGATTCCGATCGCGCGGCGGAAGGTCCGCCCGTCGTCACGCACGGTCATACCCTAGCAAGTCCAAGCAAGTCCTCTGCCAATCGGCCCCAGCCGAGCCCACCAACCCATGAACAGCCGGACCGGATCGGGCGTTCCCGGGCCCCGCGCCCTTGTGGCAGCGCCGGCGGCCAGGATGGCGTCCTCCGGCGACCGGTTCGCGGTGCCGGTAACCCCCGGCTTGCGGCGGCATATCAATCCTGGAATCCCCGCCCCGCGGACGACGTTGTGTCCACCGTGGGCGGCGACGCCCGACATCCCACACGGACACCTGGAGGACCCCATGAAACGACCGCTGATCGCCCTGTGCCTGATCCTGATCGCGACCGCCGGCCTGGCCGGCGCGGCCACCTACACCGTCGACAAGACCCACTCCGGCGTCGACTTCAAGGTCCGCCACCTGGTCTCCAAGACCCCCGGCAAGTTCACCGACTTCGAAGGCACCATCGTCGCCGACCTCGCCAACCTCGACGCCTCGTCGGTGACCTTCACCATCAAGGCGGCGAGCATCGACACCGGCAACGCCGACCGCGACAAGCACCTGCGCTCCGCCGACTTCTTCGACGTCGAGACCTACCCCGAGATCACCTTCACCAGCTCGAAGATCACCAAGGCGGGTGACAACTCCTACGCGGTGACCGGCACCCTGACCATGCACGGGGTGTCGAAGACCGTGACCCTGCCGGTCACCTACCTCGGCGAGGTCAAGGACCCCTGGGGCAACACCAAGGCCGGCTTCGAGATCGAGACCACCCTCGACCGCAAGGACTACGGCATCGTCTGGAACAAGGCCCTCGACGCGGGCGGCGTCCTGCTCGGCGACGAGGTCGAGATCACGATCAACCTCGAGACCCAGAAGAAGTAGCAACGAAAGAGGGTGAAGGGTCAAGGGTCAAGGGTCAAGGGTAAAGAGTGAGGAGTGAGCGCTCGCTTCGCTCGCTGTGAGAAAGTGAGGGTCGCCTGCTCCACCCGCTCGCATCCTCACCCTTCACCCCTTAAACCCTTTTCTCTTTACCCTCCACCCTCTAACCTCCTAACCTTCTAACCTCCTAACCTTCTAACCTTCTAACCTTCTAACCTTCTAACCTTCTAACCTTCTAACCTTCTAACCTTCTAACCTTCTAACCTTCTAACCCTTAACCCCCGACCCTCTACACTCACCGAATGCCGAACCACACCCACGACTACGACCTCTTTGTCATCGGCGCCGGCTCGGGCGGCGTCCGGGCGGCGCGGAGGGCGGCCGCCCGCGGGATGAGGGTGGCGATCGCGGAGGCCTCGCGTCTCGGCGGCACCTGCGTCAACCTCGGCTGTATACCCAAGAAGCTGATGTTCTTCGCCGCCGGCTTCGCCGACGCCTTCGCCGACGCGGCCGGCTTCGGCTGGAGGGTCGGCGAGCCGAGGTTCGCCTGGCCCGACCTGATCGCCGCCAAGGACGCCGAGATCGCCCGGCTCAACCGCGCCTACGGCTGGATGCTCGAGGGCGTCGGCGCCGAGGTGCTCCACGGCAGGGCCCGCATCGCCGACCGCCACACCGTCGAGCTGGAGGGCGAGCGGTTCACCACCGGCGCGATCGTCGTCGCCACCGGCAGCCGGCCCTTCGTGCCCGAGGTGCCCGGCGCCGGGCTCGGTGTCGTCTCCGATGCGATCTTCTCCCTCCCCGAGCTCCCGCGGCGGGTCGCGATCATCGGCGGCGGCTACATCGCCGTCGAGTTCGCCGGCATCCTGCACGGCCTCGGCGCCGCGGTCACCCTCTTCCACCGCGGACCACTCCCCCTGCGCGGCTTCGACGACGACGTCCGCGCCACCCTCGCCGGCGAGCTGGTCAAGCGCGGGATCGAGCTGCGCCTCAACACCGAGGTCGGGCGTCTGGAGTCGTCGCGTGACGGAGTCCGGGTCGTCGACCGCTCCGGCGGTTCGACCCCGTTCGACCTCGTGCTCTGGGCCACCGGCCGGGTGCCGAGCACGGGCGACCTCGGCCTCGAGGAGATCGGGGTCGAGCTCGGTGGAAACGGCGAGGTCGTCGTCGACGAGTACTCCGAGACCACCGTCCCGGAGGTGTACGCGATCGGCGACTGCACCGACCGTCTCGCGCTGACGCCGGTCGCGATCGCCGAGGCGATGGCCCTCGTCGAGACCCTCGCCGGCAACCCGACGCCGATCCGCCACGACAACGTTCCGACCGCGGTCTTCTCCCGGCCCGAGGTCGGCGCGGTCGGGCTGACCGAGGCTGCGGCGCGGGCCGCCGGTCACCCGGTCGTGGTCTTCCGCTCGACCTTCCGGCCGTTGCTCCACCGGTTGGCCGGTCGCGACCAGGCGACGATGATGAAGCTGGTGGTCGACGGGGCGACCGACCGGGTGCTCGGCGTCCACATGGTCGGACCCGACGCCGGCGAGATCATCCAGGGCTTCGCGGTGGCGCTGACCTGCGGCGCGACCAAGGCGCAGCTCGACGCGACCGTCGCCATCCACCCGACCGCCGCCGAGGAGCTGGTGACGATGCGCGAACCGGTGGAGGACTAGAGGAGTCGACAGTCGACAGTCGACAGTCGACTGTCAGCTGCCTTCGGGGGTCTGGACCGCGATCGACTCGAGCTTCCACACCTTGTCGGCGTACTCGAGGATCGCCCGGTCCGACGAGAAAAAGCCCATCGCGGCGATGTTGTGGATCGCCGAGCGCGCCCAGGCGCGGCGGTCGGTGAAGCGGCGTGCGGCGAGCTCCTGGGCGTCGACGTACGAGCGAAAGTCGGCGAGCAGCATGTAGCGGTCGCCGTGCTCCATCAGCGACGACCAGACGCCGCGCAGCGCGTCGCGGTCGGGGCCCGCGAAGTCGCCGCGCTCGAGGGCGTCGACCACCGCCGCGAGCTCGGGATCGGCGCGGTAGAGCTCCCAGGGCTGGTAACCGCCGCTGCCCAGCCGCTGCTCGACCTCGGCGGCCGTCAGGCCGAAGATGAAGATGTTGTCGTCCCCGACCGCGTCGCGGATCTCGATGTTGGCGCCGTCGAGGGTGCCGATGGTCAGCGCGCCGTTGAGGGCGAGCTTCATGTTGCCGGTGCCCGAGGCCTCCATCCCGGCGGTCGAGATCTGCTCCGACAAATCGGCCGCCGGGATGATCCTCTCGGCGAGCGACACCCGGTAGTCGGGGGGAAAGGCGACCCGCAGCCGGCCGTCGACCTCGCGGTCGGAGTTGACCACCTCGGCGATCCCGTTGACCAGCCGGATGATCAGCTTCGCCATGTGGTAGGCGGGCGCCGCCTTGGCGCCGAAGATGAAGCTCCGCGGCACCATCTCGAGGGTCGGGTCGGCCTTGATCCGGCGGTACAGCGCGATGATGTGCATCGCGTTGAGCAGCTGCCGCTTGTACTCGTGGAGCCGCTTGATCTGGACGTCGAACAGCGAATCCACGTCGAGCCTGACGCCACACGTCCGGCCGATCTCGACCGCGAGGTCGATCTTGTTGAGCCGCTTGACCTCGAGGACGCGGTCCTGGAAGTCGGGGTCGTCGGCGAAGGCGTGCAGCTCCTCGAGCCGGTCGAGGTCCTTGGCCCAGCCGCCGCCGATCCGCTCGGTGATGACCGCGGCGAGCCGCGGGTTGCAGGCGCGCAGCCAGCGGCGCGGGGTCACGCCGTTGGTGATCGGCAGGAACCGTTCGGGCCAGAGCTCGGCGAAGTCGCGCACCAGCCGGGTCCGCAGCAGCTCGGTGTGGAGCTTGGCGACCCCGTTGACCCGGCTCGAGCCGACGATCGCCAGGTTGGCCATCCGGAAGCGCTTCTCGCCCTCCTCCTGGAGGATCGAGAGCCGGCGCAGGCTGTCCGGGTCGTTGGCGCCGCCGCCCTTGACCCCCTCCATGAAGCGCCGGTTGATCTCGTAGATGATCTGGACGTGGCGCGGGATGAGCCGCTCCATCAGCGCCACCGGCCAGGTCTCGAGGGCCTCGGGCAGCAGCGTGTGGTTGGTGTAGTTGCAGCTCGCCCGGGTGAGCTCCCAGGCGGTGGCCCACTCGAGGCCGGCCTCGTCGACGAAGACGCGCATCAGCTCGGCGACGGTCAGAGCCGGGTGGGTGTCGTTGAGCTGGAAGACCATCTTGTCGGGAAACAGCTCCCAGGCCTCGGCGTGCCGCCGGCGGAAGCGGCGGAGGACGTCGCGCACCGCGCAGGCGACGAGGAAGTACTCCTGGGCGAGCCGCAAGCGGCGGCCGGCCTCGACGTCGTCGGCCGGGTAGAGGACCCGGTTGAGGGCCTCGACCCGCTCGCGCAGCGCCACCGCCTCGACATAGTTGCCCTTGGAGAAGATGTGGAAGTCGAACTCCGACGCCGCCTGGGCGTCCCACAGCCGGAGGATCCCGACGGTGTTGGTGCGGAAGCCGGCGACCAGCACGTCATAGGGCACGCCGTAGGCGGTCCGCCAGTCGGCCCACCTCGGGAGGTGATCGCCGTTGGCCGAGCGGCCCCACTCGATCCGCCCGCCGAAGCGCACCGGCACCAGCAGGTCGTCGCGGCGGATCTCCCAGCGGAAGCCGCGCTGCAGCCAGGTGTCGGCCTGCTCGACCTGCCAGCCGCCCTCGAAGGTCTGGCGGAACATCCCGTAGTCGTAGCGCAGACCGTAGCCGTAGGCCGGGTAGTCGAGGGTCGCCAGCGAGTCGAGGAAGCACGCGGCGAGCCGGCCGAGGCCGCCGTTGCCGAGACCCGGGTCGGGCTCCTCGTCGAGCACCGCGTCGAGGTTGAGGCCGAGCAGCTGCATCGCCTCGCGCGCCACGTCGAGCAGCTCGGTGGCGATCAGGTTGTTGTGGAGCAGGCGACCGAGCAGGTACTCGAGGGACAGGTAGTGGACGGTCTTCGGCCTGACCTCGTCGTAGGTTCGCCGGGTCAGGATCTCGCGGTCGATCAGGGTCTGGCGGACCGCGAGCTCGAGGGCCGCGAGGTGGTCCGCCGCCCGGGCGTGGCGCAGCTCGAGACCGCAGGCGTAGCGCAGATAGTGGAGGATCCGGTCGCGGAACTCCTCGGCGGTCGGGTTTTTCAGGTGGACGGCGGGCATCATGCTCGGCGGGTCCTCCTCGGGCGCCGCTAGGGGCGCGAGCCGGTCGAGTATACGATTGTCGTCATGAACCGCGCCGCCGGTGTCCTGCTCCACCCGACCTGCCTGCCCTCGCCGCACGGGATCGGCGATCTCGGGCCGACCGCCCACGCCTACCTCGACTGGCTCGCGGCGGCCGGCGTGGCGTGGTGGCAGGTGCTGCCCCTCAACCCCCCCGGCCCGGGCCACTCGCCCTACTCCGCCACCTCGACCTTCGCCGGCAACCCGCTGCTGATCAGCCCCGAGCTGCTCGTCGAGGACGGGCTGCTCGACGAGCGCGATCTGACCGACGGTCCCGACCTGCCCGACGAGTGGGTCGACTTCGCCGGCGTCGTGCCGCGCAAGCGCGAGCTCCTCCGGCGCGCCTTCGAGCGCTTCACCCACCGTCCCGGGGCGATGGCCACCGAGCTCGAGACCTTCCACGCCCTCAACCGGGCCTGGCTCGACGACTATGCCCTCTTCGCCGCGCTCAAGGACGCGCACGGCGGCGCCGCGTGGTCCGACTGGCCCCGCCCTCTGGCGCGCCGCGACCCGGACACGCTGGCGGCCTGGCGGGCGAAGCACCGGGCCGCGGCCGATCTCGAGGTCTTCGCCCAGCTGCTCGTCCACCGCCAGTGGGCGGCCCTGCGCAACCGGGCCAGCGATCTCGGGATCAGGATCCTCGGCGACGTACCGATCTTCGTCGCCCACGACTCGGCGGAGGTCTGGGCCCACCCCGAGCTCTTCCTCCTCGACGACGAGGGCCGGCCGACCGTCGTGGCGGGGGTGCCGCCCGACTACTTCTCCGCCACCGGCCAGCTCTGGGGCAACCCGCTCTACGACTGGGAGCGCCTGGCCGGCGACGGCTACCGGTGGTGGCGCGACCGGCTCGCCCACACCCTGGCCCAGGTCGACCTGGTCCGGCTCGACCACTTCCGCGGCTTCGCCGCCCACTGGGAGGTTCCCGCCGACGCCGAGACCGCGGTCGACGGCCGCTGGGTCGCCGGGCCCGGCCGCGCCTTCTTCGACGCGATCGCCGGGGCCCTCGGCGGGCTGCCCTTCGTCGCCGAGGACCTCGGCGTCATCACCGACGACGTCGTCGAGCTGCGCGACGGCCTCGGCCTGCCCGGGATGGCGATCCTCCAGTTCGCCTTCTCCCCCGAGCCGCGGTCGAGCTACATCCCCTACGCCCACCACCGGCGTCAGGTCGTCTACACCGGGACCCACGACAACAACACGACCCTCGGCTGGTTCCTCGGCGACGCCGGCGAGGGCGAGCGCGAGCTGGTCCGGCGCTACGCCGACACCGACGGGAGCGATCCCTCGTGGGACCTCATCCGCCTCGCCATGGCCTCGGTCGCCGAGCTCGCCGTCGTCCCGCACCAGGACCTCGCCGGGCTCGGCGCCGACTGCCGGATGAACACCCCGGGGACCGCCGAGGGCAACTGGACCTTCCGGATCACCCCCTGGATGCTCGGCGAGGACATCCGCGACCGGCTCGCCGAGCTGATCGAGACCTATGGCCGGGCCCCCGCGCGACCCCGCGGGTAGCCTCTTCCCCCGTCCGAGTCCGCGTCCGAGTCCGAGTCCGAGTCCGAGTCCGCGTCCGATGGCAGCGGCAGAGACAGCGGTAGCGGGAGCAATTCGTCGGACGAATCGCGGCGGCGCGTCGGACGCGCCGATCGGCCCGGGAGCTCGGCTGAGTCGATCCCGTGCCCGATGTCAGCGGCAGCTGCAGCGCTCCCGGACCGCCCGGGTCACGGGCTCACTCCCCGGCGCCGCCCTGCGGCGCGTCCCGCTCGGCCTCGAAGGGGTGCTCCCGCATGAAGGCGTCGTTGCGGACCGCGGTCACCTCCCAGGAGACCTTGAGGCCCGCGGGTCCGCCGGCGATGCGGAAGCGGTTGCCGGCGATCTCCTCGGCGATGTACACCGGAGCGAAGGCGCCGATGCAGGTCAGCTGGTAGCGGAAGTCGGCGTTGACCGCCTGAAACCACGCCGGGAGCTCGACCTCGGCCGTGCCGGAGCTGTCGAGCACGACGTTGCCCGAGTAGACGTTGAGCACCTCCGAGGACTCGACCGCGGCGTGGACCAGCACCCGTCCCGGCTCGAGCGGGTGGTCGATCACGAAGTTCTTGGTGCCACCGGAGACCTGGAAGTCGCCGTTGACCTGGACCCGGCCGTTGAAGTAGCCGGCGTATCCCGACGGGTTGGTGTTGACGGCGTAGACGCCTGACTTGTTGGCGGCGGATGCCTGCCCGAAGACGCCGTCGCCGCTCCCACTCTCACCGTGGACGCCGTATCCGGAAGTGCTGATGCCGTGAACGCCTGTGCCGGTGCTCGACTCGCCGATCACCCCTGGGTCGTAACCCGAGGAGCCGTAGACACCCGCCGTCCACGTACCCAGGTTCCCGAAGTTGTTCGTCGCCAGGTTGTGCCCGTGTACGCCGATGTGGTCGGCGGTGATGCCCGCGACGCCAACGCCTCCGGAGCTCGATCGACCCTGGACGCCGACCGGCACGCCGAGAGTCTGCCCGGGAGGGTTGCTCCCGCCGAGTCCCAGAACCCCGTTTCCCGACGAGCTCGTCCCTCGGACCCCCGTGCCCAGGGCGTTCACCCCCCAGACACCCACGCCGCCACCCGAGAAGCTGACGCCGTAGACACCCGCTTTGTCCACCCCAGTGCTCTCTCCGTACGTGCCGTGGTTTGACTGGCTGTACCCCCACACGCCGATGCCGGTCGTGCTGGTTCCCCCGACTCCGGTGTTTGACGAGGATTCGCCGTAGATCCCCATCCCGGCGTCATTGTTGGAGATCGAAAAGAGAATCTCAGGTGACGACAAGGAGGAGGCGTACGGCAGCGCGAGCCCGCCGGCCTCGTCCGCGGCCCATGCGAGGGCGCCGCCCGAGAGCTTGAGCACCTGGCCGTCGCTGCCGCCGGGGGCCGAGAGCTTGGCCCGGCTGACGGCCGCGTTGGCGATCTCCGCCGTGCCGACGCTGCCGTCGACGATCTCCCCCGTGTCCACCGAGTTGGGCGCCAGCATCGCGCCGGTGATCCCCTCGGCGGCCACCGTCAGGGTCACGTCCCCGGTCGCCCCCCCACCCGCGAGCCCCGCGCCCGCAATCACCGCGGTGATGTCGCCGCCTCCGCCCGAGCCCGCGTTCTGCCACACCAGCGCCGTCCCGTCGGTGCCAAGCACCTGACCGCTGGTGCCGCCCGCGGCAGCGAGCTTGCCCTTGGTCACCGCGCCGTCGGCGATCTCGGCGGGGCCGACCGAGCCGGTCGCCAGCATCGCGCCGGTGATCCCCTCGGCCATGACCGCCACCGTGACGTCGCCGGTCGTCCCCCCGCCGCTCAGCCCGATCCCGGCGGTCACCGCCGTGATGTCGCCGCCGCCCCCGGCGCCGGCGCTCTGCCAGACCAGCGCCGTCCCGTCGGTGCCCAGCACCTGGCCGGCGGTGCCCCCCGACGCCGCCAGCTTGCCCTTGGTCACCGCGCCCCCGGCCAGTAGGTTGGACGCAATCCCGCCCGCAGCGACACCGATGGTCACGTCGCCGGTCGTGCCGCCACCGGTCAGCCCGGCGCCGGCGGTCACGGCGGTGATGTCCCCGCCTCCACCTCCCGGGGTCGCCGAGATGGTGAGGGTGTCCCCGACGGTGGTGATGCCGACGTTCGAGCCGGCCTGGAGGATGACCGCGTCCCTGACGCCGTTCAGACTCCTCACGACCGTCCCTTCGGCCAGCTTCCCCGCCGTCACCGCGTCGTCCGCCAGCCCAAGCGGCGAGCTCTGAGTCCCGTGGCCGATCAGCGTGCCGTCGTGGGCGACGGTCTCCAGGCCGCCGCCACCACCGCCGAGGAGCGCGTCGGCGAACTGCATCTCGAAGGTCGACGGGTCCTGGGAGCCGTTCGCCACCAGCGAGCCGAAGGCGATGACCCGGCCCTCGCCCTGCGCCACGGTCACCTGGATCCGGGCGCCCTCGGATGGCGGGGCGCCGGAGAAGAAGCCGTCGTACGACCACTGCTTCTGCTCGAAGGGCCGGACCACGACCCGCTTCGTCACCTGCGGCGCGCCCTCCTCGTCCCACACCGAGACGCTGATCTCCACCTCGTGGCCGGTGGTCTCGACGACCCCGAAGTTGAACCGGAAGTCGGGGTCCCCTCCGGGCGGCAGGTGGTAGAGCCCCAGCACCTGGGTCGACTCGCCCCAGCCGATGGCGAAGCTCGCCGGCACCCCGGAGAAGAACTGCCCCACCGAGTCCTCGACCTCCCCCTCCTGGGAAAAGATCCGCGAGCAGACGACCACCCGCTCGCTCGACACCACCCGCAGCGCCCCAAAGCCCTCCCGGCCGAACAGCGTCCACACCGCGTTGTCATAGCGCCGCGTCTCGCCGGGATCCAAGACGTCGTTCACCGCCAGCGGGTTGGTGTTGACCTTGTCGCGCTCCAGAAACGCGATCGTCAGGTCCACCGCCTCGGCGTTGGGGTTGAACAGCCAGACCGTCGTGTACCACTGGGACGAGCCCACCCCCGGCCGCCTCCCCACCGACGGCAGGAAGACATCGCTGCCCGCGAAACCCGCCACCGCCTCACCGGCGATCAGAAGAGCCACACCCAGACCGATCATCACCCGTACCGCGTGTCGCATCGTTGCCTCCTTCCGTGTCCCGTCAACACCCGCCTTCGATCAACCTGGCGCCCGGAAATCCCGGTGGCCTCAGGAAAGGCCAGGGATCTTCCACGGACTGCCCAGGTGCGCCATCCCGAAGGTCGGTCCGGCGCTCGGAAAAGTCAGCACGAAACGGTGACAAAACGGTGATTTTCCGGTGGGACTCCGTGATAGCGTTGGCGCAACGTGGTGGCAGGATCCATGGGTGACCTACAGGGGGCCCGGTGGCGCGTCGGCGACGTGGTGTTCGACCCGGCCGACGGCGCGCTCCGCAGGGACGGCCGGCGCATCGCTCTGACGCCCAAGGTGATCGGCATCCTCGGCGTGCTGGTCGAGGCGGCGCCGCGCACCGTTACCAAGGAGCAGATCCTCGACGCGGTGTGGCCCGAGACGGTGGTCAGCGAGGCGGCGCTCACCCAGCGGGTGCGCGAGCTCCGCCACGCCCTCGGCGACGACGCCCGCACGCCTCGGTACCTCGCCACGGTGTCGCGCCGGGGCTACCGGCTGATCGCCCCGGTGGAGCGGATCGGCCAGCCACCCGAGGCCCCGACCGTGTCATCGGTCGAGCGGGTCGAGCCGGCCCTGGCGAACCCCACCGCCGCCCGGCGATCCGCCCGGGGACGGGGGGTCTGGACGACCGCGGCGCTGCTGGCGGTGGTGGTCGCGGCCCTCGGCTGGCTGGCCTTCGGCGACGCGGCCCGCCGGCGCGCCGTCCCCTCCGCGCCACCGGCGCCGGTCCCCTCGCCGTTCACGCCGCGTCCCGGGATCGCGGTGCTCGAGCCCGTCGACGAAGCGGGCGGCGGCGGGGCCGGGTGGGTCGGCACCGCCCTGGCCGAGATGCTGGTCCGTGAGCTGGGTGCGGGAGGGGCTCTGCGGACGATCGGCGCTGCCGCGGTCGCCGACGGCGTACGCGAGCTCCACCTGGGACCCCGGCCTTGGTCCTCGGGTGAGCTCGGTCGCCTGCGCGCGCTGCTCGGCGCCGACCTGCTCGTCGCGGGGTCCTACCGGCTCGATCCCGAGCCCTCGGGCCCGGCGCTGGTGGTCGACCTCGAAGTGCTGGAGACGAGGTCGGGCGTGGTCCGCGGGGGGGTGCACGAGCGCGGCGAGCTCGCCGAGCTGGCGGCGCTCACCGGTCGGGTCGGCGGCCAGCTGCGGCGGACCGCCGGTGTCCGCGAGCTGTCGCCGGCCGACGAGGAGGGGCTGCGCCGAAGCCATCCGCGCGAGATCGGTTCGACCCGCCTCTTCGCCGAAGGCGTCTCGCACATGCGACTCTTCGACTTCCCGGCGGCGATCGCCGCCTTCGAGGCCGCGCTCGTCATCGAGCCCGACTCGGCGACGTTTCTCGCCGCCCTCGCCCAGGCCCAGGAGTGGGGCGGGCACAAGGAGCTGGCCCGGGAGACCATCGCCGCCGCCCTCGGGCGGGCCGAGGGGATGCCCCGCGAGCAGCAGCTGGTGATCGAGGCCGATGCCTGCGCGATGGCCGGCGAGTGGCAGCGGGCCGCCGAGATCGGGCGGTCGCTCCACGTGCTCCGGCCCGACGAGATCGAGTACGGTCTCTCGCTGGCCAGCCTGCTCGCCGCCCACGGCCTCGCGGACGAGGCCGAGAGGATCCTCGAGGAGCTGCGCCGGCTGCCCGAGCCGCTCGGCCTCGACCCGCGGATCGACCTCGCCGAGGCGTGGATGCACGAGAGCGATCTCACCGGAAAGCTCGCCGCCGCGAGCCGGTCGGCCGAGCGCTCCCGCGAGCTCGGGGCGCGGCTGCTGCTCGCGTCGGCCCGCATCCAGCAGGGGCGAGCGTACCGGGGTCTCGGCAAGCCCGACGAGGCCCTGGCGGCCTTCGAGGAGGCGTGGCGGCTGCGCGAGGCGGCGGGCGACACCTCGGGGGTCGGCCGCGCGTTGCGCCATGTCGCGGCCGTCGAGCGAGACCGAGGCCAGCTCGCGGCGGCGGCGGACCACCTCCGGGTCGCGGTCGAGATCGCCGATCGGCTCGGCGAGGTCGACCAGCAGGTCGGCGTCCGTCGCGACCTCGCGGCCGTGGCCCTCGACCGGGGATCGACCGACGAAGCGGCCCGCCATCTCCTCGCCGCCCGCGACGCCGCCGGCGGCCGCCTCATCCCAGAGGAGAGCGCCTGGCTGGCGGTCGAGAGTGCCCGGCGGGCTCTCCTGGTCGGTCCCACGGACGCTGCGGTGGCGGCGGCCCGTGAAGCGGTCGACGTCTGCGTCGCCGAGGGGCTGGGCGTCGCCGAGGCCCGCGCGAGGGCCGTCCTCGCCCGAGCGCTCGTCGCCGTGGGCGAGCTCGATGCGGCCGCCGCCGAGGCGCAGGCAGCCGACCGCCTCTCTGCCACGACCGACGACCGCGCCATCCGGCTCGAGGCTTCGGTGGCCGCGACCAGGCTGGCGGCGGCGGGGTCCGGCTGCGGCGCCGCCGCGCCGGCCCTCGCGAAGGCGCTGGCGGAGGCCGCCAACTCGACCGCCAGCCTGCGCCTCGAGGCCCGGTCGCTGCTCGGCCTGTGCGCGCGCCAGGGCGGCGACGAGGCGACCGCGTTGGCGATCCTGGCGGGCGTTTCCGACGAGGCGGCCGAGCTCGGGATCGCCGTGCCGGACCCGTCGCGGAACGGAGTCCGGCCGATCGCCGGCCGGTCCGGCTGACGGCTCGGCTATTCTGCCCCCGGGAGGTGACCATGCTGCGTGACGAGGTGGAGCGGATCTGGCCCGAGCTCGAGTGGATCGAGGACGACGAGCTGCGCGAGCGGACGACCCGGTGCTGGGAGCGGGCCTTCGAGCTGTCGCCGCTCACCCCGGCCGATCTCGAGCGCATCCCCTTCACCCTCAAGGTCCCGGGCTGCCCGGTGACCTTCATGGCCCACAAGCGGGCGGTGGTCCACGTCGCGCGCGACGCCGCACGGAGCGTGCAGGGGTTCTTCGGCGAGGCGCTCCCGGTCGACCTCGACACGGTGGTCGCGGGCGCCATCCTCGCCGATGTCGGCAAGCTGCTCGAGTACGAGTCGGATGGCGCCGGCGGCTCGCGCCAGAGCGCCCGCGGCAAGTACCTCCGCCACCCCTTCACCGGGGTCGCACTGGCCATCGAGTGCGGCCTGCCCGATGCGGTGACCCACATCGTCGCCACCCACGCCGGCGAGGGCAACCTGGTGGCCCGCACCACCGAGGCATGGCTCGTCCACCACGCCGACTTCATGACCTACGAGCCGTTCGTCAAGCGGCTCGAGCTCTGACGACCCGGGAGGCCGCATGCTCGAGTGGATGACCGAACCCTCGGCGTGGATCGCCCTCGCCACCCTGACCGCGCTCGAGATCGTGCTCGGGATCGACAACATCATCTTCATCTCGATCCTCTCGGGCAAGCTGCCCGAGGCCCAGCGGGCGCGCGGACGCACCATCGGGCTGGCGGCGGCGATGATCATGCGGATCGTGCTGCTCGCCTCGCTGGCCTGGCTCAGCCATCTCACGGTCGAGCTCTTCGCGGTCGCCGGCCACCCGGTCACCGCGCGCGATCTGATCCTGCTGCTCGGCGGGCTCTTCCTGCTCGGCAAGGCGACGATCGAGATCCACCACAACCTCGAGGGCCACGCCGAGGTCGAGCGCCCCGGCGTCTCGGCGACCTTTGCCTCGGTGATCGCCCAGATCATGGTGCTCGACATCGTCTTCTCGCTCGACTCGGTGATCACCGCCATCGGGATGGCCGACCACCTGCCGGTGATGATCGCGGCGGTGGTCATCGCGGTGCTCGTGATGATGGTTGCCGCGGGGCCGATCTCGACCTTCGTCGAGGGCCACCCGACGATCAAGATGCTCGCCCTCAGCTTCCTGCTGCTCGTCGGGATGGCGCTCGTCGCCGACGGCCTCGGCCAGCACATCCCGAAGGGCTACATCTACTTCGCGATGGGCTTCTCGGTCTTCGTCGAGATGCTCAACCTGCGCCTGCGCGCCACCGCCGGCGGCGAGCCGGTCCACCTGCGGCGCCGCATGGCGCCGGCGCCGCAGGGGGCGCGCGAGAGCGCCGGTCGCGGCGCGAGGTAGGACCCGGCCGGCGATGCCGGGTAGAATACGCCGGGTCGCCGGACCGGCGACGCCGTGCACTGGAGCCCAGCAGATGTCAGCCGAGACCAAGAAGGACCGTTACCGCGAGACCCTGCAGCTGCCGCAGACCGAGTTCAGCATGCGCGCCGGGCTGCTCGAGAAGGAGCCCCGGTTCCAGGAGCGCTGGCAGCGGATCGGGCTGTACCGCCGCCAGCAGGAGCAGCCGCACCCGGCCGGGCCCTTCGTCTTCCACGACGGACCGCCCTACGCCAACGGCAACATCCACATGGGCCACCTGATCAACAAGATCCTCAAGGACCTGGTGGTGCGCAGCCGCCAGATGGCCGGTCACGAGGTCCGCTTCGTCCCCGGCTGGGACTGCCACGGGCTGCCGATCGAGCACAAGGTCATGAAGGAGCTCGGCGACGAGGCGGCGGGGCTCGGCACGATGGAGATCCGCCGGCGCTGCCACGACTACGCGGCGGGCTTCCAGAGGATCCAGGCCGGGCAGATGATGCGGCTCGGCACGACCGGCGACTACGACGACCCCTATCTGACCATGCACCCCGCCTACGAGGGCGCGGTGCTCGAGGTCTTCGCCGCCCTGGTCGGCCGGGGCCTGGTCTACCGCGACCTCAAGCCGGTCCACTGGTCGATCGAGAACCGCACCGCGCTGGCCGACGCCGAGCTCGAGTACCACGACCGGCGCGACGACTCGGTGTTCGTGCTGTTCCCGATCGTCGACCCGGCGGAGCTGCCCGCCGGGCTCGCCGCGCCGGCCGGCGAGGCGGTCGACCTGATGATCTGGACGACGACCCCGTGGACCCTGCCGGCCAACCTCGCCGTGGCGGTCGGCCCGGTCGCCGAGTACGGGCTGTACCGCCTCGAGCACGGCGGCGGGCCGCGCCTCGCGGTGATCGCGGTCGACCTCGCCGGGAAGGTGCTCGGCGGCGCCGCCGCGCCCCTCGGTCGCTGCCGCGGCGCCGAGCTCGCCGACGCCGGCGTCCGCTACCGCCACCCCTTCGTCGACCGGGTCTCGCCGGTCGTCACCGCCGACTACGTCACCCTCGAGGACGGCACCGGGCTGGTCCACACCGCGCCCGGGCACGGCCAGGAGGACTACGAGACCGGGCTCCGGGTCGGTCTCGACATCTACTGCCCGGTGCGCGAGGACGGCACCTTCGACGCCACCGCGCCGGAGTGGCTCCAGGGCCTCGACGTGTGGCGGGCCAACCCCAAGGTCGTCGAGACCCTCGCCGCCTCGGGCCACCTCTTCCGCCGCGAGACGATCGTCCACAGCTACCCGCACGACTGGCGGAGCAAGGGGCCGACCATCTTCCGCGCCACCGAGCAGTGGTTCGTCGGCGTCGACCGGCCCTTCGGCGACGAGGCCGCGACTCTGCGCGAGCGCGCCCTCGACGCCGCCGCCCACCGCATCACCTTCGTCCCCGAGTGGGGGCAGAAGCGCTTCGCCGGTATGCTCGAGAGCCGACCCGACTGGTGCATCTCCCGCCAGCGCTCGTGGGGCCTGCCGATCCCCGCCTTCCACGGCGACGGCGGCGTGCTGCTCACCGAGGCGTCGGTCCGCGCGGTCGCCGCCTTCGTCCGCGCGCGCGGCTCCGACGCCTGGTTCACCGACGACCCGCAGGCGATCCTCGCCGGCTACGACCCGGCCGCCGACCCGGCGGCGCCGGCCTGGCTGCGCGACGCCGGTCGCGACGGCCTTGCCCCCCTCGTCAAGGGCAGCGACATCTTCGACGTCTGGTTCGAGTCGGGCTCGTCGTGGAACGCGGTGATGCGCGAGCGCGGCATCGGCTACCCCTGCGACCTCTACCTCGAGGGTTCGGACCAGCACCGCGGATGGTTCCAGCTGTCGCTGCTGCCGGCCCTCGGGATGACCGGCCGGCCACCCTTCGAGACGGTGCTCACCCACGGCTTCATGGTCACCGCCGAGGGCGAGAAGATGTCGAAGAGCCTGGGCAACGCGATCGAGGTCGAGGACCTGCTCAAGGAGCACGGCGCCGACGTCTGCCGCTGGTGGACCGCCTCGCTCAACTACACCCACGACATGAAGGTCGACTGGGAGTACTTCCGGGTCGCCTCCGACGAGTACCGCAAGGTGCGCAACACCCTGCGCTTCATGATCGGGAACCTCGCCGACTTCGACCCCGCAACCGACCGCGTCGAGCTCGAGGACGCCGACCGGACGAGCCTCGACTGGTGGGCGGCCGACCAGCTCGCCCGGCTCGTCGCCGAGGTCCGCGAGGCCTACGACGGCTACCGCTTCAAGCGGGTCGCCGAGGCGATCTTCACCTTCTGCAACGACACCATGAGCTCGGTCTACATGGCGGCGACCAAGGACCGGCTCTACTGCGACCCGGCATCGAGCCGGCGACGGCGCCGCACCCAGACCGTGCTCTGGGACGCCGCCACCGCGCTGCTGCGGCTGGTCGCGCCGATCCTCGTCCACACCGCCGACGAGGCCTGGCTCGCCCTGACCGGTCGCACCGAGGACGACCCCGGGTGCGTCCACCTCGAGGAGCTGCCGGCGGCCGGGTCCCCGGCGACCGGCGACGGCTGGCAGGCGGTGATGACCCTCCGCGCCGAGGTCCTCAAGCGCCTCGAGGAGGCCAAGGAGGCGGGGATCAAGAACACCCTCGACGCCGGTGTCGTGGCGACCGTCGAGCCGTCCCAGCTCGAGCTCCTGGCGCCCTACGCCGCCGAGCTCGCCGATCTCTGCGGCGTCAGCCGGTTCGACCTCGCCGCCGGGCCCGAGCCGGAGGCCCGGATCGTCGACCTGCGCGACGAGCCGCGCTGCGAGCGCTCGTGGAAGCGCGACGGCACGGTCCGCGAGCGCTCGGACGGCGGGTGGCTCTCGGACCGCGACGCGGCGGCGGTCGGGGTGGCGTGAGCGCCTTCTGGCGGGCGGTGGCGTTCCCGATCCGCCTCTACAAGCGGTTCGTCTCGCCCTTCATGCCGCCGGCTTGCCGCTTCGAGCCGACCTGCTCGGTCTACGCCGCCGAGGCGATCGAGACGCACGGGCTGGTTGGCGTCTGGCTCGCGGTCGTGCGGATCCTCAAGTGCCACCCCTTCCACCCGGGGGGCTTCGACCCGGTCCCGCCGAAAGCCCCCCGCCGGTAGCGCGGAGGGCTTGAGGGCTTGAGGGCTTGGCGCGGCAACTGCCGCTCCCGCTCCCGCTCCCGCTCCCGTTGCCGCTGGGTCGTCGCTCCGGGGAGGCGTGCGGGTTCTGAGGAGCACCGGCCTTCCGGGCCGAGCGGCCCGATGGGCCGCACGGCCCGGCGTCGCGCCGCCGGCACGGTCGCTCGAGGGGGACGAGGAGGGCTGCGACCGCGCCGGCGACGCGAGCGGCGGCCTGCTTCGTTGCTTCGGCACCTGCTCAGGGGCGCGCCTCCCGGGGGAGCCAGGCTGGACATTGTGCGCGAGGCGTGGCCGACGTGAGCGCGCCGCTGAGCACAATGTCGAGCCTGGCACGCCCGGTGAGCAACGGTGCTCAGAAGGGCGTATGGGTGGCGCTCCGGGGAGGCGTACGAGTTCTGAGGAGCGCCGGCCTTCCGGGCCGAGCGGCCCGATGGGCCGCACGGCCCGGCGTCGCGCCGCCGGCGCGGTCGCTCGTCGCGAACCGGGCAGAATGCGACCGCGCCGGCGACGCGAGCGGCGGCCTGCTGCGTTGCTTCGGCACCTGCTCAGGGGCGCGCCTCCCGGGGGAGCCAGGCTGGACATTGTGCGTGAGGCGTTGCGGACGTGAGCGCGCCGCTGAGCACAATGTCGAGCCTGGCACGCCCGGTGCGGGCCGTGCGGGTCAGTGCGCCTCGAGCCAGGCCTCCATCCGGTCGAAGACCTGGCGGCGGTCGAACCGCGGCTCGTTGAACAGCTCGTGGTAGAAGCCGTCCCACTCGACGTACTCGACGAGATCCGCGGGCGCCGAGGCGACCCAGGTGCGGCTCGCGTCGGGGTCGGCGAGCCGGTCCGCCCCGGCCTGCATGACGAGTGTGGGCAGGGTCATCAGCGACGCCTCGGCGAGCACCTTGCGCTGGGCGTCGAGGGCCGCCGCCGCCCAGCCCATCGTGACCTCGCGGCTGACCAGGGGGTCGCCGACATAGGCCTCGGCGACCGCCGGGTCGCGGCTCAGGAAGGTCGGGTCGGCGAGGTTGGCGAGCTTCATCTTCGGCGTCAGCCTCGCGGCGATCCGCGACGCCCCGAGGGCGAGCCTCGAGGGACGCGAGTCGGGGTGGATGCCGAGGAAGGGCGACGAGACCACGACCCCGTCGAGGTCGTCGGGCCCGCTCTCCGCGTAGAGCAGCGACAGCAGCCCGCCCTGGGAGTGGCCGACCAGGAAGATCCGCTGCCCGGGGTGGCGGATCTTGGCCAGCCGGTGGCCCTCGGCGAGGTCGGCGAGGTACTCGTCGAACGTGCCGACGTGGGCCCTCGCTCCCGGGCTCCGGCCGTGGCCGCGGTAGTCGAAGCCGAAGCACGTCCAGCCGCGGGCGACGAAGTGCCGGACCGGGTTGAGATAGCGCCCCGAGTGCTCGGCGAGCCCGTGGACGAAGACCAGCACCCCCTCGGGCTCGCCGGGCGGCTGCCACGACTGCCAGTAGAGCTCGAGCCCGTCGTCGGTCGCGAGGGTGCCGTCCTCGTGGTTCATCGCGCTCCATCCCCCTGCTGAGATTCTAACCCGGACATTCGAAAAGGTTTGTCGCGAGGGCCGCGGAGATCGCCTATCCTCGGGTCGGGGACCCGCCCCGCCCGCACCTGAAGGAGCCACCATGCCGAAAGCGGTCCTCGCCATCGACCAGGGCACGACGGGCACGACCGCGCTCGTCATCGACCGCGGCGGCACGGTCCTCGGTCGCGCCTACGCCGAGATCACCCAGCTCTATCCGGCGCCGGGCTGGGTCGAGCACGACGCCGACGAGATCTGGCGGGTCTCGCTCGAGGTCGCGGGCCGGGCGGTCGCCGCCGCCGGTCTCACGGGCGCCGACCTCGCGGCGATCGGTCTGACCAACCAGCGCGAGACCACCGTGGTCTGGGACCGCCGGACCGGTCGTCCGGTCCACCGGGCGGTGGTCTGGCAGAGCCGCCAGACCGCCGGGATCTGCGAGCGGCTGCGCGCCGCCGGCCACGAGGGGTGGGTGCGGGAGCGCACCGGCCTCGTCCTCGACGCCTACTTCTCGGCCTCGAAGATCCGCTGGGTCCTCGACCGGGTGCCCGACGGCCAGGCCCAGGCCGAGAGCGGCGACCTGCTGTTCGGCACGGTCGACAGCTGGCTGCTCTGGCAGCTGACCGGCGGGCAGGTCCACGCCACCGACCCGACCAACGCCTCGCGCACCCTGCTCTACGACATCCACCAGCGGCGCTGGGCGACCCAGCTGCTCGAGCTCTTCGACGTGCCGCGGGCGATGCTGCCGCAGGTCAGGCCGAGCGCCGGGGTCTTCGGCACGACCCGCTCCCTCGGACCTCTCCCCGCCGGGGTCCCGGTGTCGGGGATCGCCGGCGACCAGCAGGCGGCGCTCTACGGGCAGGGCTGCTGGCGACCGGGGATGGTCAAGGCGACCTATGGCACCGGCAGCTTCGTCGTGCTCAACACCGGCGCGGCACCCACGCTGTCGGAGGGCGGTCTGGTAACCACCGTGTGCTGCGACGCCACGGGCGCGCCGGCCTACGCCCTCGAGGGCTCGGTCTTCACCACCGGCGCCGCCGTCCAGTGGCTGCGCGACGAGCTCGGCCTGATCGAGCAGGCCTCGGACACCGAGACGATCGGCGGCCGGGTGGCCGACACGATGGGGGTCTACGTCGTGCCCGCCTTCGCCGGCCTCGGCGCCCCCCACTGGGACATGCACGCCCGCGGCGCGATCGTCGGCCTGACCCGGGGCAGCGGCCGCGCCGAGATCATCCGCGCCACCCTCGACAGCATCGCCTACCAGACCCGCGACGTGGTCGAGGTCATGAACCGCGACTCCGGGGTCGCGATCAGCGAGCTCCGGGTCGACGGCGGCGCCGCGGTCAACGACGTGCTGATGCAGTTCCAGGCCGACATCCTGGGGATCCCGGTGGTCCGCCCGATGCTCGTCGAGACCACCGCCGCCGGCGCCGCCTTCCTGGCCGGGCTCGGGGTCGGCTTCTGGAGCGGCCCCGGCGAGATCGAGGGCTCGTGGCGGCGCGAGCGGCTGTTCGAGCCGGCGATGCCGCCGGCGCGCCGGGAGGAGCTCTGCGCGGGCTGGCAGCGGGCGGTGCGGCAGGTGCTCACCGAGCGCTGATCAGACCCCGGTCCGCGTCGGAGCCGCCCGCTCTGCCCCGGCCTGCGGGGGCCTACCGCCGAAGCTCGGCGCGGTCCCGGGCATGCCACGCCGCGAGCACCTCGCGCTCCCTCTGGGCCGACAGCCCGGCCCGCGGCTCGGCGCGACGCTCGGCGGGCAGCGACTCCCAGTACTCGAGCGTCGCCCGCGCGGTCTCGGCGAGGGGCCGGAAGGCGAGCCCCGCGGCGAGGGCGCGACGGATGCTCGCCGAGGCGAAGCCCGCGTACTCGCCTGCCGGCGGCACCCACACCGGCAGATCCGACCACGGCTCGACGCCGTGCGTGGCGAGGAACTCCGCCGGCACCCAGGTGAAGGAGATCTCGTTGTCGAGCGTCGCCCGAAGGCCGTGGAGCAGACCGCCGATGGTCATCGGCGAGCGCGGGCCGACCCCGTTGTAGGTCCCGACCGCTCGGTCCTCGACCAGCCGGACATACCACTCGCCGAGATCGCGGCAGTCGACGAATTGGACCGGGTCGTCGGGGCTGCCCGGGGCCAGGACCTCGCCGCCGCGGGCGACCCGCACCGGCCAGTAGGTGAAGCGGTCCGAGCGGTCGCCCGGCCCGACGATGAGCCCCGGACGGACGACGATCGTCCGGTCGAGGAAGGCGCGGCGCGCCTCGGCCTCGCAGCGCGCCTTGAGCGGGCCGAAGGTCTCGCCGGTGATGTCGGCGTGGCTCGCCACCGCCGCCTCGGCCTCGGCGCTGATCGTGCCGACCGGTGCGTCCTCGTCGGCGCCGGGGACCGAGGTGTCGGCGTAGACCGACATCGAGGAGGTGTAGAGGTAGAGATCGGCGGCGTCGGTCAGCAGATCGGCCAACGCGGCGACCCAGCGCGGGACCGAGACCGGGTTGTCGACCACCGCGTCCCACCGCCGGCCGGCCGCCACCTGGTCGGCGAGGGCGGAGAGGTCCCCGGCCCGGTCGCCGATCAGCTTCTCGATCCCCGGGAAGAGCTCGGCGTTGGTCTTTCCCCGGTTGAACAGCGTCACCTCGTGACCACGCGCGATGGCGCGCTCGACCATCGGCGGGCCGATCAGCCCGGTCCCGCCGAGCACCAGGATCTTGAGCGGCCGGGCGGCGCGGTCGGTGGTCGTCGGGGCCGCGCCGGCGATGCCGGCCGCGCCGGCGGCGAGCGCGGCGAGCTGGATGAACTCACGACGGTTGCTGGTCATGGTGGGCTCCCCTCCCCGCGCCACCTTCCCGCGGCGCCGTGCGAGTATACGGGCGGCGCCGGCCGCCGGTTGCCGGCGGCAAGGGTAGGATGCGGGGAAGCGACGGGTCCGCGGCGGGTGCGGGCGGAGGAGGTGCGACCGATGGCGAGGAAGCTCGACGGCAAGGTGGCGCTGATCACCGGGGCGTCGGCCGGCATCGGCGCCGCCATGGCGCGCGAGCTGGTCCGCCGCGACGCCGACGTCGCGCTCACCGCCCGCCGCTTGGAGCGGCTCGAGGCGCTCGCCCTCGAGCTGCGGGCGGCCGGCCGGCGGGCGGTCGCCATCCGCTGCGACGTGACCGCCGACGGCGAGCTCGAGGCGGCGGTGGCGACGGCCCTCGCCGAGCTCGGCCGGATCGACTATGTCGTCGCCAACGCCGGCTTCGGGGTCGCCGGCTGGTTCCACCGGCGCGACCTCGACGACTACCGGCGTCAGCTCGAGACCAACGTCTTCGGCGTGCTGCGGACCGCTTTCGCCTGCCGCGAGGCCCTCGAGGCGAGCCGCGGCTGTCTTGCGATCATGGGCTCGGTGATGTCGTACGTGGCGCTGCCCGGCACCTCGCCCTACTCGATGAGCAAGCACGCGGTCCGCGCCCTCGCGTTCGCCTTGCGCCACGAGTGGCGGGGCCGCGGCGTCGCGGTGACCCTGCTCGCCCCCGGCTTCGTCGACTCGGAGATCCGCCAGGTCGACAACCAGGGACGGTTCAACCCCGAGGCGACCGAGACCGTCCCCGGCTGGCTCAGGATGCCCACCGACACCGCCGCGCGCAAGCTCGTCTCGGCGGTGGTCCGGCGCAAGCGCGAGGCGGTCATCACCGGGCACGGCCGGATCGCGGTGCTCATGGCGCGCCACACGCCGCGGCTGCTCGACGGGCTGATCCGGGTGCTCGCGATCCGTGGCCGTCGGGAGGCCCGTTGAGCGACGAGCGGCCCCGGGTCACGGTCTACACCGACGGCGGCTGCCGGCCCAACCCGGGCCCCGGCGGCTGGGGGGTGGTCATCCTGCCGAGCGGCGGCTCGCCCCTCGAGCTCAGCGGCGCCGAGGCCAAGGCAACCAACAACCGGATGGAGCTCAGAGCGGCGATCGAGGCGCTGCGCTCGCTCGAGGCGCCGCACGCGGTCGAGCTGGTCACCGACTCCGAGTACCTCCGCAAGGGGGTGACCGAGTGGCTCGCCGGCTGGCGGGCCCGGGGCTGGCAGACCGCCGGCAAGACGGCGGTCGCCAACCGCGACCTCTGGCAGGCCCTCGACCGCGAGCTCGGCCGGCACTCGATCTCGTGGCGCTGGGTCAAGGGCCACGCCGGCGACCAGTGGAACGAGCGCGCCGACGCGCTGGCCGCCGCCGCGATCCCCCGCCCGGCGCTGCCGGTCGACGACCCCGGCGCGGTCCACCTGTTCACCGCGGTCGCCCACTCGGGCAAGCGCGACGCCGGCGCCTGGGCGGTGCTGCTGCGCTTCGCCGGGACCGAGCGCGAGCTCAGCGGGCGCCAGCCCGGCGCGTCGGCCAACCGGATGCACATCGTCGGCGCCGGCACCGGCCTCGCCGAGCTCAGCCGGTCGGTGCGGGTCCACCTCTACACCGTGTCGGACTACCTCGCCGACGGCGCGTCGAGGTGGATCGCCGGCTGGCGGGCGCGCGGCTGGACGACCCGCGACGGCAAGCCGGTCGCCAACCGCGACCTCTGGCAGCGGCTCGCCACGCTGCTCGCCCGGCACGACGTCCGCTGGCACGTCGTGGACGGCGACGACCTGCCCGAGGAGATGGAGCGCGTCAAGGCGATAGCCCGGAAGACCCTCGCAGCCAAAGGACCGGACGATGGCGACGAGTGAGCTCGGCAGACGGGTTGCCATCGTCGGGCCGATCGTGCTCCTGCTCCTCGGGACGGCGGCGTACTGGGGAACCCTGGACGCCCCCTTCATCTTCGACGACGGCAACGCCATCGTCGACAACCCTCACCTCCGCTCGCTGCTGCCGCTGAGCCGCTCGATGTCCGCGCCCGACCAGTCGACGGTCGCCGGCCGCCCGGTCGTGGCCTTCTCGCTGGCCCTCAACTACGCGGTCAGCGGTCGCGACCCGTGGTCCTACCACCTGGTCAACATCGCGATCCACCTCGCCGCCGGCCTGCTGCTCTTCGGCGTCGTCCGCCGGACCCTCGACCGCCTCGGCTCGGCCGATCGGGCCGATCGGCCGGGTCCGTGGCTCGCGGTGGCGGTGGCCGCGGTGTGGCTCGTCCATCCTCTCTGCACCGAGGCGGTGACCTATGTCTCGACGAGGACCGAGTCGCTCGCCGGGCTGCTCTTTCTGACCGCCCTGTACTGCCTGATCCGGAGCGTCGATGCGGCGCGGCCGACGGTGTGGGCGACCGCCTGTGTGGCGGCCACAGCCCTCGCCATGGGGACCAAGGAGGTGGCGGTCGCGCTGCCGGTGGTGCTGCTCGCCTGGGATGCGGTCTTCGTCTCCGACGGCGTCCTCGACAGCCTGCGGCGCCGGCCCGGCCTGTGGGCGGCGATCGCCGCGACCTGGCTCATCCTGGTCGCGCTGGTCGCCGGGGGCGGCCGCAGCGACACCGTCGGCCTCGGCTTCGCCGACCTCCGGCCGGCCGAGTATCTGATGACCCAGTTCGGGGTGATCTGGCACTACCTCCGGCTCGCCGTCTGGCCCCACCCCCAGTCCCTCGACTACTTCGACTGGCCGATCGCCCGCGCGCTCTCGCCGGCGCTGGGGCTCGGCGGGGCGGCCCTGCTCGGCCTCGCCCTCGCCTCGCTGTGGCTCGCGAGGCGGCGGCACTGGCTCGGCTTCCTCGGGATCTGGTTCTTCGCGATCCTCGCCCCGACCTCGAGCGTCGTCCCGATCGTCACCGAGGTCGCCGCCGAGCGCCGGATGTACCTGCCGCTGATGGCGGTGGTCGCCGCCGGGTGCGCCGGGGTGTGGTACCTGGGCAGGAGGTTGCCCGAGCAGCGCGGGACCGTCGTGCTCGGAGCGATGGCGGCGCTGGTCTGCATGTCGCTGGGAGCACTGACCGTCGCGCGCAACCGCCTGTACGGCGACGAGGTCGCGATCTGGGAGGATTCGATCCGGGCTCGGCCCGGCAACGCGAGGGCGCTGCAGAACCTGGGAGTGGTGCTGGTCGAGCGGGGTGACAGGGAGCGGGCCACCGAGCTCTTCCGGGCCGCGCTCGACGCCCTGCCGGGGTCGGTGGACGCCCTCGAAGGGCTCGGTGGCGCGCTGCTGGACCAGGGCCGACACGGCGAGGCGGTCCCGCTGCTGCGACGAGCGGTGGCCGCCAACCCGGTGGCCCACTACGCCCTCGAGAACCTCGGTCTGATCGCCCTCGACGAGGGGCGCACCGAGGAGGCCCTCGAAATGCTCGAGCGGGCCGCCGAGCTCGAGCCCGAGGATGCGGTGACCCGTCTCAACCTGGCCAAGGCCCGGCTGGTGGCGGGCGACGCCACGGCCGCCCTGGCCGAGCTGCGCGAGGCGGTGCGCCTCGAGCCCGACCACGCCCTCGCCCACGCGCGGCTCGCCGAGCTGCTCGCGGCTTCCGGCCAGACCGACGAGGCGGCGCGGCACGCCCGTCTTGCCACCGACCTTGACCCCGACGACCCCGAGGTACGACGGAGCGTCGAGGCGGTCTCGACGCCGCTGGCCGGCGAAGGATCGGCCGCCGCCGGATCGCCGGAGGCGGCGCTCGAGCGAGCGGCGGGGCTCGCGGGCGAAGGCCGGTGGGCCGAGGCGAGGCGCGAGCTCGCCGGGGTCGTCGAGCGCCAGCCCGATGGGGCGCGCCTCGTCGAGCTCGCCCAACGCTGCTTCGTCGGCCTCGACCGGGGGACCGCCGTCGAGCTGCTGCGGACGGCGGTCGGGCAGCGCCCGTCGGACCCGACGCTCCAGCTCGGCCTCGGGCGCCTGCTCGCCGCGATCGAGGCCGACCGCGAGGCGCTGACCGCCTACCGCAACGCCCTCGCCCTGCGGCCCGGGTGGGCCGACGCCGGCAACAGCCTGGCGCTGCTTCTGGCGACAGCCAGCGACCCGGCGGTGCGCGATCCCGACCAGGCCCTCAGGATCGCCCGCGGCCTCGTCGCCGCATCGGACCCGCCGCACCCGCTGCTCCTCGGGACCCTCGGCGTGGCGCTGGCCTCGTCGAGCGACCGG
>JALOLD010000104.1 GCA_025456145.1 Thermoanaerobaculales bacterium | reverse complement strand
GTAGTGGTTTGAAAGCAGGCACCACGCCAACACCGTCACGTTGTCCCGCTCTGCGACCTCCTTGAGGATCCTGGTGAACTCCGCGGCCTCATGCTCCGCAGCGAACACTCGCTCCCCTCGACCCAGCCGGTTGTACACATGGTAGAAACCGCCCTCCACGAACAGCCGCGTCGGCCTCGTCAACCTGTCCTTCCCATGAGGCGAGAATAGCATAATACCGTAATAGCGTGCCTGGCACCTTTGGCAGATTCGCCGCGGCACGCACCGGAGCACGAGAGAGCTGGAAGCCGCGATCTACAACTACCTCGAGGTACACAACGAGGAGCCAAGACCCTTCATGTGGACGAAGACCGCCGATGATATCCTCGCCTCGCTGGCCCGGTTTTGTCAGCGGACTTCCGACTCAGGACACTAGAGGGAAATGGATAGCCCGCTTACGGTATTGCGTGCCAGGCATTTTTCTTTGAGCTATAGCGGTGTGCCGTGCCTGGGGTCCTTCCCGTCTTGGCGTATTTTCTTCGTTTTTAGATCATGATGCGGATTGTCCCAGTTTGCACCGCACTTTGGGCAATTCTTTGGAACAACTGCCCAGAAGATCAGATTTTCGACCCGGATTCGGGTCGCGCATTCGGGGCAGCGGTGAGATCGTAAGAGCCAAAGACCACACGCGGAACCCATCACCCAGACTGCGATCAGCAGGTGCATGGAAACTGCGGCAGAGACCACCATGAACAAGGCCAGCGCTGCCAAGAAGAGCCCGTTCACTCTAATGAAACGTGAGCGTGGTGTTTTTCCCAGCAACAATTAGCCTCCCCCACAACGGCTTCCGTAGGGAAAGATCGGCGTAGTGTAGTTGTTCCACATATGCCGATGAAAACTCGCTACACCTTCGCGGAACCCACTCCACAAACCTACATAAGCTCCCCTGTTCTCAGTCACAAATACTCCCCCGCTTGGGCTAGGAGTGCCCAATGCAATTCCCGACATTCGACTCGTCTGCGGGTCCAAGAAAAGGGAAAACGAACCAGCCAACGTAGAAGTGACCTCAACGACTGGTGCATTCAGTGTCGATGGCGGGCCGTGAAGTGCAGAGAACACTGCGCCGTAGTTCGTCCCATACCCTGCTCCCAAACCAACGACTGAGTAGGCGCCGAATTCGAAGGGCCAGGGATGTACGAAATACCCCAGCTCGCCATTAATCACACCTATGTAACCCGCTTCGGCCCCAAGGCCGAAGCAGTAATTCGTGTCGATCACCAGGTGAACAAACTCGTCCAACACACTTGGACCTGTTCCGCATCCGCCGCCCCCTTCGCCACCCCCGCCGCGACCAGGAATCTTGATTGGCCCCCAGTAGGGAATCGGAATCGTGGTCACCTCGTACTCCGCAGTGACGGTGATTTCACCCCCGTCACATCTGATCTGTCCGTCGCTCGACTGGGTGCACTCCATACCCCACGGATCGAACAGATTCACCGGATCGCCCATCACGTAGGCATAGGCATTCCAGCTTTGGGGCATGCCGGGGGTGCCGCCGATCGGGTCGACGCTCCAGAAGCGGCCCCACTCGGGGGTGTAGTAGCGGGCGTGCATGTAGTCCCAGCCGTAGCCCGGCTCGCGCTCGTGCCCGGTGAACTGCAGCGGCTCCTCGCTCTGCGCCCACGCCGCCCCGAACGGCTCGAACGCCTGCTCGGCAACGACCAGGCCGCCGGGGTCGGTGAGCAGCCGAAGGCTGCCCAGGTGGTCGCGGTGGTGGTGCAGGATCTGCCCGCCGGTCGGCCATATGGTCGAGGCCTCCGACACGATCGCGTTCCTACCGAGGAACACGTGGTCGCGGGACCACTCGAGCTCGCCGGTCGGGCTCGCCCGATACTCGCGGATCGGCCGGCCGAGGAGATCGCGTAGAGTGTACACGGCCCGGAGCTGCGGGTCGCCTTGCGGGCTCACGCCGTAGCTGACGACTCGCTCCCCTGAAGCGTCGTACCCGTAGCTCTGATCCCGGGCGCTGACTGGCGAGTGCCCCGCTACCCGGCCGAGGGGGTCCCACGTCGTCGATGACATTCCATACGACATCGCGGTCATGTTCCCCGACCAGTCGTACTCCGCCCCATCGACCCGGTTCGACCACGGGTCCACCGGGATCATCATCATCGAGCTGGACTGTGGCCCGGTGGCGGATTGCACCTCGATGTTCCCGAAGGCGTCGTAGTCCGTGCCGTAGCTCCACGCCCCGCCGCCCGGCATGGTCACCGCGGCCTGCGTCACCCGCCCGAGGCGGTCGTACCGGTAGCTGTCGCCCCCCATCTGGTGGATCCGTCCGGTTCCATCATACGAGATCAGCCCGGTCGTCCACAGGTCGAGGCCGGTCGAGGTCGTCTCCGTCGCCATTTCCGACGGGCGGCCCATCATCCAGAGGTCCTGGGACCGGGTGTCGGTGACGCCGTTGGCATGGACGAGCTCGCCGAGCGTGCCGTTGGGGTTGTAGGCGAGGGTAGCGAGGAGCTCGGACGAGTCGCCCTGGCTCGAGAAGTCGATCACGTGCTTCGGCCAGCCCATGTCGAAGGTGTACTGGATCTCGCGGCTCGGCGGGTCGTCGCCGCTCGTCACGACCGCGCCGGGGTAGGCGACCGAGGCGAGGTTGCCGAGCGCGTCCCAGGCGTAGCCGATCGTGAAGCTGCGGGCGGGCACCAGCGGCACACCGCCGCTGGTCACCGAGGCGGTGGTCGTCTGAACGCTGACGTTGCCGCCGACGCCAGCATAGGTGTAGTGCTGGCTCACCAGGATCTCGGGGCCGCCCCCGCCTTCGGCGACGGTGAGCTGCCCGGCCTCCTCGAGCTTGGCGCCGCTCCAGTGGCTCGCGGCTCTCGGGTAGTAGCCCCAGGTCTGCAGGGCGGTGGTCGCCCCTCCGGTCGGGGTCCAGTCGGTGCGCGTCGGCCTCGCGGCCTTGTCGAAGACGAAGTCGAGCACTCCCCCCGGCCGGGCGCTGCGGATGACGTTTCCGAGGGGGTCGTGCTCGAGCTGGATCGGCTGGCCGAGCCGCTCGGGAATCCGCTCCTCGACGAGCATCCCCGCGTTGTCGAAGACCAGCACCCGCTCCTGGGTGACCGCACCGTCGCTCAGCGTCACCCGGGTCATGCGCCCGCCGACGTCGTAATCGAGCTCGGAGACCAGGGCCCCCGAGCCGGGCTCGACGACCTTGCGAAGACGACCGAAGGAGTCGTAGCGCTCGGTGGTCTGGACGCTCTCGTACCACCCGCCAAGGCAGCTCGAAGCGGCCGACGTGCACATCCTGTCGGTGCGGACCGCCTGGCGCTCGCCGAGGTAGGACATCGCGGTGCTCGTCCCGTCCGGCGCGGTGATCAGGGTCGGCTGGCCATAACGGTCGCGCTCGAGCACGGTCTCGTGCTCGGTGGCCGGGTCGTCCATGCAGTCGGCGACCTCGTAGGCGACCGAGCTCCGCTCGACCCGACCCAGCCCGTCGTAGGTGGTGAGCTCGAGGTTCCACATGCCCGGCGTGTCCTTGGCAACACAGCTTCGCCAGGGACGGCCGAAGCCGTCGAAGACCGTGATGGTCTCGGCGACGAGACGGTCGAGCGTCTCCTCCCCCTCGCCCGGCCCCCAGGAGCGGGTACGCGCCGCCGCGCGCCCGTCGAAACCGTTCCCCGGGAAGGCGGGGGTGTAGGTCGTCGTCGTCCGCGCCTCGCCGGGGTCGCCCGAGACCTCCTCGGTGGGTCGCCCGAGGAGGTCGCGCTCCACGACCTCGACGGGGTAGCCGGCGCCGTCGCGGGCCTCGACCACCCAGCCGGTCTGGGGGTCGACGTCCCGGTCGACGAGGTAGCCGCCTTGAAGGACCGAAGGGTACCCAGGGTGGTACAGCCCCGACCGGTACACCGTGCCGTGGCGGATCATGTCGGTCTTCAGGAACACGGCCGCCCCAGGCTGGAAGAACGGGTTGACGGTCGACAGGGCCTGGGAGTCGGCGCCGAAGAAGCGCTCGGTGAGGTCGAAGCCGTTCGGCTGGATCGTCCTGGTTCGGGTGACCAGGATGTCGTCCTCCGAGAGCCCGGCGGCGCCGTCGGCGGTGAGCCTCCGTACAGCGCGGAGGAAGCCGGTGTTTGCGTCGAAGTCGTAGCGAGCCTCCTCATCGTCGGTGCTGAGTGAGGCGACGGACTTGTCGAAGAGGCCGACGATCCACTCGCGGCTTGCCGGCCACTGGACGTAGGCCGGCTGGCCCACCTGGGTGTTGGTCGAGATGTCGACATCGTAGACCCGGTAGACGCCGGATCCCGGCTGCACGGGGTTGTACCCGACGAACCTCTCCCTCTGGTTCTCGTCGGGCCAGACTCCGCTCGCCTGATCGCCGAAGTTCGACTGATACTCCGTACGACGGTAATGACCAAGGCCGTCGAACCCGCTCAGGTACACCCGCCTGAAGGCCCACTGTTCCGGTGGGTTGGCCCACGTTAAGAAGTCGTCGATGAATAGGGTCTCCCACCCCTTTACCCGCCGGTTGCTGTTGAGAAAGTGGCGCGACACGTCGGAGTAGGTTCCTCCGTTAGCGGGAGGGTCGGGCAGGACGTCGCAAGTGAAGTTGAGGTAGTGCGCTCGAAGCTCAGCGCCCTGCGTGACCTCGCCTTCGTAGTCGAAGCGCGACAAGGACACGTAGTCCAGACCCGTTGTCTTGATGGGCAAGCCGTACTCCCACCCTCGCATGAGGTCGCCTGTTGGCGATCTCGGCAGCGCATCGGTGTTGAAGAAGTGGAGGGTCGCATCACCGTTGGGGTCGGTCACGATTCTCTCGACCCATTTCCGGTCGAAGTCGTCGTCGGGAATGTTCTCAGGCTCGTAGGTCCACCCCGCCGTAGCGCCGTTGAGATCGATGAGTGTTCGGGAGTACACACCCGTGGACCGCTGCAGCACAACCAGGGCATCGCCCCAGGGTTCGGAACCGCTCGCTCCGTCCGGGAACTCATACTCGCCGTAGGCGTACTGGTGCTTGCCACCTGTGGGCAGGGTGATTTCGGCGAGCCGTCCGTCCCTCTCGGACGGGTAGGCGGCCTCGATGTACTCGAATTGGTACTCGGAGCAGTCTGTGCAGACGACCGCGTCGCTACAGGGGTTGTATGAGCCGTCGGGAATGACGATCGCGCTCAGCAGGTCGACGTCCTCGTACACCGGGCTTCCCGGCGGGTTCGTGTACCGGTACCTGCAGTCAGACGACGGTGGGTTGACCTGGGCGTGGCGGTCGTAGTCTAAGCGGTAGCAGGCGGGCGCGTCGTTGGCGTGCAGCCGGACCATCCGAAGGTACCAGCGGCGGTCGGTGTTGGTCGTGAGCCCGACGCTCTCCTCACCCGGCTGCGAGCAGGTGACGCCCCCGGGCGACCAGTAGACCAGCTCGTGCTGACGACCAGCGCCGTCGACGATCGTCGACACCTCGTAGTGGCACGTCTCGCTCTCGCAGTCGCAGGCGGCGCCGCTGAGGTTCCAGGCGAGGGTGCGCACGATCTCGACGTCCGGGGGGCTCGTCGGCTCCGTGCCGAACCGATCGTTGATCTTCCACAGCCGCCACTCGCCGTCCGGGTCGTACTCGTGTCGCCGGAACGTGTGGACCACGCCGTTGGGGAAGTGAACGTACGTGAAGATCTCCCCCCCGATCGTCTCGGCGGTTCCCCGGAGATAGCTCCCGTCCCGCGTGTACCAGACCCCGGCGGTCGGCGTCTCGCCCTCGTGCAGGGTGTCGTAGAAGTAGTGGCTGGCCCCCGACGGGTCGATGTAGGCGTTCTGGTCGGTCGGGTTGAGCGGAGAGTAGGTCGTGACGACCATCCCGAGGCCCGAGGACCAGCCGAGCCCGGCGTCGAACATCGGTGAGGGGTGGCTGATGTACTCCAGGAGCGGCTGAGGGTTGGAGGGGTCACAGTGCATCTCCTCGCTGAAGTCCCAGACCCCCGAGCTGTACTGAAGGCCGATCTGGTAGCCGACCGACTCGCTGACCGTGAAGGCTGGTCCAATCGGGATCGACACCCCGAGCCCGCCGTTGAACAGGTTGACCGTGTCGATCGAGCCGGTGCCGGCGGAGGCGTAGGCGCTCATGCCCCGGGCCAGGTTCGGGTGGCCGACGCCCCCGGTCGCCGACGCGGGGCGCGGCGCGATCACCAGGACGGAAACGGCGGCAGCAGCCGCGGCGAGGACGCCGAGCACAGCCGGCCGATGGCGACGGGTGACGGACCTGGTCGTCATCACACACCTCCCACGAGCACGCCGAGCGAGCGGCAGTCGACGGCGAACACGAGGTCGCCACGGATCAGCTCGACCGGCGGCGGTCCGTACATCTCGTTGGGAATCGTCGAGCTCAGCGCGACCACCGTGTCGCCGTCGCCGATGCCGTCGAGGTCGGTGACCGAGCCGTCGAGAGCGTGAATTCCCCAGGCGCCGCCCCCCGGGCGGACCACCAGGTACTCGACCCGTCTTCCGGTCAGCGCGATCGCGTCGATCCGGCTCGTCTGCTCGTTGACGAGCAGCGAGGCGGCCGGCAACACGCCGGTCTCGAG
>JALOLD010000059.1 GCA_025456145.1 Thermoanaerobaculales bacterium | reverse complement strand
CGGGTCATCCTCAACACCTTCGCCCGCTACGGGATCGTCCTCGCCGACGGCGGCACGGTCGCCCTGACCGCCGAGAGCGACCTCTTCACGACCACCTCGTGGGCCGACCTGGGCATCCACTCGCGGATCTTCGACCAGACCGCCGGCGCCACCGATGTCGCGATCACCGACTTCGCGGTCCTCGACACCGGGCCGCGGATCGCCGAGACCTACGACTGCGTCCGGACCACCGTCGAACCCTGGCTGTTCGCCGACGACTTCGAATCGGGGGACACCTCAAGGTGGGGCGGGGTGTTTCCCGAGTGAGAGGTGAGAAGGTCAGCGCTCGCTCCGCTCGCTAGTGAGCGCTCCCTCCGGTCGCTGTCAGGGGTGAAGGAGGTGCCGCATTACCCGAGGTCAAGCGTTGGACGTAAGACCTCCTGACCCTGTACCCCTAAGACCTAACCCCTCACCCTTTACTCCTCACCCTTTACCCACTGACCCTCAACCCTACATACCTTCTAACCTTCTAACCTTCTCACCTTCTCACCTTCTCACCTTCTAACCTTCTAACCCCTAACCCCTCACCCCTCGCTCACCCAGTGCCGGATCTTCTCCGAGAACTCGGCGAAGTCGAAGTCCTCTATCCGCCGGTGGCAGCTACGGCAGGTCGCCTCGTCGGGTACGCGGCCGCCGGCGGCGACGAAGGCCGCGCGGTCGGCCATGACCTCCGGGTCCATGTAGAGCGAGCCCGGGCCGTGGCACGACTCGCAGCCGACGCCCTCCTCGGCGCGGAAGGTCTCGGCGAGGAGCGCGTCGTCGTCCTGGCGGCCGGTGACGTGGCAGAGCAGGCAGCGCTCGTCGTCCATCGGCCGCTCGAGGTCGGCGTTGTGGGGCCGCAGCCGGGCGAGGTAAAGCGCCCAGTCGGCGCCGAGCCTCCAGTAGGCGTGGCCGTGGCGGCTCTGCATCCACACTACGTGGGGATTGCCCTTCTCGAGCGCGCTGTGGCACGAGGCGCACGCGGCGACGCCGACGTAGCGCGGCGAGGGCATCCTCGTGCCCTCGACCGAACCCGCCGGGTCCTGGATCAGCACGGCCGTCACCGCGCCGTCGGCGCCGCGGACGAACTCGACCCGGCAAGGCTCGGCCTCGCAGAAGAAGGCGTCGGCGCCGATCGGATCGAGGGTGTCCGGGGCGAGCTCGCGGATCCTCAGCCGATCGCCCTCACGCCACACCTTGACCGTCGCTCCGTCGCCGAGGGCGTACAGCCCGACATAGCCGTCGAGCGCCGCCGGGTCGATCGCGACCGACGGCGGCCGCGGCCTCGTCATCCCGGCCGCGCTGCGGCCTTCCTGGTCGAGGGCCGCCGGGTCGGCGCCCAGGCCGAGCAGCAGCTCGACGAGCTCGGGGTGACGGCTCATCGCGGCGACGTGGAGCGGCGTCCAGCCCTCCTGTGTCGTCGCGGCGAGATCGGCGCCGCGCTCGACGAGCAGGCTCGCGACCGCGGTGTTGCCGCGACGCGCCGCGACATGGAGCGGCGTGCGGCCCGACCGGTCGGCGATGCCCGGATCCGCGCCGGCGTCGAGGAGGAGCGCCGCGATGTCGGCCCGGTCGTGGTGGCAGACCCCGTGCAGAGGCGTGCCGCCGTCGCCGCCGGCCGCGTTGACCGGCGCCCCGGCAGCCACCAGCTCGGCGACGATCCGCCAGTGGCCGCGAAGCCCCGCCCAGTACAGGGCGGTGTCGCCGGCCGCGTCGCGGGTCCCGACGACCGCCGGGTCGGCCTCGATCAGCCGGTGGACCGCGTTCGAGTCGCCGCGCCGGGCGGCCTCGACGATGTCGGGCGGAGCTCCGTCGGCGGTCGCCAGCGCCGCCGCCAACCCCCATCCCGCGACCACGAGCCAGCGGTTCACACCAGGTGCGCGCATCCTCCGTCCTCCCCCGGTCCCCGCCCGACGGCCGGGCACCGGACCGGGGGAGGTACGTCGCCGGTCGCGCGATGTTGCCGGCACGTGGTCGGGCACGGTGTCCGAGGAGAATCGTCGTAGACTCGTCTGGGCGTCCGTCATTCGACCGGCGATCCGGAGAGGTGAGGGCGAGCAAGCAGGGCGCAGGCGTTCAGAGACCCCTGGCAGGGCGCCGCTCCAGGATGGGCACATGGACCAACCCGGCACGGTTGCGAGAGAACGATGCTCTGGCTGGACGAGCGGTTCGGCGAGAGCGCCCTGGCCGCCAAGCTCGAGGCGACCGCGCCCCCGCGATTCAGCAGGCCCGGTGACCGGCGATGACTTTGTCGGTTTCGCTTCTCGTCGCATCGATGCACCGATGCGAGAGATTCCGATGACCCTGGGCGCGGAGAGATACGGTGTGCGAGTGACCGAGCTGGCCGCTGTCCTGGGTGTCCGCTACCACAGGCCATGTCTGTCGAGTCGCCGAGGAGCGACTCGAAGACAGAAGGACCAGGCGTTCGCCGAGAGGCTCGACCTAGTCCACGCCCTCCTCGCGTCCTCTCCACCGGATGAATTGAATGAGCTGACCGAAAATGTTTAAACCTGGCACGCTCAGGGCCGCCCGATCCCGTCTCTGGGGGACTCCCGTCAACCTCACATGCCAGCGTCACCTGGACGCGCCGGCACGTCGTCGACCAAACGGTGGACCGGCGGTGCTTCGCCAACCCGGCCGCCGGGGTGGCGGGGTGCCACGTTGACGCACGGTAGCAGGATGGCCGAGGGGAAGTCGACGCCAAACAGGATCTCGGGGTGGGCGACCGTCGGCGTCCCGGCGTTCAGGTCGCCGCCGTCGCACGGGTTGACCTCGAACCTCGGGGAGTTGGAGCCGGCGATGGCGACCCGGATGCGGTGGCCGGTATCGAAGACCATTGCCGTCGACCACAGGTCGACCTCGATTTCCGCCGCGACCCCGGGCTCGAGCAGGCACTCCACGTCGTCGCCGCAGCGCATCCGCGCCCGTTGGATGCCGTCGACGATGAGCAACGACCTGCCATCCGGGTAGACGTCGGTGAGCCGCACACTGAGATCCAGGTCGGGGGTGTCCGGTCGGATCCAGACCCGCGCGGTGACGCGTCCCATCACCGTCAGGGGACGGGCAAACGGCTCGCTGGTGAAGACCAGCACGTCGTCCCGCTCCTCCACCCGTCGCTGGTCCTTCGAGCCGGAGGCCTGGAAGAGGTTCGCCCCGCCGTAGGTGGGAACCGGGTGCTCCGGATCGATGGTCAGGACCAGCGAGCCTCCGGGCGGGGCGGCTCGCGTCAGACCGCCGTCGGCATCGAGGAACATCCGGACGATCTGAGCCGCCGGCGGCCAGTCGTCGAGGTTGACCCAGACGTTTCCAGCCGCCCCAGTCTGGTCGGCGCCCATGAGGTAGACCCGCACCGGCGGCCACTGGTCAACTCCAGTAGGCTCTCCTTTGAGCCAAGTCCTCTGCCACTGGAGGTTGAGCTCGCCGACGTTCACGCTGGCGTTCGCCGGGTACAGCCGGGCCGAGTCGGTGTTCCTGCCCGATCCGACCGTCGCGTGCGACCACGGCCCCATCAGCAGGTACTGACGACCGCTGGCGCCATCGCCACCCCGATGCTGATACAGGACGAAGGCGTCCAAGGCCCCTTGCTGGGCGAAGTCGAACCAGCCCCCGTAGTGGAACGCGGGCGTCGTCACCGTCTCCGGGGCGCTAGTCCAGTCGAGCGGCTCCCACCAGTCGTCGCGCAGTCGGTGCTGTTTCAGCTCATCGTAAAGGTGGGGCAGGTTCTGGTTTGACGTCCAACCGCGTACCAGCTCCTCCCGGAGGCAGCCACCCTGGTAGATGAGGTGGTGGTACTGATCCGGGCTCGAGGCCCCCGGCGCCAGGCAATCGAGCACGGCCGGGGCGCCGGGCGCGACCGCGTACTGCGCAGTCCCTGACGCGGAGCAGCCGTCCATGCCGATCGCGCCGTCGTTGCACCACGGCTGGGCGGCAATCCAGGTGACGGTCGTCCGCCCGTCCGGGCCGTCGTCGGCGTAGCCCCGGAACTCGCCCTGGGAGTCGTGGGTGCCCCTCATCTCCTGGACCACGCATGCGAACCCGAGGTCGGTCGCCGGCACGTCGTCAAAGGTGATCGGATCGGACCGCCCGTACGGCGTGCGAGTCAACACGACAGGCCACGGTCCTTCGCCCTCGGGCAGCCAAACCTCGGTCGCCAACAGCACGCCGTCGCCCATCTCGACCCACTCGGTGAACCGCTGCTGGGCGTCGACCAAACCCGGCAGTGTAGCCGCGGCCACAGCACACACCACTCCTACACGCCAGGCGTCACGGCACATCCTGCTTGTCATGGTCGTCTCCTTGACGTTGAATGTAGTGCCGTCCGGAGGATCTGTCATCAACACCCCGACGGTCGACACCACCGGCTGGACGGGGAGGCGAATAGTGCCTGGTTTATACATTTATACATTCTGAGTAGAATCCGCCCGGAGGTGGGGGATGCCGAGACCATCGCGGGTGTTTGTCGAAGGCGGGATCTACCACGTCTACAACCGGGTGACGCGAGGCGAGGGGGTGTTCGGCGAGGACGGGGAGGCGGTGCGCCTGCTCGACGCGATGCGCGACGCGAGAGATCGCGACGGGTTGACGGTTCTGGCCTGGTGCATTCTGGGCAACCACTATCACATGGCCGTGCGGTGCGGGTCGGTCCCTCTTTGGCGGACCATGGCGAGCATCCACACCCGGGTCAGCCGTGGATGGATCGGCTTCCTGGGGAGCTTCCAAGGTGGCGGCTGGGAAGACCGGCGGGAAGAGAGAGCGACGACGAGCTCCGACTCGATCCGTCGACTCCCCACCTCGACGAGCTGGGGAGAAGCGCCGCGAGGGAGCGTCCGCTGCTCCGGGCCGAGACCTTCGTGCGACGGACCTTGGATGCGCTCAAGCACACCGCGGAGGAGCTGTCGGGGCGCGGGAAGCAGCCGGAGGTCGTTCGAGCTCGCGAGATTCTGATGACCCTGGGCGCCGAGAGATACGGTGTGCGAGTGACCGAGCTGGCCGCTGTCCTGGGTGTCCGTTACCACAGCGCATGTCTGTGGAGTCGGCGTGGAGCGACCCGAAGACGGGAGGATCAGGCGTTTGCCGAGAGGCTCGACAGCGTCGACGCCCTCCTCGCGTCCTCCCCGCCGGATGAAACAGAAGAGCAGGCCGAGAATGTGTAAATGTGTAAACCTGGCACGCTTAAAGCCAAAGGTGCCGGTCGAGGGCTTCGCGGATCTCGAACAGACGATCGTCCGGCAGGGTTCCTATGCGCTCGCTGAGGCGTTTTCGCGAAAGGGTCCGCACCTGCTCGCACAAAGCCTTGCTCGCTTGCGGGAGTCCCCCCTCTCCCGCCGGGACCAACACCTGAAAGGGATGGACCCGCCCGGTAGATGAGGTCAATGGGATGACCGTGACGGTCACGCTCGATCGGTTGGCGGCCTCGTTCTGGACAACCACCGCCGGTCGGAACTTCCCGACCTCCGATCCTACGACAGGGTCGAGGTTCACCCAGTAGACGTCGCCGCGGCGCATTACCAGCCCTCCACCTCGATGTCGTTCCACTCTGGATCAAGCGACGGTTCTTCGACCTCGGCGCGGTAGCCCGCTTCCATTTCACGCACCATCGCCTCGCGCTGGAGCGCGTCGAGTCGGTACTCCACCGCCTCGCGGATGAAACCGCTCAGAGAGCCCTCGCCGACATGAGTCTGCAGTCTCTTGGCGATGTCATCGGGTATGCTGATTGTGGTTCGCATGAAGCATCTCCCCATGCATCAAATATAGCATACTACTGGTGCCAGGTCAGACGATTCAGACGATCTTGTCAGCTGACGGCTCACCGAGCGCGGATGTACCGACACGTCGTACGTCCTCGCTCTGAAAATCGCCGGGTTTACACATTCATACATTCTGAGTGGAATCCGCCCGGGGGTGGGGGATGCGAGACCACCGCGGGTGTTTGTCGAGGGCGGGATCTACCACGTCTACAACCGGGTGACGCGAGACGAGAGGGTGTTCGACGGGGACGGGGAGGCGGCGCGCCTTCTCGACGCGATGTGCGACGCGAGAGATCGCGACGGGTTGACGGTTCTGGCCTGGTGCATTCCGGGCAACCACGATCACATGGCCGTGCGGTGCGGGTCGGTCCCTGTTTGGCGGACCATGGCGAGCATCCACACCCGGGTCAGCAAGAGCTACAACGCTCGCTACCGGGTCTGCGGCCCGTTCCGGCAAGGGAGGTACCGGGAAAAGCCGGTCGATGCGCCGGAGTACGTGCGCCGCCTGATCCTCCCCATCCACCTCAACCCGGTGACGACCGGGATCGTCGACGGACAAGGGGAATCGGCACGCTCGGTCACAGCCCCATCAGGATGCGAAGGCAGTCCTCCACCTGGCCGAGAGTCGACGGGGATACCCGGCCCCAAGCCTCGAGCAGACGCTCCTTCGAGATCGAACGTACGGCGTCACAGAGCACCGCCGAGGGGCGTGAGAGACCACCCTCTGGCGGCTTGACGACCACGTGCGAGGGAATGCCACGGATCGTCTTCGTAATCGGTGCAACGATGACCAGCTCGGCCGGTCCGAGGTTGAACTCGTCAACCGAAAGGACAAGCACGGGACGACGGCCTGCCTGCTCGCGACCTTGGACAGGGCTCAGGTCCGCGAGCCAGACCTCGCCTCGCTGCGGCTCGATGGGCACGTCAGCGTTCATCGCCGAGGCCGTCGCCGACGGTACCCTCCCATGACTTTCGCTCGTCGAGGATGTCGCCCCATGCCTGCGGGTCATCGCGAACGCGGGCATAACCAGCGTTGACCTCGGCGATGAAACGCTGCCGCCGGTACTGCTCGATGGCATCCTCGAGGACGGCCTGCATGGATCGCCCTGTCGTGCGGGCCTCGTCCTTGAGGTGCCGATGCGCGGAGGCGCTGATTCTGATCGTTGTGCTCATGACTGTCTACCAATTCCTCTACAAACAAGGATACACCATGTGCCCGTCGAGCTCGAGGAAGGGAGTAGGCACGTCATCACGCGGCGGCTGCTGGTCGTGGGCGTCGAACGAATGGGCGGCACGGCTGACGCACTCCGGGGAGACGCCGTGAGCCGAGCAGAGCTCAATGCCGCTCGGGATCACGAACCTCAGGGAGCTCCGCCCGTTCGGTGCTCCCCGTCCGCGTAACGGGGGCAGTCCTCGAGTGGACATCACCGATGGGGCGGTCACCCCGGTCGCTGGTCTGGCCTTGGAGGAGCTCGGGGCCGCCCCCGGCTCAGGGCGTCACGGCCGACCAGGCGCCGGGGTTGCCGCTCTCGAAGTCGTCGGCGAAGATGCCGGCGCCGCCCGAGACGGTCTGCCCGGCCGCGTAGATGTCGGGCGAGTCGGTGGCGCCGCCGGTCTCGTGGCGGTTGTCGGTGAAGACCGCAATCAGATCGTTCACGACCACATCGAGCCCGTTGTAGTCGCCGAACTGGAAGAAGTCCTCCATGTGCGGCGAGATCTGCGAGCTCAGCTTGACCGGGGCGCTCCAGGTCTGGGCGCCATCGGTCGAGCTCGACCAGTAGAGGTCGACCGAGCGCCGGGTTGGGTCGTTGCGGGTGTCGTAGAAGACCACGTGGACCGAGCCGTCGGGACCGACCGCGAGGAAGTGGTTCCAGCGGTCGACGGTGCTCGCGTCGGCGGTCTCGTGGGGGGTGGTCACGGCCCATGTGGCGCCGCCGTCGCGCGAGAAGGCGACCTGGATCCGGGCGTGGTTGTTGGCGGGCGTCCCGACGTCCGGCGCGGTGGTGTCGGTCCAGGCGGCGTAGACGCTGCCGGCAAAGGGCCCGCTGCCGAGATCGGCGCCGGCGGCGACGTAGACCCAGGCGTAGCGGTTGTCCATCGACGGGATCGGGAAGTCGAAGGAGGCCTGGGTGGTCGCCACCTCGACCGTCGGATTGAAGCTCTGGCCGCAGTCGTCCGACCGGCGGACCAGGATCTTCCGGCTGCCGAAGGCCGGCCAGATGTAGTAGACCCGGCCGCTGGTGTCCGACACGATGTCCGAGCCGATGCCCCACTCCGAGCTGCCGCTCGACAGGGTGGCCGGGCTCGACCAGGTGTGGGCGCGGTCGGTCGACCGCGAGAACTTCATGATGTTGCCCTCGTGCCAGGTCAGGTAGAGGGTGTCGAGGCAGGCGCTGGTCGAGTGGGTGTCGGCGTGCAGGTACTCCTTGTCGGTCCCGCCGCCGATCTCCCGCCGCGGGTCGGCGCCCGGCTCGTTGACGAGGTCGGTCCAGGTCTGGCCGCCGTCCCCCGACCGGTAGACCCAGACCGGCGAGCTGCCGAGGGTGGCGGCGTAGGCCTTGGTCCCGTCGGACGACCAAGCGACGGTGGGGTCGCAGCAGGTGCCGCCGAGGGGCAGGGCCGCCGCCGGGCTCCAGGTCTCGCCGCCGTCGGTCGAGTAGTGCATGTCCTGGCCGCTGCCGGGCCCGTTGGAGCCGGCGACGACGATGCTCGGGTTGACCGGGTTGATCGCGACCGCCGACTCGGCGGCGCCGACCGGGCTGGTCACCCGGACGTCCCCGGTCAGGGCCTTGGGCCCGAGCTCGTTGAACTCCTCCTCGCTCATCCACGGCCGGTCGAGATCGAGCACGTACCGACCGCCGACCAGCTTCGCCGTCCGGTAGAGTATGCCGTCGACCAGAAAGCCGCCGTACTCGGTGAGGAAGCGGGGCAGGGTCGAGCGCGGGTACTGGACCGGGCCGCTGGTCGGCAGGTTGCCGAAGCGCTCGCGGAGCTCGATCCGGTAGAAGAGCGGCGCCCTGACGCTGAGCTCGAGCTCGTTCTCGCCGAGCAGCTCGAGGTCGTCCTGGGTGAGCAGGTAGTTGCGGTCGTCCCAGGGGCCGTAGGCGAGCAGCGAGGCGTAGTCGACCCGGGCGTCGACGCCGCGGCTCTGGACGATGGTCTGGGCGCCGGCGGTGGCGGCGAGACCGAGGGTGAGGGCGAGGGCGAGGGCGGTCTGGGTTCGCATCGGCTGTCCTTCCGGGAGTGTGCCCCGTTTGGGCAACGGTGGTGAGAACACGTCTCGAGGCGTCATCATCGCGGTCCCCCGGAGCGCTGTCAAGCGGGTCGGGGGCCGACCCCGGGCGGAGTGTGATGCGGGCGACATCGTTCCCGGCCGAGCGGATTCCGGTCGTGGGGTATTCTTGTCCCGCGGGAGCACCGAATGCCTGGCGCCGATCGCCCGAGCCTGCACAGTCCGGAGACGCTCCGCGAGCTCGTGACGCGGCTGCGGGAGGGGATCTACGTCACCAACCGGGCCGGCGACATCCTCGACGCCAACCCGGCCTTTCTCGAGATGCTCGGCGTCGCGTCCCTCGCCGAGCTCGCCGAGTACTCGGCGGAGAAGCTGGTGGTCGACCCCGAGGCCCGCCGCCGCGAGCGCGAGATCCTCGAGCGCGACGGCGTCGTCCGCGACTTCGAGCTGACGCTGCGGCGGCCCGACGGCGAGCGGCGGACGGTGCTCGACACCGCCTACGCCCTCGAGCGCTCGGACGACGACGCGGTCTACGTCGGGATGCTCATCGACATCACCCGCCGCACCGAGCTCGAGCGCGAGCTCCGCGAGCAGGCGGTGCGTGACGCGCTGACCGGCTGCTTCAACCGCCGCTACCTGCGGATGCTGGCCGACGAGGTCGAGGCGGGAGACGCGAGGTGGGGCGCGGTGATCGTCGACATCGACCACTTCAAGCGCATCAACGACGAGCTCGGCCACCAGGCGGGCGACGAGATCCTGATCCGGATGGGCCGCTTCCTGATGTGCGAGGTGCGTGCGAAGGACGCGGTGATTCGCTACGGGGGCGACGAGTTCGTGCTCTTCCTACGCGGCGCGGACGAGGAGGAGACCTCGGTGGTCGGAGCGCGGCTGCGGGCCGAGGCGCCGCGGAGCGCTCCGGTGCCGTTCTCGCTCGGCTGGGCGACGCGCCGGGACAACGAGCCGCTGGAGCGGACCGTCGGTCGCGCCGACCGGGAGCTCCTCCAGGTCCGGTTCGAGGCCAGGGGCTTCCCGGCGACGCGCCGGAGCGGATGAACCCGGTCAGTCTTCGGCGACGTCGTAGAGCGCGTTGAACAGCAGCTTGAAGGTCCGCAGGGGCTGGGCGCGGTGCTGGGCCGCGAAGCCGATCAGCACGACGCGGCCCTTGCCGACCCGCAGGTCGACCGCGGCGGCCCGGCGCTCGAGGAGCTCGCCACCCTCGAGATAGCCGCTGAGCAGGATGTCCCGCTCGTCGTCCGGGTAGCGGGCGACCACCGCCCGGTCGAAGCGCGGGTCGGGGATCCGGGTGGCGAAGGCCGGCGAGTCGGCAAAGGTCGCCGCGTCGTCGGCGCGCATTCCCCAGCCTAGGGGATGGGTGGTGTCGACCGCGACCCGCAGGGTCGAGCCCGGGCAGCGGAAGGCCGAGCGGCCGACCTCGGCGAGGACGTTCTCGACCGGCAGGTCGAGGAGGTCGATGAAGTACGAGGTCGAGGCGCCGAGGGCGACCACGGTCCCGCCCGCCTCGACCCAGCTCTTGATGCGCTCGCCGCCGGTGGTTCGCGGCTCGGCCGGGGCCTTGCCGGCCTTCGGACCGCCCGGCGTCGCCTCCGCGGTCGCCCAGACGTCGATCCCGCCCGAGTACTCGGGGGGCAGCGGCTCGAAGTCACCCCAGTAGTCGGCGCCGGGCTCGCCCTTGCCGATGACCTCGGGGGCGATGTCGGGGAAGAGCAGCACGTCGGCGAGCCCGGTGAACTCGCCCGAGCGGAGCTGCTGGTTGGTCAGGGTGACCACCGGGAAGCCGTAGCGCTCGAGGACGAAGCGGGTCCAGCCCTCGTCCATGCTCGCGATCCACGGCTTGAAGAGGCCGACCCGGCGGGCGCTGATCCGGCGCAGATCGGCGGGCGGCGCCGCCAGCTCGCGGGTCGGCAGGGAGAGCTCGTCGGCGAGCCCGGCGACGGCGCCGGGGTCGATCTCCGAGTAGTCGAGCCACAGGTCGCCGGTCGCGGCGACGCGGCGGACCGGCTTTCCATCTGCGAGCAGCCGGTTGAGCGCGGTGTGGAGCCCGTCGGCGCCGGCCGGGACGAGCGCGCCCGCGGCCGTGCCGTCGGCGCCGACCGCGGTGCGCGGCCAGTCGGCGGCGTGGAGCGCGTCGAACCGCCCCGCCAGAGGCTCGGTCGCCTCGACCAGGTCGACGCCCATGAAGAGCGGCAAGGACCACGAGGTCACGTCGTAGGGTTGGATGACCCCGCCGTCGGTCGACGGACGGACCTCCGGGTAGCGCTGCGGGCGCAGCATGGTCATCAGGAACGGCCGGTAGGGCTGGGCGGCGGGGATGACGACGGTGCCGGCGGGGTAGGTGGCGAGGCCGAGGGCGAAGGGTTCGGCCGCGCGCACAACCTCGACCCCATGGCGGAGCAGCAGCGCGATCAGCTTGCGGGCCGCGACCTCGTCGTGGTGACCGGGCTGGAGGACGAAGGCGTAGGGGGGCTCGGTGGCGCCCCGGCGGATCGCCTCGCGGGCCATCCGGTCGAGGTTGGCCAGGATGTGGCGCCGGTCCTCGGCCACCGACTCGACGAGCGCCCAGGTCGCCACGAGCTCGTACTCCACGATGTCGCGCAGCCGCCACCAGCCGCCCGGCCAGGGCGACGGGTAGTTGGAGCGGCGGCCGTAGTCGGGGAAGCCCTTGCCGCCGCCGCGCAGCTCGTTCGGGTCGACGAAGACCGGCGAGGCGATGCGGGCGCTTGCGACCTCGGTGAGCAGCCCGACGATGTTCTTCCACCAGGCGGTGTTGCGGGTGCCGCCCGGCCAGTAGGAGTCGAAGATCATGTCGTGGCCGACCCCGGTCTTGCCGGCCTCCTCGAGACGCCGCGCCATGGTCGTGCCGATGCCGTCGGCGGTCCGGAAGACCAGCGAGTGGACCTCCGGGTCGAGGGGGTCGGTCTGGGGCGGGACGAACATCCGCGGCCCGGTCGAGCCCATCTGGTGCTCGTCGAGGAAGACCTGGGGGAACCAGCGGTGGTAGAGCAGGTCGTTGACGACCTGCGACTCGGCCTGGGTCAGGGCGTAGAAGTCGCGGTTGTTGTCGTGGCCAACATAGTGGTGGTAGAGCCAGGGCATCCGGCCGCCCTCGTGCTCGGTGCCGAGCCAGCGCTCGTACCAGTCGGCGACCATCAGCTGGCCGTCGGGGTTGACCGAGGGCATGAGCAGGAGCACGACCTCGTCCATCCACCCGAGCCGCTCGGGGTCGTCGGTGGTCGCGAACTGCCAGACGAGCTCGGTCGCCATCTGGGTCGAGCCGACCTCGGTGGAGTGGATCGTGCAGGTCACGAGCACCACCGCCGGGGTCGTGTCGACGAGCCGGCGGGTCTCCTCGGCCGGGACGCCGCCGGGTCTGGCGATCCGCCGGGCGGCCTCGCGGATCTCGGCGAGCCGGGCCTGGTTGGTCGGCGAGGTCAGGACCACCACCGGCATCCGGTTGCCCAACGTCGAGGTCCCGGCCTCCTCGATCGAGACCCGGTCCGACGCGGCGTCGACCAGCTCGAGATAGGCGAGCACCTCGGGGTAGGGGATGAGCGTGCGGTCGGCGCCGACCGGGTGGCCGAAGTGCTCCTCGGGGCTCGGGATCCCGGCTGCGATCGACGGGCCGGCGGAGAGCAGCAGAATGACGAGCGCGAGTCGGCGCATGCGACCTCCAATGGGCACCGCGGCGGCGGCCGGGCGATGATACCCCGGTCGAGGAGTTCGGCAATTCGTCGGACGAATCGCGGCGGCGCATCGGACGCGCCGACCGGGACGAAACGGAAACGTGCAAGGCAAGCCATGACGCCACAACGCCATCGAGCGACATCCCCACTCGTGCCAGACAGCAAGCCTGCCTGCCACGCCAGACGCCGGCGATGGGCGGCAATCACAGCTCGAAGGGCTGGTCGGTGTCCCGGAAGAACCTCGGTGCGAGGGCCCGTTCCAGGGTCCAGAAGGGATCGCGGAGGCGGTTCGCGTCGGCCGGGTCGGTCACGACCGGGCGACCCGCCAGGCGCCGCAGCGCCGCGACGTCCTCGGCGGTGGTCGGCAGGTCCCGCTCGAGATCGAGCATCCCGGGGCGGTCAGTCGAGCCGCTCAAGCAGCGCCTCCAGGCCATAGCGGTTGAAGTACCCGCGGATCTCCTCCCGGTCGACGCGCGGCAGCTCGAGGATGCGCCGGACGTCCTCGAGGTCCTGGAGGGCCTGCGTCGGCTCGTTCTTGATTCCGAAGAGCTTCATCGCGGCCAGGTGCTCGGCGCGGGGCACGGGCATGTCGACACCGCCGGCGCCCGGCCTCATCTCGACGCCGGCGAAGATCCTCTCGGCGGTCTCGCCGCCGACGTAGACCACGTCGACCCGCCCGAGATCGCGGTCGGCGTGAACGTGGTTCGAGTATCCCGCCGAACGGTGCTCGGTCCGGTACCCGGCCGCTTCGAGGAACTCGATCAGAGCGGCCTGCGCCGATGCCGGGGCGACGATGTCGACGTCGAAGGTCGTCCGGCTGAAGCCGCGTGCGGCCACCCCGAGCGCCCCGACGACACCGAAGGGCTCGCCGACGTCGTCGAAGTGGCTTCGGATCAGCGCCAACACCCGCTCGAAGTCCATGCGAGGCCCATGGTACAGCGCCGGGCCCGCCACACGCCATTCGGCCACACGGCGGATCCGGCCGGGGCGTGCCGCGCGGCGGCGGGCGACGCCCGGTCTCCGTCAACCGGGCGGTGCTACCATTGCCCGGCCCGGGGAGGGCGTCGACATGAGAAGAAGCCTGCTTTGCATCGCGTGTCTCCTGGTCCTGAGCTGTGCCGGTCAACCGTCCGACGCGCCGGTCGCCGAGGTCAACCCGTTCTTCGCCGACTATGGGACGCCGTTCGACGTCCAGCCCTTCGACAGGATCGAGCCGGCCCACTTCGTCCCGGCCTTCGAGGAGGGGATGGCCCGGCAGGATGCCGAGGTCGCGGCGATCGTCTCGAATGCCGAGCCGCCGACCTTCGACAACACGATCGCCGCCCTCGACCGGTCGGGGGAGCTCCTCGAGGAGGTCTCCCGCGTCTTCTTCGCCTTGACCGGGTCGAACACCAGCGACGAGCTCCAGGCGATCGAGAAGGAGATCTCGCCCCGCCTCGCCGCCCACCGCGACGCCATCCAGATGAACCCCGAGCTGTTCGCCCGGATCCGCTCGCTCTACGACGCGCGCGACGGGCTCGAGCTCGACCGCGAGCAGCGCTTCCTGCTCGAGCGGCTCTACCAGCGCGGCGTCCGCGAGGGCGCGCTGCTCGGTGAGGCCGACCAGGAGCGGCTCAAGGGGATCAACCAGCGGCTCTCCGAGCTCCAGGTGGAGTTCAACGCCAACCTGCTCGCCGAGACCAACGCCTACAAGCTGGTGATCACCGACCAGGCCCGGCTCGCCGGCCTGCCTCCGGCGGTGGTCGAGACCGCCGCGACGACGGCGGCCCGCGACGGCCTCGAAAGCGGCTGGGTCTTCACCACCCACAAGCCGAGCATGCTGCCGTTCCTGACCTATGCCGACGACCGCGAGCTCCGGCAGCAGCTCTACACGGCGTACACCGTGCGCGGCAACCAGGGCAACGAGCACGACAACAAGGCGGTGATCGCCGAGATCGTCAACCTGCGCGTCGACAAGGCGCGCCTGCTCGGCTACGACACCTACGCCGACTACGTCCTCGAGGAGCGGATGGCGGGCAGCCCGGAACGGGTCTACGAGCTGCTCGACCAGCTGTGGGCGGCGTCGCTGCCGGTCGCCCGGCGCGAGGTCGCCGAGATGCAGGCGATCATCGACGCCGAGGGCGGCGGCTTCTCGCTCGCTCCCTGGGACTGGTGGTACTACGCCGAAAAGGTGCGCAAGGCGAAGTACGACCTCGATGACAACGAGCTGCGCCCCTACTTCGAGCTCGGGAACGTCCGCGACGGCGTCTTCTACGTCGCCAACCGGCTCTACGGTCTGACCTTCGAGCCCCTCGAGGGCATGCCCAAGCCCCACCCCGACGCCGAGGTCTTCGAGGTCCTCGAGGCCGACGGGTCCCACGCCGCGGTGATCTACATGGACTACCACCCGCGGGAGAGCAAGCGGCAGGGGGCCTGGTGCGGCCGGTTCCGCAGTCAGAGCCGGGCCGACGGGGTCGAGGTCGACCCGGTGATCAACCTGGTCTGCAACTTCACCACCGCCACCGCCGACGAGCCGGCCCTGCTCAGCCTCGACGAGGTCGAGACGCTGTTCCACGAGTTCGGCCACGCCCTCGACGGGATCCTCGCCGACGTGACCTACCGGACGACCTTCCGGTCGCCCGACTTCGGCGAGCTGCCGAGCCAGATCATGGAGCACTGGGCGATGCACCCCGAGGTGCTCAAGGTCTACGCCCGCCACTACCAGACCGGCGAGCCGATCCCCGACGAGCTGATCGCCAGGATCGAGGCGAGCAGCCTCTTCAACCAGGGCTTCGACCAGGTCGAGTACCTCGCCGCCAGCCTGCTCGACATGGAGTACCACACTTTGAACGAGCCCGCCGAGCTCGACGTCAACGCCTTCGAGCAGGCCTATCTCGAGTCGATCGGTCTGATCCCGGAGATCCTCCCGCGCTACCGCACGACCTACTTCGCCCACATCGTCGGCGGCTACGCGGCGGGCTACTACGGCTACATGTGGTCCGGCGTGCTCGACCACGACGCCTTCGCCGCCTTCGAGGAGACCAGCCTGTTCGACGCCGAGACCGCGCAGCGCTTCCGCACCGAGATCCTCGAGCCGAGCGGGTCGCGGGACTACATGGAGATGTGGCTCGCCTTCCGCGGCCGCGAGCCCGACATCGCGCCGCTGCTCAGGAATCTCGGGCTGGAGTAGGGCGCCCGCGCCGGACGACGGTCACGAACGCTGCCGCAGGTATGCGCCTGGCGGAAGCACGAGAATGCCCTCGAGCTTGCCGCCGAAGAAGCGGCCGAAGTGGGTAATGTCGCCGGTCAGCAGGTGGGTGGCGCGAGCACTGACGGCCGCAACGAGGATCGGCCGGTCTTTGTCGGGCAGTCGATCGTCACCGATGGTCACGCGCGGGTCGACCTCGGAGATGACCTCGACAACGCGGAGCAGATCGGCGAGCCGTCGGTGCTGGGCCTCTTCCGTCAGGTTACGGCGAGCCTCCTCGGCCGCATACCTCGAGGTGATCAACCGGACGCCCCCGAGCTTCCACAGCTTCGCCAGCCCCGAGCCCTCCCGGTAGGCCGCCGAGAACAGCACGTTGGCGTCGAGGAAGACCCGGTCCGCCACCGTTCACTCACCGGGCGGGTCGTGGGGGATTGCCCCCGGGTCGAGGCCGAGCTTCCGGACCTCGGCGACCGCACTCCGATAGTCGTCGGCGTCGATGGCGTTGTTGAGGAGGAACTCGGCCCGGCGCTCCGGTGTGTAGATCTCCACCGGGAGCGCGACGGCCGGCCGAAGGAGGATCCCGTCCTCCCGTTCCTCGGCGATGACGAGCGCACCTTCCTCGAGCCCGTACCGGTTGCGAAGCGCCGCCGGAACGACGATGGTGCCCCGTTTCCCGACCCGGCTGGTGGTCGATGACATATCCGAACCTCCGATTATCAGACTATCAGAGAGTCAACCTTTCTACAAAATTGTGGGCGCCTCATGGGTGCCTCGTCCACAACCGCACGCGTCTCGGCCACGCCCTCGACGGGATCCTCGCCGACGTGATCTACCGGACGACCTTCCGGTCGCCCGACATCGCGCCGCTGCTGCGCAACCTGGGTCTGGAGTAGCAGGCCGGGACGGGTAGGAGTGCTCGACGCGAATGGGAGGCGCCGCGACGACGGCGCCTCCCCGGTTCACGAGGCCCGGGCCGAAGCTCAGCCCTTGTCGGATGTAGCGGCCCCGCTCGAGGCCGCGCCGCCCCGGTCGATCACCATCACCTCGGCGCTCCCCCAGACTGGCTCGTTGTAGATCGTGAGCGCGACGAACGTCAGCGTGTTGAGCTGGTTGAGCACCAGGCCGTCGATCGTCTTGACGTCGTCGCTGAGGAACTTCGCCACGAAGTAGCCGCGGTCATCGGCTTTCCAGGAGTCGATCGCCACCCCGGCGAGGTAGACCGAGGCGACGTCGATCTCGTTGTAGGGCACGTCGGTGTGGACGGTGACGACGACGCCTCCGCTCTGGAGGTTGAGGGTCGCCGGGGCGATCCGGATCGTGATCTCGCCGGCGGTCGCGACGGTCGCGACGGTCGCGATCGCGAGCAGCAGCAAGGCCACCCTGGGTGTCGAGCGTGAGAGTCCTGAGGTCATGATTGCCCTCCTCGGGTCGGGTCGTGGTCGCTGTCGACCGGGTTGTCGGGGCGGCGGCGCCGTGCCCGTGGGGGCCGAGGTCGACGGCCGATCCGTCGATCGCCACCGTCGAGAGGCATTGCACGACCGGTGCCATCCCGGCTGTTTCTCGGAAGTGTCTGGCCACGAGCCGTTTGACGTGCTCAACCGAGCCGGGGCTCGCGGATCGTGTCGTCGACGCCGGGTCGGATCGCCGCACCCGGTGGGGCGGGTCGCCACGCCGACCACGAGGGTCTGAGGGGACAGGTCGCCACCCGTTCGGTCGAATGGCGAGGAGCGGGTCCGCCACCGGTCTCGGTGTGCCCGGTCGGCCGGGGCCGAGCGACCTCCGGGTAGAATGGTCATATGAGCGGAAGCCCCCCGACCGACGGCGAGGCTCATCCAGGCCGGGACGAGGCGCTGGTTCGTGTCTTCGTCTCGTTCGACGACGAAAACGAAGCCGAGCACCGACAGCTCGCTTCGATGAGCCCTCAGGAACGAATGCTCGAGTTTGCCGTCCTCCAGGCCCGTCGCTGGGGGCAGGCATGGGGACGATCGCCGATCGTCAAGCGGGCAACCTGGGAAACGGTCTCCTGGTAGGTAACCTCCGTGCAGCTCTCCGACGACATGAAGGTCCTGCTCACCAGCGTCGTCGGCGTCGAGAACGACGAGATCTTCGCCGGCTCGCGGCGGGTCGAGATCGACGGCATTCCCGTGAGCATCATCTCGCTCGAAGATCTGGTGCGGGTCAAGCGAGGATCGAAGCGTCCGTGCGACCTCGCCGACGCCGACGAGCTCGTCAAGATCAACCGCTCCCGTTGACAGCCGGAGCCGGATGCTCCGGGGTCCGACCAAGAATCAAGAATCGGAATCGAATCGGAATCGGAATCCGAATCCGAATCCGAATCCGGTCTGCTGTTTGGGTTTCTTCTCTTTCTTTCTTCATCGGCTCCGCTCCGAGCGCCCCCTCGAGCGCTTCAGCCACTGTGCGCAGGACCTTGAGCCTGGCGAATCGATTGCAGTTGCCCTCGACCAGAGTCCACGGCGCTATGCCCATTGACCTCCAACCGTATACCAGGTGAGATGAGAACCGAAGTCACCAAATCTCCGAGGGTGCGTGATCCGCCCGGTCCGGAGGCAGCGCCGGCCGCCGATCGGCGCAGGCTCAAGGCGAAGCACATCGAGGACGTGGTGCCGATCGGCCATGGAACCCCCGGGCGACTCGCGCTCGTCTACCTGGGCAGTCTCGATGCCCAGGGCTACTCTCGCCACACCATTCGGAGCCGGGCGGCGCACCTTCGCTACTTCCTCGTTTGGCTCGCCGGAACTGACTGCCAAAGACCAGAGGATATCTCGAAAGACCTGTTGGAACGCTACAGGTACCATGTTCATCGATCTCGCCAAGCCTCCGATCGCCCTCTCAGCCGGCACACGAAACACGATCGCCTCGCAAACGTCCTCAGGTTTCTGCGGTGGCTGGTCAACCAAGGCCACCTGGACCGTGACCCGACTGTCTGCGTTGCCCTACCGCGGTGTGATCGTCCACTGCCCAAGGCTGTTCTTACCGCTCAGGAAGCCGAACGGGTTCTCGCCCAACCTGATGTCTCAACCAACCTCGGTCTTCGCGATCGTGCGATCCTCGAGCTCCTTTACGCTGCCGGTCTGCGACGCCAAGAGCTCATCGACCTCAGCATGACCAACCTCGATCTGACGCGCGGCGTCGTGATCGTCCGTCTTGGCAAGGGAGGGAAGGACCGGGTCGTCCCGATCAATCGACGGGCGGCGGTGTGGCTTGCGAAGTACATCGACAACTCGAGGCCGACCCTCCTCGGCGACACCGAGAGCGATACGCTCTTCATCACCACCCACCAGGACTCCGTATCGCCGGAACGTATGTCCGCTTTGGTTCGCCAATACGTAAACAAAGCCGCCCTCAGCAAGAACGGCTCGTGCCACCTCTTCCGTCACACCATGGCAACGCTGATGCTCGAGGGTGGGGCCGATCTTCGCTACGTCCAGGCAATGCTGGGTCACGCAGATATCTCCACCACCCAGATCTACACGCGAGTCGCGGTGAAGGCCCTCAAGGAAGTGCACGACAGGACTCATCCCGGCGATCTTGAAAACAGCAGGAGAATCCGCAAAACGCGGAGGCTGCCTGTGCCTACAAGGGCCGTAACCATCAGAAAGCGACCACGCCGCGGCCGGGCTAAAATCAGGAGGTTGCCATTCATCATCACGGGCTGCCCACCCAGATCGGTGCCGCAAAAAGTACCGACTTCATGCATGCCCGGTATTACAGCCCCAACCTTGGCAGATTCATGTCGGTGGATCCGGTCCAAGGCAAGGTGGGTTCTTCGCAGTCTTGGAATCGGTACAGCTATGTGCTGAACAACCCGGTTGGACTGGTTGATCCGGATGGGGAGCAAGTTGCTGCTCCGATGATGACACCGTACGGCCCGATACCGATGCCTATTGTCGTGCCTCCACCTCAGCAGGGTGCGACTAACTCGGACCTGCCAACCCGGTGGTCAGCTGAATCGCTAGAACACATCTTGCTGACGGCTGCGGTTGGTCTGACAGCACTCTATCAAGGGGCTTTCAATGAGAACACCGCGGATGCCGACGACGAGATAATCATCGACGGGATGACGGAAGATGACCTGTACGATTTGCAGGATGAACTCAGCGGTGAGGAGAGCGATCGATTCACAAGCAGAGAAGATCACCGCAGCCAACAACGCCTAGTTCGTGAGCTCGCAGATGAATATGGTGTGGATGAGAATGATCTCACTGCTGCGATTCACGACGAAAAAGGCAGTGAAGGTCGCGAGGGCGACAACAATCTCACCCCAAGCAGAATCCGCGAACTGGCAAAGAGACTGGCGTCCGAGTGAGGAGTATCCGAATATGAGCAGAGCCTCTTTCAGAATTCGATTCCTACGTGTAGATGAAGAACAGTCGAAGCGATTGGAGTCGGTTCTCTCGCAGAAGTTTGAAGTGTCCACACGTGAGATGTTTGACGGTGAAGGCCTTTGTGTGTATTTCCGCCTCCCCGTGGAACTCTCACCTGAAGACTTTGGGACGATTGAGACTGCGGCCGATTCCGTTGGGGCGGCGCCCAATCTTTTCGTGGTTGGGGTCCTTGACGAGGAAACTGGCGGGTTCGATTTCCCTGAACAGATCGTCCGGCTAATCAAGGAGGCCGCTGGATCGGTGACATTCTCGTATTCCTGCATCGGATGACTAAGAAGGAGAAGGGCCTCGCCGGACCCGCGGTTTCGGGGAACCACATGAGACCGCCGGGTGTAGCCATCTGTAGGCAGTGCGTTAGACTCAGTCGGTGACGGCACAAACCCGCATCCGACTCGCTGTTTCGGTTTCGGTCTGCGCAATCATTCTGGTTGGCTCGGCAAGTGACTGCGCCGGTGCCCTCTCGCGCGCTGAAACTACCGACTTCATGCATGCCCGGTACTACTCACCCAACCTCGGACGGTTTGTGTCTGTTGACCCTGTCGGAGGCACAATCGGGTCTTCGCAATCGTGGAACCGCTACAGCTATGTCGACAACAATCCGATCGCGGTTGTTGACCCAGATGGCGAAGCGGAGTTCCGCGTTGTGAACACTTGGGGTGTCCCAGACAATCCTTACCAGTTCTACATTCGGTTCAACACGAAGTTTGATAATTCTGTTGCTGCCATTTCTGGGTCGGCGAGGGTCTTCGGTGCTGCGAACACCAGCAAGAACGTGATCGCGTCACGCAACCTCCTTGTTGGATTGACTAGTGGCGGCGCTACAGGGTTGGCTCTCTTTGCGACAGGACTTGTTGGGGCGATCAACGAGGCTGGAAGTACAGGCGCAGCGCCGGACGAGTATTGGGTAAGGACCGATGATCCTCTTCACGACACAGCTGCCTGGACGACTGGTGTGCTTGAATCAGAGGTGACCAAGGCACTTGGCGTTGGGGACGGGTTGTACACAGTTGAAGGCGTAATGGCATTGGAAGAAGCCTTCCAGGCGGTCATCGCCGACAACAGTCTGGGTCTGACCGATCAACAGCGACAAGATTTGGCAGCGGCCTACAATTTCGTGGACATGATGAAAGCAGCTGCAGTCGCGTGGGCTGCAGCAGAAAGGCGCTCCATTCACCCAGTATTCGCAAGTATCGAAGAGCGAGTTGAGGGGTACAGCAATTGAGCCTGTTGAGGCAGTTCTCGAATCAGGCCACGGGTTTGTTTCTCGCCGAATCGACAGACTCAACCTGGGCGGCGCGGATTCAATGCGCTGCAGAAATCGAACAACTTCGACTCGACCTCCCGACGGGTGACCGTTTGGCGCAATGGAGGATTCATGTGGTGGTTTAGAGAGAACCCGGCGATCCTGAATGCAGTAGTCATCGTGTTCTTACTGTGCCCGGTTTGTTTCCCCGGAGAGGGATCGCCAGAGGAAGAAATGTCGCAGGAAATCGAAGCCATGTTTACGAACATGTGGAGACTGGCACAAGCCGCGGACGGTTTTCGTTTCGACCATGGGGAGTATCCTCCTGCGGCAACAATCGAGGAGTTTGTAGAAAAAGTCCGTCGTCCCTATCTACTGTCTCAAGAGGTCTTTCTTGACGACGCGTGGGGTTACAAAATTCTGGTTTCCTCTGATGGCGAAACGATTGAGATCCGGAGTGTCGGATCCGATGGAATCTTCGAAGACGACGCCCCAGGAGGAATGACCTCTACTCTCGAGTCAGACATAGTCATCCGGAACCGCGAGTACACCGAGTTTGTTCAGTACCCACTCGAGTACTGTGATCAGTGTCCTCCGAACTTCTGCAACGCGGTGCCGAGTGAGGCAGAAGACCCGGAGACGGGAGGGACCTCCTAACTCGTCTTGCGGGGCCAGCTCGCACCGGCCCTTCCTAGATCTTGCGATTGATGGGGATATCACCGCGACTTTTCGGTGCCAGGCTTTAGAACCTTAGGAAGTTTGACCAACCCCCAGGGGCGCCGGCTCCTGGGGGCTACTTCTTCTCCCCGCCACCCGAGTCGCTCTGCTTGGCCGGTGGCGGCGGATTCGGTGGCGCCGGAGGCACGTAGCCGCCGGTGAACGGTCTCTCGCCGGCCGGTTTCATCGGGATCGGCGGCTTGGCGTGCTCGTAGCCTTCCCGGAGCGGCACGGGCTTGCTGCTGGTGTCCTTGTCTGCCATGCGCTCTCCCTACTTCTCACCCTTTCTCGGCGAGCTGCTTCCTTTTCTGGGCGGTGGCGGCGCCGGTGGTCTCGACTGTACTAAGCCTCGGCTTCCGTCGGGTCCGCCCTGCCGACCGCCCTGCGGTTTGGTCGTCGTCTTCTTGCCAGCCATTCTTCGACCTCCAATCGCCGTCACGCGAGAAACGCGATGGCGAGGTAGATGATGCTGAGGAGCAGAGCGGAGATGAACGTCGAGATCGCCACCGTGTTGAGCCTTCGAAAAGGTGCCGGTCACGCTATTGCGTTATTGCACCGCCCTTCGGCCGCAGCACCCCAGTAGCAGACCGGCAATACCGTAGTACCGTAGTAACGTGACCGACGTCTTTTGCCGAATCACGAGTTCAAGCAGGCAGCGAGGGCGGCCTACCAGGCCCCGTCGCCGGCGATGGCGAGGGTGCTCCGCAACGACCTCGTTGAACGATACGAGAACCGCTACCCGACCGCGGTGCGCTGCTTCCTGGACGACTTCGAGGCGTGCATCGCCCACCTTCACTGCCCGCCAAGCCACCGCCGGGTGATCAGGACCACCAACCTCCTCGAGCGGCTCTTCGAAGAGGAGCGACGCCGCACCAAGGCCGTCTCCACCTTCTTCGGCGAGCGACCCGTGCTGAAGCTCGCCTTCGCCGCGTTGATTCGGGGCGCAGAGCGATGGCGAGGCATCCGGGTCACCGACTTCGAGCGCATCCACCTGCAGCGGCTCCAAGAGGAGCTCGAAACAAAGCACCGAGAGGAGAACGCACCTGCCGTCGGAACCAGCTCAACCCCGAACCGTGTTTACAGCAACTCTCGGACTTGACCTGGCTGTTGGTTCGCTTGCCATGGGAAAAGAATAACCCCGCCCGAGGCCTTGCGGCGTGTCGGACGGGGAGCAGATACTGAAAATATACTAAGTAATACAAAAAACACAGGACATTTGGTATGATGAGGCATGAGCGATTTTGACGGTCGTCGCCTCAGCCACAAGGTCCGGGAGGAGATTCGGATTCGCGCGGTCACGCGTGTGGAAGCGGGTGAGAGTCCGGAGGATGTCGTCAAGGCATTAGGCTTTCACAGGTCGCGAATCTACGAGTGGCTGGCCGCCTATCGTGAAGGTGGGATCGAAGCCCTCCGGACGCGTCCAATCCCGGGCCGACCAAGGAAACTGGATGGGAAGCAGCTCAAGAGGATCTACGAGTTGGTGACGAGGAAGAACCCCCTCCAGCTCAAGTTCGAGTTTGCCCTGTGGACGCGAGGGATGGTGCGGGAACTGATCCGCCGGGAGTATGGAGTCAAGCTCAGCGAGGTTTCCGTCGGTCGACTGCTTCACAAGCTCGGGCTCACTCCTCAGCGTCCGATCCGCCGTGCCTACCAGCAAGACGAGGAGGCGGTTGAGCGCTGGAAGACGGAGGAGTACCCCGAGATCCAGAAGGCCGCGAAGAGGGCGAAGGCCACGATCTACTTCGGAGATGAGGCGTCAGTTCGGTCGGATTACCACAGTGGTACCACGTGGGCGCCGAAGGGAAGGACACCGGTCGTGGAATCTACCGGTGCTCGCTTCACCCTGAATCTCATCTCTGCCGTGAGCGCTAAGGGCCTCCTGCGATTCATGACAGTCGAGGGTCGCCTCACCGCGGCGGCCTTCATCGGTTTCCTAAATCGCCTGATCCACAACGCCGAGAACCCGATTTTCCTGATCGTTGACAGGCACCCGGTACATCGGTCAGCAACGGTTCGAGACTTCGTCGAGTCAACCGAAGGCCGTCTCAGGCTCTTCTTTCTTCCTTCCTACTCACCCGATCTGAATCCCGATGAACTTGTCTGGAACCACTTGAAGCGCCACAAGGTCGGGAAAAGCCATTTCAAGGGACCGAATCAGATGCGAGCAGTGGTCATGAAGTACATGCGGTCCCTGCAACGCGCCCCGATTGTCATTCGCGGATTCTTCAAGGCGCCGAGGGTGCGCTACGCAACTGCCTGAGTAAGTCTGTGTCGCGTGGGTTTTGACCGATTTAGTAACTCCCTAGACTGTAATTTTCAAGCCGGAGGGCCTGTCCGAGTCACAACGGACTGGCCTCAGCCCGACGCAAGCTCCATTTCACAATGCCACTCCTGTCGCGGCTCCTTAGCCGTCAGACCCCGTGCAACCGGCCGAACAGGATGACGACTGAGAACGCCAATACGCAAATGCTGGCCACGACAACTCCCAATACGGTCAAAAGCCGAGGGATCCTGTTGTCGAAGAGAAGATAAACGGCTGCAATCAACGTCGCGAATCCTAAGGAGAAGACGATCACCAAAACGTCTTGGCCGACGTTTGTTGGATGACCCCAGCCGCTAGTTCGAATAGACAGCTTGGAGAAGTACCAAATCAGAGAGCCACCTCCGACAAAGAAAATGGCCGTTGCGACCACACGTAAGAGCAGGCCAAGACTTCGAGTGGCGAGACTGTTTCCCATCGTCCTTCCCTTAGTCTCTATATTACTAGTCATCTGCCGTGTTGAAAAGGTGCCTGAAAAGGTGCCAGTCACGCTATAACGCTATTGTATGACGGTCGCCTTCGCGACCGCATGATCGACGTCGCCAAGGCGGCCCCGAACACAGGTGTCGGGTAGACCCGGGCGGTTACCCGCCCGGGTCTACCCGACACCTGTTTTATGGCACCTGTTTTACAGGAAGTTTCTCATGGCTCCGGTTCTCGAAACCAGCACGGTTCAGCAAACGTTGAAAACTCTATGGACTTGGGCAGTCCCATCAGTTCTTCAGGGATGTTGAAGTTCTGATACGGGATCGAGGCAGTGACTTCCTCCCCTGGAGCGACAAAAACCACGCATGCCTCGATTGGGGAACAATGCCCCACCATAGAGTCCTCAATCGGAAACCGTTGATCGTCAACTATTAGAAACACATAGCTGCTCGCCTGACCGAGATTCCCTTCCTGGTTCGGCCAAGCCTCGGGAAGCAGACAGAGGGCTTCATCAGTTTCGTTGCTGTAAACCAGTTCAATGCGACGCTCGTCTGGGATGTCACGAAACTGATACACGATGGGGACCATCGACACACCGCTGGCACATCCTGTCAGCAGTAGCAAAGCCGAAACTCCGAGGCACCTCATGGGAAGATCTTGTCCATGAGAAGCTCGGGCGTTATGACGTGGAAATGCTCCTCCTTCTTGATTTCGTTGAATCGCTTGATCTGTCCAGGCGATCCCCGCTTGTATCCCTTCTCGCCGGGCCCAACGGGTTCGTCGTACAGTCCAATGTTATGAAGTGACTCATGCCCGGCAGTCCGAGCGGCCCTATACGGATCCGACCAGTTTGCATGATCAAGGTTTACCCAGATTTCCGGCGAACAAACGAGAGTCCCAGCCGCCCAGTTTTCATTGCCACCCATGTCCGTCATGACGAACTTGCTGATCCCGAAAGCGACATATCCGTCGGAACCGTCGCTCCTTAGGACCTCCACGCCTTGGCGGAGGTTATTCGCTTCTGCCCTCAACCTGTTCGCGGCGCCAGTCTTGTCATTTTCTTCTTTTTTCTGGGCTTTGTCTTCAAGCTTCTGGGCCCGCTTCTCCATTTTGTCGGCAGCCTTCTTCTGGGCCTCGTCGAAATCCTCCCACTGCTCGTCTGTGAACCCGGCCCCTCTCCCGTATTCTCCAGTGGGATCGACATATCCCAAGGGGTTGTTCGTTACATAGCTGTACCTATTCCAGCCCTGGCTGCTGCCGACTGTGCCACCCACCGGGTCCACAGACACAAACCGTCCGAGATTCGGGCTGTAATACCGGGCATGCATGTAATCCAGCTCGCTGAGGTGCAACCCGAGGTCCCTCTCATGCCCGGTGAAGAGGTGGGTCGTGTCCGGGTCCGGCGGTGTGCCGTCGAACTTGAACTGCCCGAACGGGTAGAACTCGAGGGCCTCCTCGGCGACGACGCCGAGGGCGTCGTCGAGGCCGACGAGGTACCTCGTGCTGCCGAGGTGATCGACCGCGGCGAAGCGGCGGGTCGGCGTGCCCGCCCCCCAGTCGACCTGGGCGACCATCCG
>JALOLD010000058.1 GCA_025456145.1 Thermoanaerobaculales bacterium | reverse complement strand
GGCAGCGCCGAGTCGAACGCCTCGACCAGCAGGAAGCCGCCGAGACCGATGATCGGAAAGGTCCGGATGCCGCCGAAGAAGCCCGCCGGGTCGTCCGGGCGCTGCTCCTCGCGCTCGAACCCGATGAGCAGCGACAGCCCGAGGGCGACGAGGAAGCCGGAGAGCTCGGACGGCAGGTGGGCGAGGAGGCTGTTCACGAGCTCAGTGTACGCGGTTTCTCGGGCTGGAGCCGGAAGGGCCTGAAGGCGCGCATGGCGCCCGTGGATCCAACGCGAGAAGCGGAGGAACGCAGCGGTTCATCCGATCAGCCGGTCGAGCAGATCGGCGTCGACGAGCCTCGGGACGGTGACGTGGCCGCGCTCGGCGTTCGCCGCGTTCCAGTCGCCGATCGTCGAGATCGCGTTCGGGTTCCTCGCCCAGGCGCGCCGCGCGACCCCCCCCATGACGTCCCACTCGAGCGCCGACTCGAGGATCCGGTCGACCCGCTCCGAGCCGTCGAGGACCAGCCCGAAGCCGCCGTTGACCGCCTTGCCGGTGCCGACCCCGCCGCCGTTCGACAGCACCGCCATCGTCATGCCGCGCGCGGCGTTGCCCGCCCAGCACTGGTGGGCCATGTCGGCGACGGTGGCCGAGCCGTCGTAGATGTTCGCGGTCTCCCGGTAGGGCGAGTCGGTGCCGCCGGTGTCGTGGTGGTCGCGGCCGAGCATCACCGGCCCGATCTCCCCGTCGCGGACCATCCCGTTGAACCGCCGGGCGATCGCCGTCCGGCCCTCGGCGTCGGCGTAGAGGATCCGGGCCTGGGTGCCGACGACGAGGGCGTTGGCCTCGGCGTCGCGGATCCATTGCCAGTTGTCCCGGTCCTGGCCGCGTCGGGTGGGGTCGATGCAGGCCATCGCGGCCCGGTCGGTGGCGTGCAGGTCCTCGGGCCGGCCCGACAGGCAGACCCAGCGGAACGGTCCGTAACCCCAGTCGAAGCACATCGGGCCCATGATGTCCTCGACATAGGACGGCCAGATGAAGCCGGCGGCGGGGTCGGCGCCGTCGCGGGCGACCTCGCGGACCCCGGCGTCCCAGACCGCCCGGAGGAACGCGTTACCGTAGTCCCAGAAGTGGGCGCCTCGGCCGGTCAGCCTTCGGAGCACCTCGAAGTGACGGGCCAGGCTGCGGTCGACCGCGAGCCTGAAGCCGGCCCGGTCGGTCGCCAGCCGCTCGCGCATCTCGTCGAAGCTCATCCCCGCGGGGCAGTAGCCGCCGTCATAGGGCACGTGGCACGAGGTCTGGTCCGAGATCAGGTCGACCGCGACCTCCTCGCGGTCGAGGTGCTCGAGGAGGTCGACGATGTTGCCGTGGTAGGCGATCGACACCGGCTCGCCCGCCTTCGCCGCCTCGAGCATCCACCCCACCGCGGTAGCGAGGTCGTCGGTCACCTTCGACACCCATCCCTGAGAGTGACGGGTCCGGATCCGCGAGGCGTCGACCTCGGCGATGATCCCCGCCCCGCCGGCGATCTCGAGGGCCTTGCCCTGGGCGCCCGACATGCCGCCGAGCCCCGAGGTGACAAAGGTCCGGCCGGCGAGGTTGCCGTCCTCCCCGACGCCGAGGTAGAGCCGCCCGGCGTTGAGCAGCGTGATGTAGGTACCGTGGACGATCCCCTGAGGGCCGATGTACATCCACCCGCCGGCGGTCATCTGGCCGTAGTTGACGCAGCCGAGGGCGGCGAGCCGGTGAAACTCCTCCGGGGTGTCGAACATCCCGACCATGAGCCCGTTGGTGATGATCGCGCGCGGCGCCTCGGGCCGAGACGGGAAGAGCCCGAGCGGGTGGCCCGAGCTGACGACCAGGGTCTGGCTCGAGTCCATGACCTCGAGGTAGCGCTTGATGAGCCGGTACTGCATCCAGTTCTGGCAGACCTGACCCGACTCGCCATAGGTCACCAGCTCGTAGGGGTAGAGGGCGACCTCGAAGTCGAGGTTGTTGTCGATCATCACCTGCATCGCCCTGCCCTCGATGATCCGCCCGGCATAGCTGTCGATCGGCCGGCCGACGATCCGGCCGTGCGGCCGGTACCGGTAGCCGTAGATCCGGCCCCGGGTTTCGAGCTCGTGGAGGAACTCGGGCGCGACCGTGGCGTGGTGCTCGTTCGGCACGTAGCGCAACGCGTTGGCCAGGGCGATCCTGGTCTGGCGACGGTCGAGGTCGCAGCCGCGGTCGGGCGCCCGCCGGATCCCGGGCTCAAAGCCCCCGGGCTCGGGGAGCTCGGTCAGCTCGAGGGTCGATTTCGCGCTCATGGCGACCTCCCTTCGGGTGGGACGGCCATTCTACCCTCCGCCGGTCGAACGGCGACGCCGGACCGTGCGGCGCCCGGCCGAAAAGGGCGCAGGCCGCCCGAGAGGCGACGGCCGGGGTGGCGTCATGATTTCGATTCTCAGGAACCTTCGCGTTCCTGCAACGAACAAGAATCGCGATTCACTCTGAGCGAGAGAGGCTAAGTCACTGAGAAAAAACACCATGGAGACCGACCGGTCGGGGAAACAAACGTGCCGGAGTGGGGTATGATGCGGTGTCCGATGGAGGGAGCCGCCGTTCGATGATGACGCTCGACACCGTGGGAGTCCACCGGCAGGCGAGGGTGATCATGATCGACGGTGGGCACAGGATCCGCTCCTATCTCAACACCCTCGGGATCCACATCGGCGACTGGTTGACGGTGGTCCAACGTGCCCCGTTCCGCGGACCGGTGCTGGTCGAGATCCACGGGTCTCGGGTCGCGCTCGGCCGCGGGATCGCGACCAAGATCCGGGTCGACATGGACGGCGTGCTCGAGAGCCTTTCGGGCTCAACGGAGGTCTTCGGGGCCGGCTCGTGATGCGCTTTCTCCTCGCCGGCCAACCGAACTCCGGCAAGAGCTCGATCTTCAACTCGATCGCCGGCTACCGATCGGCGACCGCCAACTTCCCGAAGTCGTCGATCAGCTACACCGCCACCCGGGCACTGATCGCCGGGCGGGAGGTCGAGGTGGTCGACCTCCCGGGGATCTACTCGCTGACCTCCTCCGACGAGGCGGCGGGACCGGCCGAGCGCTACCTCCTCGACGAGCCCTACGATCTGATCATCAACGTGGTCGACGCCAGCCGGCTCGGTCGGTCGCTCGAGCTGACCTTCCAGCTGCTCGAGTTCCGCAGACCGATGATCGTCGCGCTCAACATGATGGACGAGGCGCACCGGCGCGGCGTCGAGATCGACGACCGGGCGCTGGCCGCCGAGCTCGGCGTGCCGGTCGTCACCACGGTGTCGCGGCTCGGACGCGGCCTCAAGCAGCTCTTCCGCGACGGGCTCCGGCACGCGGCCGCCGCCGTGCCGCCGGTCCCCCCGACCTATGACCTCGAGGTCGAGGAGGCGATCGCGGAGGTGGCGACCGGGCTGACGAGCCGAGCCGTGGTCACCGGCGTCCCGACCCGGCTCGTCGCGGCCAAGCTGCTCGAGGGCGATCCCCACCTGTCGGGACGGGTCCTCCGCGCCGACCCGGAGATCGCGCGGGTCGTCGAGGCGGTGGGCGGCCGGCTCGAGTCGGCGCACGGCTGGAGCGCCGACCAGGTCGTGTCGGGCAGCCGGCACGCCCTCGCCCACGCGGTCGAGGATCGCGTCGTGACCCTCCGCCCGGCCGGCGACGGCTGGCGGGAGAAGGCCGACCGCCTGCTCCTCAACCAGTGGACCGGCGGGCCGATCATGGTGCTCATCCTGGGCGGCTTCTTCTGGCTGGTCTTCGGCATCGGCCGGCGGGTCGAGGCCCCGCTGCTCGACGCCTTCAACTGGATCCAGGGATCGGTGGCGGAGCAGTTCCCAGCGGGCGGGTTGACCGCGACCCTGGCCGACGGCCTCGTCATGGGCCTCGCCGGGGGCGTGGCCATCGTCTTGCCCTACGTCATTCCCTTCCTGATCGGTCTCGCCATCCTCGAGGACACCGGCTACCTGCCCCGCCTGGCCTACATCCTCGACAGTCTGATGCACCACATCGGGCTGCACGGCAAGTCGGTGCTGCCGATGATCCTCGGCTACGGCTGCTCGGTGCCGGCGATCATGGCGACTCGCGTCCTCGAGTCGGAGAAGGACCGGAAGATCACCGCCGCGCTGACCTCGTTCATCCCGTGCTCGGCGAGGACGGTGGTGATCTTCGGTCTGGTGGCCGCGTTCATGGGACCCTTGTGGGCGCTCGCGATCTACCTGGTCAACATCGTCGTCATCGTGCTGCTCGGAACGGTGATGGCGAGCCGGATGAAGGGTGCGTCGCCGGGTCTGGTGCTCGAGATCCCCGATCTCAGCCTGCCCGACGTGAAGACCCTCATCGCCAAGACCTGGCTGGCCCTGCGCGAGTTCATCACCATCGCCTGGCCGCTGCTCATCGCCTCGTCGATCATCCTCGGGCTGCTCGAGTGGGGGCACGGCGCGGAGGCCGTCAACCGGCTGCTGTCGCCGCTTACGGTGTGGTTGCTCGGGCTGCCGGCGGCGGTCGGGATGACCCTCGTGTTCGGCGTTCTGCGCAAGGAGCTGACCCTGGTCATGCTCGTCCAGGCCCTGGGCACCACCGATCTCGCCACCGTGATGACCACCCAGCAGCTGCTGACCTTCACCCTCTTCGTGGTGTTCTACGTCCCGTGCATCGCCACGATCGCGGTGCTCGCCCGGCAGATGGGGTGGCGGGGCGCTCTCGCCATCTCCGGGCTCACCGTCACGGCGGCGATCGTGGTGGCGCTGGCCGGCCGGTTGCTCTACTCGGTCTTCGGCTGACCGTACCTCGTCGGGTCGGGCACGCCGGCCGCGACGAAGCCGCGTCGCCGCAGGGTGCAGGCGTCGCAGTCGCCGCAGGCGCCACCGTCGGGGGTCGGGTCGTAGCACGAGTGGGTCAGAGAGTAGTCGATGCCGAGCGAAACCCCGCGCCGGATGATCTCTGCCTTGCTCAGCTCGAGCAGGGGCGCGTGGACCCGAAACCGTTCGCCGCGCTCGGCGCCGGCCACCGTGGCGAGGTTGGCGAGCTCGGTGAACGCGGCGAGGAAGGCCGGTCGGCAGTCCGGGTAGCCCGAGTAGTCGACCGCGTTGGCGCCGATGAACAGGTCGGCGGCGCCGAGCACCTCGGCGTGACCGAGCAGCAGGGCGAGCAGCACGGTGTTGCGCGCCGGTACGTAGGTGACCGGCACCCCGCTCCTCGACGGCTCGGCGCCGTGCGGGACCTCGATCCCGGCGGTCAGGGCCGAGCCGCCGATCGCCCTGAGATCGAGCCTGACCAGGCGGTGGGAGGCGGCGCCGAGGGCCGCCGCCACCCGGGCGGCGGCGTCGACCTCGACCCGGTGCCGTTGACCGTAGTCGACGGTCAGGCAGTGGCACTCGAAGCCGTCGGCCCGAGCGATCGCGAGCACCGTCGCCGAGTCGAGACCTCCGGAGAGGAGAACCGAAGCCCGGGGCGAAGCGATCATCCGCCCTCGAGACCAGCCTCGGCCCGGGCCCGCTGCCAGAGCTGGGCGACGGTGGCGTCGTCGGGCGCCGGGACCGCCGCCGCGCCGTGCAGCAGGTCGCGGCGGAGGGTCCCCATGCAGGCCGACATCTCGAGCAGCCGGACGCTGAGCGACGAGTCCTGGCCCATGCGCTCGGTGAGGTGGCCGGCGATTTCGGGGAGCCGCTCGAAGGCCTGACAGACGAGCACCCCGTGGTTGCGGGCGGCGAGCGCCGCCTCGACCCGTTGTGGCAGGTCGCCGCAGGAGGCGAGGGCGCCCATCTCGATGTCGTCGCTCAGCACGAGAGGCGAGCCGGGGAGCCGGCTCGCCCGTTGGACCACCGCCGGAGCCAGCGACGCCGGGCGCTCGGAGTCGCCGAGGGCGGGCACGACGACGTGCCCGACCATGACCAGCGGGATGTCCTCGCTCAGCGCGGCGAAGACCCCGATGGGGCGGTCGAGCTCGGCGGCCGTGGCCGAGAGGACCGGGAGCTCGGCGTGGGTGTCGAGCGCCACCTCGCCGAGACCCGGGAAGTGCTTGAGGCAGCCCCGGACACCCCACGCGGCAAGACCCTCGTTGAAGATCCGGGCGAGCACGACGACCCGTTCAGGATCGTCGCCGAGGCACCGCTCCTGCCCCGCGATCATGCCGTGCGGGCTACCGAGGTCGATCACCGGTGCGAGATCGAGGTGGATCCCGAGGCTGCGGCAGGCGGCGCCCGCCGCCTCGCCGAGGGCGCGGACCGCGGCCCGACCGGCTGCGGCGGCCCGGGCGGCGCTCGGCAGCTCGCCCCAGATCGGCCCCAGGCGGTTGACGGCGCCGCCCTCGAGGTCGATCGCGACAAACGGTCGCGGCTCGAGCTCGAGGAGCTGGTGGGTGAGCTCGCGGACCTGATCGGCGGTGACGATGTTGCGCCGGAAGAGGATGACCCCGGCCGGCTGGACGCTGGAGAGGACGTCGATTTCGGCAGGTGCGAGGGTCGGGCCGGGGATCCCCACCACCAGCGGCATGGTCTCGGCGCCCACGTGACTCCTTTCGGCGGCCCGGGCCGGGCCCGGGCTAGGCCTCGTCGACGGTCTTGCGCCTGAGCGCGGCGAGCAGGTTCAGCGCCTCGATCGGGGTCATCGACTCGACGTCGATCGAGCGGATCTCCTCGACCAGCTCGTCGACCGGCGGGCGGAAGAGCTCGAGCTGCCGGTTTCGTCGCGACGGCGCGACGGTGACGGCGCCGGTGGCCGCGTCGCCGGCGACGTCGATCTCGTGGCGCTCCAGGTTGCCGAGGATCCGCTCGGCGCGCCGGCACACCTCCTCGGGGACGCCGGCGAGCTCGGCGACGTGGATCCCGTACGAGCGGTCGGCGGTGCCCTCGACGACCCGGTGGAGAAAGAGGATCGAGCCCCGCCACTCCTTGACCGCCATCGAACGGTTGACCAGGTTCGGCAGGATCCGCGCGAGCCCGGTCAGCTCGTGGTAGTGGGTGGCGAAGAGCACCAGGGCGGCGTGGTCGGCCCGGTCGTGGAGGTACTCGACGATCGCCCAGGCGAGCGACAGCCCGTCGAAGGTCGCTGTCCCGCGGCCGACCTCGTCGAGTATGACCAGCGAGCGCGGGGTCGCATGGTTGAGGATGTTCGCGGTCTCGGTCATCTCGACCATGAAGGTCGACTCGCCGCGGGCCAGCATGTCGGAGGCGCCGACCCGGGTGAAGATCCGGTCGGTGAGCCCGATCCGCGCCTCGGCAGCGGGTACGAACGAGCCGCAGTGGGCCATCAGGGTGATCAGCGCGGTCTGACGGAGGTAGGTCGACTTGCCGCCCATGTTGGGACCGGTGAGCAGGACGATCCGGCTGCCCGCGGGATCGAGCTCGGTGTCGTTCGGGACGAACCGGAGGTCGCGCTGGACGTGCTCGAGCACCGGGTGCCGGCCCTCGCCGATGAAGATGCCCGCCTCCTCCTCGATCGCCGGCCGGCAGTAGTTGAAGCGACGCGCCCGGTCGGCGAAGGCGGCGAGCACGTCGAGCTGTGCGGTGACCGCGGCGCTGCCGGCGATCCGGCGCGCCTGGCCGGCGAGCTCGTCGAGCAGCGCCCCGAAGAGCTCTCGCTCGCGGGTGTCGGCCGCCTCCTCGGCGGTGAGGATCCGGCTCTCGAGCTCCTTGAGCTCTCCGGTGACGAAGCGCTCGGCGTTGACCAGGGTCTGTCGCCGTTCGTACCCCGCCGGGACCTTCGCCAGGTTGGCCTTCGAGACCTCGATGAAGTAGCCGAAGACCTTGTTGTACCTGACCTTGAGGCTGCCGATGCCGGTCCGTTCCCGCTCCGCGGACTCGAGCCCGGCGAGCAGTTCCTTGCCGCCGCGGGCGAGCTCGCGATGCTCGTCGAGGGCGGCGTCCCAGCCGGTCGCGATGACGCCCGGCCCGACCGAGGGCGGGGGCTCGGCGGCGAGCCGGGTGTGGAGCAGCTCGGCAAGATCGGTGAGCGGGTCGAGATCGCCGGTGAGCCGGCGCATCCGCGGCGAGGTCGCCCGGCCGGCCGCGGCGACGACGGCCGGGAGCAGATCGAGGGCGGTCCGCAGCGCGGCGAGCTCACGGGGCGTCGCGAGGGCGAGCCCGACCCGTCCGGCGAGACGCTCGAGGTCGGGGACGCCGTCGAGGGAGTCGGACAGGGCGCCGAGCAGGTCCGGGTCGTCGACGAGCTCGGCCACCGCCCGCTGGCGGTCGCCGATCTCCTCGATGTCGATGCTCGGCGCGGTGATCCAGTCGCGGAGCAGCCGCGAGCCCATCCGGGTCGCGGTGTGGTCGAGCACCGAGAGCAGCGTCGGCGCCGAGGTCCCGTCGGCGGCGCGCTCGATCTCGAGGTTTCTCAGGCTCGCCCGGTCGATCGTCATGACGTCGCCGGCGGTCCGTCGGACGAACCTCCGGAGGTGGTTGAGGGCGGCCTTCTGGGTCGCCTCGACATAGCCGAGCAGGGCGCCGGCCATCCCGACCAGGCGCTCGCCGGACTCGAGCCCGAAGCCGCGCAGCGAGGCCACCCCGAGGACCCGCTTGATCCGCTGCTCGCCGGCGGTCGGCGAGAAGAGGTCCGGGTCGACCGGGGTGACGGTCGGCCGGGAGAGGTCGGGGGGCCAGGCGTCGGCCCACCCGTCCGAGCCCTCGGCGACGAGGATCTCGCGCGGCTGCAGGCGGGCGAGCTCCTCGGCGAGCGCCGCGCCGGAGGCCAGCCGGATGCCCTCGAAGGCGCCGGTCGAGACCTCGAGCCAGGCCAAGGCGGGGCTCTCGTCGTCGCCGCCGAAGGCCGCCAGGAAGCACCGTTGCGCGCCACCGAGGAGATCGGTCTCGGACACCGTTCCGGGGGTGTGGGTGCGGATGATCTCGCGCCGGACGAGCCCCTTGGCGGTCGCCGGGTCCTCGACCTGCTCGGCGACCGCGACCCGGAAGCCGGCGTCGAGCAGCCTGCCGAGGTAGCCGCCGAAGGCGTGATGGGGGACGCCGCACATCGGCGCGTCGACGTCGTCGTTGTGACGCCGCTTGGTGAGCGTGATCCCGAGCACCGGCGCCGCGACCTGGGCGTCCTCGAAGAACAGCTCGTAGAAGTCGCCCATCCGGTAGAGCAGCAGCGCGCCGCCGGCCTGCTGCTTGAGCTCGAGGTACTGCCTCAGCATGGGGGTCATCTTCACCGCAGCATTATCCCGTAGCGCGAGAATCTGTCCAGCCTCCGGGCTCACCGTTTGCCGCCCCGGACCCACCAGTCCGACCCGCGGTCGAACCACCACCGCGAGCTGTCGCCGTCGAGAACGGCGCGGGCCAGGTCGGTGGCGGCCGGGGTGCGCAGCCGTTGCAGCGCGAAGTGGGCCCAGTGCTCGGTCCCCGGCACGCCCCCGTCGCGCTGCTCGGCGAGCTGGAGCAGCAGCTCGAGCTGGTCGGCGTCGTGGGCGAGGATCGCCTCGGGGGTGACGCCGTCGCGGTACTCGGCGAGCAGCTCGGCCAGCTCGTCGGCGAAGGGCAGCCCCCGGACCAGGTCGGCCGATGCCCTTGCCTCGTCGGCCTCGACGTACTTCTGGTTCATGTAGTTGAGATCGCCGGTCCGCGCCTCGGCCAGGTCGTGGACGAGGGCGAGGCGGAGCACCCGATCGGCGTCGACCGCGGCGCCGGCGACCCGTCCGAGGACGAAGGCGATCATCGCGACGCGGAAGCTGTGGTCGGCGACGCTCTCACCCCCGGCACCGGCGAGGAACTGCCACCCGGTGCGGGGCGTCCGCTTGAGCATCCCGACCTCGAAGAGAAAGTCCACGATCCGATCCAAGGGGCACCTCCAGGCCCGACAGTGTACGACGGAGGACCCACCTCGGGAGAACGGCGGGAGACGTCGACGAGCCGCCGTCGGTTCGCCGGGTCGGGCGGGATCGGAATAGCCCCCGGGGCTCCGGAGTTGTCACAGCGACGACATTCTGGAGAACCCGTCATGGCTCTTGATCTGAACACCCTCGACCCGGAAGCCCGCGAAGCCTTCGAGAGGCTGCGCGCCGTCAACCTGTCGATGGGCGCCTATGTCAAGCTCGTCGAAGGAGCACTGGTCGCCGCGTGGAAGGCCGGTCAGGCATCGCGCGAGGCGCTCATGGCGAAGCCGCCCGACGAGCTCACCGAGGAGGAGGCGAGGCTGCGCACCGCGTGGGAGCTGGTCGGCGAGATCGTCCTGCGGGTCCCCGGGGAGCGCTGACCGGCGGCCGGTCAGCTGCCGGCACGCCCGACCGGCCGGTGGTCCTCCGCCGGTCGATCCAGGGGATCGGCTACCGACCCGATCACCCCGCCCGGGACGCAGCTTTCGAGGACGACCCCGGTGATTCGGTTCGCGAGATCCCCGGTGGCGTCGGTCTCGGTGAGCACTCGGATCGCGTTGCCGGTCAGCCCGCTCCACCTCCGACGATCGCCGATCGCCTCATCGTCCTCCCACAGCACCTCGAGCCGGCGGCCGAGGAAGCGCCGCTGGAAGCCGCGCGCCAGCCGGTCGCCGAGGGCGTGGAGCCGTCGGCTGCGCTCCCTCGACACCGTTCCATGGACCCGTCCGGGCAGTGCGGAGGCGGGGGTCCCGGGCCTCGGCGAGTAGCGGAAGACGTGCAGCCGCGAGAAGCCGATCGCCTCGACGGCGGCCTCGGACTGGTTGAACTCCTGTTCGGTCTCGCCCGGAAACCCGACCATGACGTCGGTCGACACCGACAGGTCGGGGATCGCCAGCCTGGCCGCCTCGACGAGCCGGGAGTACTCGTCCACCCCGGTTCTCCTCGCCATCCGTCGCAACGTGGCGTCACAACCGCTCTGGAGGGGGAGGTGGAGGTCGGGCATGACCCGCGGGTTTTCGAAGACCTCGAAGAAGTCGGGCTCGAGGTCCCAGGGCTCGAGGGACGAGAGGCGGAGCCGGGGCAGGTCGGTCTCGGCGAGGATCCGGCGGACGAGGCCCCCGAGACCCCGCCGATCGCCGATGTCGTGGCCGTACGAGCCGAGGTGGACCCCGCTCAGCACGACCTCCCGGACGCCGAGGCCGCGCAGCCCCCGGACCTCCTCGACGACCCGGTCGGGCTCGGTGCTCCGGCCGCGGCCCCGCGCGATGGTGACGACGCAGAAGGTGCAGGCGTTGTCGCAGCCGTCCTGGATCTTGAGGAAGGCCCGGGTCCGCCGTCCGGTGGCCGATGCGGCCGGCGGTCGGGCCGATCGACGGGGCGGGGGCGGGAGGTCGAGCAGGCCGCTGCTCAGGACGAGCTCCGGCAGCCGGTCCTTCGCGTCGTTGCCGATGACGAGGTCGATGCCGAGGGCGCTCAGCGACTCCGGCTCGAGCTCGGCGAGGCAGCCGGTGGCGACCACGGCGGCGCCGGGGTTGTGCCGCCGGAGCTGGCGGATGAGGTGGCGCGACGTGCGGGCGGCCTCCGCGGTGACGGCGCAGGTGTTGAGGACGCACAGATCGGCGGGCACGCCCCCGGGGACGATCTCGTGGCCGGCGGCCGCGAGGGCGCGGGCCATCGACTCGACCTCGCCGATGTTGAGGCGACAGCCGACGGAGTCAAGACGGATTCTCAATCGTCGTTGTCTCCCGATCGGGATCGAGAACGCGTCGCGGGAGAGGTCGGGGTCAGCCGCCCTGGTTCTGGAGCAGCTTCTTGATCTTCTCGCGGATCTTCTGCTTCTCGATCTCGAGATAGCTCTGGTGGTTGAGCACGACCCCGTCCTTGACGATGAACATCACCGGGTTGTGGCGGACATCGCCATGGTCGTCGAACTGGATCGGTCCGGTGACGCCGGGAAACTCCTTGATCTCGAACTGGAGGGCGCGCCGGATCTCGTCGGCGTCCCAGGCGCGAACCACGTCCTGAACCCGCAGGGCGACCCGGGTCGCGTCGTAGGCGTGGGCGGCGTAGATGTCGGGATCGTGGCCGTAGCGAGCCCTGAAGGCCTCGACGAAGCGCTGGATGAGCGGGTTCTCGGACTGGATCTCGAAGGCCGGCTGCGGGAAGTACACACCGTCGACGACCTCCGGGGACTGCTCGATGACCGCGCCGGAGTAGAAGGCCGAGGTCGCTGTGATGACCCCTGTAAAGCCCTTGCTCTTGACGTGCTGGAGCACCTCGAGGGTCTTGGTGGCGTAGGCGATGATGTAGATCGACTCGGGCTGGTACGCGGCGATGAGGTCGGCGCAGCTCTCCCGCCAGTGCGGGTCGTTGACCAGCACGCGGCCGACCACGGTGCCCCCCATGGCGCCCTCGAAGACCTGGCGGAAGGGCGGCTCGATGCCGCGAGCCTGCTCGGAGTCCTCCGAGAAGATGAGCACGGTGCGCTTGTTCTGGTCCTCGAACAGGAAACGCCCGGCCCGCTGGCCTTCGAGCTCGTCGGAGGTGAAGAGCCGGAAGAAGCGCTTCGAGTCGCGGGTCAGAGACGGCGCCGACGCCGACGGGCTGAGTGCGATCACGTCGCTCTCCTCGAGCTCGGGCAGGAAGGCCTTGGCGGTGTCGCTGGTGGTACCGGCGATGATCAGCTTCGCGCCCGCGCGGGCGAGCCGCTTGACCTCGGTGCGGCCGATCACCGGGCTGGTCGCCGAGTCTCCCCACACGACGCTGAGACCGGAGGGACGGGTGCCGTCGGCCTCGGCTTCGGCGAGGGCGAGATCGATGGCCTCCTTCATCGACTCGCCGTAGCTGGCGGCGTTCCCGGTCATCGGCAGCAGAACGCCGATCACCGGCTTGCCGCCGCAGCCCACCAGGGCGACGGCGAGGGAGACGAGCGCGACGAGACGGATGATCTGGCGGGCGAACACGGCGGCACCTCCTGGCTCCCAATCGGGTGCGCCTGCATCATACCGAAGAACACCGGACGGCGGGGGATTTTCGGCCTGCTGCGGGCCCAGGTATACTCGCGGCGCAACCAGGCGAGGACAGGGGGCGACACCGGAATCTGATCTTCCAAAGACTGGAGGCTGAGACATGCTCGAGCTCGGCAAAGGGGCGGACATCCTCACACACCTCGGCGGGATCGAGGAGATCGACAACGCCCGGAGCCTCTTCCGGCAGAAGATGAGCCGCACGGACCTCGCCAAGATCGAGACGATCTCGACGTCCGACGCCCTCATCAAGATCGCGAACTGCATCGCCGTCTGCCGGCCGGATCGCGTGTGGGTCAACAGCGGCAGCGACGCCGATCTCGCGTTCATCCGGAAGCTGAGCCTCGACAAGGGCGAGGAGAGCCCGCTGGCGATGCCCGATCACACCATCCACTTCGACCTGCCGCAGGAGCAGGCGAGGATCGTCGACCGGACGTTCTACATCGTCAACCCCGACGAAAGGACGAGCGTTCTCGCCAAGAGGATCGAGCGCGAGGAGGCGACCGGCTACATCGCCGACAAGATGGTCGGCATCATGGCCGGCAAGACGATGCTGGTCGGGTTCTTCAACCGGGGTCCGGCGGGCGCTCCGGCGACCATCCCGGCGCTCGAGATCACGAGCTCGGCCTACGTCATGCACAGCGCCGACATGCTCTACCGCAACTCCTTCGAGAGCTTCGACCTACAGGTCAAGGAGACCGGTTTCTTCTTCACGAACCTCCACTCCGAGGGACCGTGGCGCGCGGAGGACCTGCCCAACGCCCGGGTTTTCATGGACCGGTCGTGGTTGACCACCTTCGCGATGTTCTGCACCTACGCGGGAAACACGTTGCTGCTCAAGAAGGGGAACCACCGTTTCGCCGTCGACCTCGCGACCTACTTCCGGGTCGGCGAGCAGCTGTCAGAGCACATGTTCATCACCGGCTTCAACGGACCGGGTGGCCGGGCGACCTACGTCTGCGGCGCCGCGCCGAGCGGCTGCGGCAAGACCACCACCGCGATGGCCGGCGACCGGTTCGTCGGCGACGATCTTGCCCAGATGTGGATCGCGTCCGACGGCACGCTGCGAGCCATCAACCCCGAGAAGGGGATCTTCGGCATCGTCAACGACGTCAACCGTGAAGGCGACCCGCACCTCATGAAGGTCCTCCGCGAGCCCGGGCACGAGGTCATCTGGACCAACGTCCTGGTCGACGACGCCCTGGTCCCTCACTGGGTCGGCAGCGGCGAGACGGCGCCCTCGAAGGGCCGGAACTTCCAGGGCGACTGGTGGGAGGGTAAGACCGACGCCGCCGGAAAGGCGATTCCGATCTCGCACGGCAACGCCAGGATCACGGTGCGAAACGAGGCGATCGACAACTTCGACCGTGCCGCCGCCGAGGCGGCGGCCGGGGTCCAGGTCAAGGTCATTACCTACAGCGGTCGCGACGCCGACACCATGCCCCCGATCTGGGTCGCCAAGAACGCCGACCACGGCGTCGTCATCGGCGCGTCGATCGTGTCGGCGGCCACCGCCACCGAGGTCGGAGAGTCGGGCGTGCGTCGTCAACCCTGGGCCAACGCGCCGTTCATCCCCGGGGCGCTCGCCGACTACATGTCGGCCCAGTTCGCCTTCTTCAACTCGCCGCGCCTGACCGACCCGCCGATCATGGCCGGGCTCAACTACTTCCTGACCCACGCGGCGCGCGGCGGCGGCGGATCGGGGTTGCTCGGCGAGAAGCGCGACGTCAAGGTCTGGCTGGGCTGGCTCGAGCGGCGATGCCACGGCGAGGTCGAGGCGATCGAGACCCCGATCGGCCTGCTGCCGCTGTACTCCGACCTCGAGGCGCTGTTCGGCGGGCTCATCGGCAAGGAGTACCCGAAGAAGCTCTACGAGATGCAGTTCTCGCTCTACGTCGACAAGATCCTGGCGCGGATCGAGCTGCAACGGGAGGCCTACGCCAAGGAGGAGAACCTCCCGGCCACCCTGTTCGAGATCTACGGCGAGCAGCGCGAAGGGCTGGCGGCGCTCCGGGAGCGGTTCGGCCCGGTCGTCAGCCCGGACCAGCTCGCATGACGAGGGCCCGGCCGGAGTGAATGGGGGACCGGGACCGCGGTTGGCATCCCGGCGCTACCGGCGTTTCTCGGAGATGTGGATCCCGACCAGGGCCGCGACGGTGACCGCCAGGTAGAGCTGGCCAAGCACCGCCTGGATCCAGGCGAGGGCGCGCGCGACGGCTGAGACGGGGGTGAGGTCGCCATAGCCGAGGGTCGACATGGTGACGAAGCTGAAGTAGGTGAAGATGTCGATCGCGCGCCCGGCGTCGCTCGACGTGAGCTCGGCGGCGAGCCCGCTCGAGAGCGCATAGGCATCGCGGTCGACCAGGGCCACGAAGGCGTGGACGTGGGCGAACAGCACGCCGAGCAGGAAGTAGACCGCGATCGATCCGAAGACTCGCTCGGACGAGCCTCTCGACCCGGTCAACACATCTGCGAGGACCTGCCAGACGACAAACCCCATGAACAGGCCGGTGGCCACGACCGGACCGGCGTTGAGGGCCGGCGAGTCGGTGGTCGCTGCGTTGGCGATCTCACCGGCCACCGCGGCGATCCCGAGGACCAGCCCGATGGCGCGGTTGGTGGCGCGCCGCGTGATCTGGAACAGGGCGAAGACGAGAAACGCCGCGAACAGGTAGGCGTCGATTCTCGACGACGCCGAGAGGCTGCTCAGGATCGGGCCGGAGATCGCCAGCAGCCCGAGGCAGAGGGCCAGATCACGGTAGATGTGATCGTCCGACAGGAAGCGGCGGTCTCTCGGTTCCATCGATCTGGAGTATGAACGACGGGCGGCGAAAGTTGAAGTACGACGGCGCGGCGGTCGACGAGTCGCGGTTGCGGCGGCGCGGGGTCGGTCAGCGCTTCTTGAACAGCTGGGCCAGCTGCTCCCGGGTGTGCGAGGCGGCGATCTTCTGCATGTGCTGGATCGCCGACGGCCGATCGTGCCCGGAGGTGGTCTTGAGCCGCAGCTCTCGCTCGCGGTCGATCGCGGTCGCCCAGCGGTCGATGCCCTTGAGCACCTCGTGCCGGTGGATGAATCCGACGAGGCGGTCGTCCTCGGTCACCGGGAGGTAGGAGAAGTTGCACTCGAGAAAGGCGCGCGCCGCGGTCAGCAGGTCCATCTCGGGAGTGATCCGGACATCGAGCGCCGACATGTGGTCCCCCACCGTGCCGCCGGAGATTCCCTCGTACGACCACTGGCAGACGGTTCGCAGGCAGTCCTTCTCGCTGAGTACTCCGGCGACCCTGCCGTCCCGGTCGACGACCGGCAGCGCCGGGAACGGGGAGCGGGCGAGCTCGTGCATGGCGTCGGCCATCTTGTCGTCGATCCCGAAGGCCCGGGTCGACCTCCCCATGACGAACTGAACGATCGGCGTCTTGGCCATCCCCCCTCCTCCCATTTGCCGGTGTCAACCGCCAACCTGTCGTCGCGCGGCGTGAAACACAGACTTTAACGGTCGCGGATTCCGGTTTATTCTTGGTCAGCCCTTCCCGTCCGGCGGGACGGTTTTCAGGGGCTCGGGGTGTTGCGCATAGCGATCGGGAGGTAGCAGAACCGACATGGCCTTGCACACGATCAAGAAGGGGCTCGACCTTCCGATCGCCGGCGCGCCGGCCCCCGAGATCGACCACGCGTCCGGCCCGGTGCGGGTCGCGCTGCTCGACCGGGACTACCCGTTCATGAAGCCGCGGATGCGCGTGACGGTCGGGGACCGGGTGCGGCGCGGGCAGGTCCTTTTCGAGGACCGGAAGACCGAAGGGGTCCGTTTCACCTCACCCGGAGGGGGCACCGTGGTCGCCGTCAACCGCGGCGCCCGACGGGCTTTCCAGTCGATCGTCGTCGAGCTCAGCGAGACCGAGCGAGCAGAACGGCCGGTCGAGGACGACCTGCAGCCATTCTCCAGCTTCACCGGGAGGCCGATCCCGTCGCTCGACGGTGACGAGGTGCGGGCGCTGCTCGTCGAGTCCGGTCAGTGGACCGCGCTGCGAACCCGGCCGTACTCCAAGGTGCCCGGCCCCGCCGAGAGCTGCAGCTCGATCTTCGTGACCGCGATCGATACCAGCCCTCTGGCGGCCGACCCGGAGGTCGTCCTCGCCGGTCGGCTCGACGACTTCAACCGTGGCCTCGGGGCATTGACCCGGCTCACCGCCGGTCCGGTCTACCTGTGCTGCCGGCCGGGCTCGGTGTTCGACGGTGGCGGGGTCGACCGGGTGCAGGTCGAGCACTTCGCGGGTCCGCACCCGGCCGGGCTCGCCGGGACGCACATCCACGTCCTCGACCCGGTCAGCCGGGACCACACGGTCTGGACCATCGGCTACCAGGACGTCGCGGCGATCGGTGCGCTCTTCGCCACCGGCCGACTCGATGTCCGCCGGGTGGTCGCCCTCGGCGGGCCGATGGCGATCCGGCCGAGGTTGCTCGCGACGAGGCTCGGCGCCGAGATCGGACCGCTGGTGGCCGGCGAGCTGCGACCGGGTCGGGTGCGCGTCGTCTCCGGGTCGGTGCTCCACGGCGACACCGCCTCGGGCGACGTGCTCGGACACCTCGGCCGCTACGCGAACCAGGTCTCGTGCCTCGAGGAGGACGACCGGCGGCGCTTCTTGGGCTGGCTCCGGCCGGGCTTCGACCTCTACTCGGTGACCCGCGCCTACGGCTCGGCGCTGCGCGGACGATCGGCCCGCTACGAGTTCACGACGACCACCAACGGCGCCCATCGGGCGATGGTGCCGATCGGGCTCTTCGAGCGGGTCATGCCCCTCGACATCCTGCCGACCTTCCTGCTCCGCGCCCTGCTGATGGGCGACCTCGAGCGGGCCGAGGCGCTGGGCTGCCTCGAGCTCGACGAGGAGGACCTCGCCTTGTGCACCTTCGTCTGCCCGGGCAAGGAGGACTACGGCCCCGCGCTGCGCCGCAATCTCCTCGAGATCTGGAAGGAGGGCTGATGCGTCTCCTCCGCACCCTGCTCGACCGGCTCGAGCCGCACTTCGACCGCGGCGGCAAGCTCGAGCTCTTCTACCCGCTCTACGAGTCTGCGGACACGCTCTTCTTCACCCCGGGCAAGGTCAACCGGGGCACCGTCCACGTGCGCGACGGGCTCGACCTCAAACGGATGATGATCGCGGTCGTGATCGCGCTCATGCCGGTCGTTTTCATGGCGATGTACAACACCGGCCTGCAGGCCCATCGGGCGATCGCCGCCGGCGCGACGCCGCTCGACCGCTGGCAGACCCGCCTCTTCACGGCGTTGGGCTTCGACTTCTCGACCGATCTCGTCGCCTGCTTCGTCCACGGCGCCCTGTACTTCATCCCGGTCTTCGCGGTCGGCTTCGCGGTCGGCATCGGGATCGAGATCGCGACCGCGATGATCCGCGGGCACGAGGTCAACGAAGGCTTCTTCGTGACCGGCTTCCTGCTGCCGCTGACGCTGCCGCCGACCATCCCGCTGTGGCAGGTGGCGACCGGGGTCGCCTTCGGCGTGATCGTCGGCAAGGAGGTGTTCGGCGGCACCGGCATGAACTTCCTCAACCCGGCTCTGACCGCCCGGGCCTTCCTGTTCTTCGCCTACCCGGCGGAGATCTCGGGCGACTCGCCCTGGATCGCCGCCGACTTCGTCGGCGTCGACGGATTCACCGGCGCGACCTGGCTCGCCCGGGCGATGGGCGACGGCCCAGAGACCCTCGGCGCGGTCGGATCGGCGGCGTGGTGGCAGGCCTTCATCGGGCTGATTCCCGGCTCGATGGGGGAGACCTCGACCCTGCTCTGCCTGGTCGGCGCGGTCATCCTGATCGCCACCGGGATCGGGTCGTGGCGGACCATGGCCGGCGTGACGCTCGGCACCGCCGCGACTGTGACGTTGCTCAACGCGGTCGGCTCGGCCAGCAGCCCGGCGTTCGGGGTTCCCTTCGGCTGGCACGTCGTGCTCGGCGGCTGGGCCTTCGGCACGGTCTTCATGGCGACCGACCCGGTGTCGTCGGCCTTCACCGACAAGGGGCGGTGGGTGTACGGCTTCGGGATCGGGGTGATGGTGGTGCTGGTCAGGGTGGTCAACCCGGCCTACCCCGAGGGGATGATGCTGGCGATCCTGTTCATGAACATGTTCGCTCCGTTCATCGATCACTTCGTCGTTCAGGCGAACATCAAACGGAGGGTGGCGCGGCATGCCCAAGCACAGTAACGCCTACATCGTCGGCTTTGCGGCGACCGTCTGCCTGGCGTGCTCGATCGTCGTGGCGAGCGCCGCGGTCGCGCTGCGGCCGCTGCAGGCGCAGAACAAGGCCCTCGACCGGCAGAAGCAGGTTCTCAGGGTCGCCGGGCTCATCGAGCCGGGGCAGTCGGTGGACGCCGCCGAGGTCCAGCGGATCTTCGCCGAGAGGATCGTCGCCCGCGCGGTCGATCTGGCGACCGGCGAGTACGACGACGAGCTGGACCCTTCCACCTATGATCAGCGAAAGGCCGTCAAGGACCCGGCCGCGAGCCGCCCGGCGCCCGCCAACAACGCCGGCCTGCTGCGCGTGCCCAACCGGGCGGTGGTCTACCAGAAGACCGGCGACGGCGGGGTCGAGATGCTGATCCTGCCGATCGAGGGCAAGGGGCTGTGGTCGACGCTCTACGGCTTCATCGCACTGGCCCCGGACACGACGACCATCGAGGGGATCACCTTTTACGCCCGGCCGGCAGGCCTTCGACGACCGGGGCGACGTCGCCATCGAGGTGATCAAGGGGCACGCCGGTCCGCCGGCGGACGACCCGTATCGGGTTGACGGTCTGTCCGGGGCCACGATCACCGGCCGCGGGGTCTCGCACCTGGTCCGCTTCTGGCTCTCCGACGACGGTTTCGGCCCCTACCTGGACCGTGTCCGCGCTACGGGAGGGGGCGTCGTATGAACCGCAAGCAGAAGGCTGCCCTGCTCGATCCCCTTTTCAACGACAACCCGATCGCGACGCAGGTCCTCGGCATCTGCTCGGCCCTCGCCGTGACCACCAAGCTCGAGACCTCGATCGTGATGGCGATCGCGGTGACCGTGGTGCTCAGCCTGTCGAACCTTTCGGTGTCGCTGATCCGCAATCACGTTCCGCCGTCGATCCGGATCATCGTCCAGCTGACCATCATCGCCTCGTTGGTGATCGTCACCGACCAGGTGCTGCAGGCCTTCGTCTACGACATCTCGAAGCAGCTCTCGGTCTTCGTCGGCCTGATCATCACCAACTGCATCCTGATGGGCCGCGCCGAGGCCTTCGCCATGCAGAACCCGCCCCTCGACAGCCTGCTCGACGGGATCGGCAACGGGCTCGGCTACAGCCTGATCCTGATCGCGGTCGGCTTCTTCCGGGAGCTCTTCGGCGCCGGCAAGCTGTTCGGCTACCAGGTCCTTCCGGTGGTCACCGAGGGCGGGTGGTACCAGCCCAACGGTCTGTTCGTGCTCTCGCCGGGCGCCTTCTTCCTGATCGGCCTCTTCATCTGGGTGCTGCGGACGCGCAAGCCCGAGCTGCAGGAGCACTGAGATGCTCGAGCACTACCTCAGCCTCGCGGTCAAGGCGGTCTTCGTCGAGAACATGGCGCTCGCCTTCTTCCTCGGCATGTGCTCGTTCCTCGCCGTGTCGAAGAGGGTCGAGACCGCGGTCGGGCTCGGCGCCGCCGTGACCTTCGTCCTGACCGTCACGACGCCCCTCAACTACCTCCTCTATCGGTACCTGCTCAGCGAGGGCGCCCTGACCTGGCTCAACCCGGCGTGGTCGACGGTCGATCTCAGCTTCGTCCGCTTCCTCGCCTTCATCGGGTCGATCGCGGCGTCGGTGCAGGTCGTCGAGATGGCGCTCGACCGGTACGTGCCGAAGCTCTATGCGGCCCTCGGCGTCTTCCTGCCGCTGATCGCCGTGAACTGCGCCATTTTGGGGGCGGCGTTGTTCATGGTCGAGCGGGACTACGATCTCGGCGAGAGCACGGTCTTCGGCTTCGGATCGGGCATCGGCTGGTGGCTTGCGATCGTCGCGCTCGCCGCCGTCCGGGAGAAGCTCGTCTACTCCGACGTGCCGCCGGCCCTGCGCGGTCTCGGCATCACTTTCCTCATCACCGGCCTGATGGCGATCGCCTTCATGGCGTTCGCGGGGATCCAGCTGTAGTTTGGAGCGTCGATGACAACCATCGCCCTCGGAGTCGCCGTCTTCGTC
>JALOLD010000103.1 GCA_025456145.1 Thermoanaerobaculales bacterium | reverse complement strand
GTCCGCCACCAGCTCGAGGAGGGCGCGTCCAAGCGCGCCGCCTTCGAGGCGTCGACCGCCTCACGGCCGGACGGCCGCAAGAGCTGGGCCGACCCGGCGGCGCCGGTCGGCTACGACATCCTCCATTACGACCTCGACCTCCACGTCGACCCTTCGCGCCAGGTGCTCTCGGGCTCGGTCACCCTCGATCTGACCGCGGTCGACGACGGCCTCGCCACGATCGAGCTCGACGCCGATCTCGGTCTCCGGATCCTCTCGGTACTCCAGCTCGGCGACGAGCGCTACCCCTACGACACCCCGCTCGCCCTGGCCTTCAGGCACGCCGACGACCGGTTGGCGATCACCCTGGCCCGGCCGCTCCCGGCGGGCGGCGGGGCGCGGCTGCTCGTGACCTATGGCGGCCACGCCTGGCGCGACGGGCTGATCGGCTCGACCGGGGTCAACTGGTACTCCAACGGCGGCGTCCCGGTGATCCACACCTTCGCCCAGCCCTATGGCGCCCGGGTCTGGTGGCCGTGCAACGACCGGCCCGACGACAAGGCGACGGTGACCCTGCGGGTGACCGTGCCCGAGGGGCTCGACGTCGCGTCGAACGGCCTCGAGCGGTCGTACGAGGACAACGGCGACGGCACCTCGACCGCGGTCTGGTCGTCGCACTACCCGGTGCCGACCTACCTGGTGGTCATGCACATCTCCGACTTCGCCTACTCCGAGTCGACCTACACCGGGCTCGACGGCACGACCATGCCGGTCGGCCTGTGGGCGATGCCTCCGGTCGCCGCCCAGGCCGAGGCCGACCTCGCGGTCTGCGTGCCGCAGATGGAGGTCATGGCCGGGCACTGGGGCGAGTACCCCTTCCTCGACGAGAAGTACGGCAACGCGACGGTCTTCTTCGGCGGCGGGATGGAGCACCAGACGATGACCACCCTTTCGGTCTACCAGGTCGGCGACCCGTGGATGGAGTGGCTAAACGTCCACGAGATGGGACACCAGTGGTGGGGCGACTGGGTGACCATGGACGACTGGCGCGACACCTGGCTCAACGAGGGCTTCGCCACCCACACCGAGTGGCTGTGGGCCGAGCACCTCGGACCCGACGTCCTCGCCGGCTACCTCGACGACGAGGACTGGCGGGGCTGGTTCTCGGGCCCGGTCTACGACAACCCGGTCCCCTTCTCATGGACGATCTACGCCAAGGGCTCGTGGGTCGCCTGGATGCTCCGCCACGTCATCGGCGACGACGCCTTCTTCGACGCCATGGCCGCCTACCGGGCGGCCAACGCCGGCGCCACCGGGACTACCGACGAGCTCGAGACGGCGATGGAGGCGGCGGGCGGGATCGAGCTCGACTGGTTCTTCGACCAGTGGGTGTACGGGCTCTACCGGCCGCGCTACGTCTACTCGTGGGAGAGCGTCGCCGGCCCGGCGGTCGAGCTCACGGTCCGCCAGGTCCAGACCAACACCGGGCTGTTCCGGATGCCGATGAGCGTCCGCGTCACCACCATCGCCGGCGCCGAGGAGCACCGGGTGTGGCTCGAGGCCGAGGCCGAGCAGACGGTCGTCCTGGCCCTCCAGGCCGAGGCCACCGCGGTCGAGCTCAACCACGACCGCCACGTGCTCGCCGAGATCGCCCACGTCTCCGAGCCCGACCTCGAGCTCGGCGCCGACTTCCCCGACGGCTACGACTTCGGGCTCGTCCCGGGCACCGCGACCGAGACCCGGCAGCTGCCCCTGACCAACACCGGCGGCGCCGACCTTCTGATCCACGAGCTCGAGCTCCAGACCGGCAGCGTCTTCCGTCTCGTCGACCCCCCGACCCTGCCCCTCACGATCCCGCCCGGCGAGACCCGCACCCTCGACCTCCGCTTCGACCCGACCGGCTACGGCCGGCAGAGCGACCAGCTGGCGATCCTGAGCAACGACCCCGACCGCGGCGGCGTCGCGCTGGTCCCGATGGCCGGCACCGGCTCGCTCTACGACGAGGGGAGGCTCGCCGCGCCGTCGTCGGCGACGATCGGCCGGACCCCCCTCGGCGGGACCGGCGAGGGCGGCTTCGATGTCCTCAACCTCGGCGGCAGGCCGCTGCCCGTCCAGACCGCGGTCACCGGCGACGGCTTCTTCCTCGCCTCGAGCGTGCCCGCGGTGCTCGCCCCGGGGAGCTCGAACGAGGTGCGGGTGCGCTTCCACCCGATCGCGGTCGGCCCCGCCGAGGGCTCGGTGGTCTTCCACCAGGGCGACCCGGCCAACCCCCTCAAGACGGTGCGGATCGCCGCCACCGCCGACGGCGCGCCGCGTCTCGAGCTCACCCCGGCGGCGCTCTCGCTCGGGGTCGGCGATGATGACATCACCGCGACCCTTCGCGTGGCCAACACCGGTACCGAGGAGCTCCAGGTCAGCGCCCTGGTCGTGACCCCGCCCTTCGTCCTGGTCTCCCCGGCGGCGCCCTTCGCCGTCGCCACCGGCGCCGCCGAGACGATCGTCGTCGGTCTCGCCCCGGACGCCGCCGGGACCCTCGAGGGCCACCTCACGGTCCACAGCAACGACCCGGCGGTCCCGGTCGCCCGGCTGCCGCTGGTCGCCCACGTCGCCGACGGCCCGGCCGTCGCGGCGAGCTTCCCGGCGGCGGCCAGCGGCCCGGGGCTCGGCGACGCCCGCTGGACGACCCGCGCCTACCTGGTCAACCCGACCGACGCGGCGCTGCCCACCGATCTTCTGTTCCGGGACGGCAGCGGCCGCTCGGGCGACGATCCGCCCGACGCCGGGATCGAGGTCCCGGCGAGGTCGCAGCGGGTGGTCTCCGACCTCGTCGCGGCGACCGGTCACACCGGCACCGGGGGCGTCACCCTGCGGTCGGCCGGCGACGGGCTGATCGCGGTCTCGCGGACCTTCGCCAGCGACGAAGGCGGCACCTACGGCCAGCTGGTCGGCGCGACGGCCCACGCCGACGCCCTGACCGGAGGCGGCCGCTACGTGCTCGCCGGGCTCGCCGGCAACGGCGGCTTCCACACCAACGTCGGCATCCTCAACCTCGGCGAAACGCCCCTCGCGGTCGACCTCTGGTTCAATGACAGCGCGGGCCAACTCATCGGCACGCGGCGGATCGAGGCCCAGCCGGGCGCCTTCCGCCAGATCGTCGCGGTGATCTCGAGGCTGACCGGCGAGACGATCCGCGGCGGCTCGGCGACCTTCACCGCGGCCGACCCCGGGGCTCGCTACCTCGCCTACGCCTCGGTGGTCGACGACGCCTCCTCCGACCCGACCCTCGCCCTGCCCCAGCTCATCGGCGGCGACCCCGACGGCGGCGATCTGGTCATCCCCGCGGCGGCGGCGCTCCCCGGGGCTGGCGGAACCACCTGGCGGTCCCAGCTCGACGTCGTCAACACCGCCGCCGAGACCCGACAGGTCACGGTCGAGTACGTCCGCTCGAGCGGCGCCTCGATCGCCTCGATGGTGATGGAGATCGAGCCCGGCGCGACCCTCCACTTCGACGACGTGGTCGGCGGGCTGTTCGGCGAGCAGGGCAAGGGCTGGCTGCGGGTGACCGCCTCGGGTCCCGGGGTCCACGCCGCGAGCCGGACCTACAACGACGACGCCTCGGGCACCTATGGCCAGCTCATCCCGGCCTTCGCCGCGAGCGCCGCCGCCGGCCCCGAGGCAACGGTCGTCCTCGCCGGCCTGAGCTCGCTTCCCGGCGCCCGGACCAACCTCGGTCTGACCTCGCTCGCCTCGAGCGCAGCGTCGTGCACCGTCGAGGCCTTCGACGGCGGCGGGGCCTCGATCGGCGAGCACACCGTCGAGCTTCCCGCCAACGGCTTCGTCCAGGTCGAGAGGCTGCTCGACGGCGAGCTCGGCTTCGTCGGCGAGGCCTGGGCCGAGGTGCGCTGCCCGACCGCCGGCGCGGCCTTCTTCGCCCACGCCTCGGTGGTCGACGAGACGACCGGCGACCCGATCTACGTCCCGGGGCTCGTCCTCGGGACCGCTCCCTGATACGATGCGAGAACGATTCCTGTGGGGTGGGTCACAGGCGCCACCCCGCGGTGCGCTACACTCGGAGCCGTCATGATCACCTCCTCACGCGGACAGGTCCTCGTCACCGGCGTCGACGACCCGGTCTACAACGCGATCGTCAACGTCCTCGGGCCGCTCGGCTTCGACATCCACCGCGCGCCCTGGGACTCCTACCTCAAGGACCACGTCCAGATCACCCCGTTCGACGTGGTCATCGCCGGGCTGCAACCGGCCGGCGGGGCCTTCGACGTCTTTCTCAGGGCGCTGCGGACCCGCGGCTCGGCCTGCCAGCAGAGCGGCGTCATCCTGGTCGCCCCGCACCAGGTCACCGAGCTCGCCGAGAAGCACATCGGGCATGGCGCCAACAAGGTGCTCAGCGAGCGCGAGGTCTCGTCGAAGCTCCAGGCGACGGTCTCCGAGCTGGTCAAGGTCGCGCCGCGGGTCCCGGTGACGATGAACGCGCGGATCAAGATCCACGTCCAGGGCAAGCCGATCCAGTCCTTCTGCCAGACCCAGAACCTGTCCTCGACCGGGGTGCTGATCCGCGGCTTCGGCCACTACCCCAAGGGCGCGACGATCGACTTCGAGATCAGCCTGCCCGCCGACACCGCGCCGATCCGCGGCACCGGGACGATCAGCCGGCGTAGCGAGAAGCGGACCGAGGGGACCGACGGCCTCGGGATCCGCTTCACCTCGTTCCAGGGCAGCGACCAGCAGCGCCTCGCCGATTTCCTCGCCAGCCGCAAGTAGCTCGCCCCACTCCGGGCGACGTCCGGTCTGCCGTCGCAACCACGAAGACACGAAGCCGAGCACGAAGGACGTGACGGTGCGGGGTCGTGGAGGCAGACGGGGATCCTCCGGATCGGTCGTTCGCTCGCATGCGATGGCTCAGAAGCTCATGCGATGGCTTCGCGTCCTTGGCGCGCCCTTGGCGTTCTTGGCGTTTCAATCTGCGATGGACGGGCTCCCGACAAAGCGAACGTCCCGGCGGTCGAGGACGGGCGTCAGTCGGCGCGCTCGATGAGCCAGCCGGGGGCGTCGGCGCCGGCGACGGCGGTCTCGCGGACCTTCCGGTAGCCCGCGGGCACCGGCGAGCCGGCCGCCACCACCTCGCGCCGCCCGGGGCGCTTGATCACCCAGGCGTTGGCGCCGTCGCCCGGACAGGCCGGGCTGTGGTGCTCGCCGACCACCACCCACCCGTCGGGCACCGGCGCGCCGCGGCAGATCACGCGGTTCATCCGCGCCTTGGGGTTGTCGAGGCGCTCAGCCACCGGCCGCGAGCTCCCGCCACATCCCCTCGAGCTCGTCGACCAGATCGCGGTCGGCGCGGATGCCGTTGACCCGGTTGATCTGGACGATGGTGGTCGGCGAGGTGATGTTGACCTCGGTGAGGTGCTCGCCGATGAAGTCGAGACCGAGAAGATAGAGCCCGAGCGGGTTGAGGTCGGCGGCGACCACCCGGCAGGCCTCGAGCTGGCGCTCGGTCGGCGCGAGGGCCGCGGCGGTCGCCCCCTGGTGGAGGTTGGCGAGCCGCGACCCCGCCGCCGGGACCCGCAGCACCGAGCCGAGGACCCGCTGCCCGATGGTCAGGATCCGCAAATCGCCGCTCTCCTGGATCGCCTCGAGGAAAGGCTGGACGATGACCTCGGGCCCCCACTCGTCGTAGAACCGGCGCAGCCGATCCTCGGGGGCGTCGCGTGGAACGAAGTCGATCCCGATCCCGCAGTAGGTGTTCTTGGGCTTGCACACCGCCTCGCCGGGCTGCGCCCGGACCGCGGCCACGAGCTCGCCGAGCGAGGTCGCGACGGTGGTCGGGGCGGCGTACTCGGGGTAGCGCAGGTGGACCGTGTGCTCGGACAGCTGATAGGTCGCGGGCGGCCGGTTGACCTGGAGGACCGCCGCCGGGGCCGACTCGAAGTGCCGGGCGTAACGGATGAAGCGCTCGTCGACCGGCGGATCGGTGCGGTGGAGGACGACCTGGTAGTCGGTGATCGACGCGGGGCGGACCTCCCCCAGCCTCCAGAACTCGGCGGCCGCCGGGTCGGCGTCGAGGACCTGGCGCACCGGCAGCGCCGCCAGGTAGTCGGCGATCGGGCGCGCGGCGTCGCTGGCGTACAGGTCGAGGTAGTCGACGGCGATGCCGCGAGCGAGCAGCTCGACGCTGACGCACACCCCGAGGTCGAAGACCGGATTGAGGCGCTCGAGCGGGTCGGCCACGATGAGGTAGCGGGTCGTCATGGCCGGATGATCTCATACCGGGCGTCGCGACCGCAGTGCGACCGACATTCGGTTCCGATCCCGATGCGACCGCGGCCAACACGTCGCAACCACGAAGGCACGAAGACACGAAGGAGAACACGAAGCCGTCGCAAAGAGATCAGGGTCATCGCAGGGGTTGGCGGAGGGCCGGGAGCGTCCGTGATTCACCACAGAGGCTCAGAGGCACAGAGCCGTCGCAACCACGAAGGCACGAAGACACGAAGGAGAACACGAAGCCGTCGCAAAGAGATCAGGGTCATCGCAGGGGTTGGCGGAGGGCCGGGAGCGCTCGTGATTCACCACAGAGGCTCAGAGGCACAGAGCCGTC
>JALOLD010000019.1 GCA_025456145.1 Thermoanaerobaculales bacterium | reverse complement strand
CGCCGCGAGCTCGGTGCCGGCAAACTTGGCCGAGGGCCACGGCCGGTCAGGAAGGGATCGGCTCCATCACTGGCGGATCGCCTACGGCTCCGCCAAGGAGACCGACGCCCACCTCCGTTTGCTTCTCGCAGCCGGAGTCCTTGAGGCCGCCGCTGCGCGGCGGGTTCTCGCGTTGTTCGACGAGGTCAGGGCCATCACCTGGCGGTTGCTCCATCCGTGACCCGATCGCCTCGCCGGAGCGAAGATCAGAGCCCTCTCTGAGCACCGCTGCTCACCGGGTGTGCCGGGCTCGACATTGTGCTCAGAGGCGCGCTCTCGTCCGTCTCGCCTTGCGCACAATGTCCAGCCGGGCACCCCCGGGAGGCGCGCCTCTGAGCAGGTGTCCCGGTCACGATGCAGGCCGCCGCTCGCGTCGCCGGCACGGTCGCAGCTCTCCCGGTTCGCCACGAGCGACCGTGCCGGCGACGCGACGCCGGGCCGCGCGGCCCACAGGGCCGCGCGGCCCGGAAGGCCGGTGCCTGTGAGAACCCGCACGCGTCCCCGGAGCGCCTGTTCAACGGGAGCGGGAGCGGGAGCGGGAGCGACCGCGGCAACGAAGGAGACAGGAGCGGCGACGACAGACGGCGGGTGGCGGGGCTAGCAGGACTCGAACCTGCGACCTTGAGTTTAGGAAACTCCTGCTCTGTCCACCTGAGCTATAGCCCCACGGGGGGTCGATCCTAGTCCCGGGGTCCACCCCTGTCAATCGGACGGTGCATCATCGCGGCGCAGGAACCCCCGGCCCGTCGACCCAGATCGGCCCGGGCAGCCCGAGCACGAACCGCACGCCCTCGATGTCGACCGAGGGGATCCAGATCGGCCGGCCGCCACGCCCCTCGTGGCGCGCCAGCCGCCCGGCGAGCAGGGCCGCCGGGCTGCCGCGACGCAGCTCGGCGCCGATCAACCCGGGCAGGCGGAGCACCTCCCGCGGGTCGGAGGCGAGATCGACCTCGCCATCGAGGTCGACGACCTCGACCTCCGGCCCCCCGCTCTCGAGCCGCCAGGTCCGCCCGTCCGCCGGCTCTCCCGCCGGGGCCGCGAGCCACCCGGGGCCTTCGGCGAGGGTCGTCCGGGCCGACGACCACCGTCCGACCTGACGCCCCGTGGGCAGCTCCATCACCGGCAGGACCACGGGCCACGGATCGGCCGCCGCGGCAGCGTCGATGGCACGCACCGCCGACGCCAGCCCGATCGCCCCGGGACGGTCCGACCCGAGCCGCCCCGACAGATCGATCAGCCGCGCCGGCGGGTCCTCCCGACAGGCCTCCGCCATGTCCCCGTCGTCGCCGCCCGCGACGACAAGGGCCGGCCCCGGGACGATCACCGGCGGCGCACCGAGGCGCTCGGCGATCGCCGCGAGCCGACGGTGGAGGCGGCGCGCCCCCCACTGCCTCCGCCACAGCTCGCACGGAGTGTAGGCCACGGCCCACAGCCGTTCACCGGTGGCGAGCAGGGCCTCGACCACCCCCTCCGTGGCCGCCGGAGGCGCGACACCCCCCGTCGCCGCAGCCCGGCAGGCCTCCTCGAGGGCGGGCGTCGAGACCGGGAGCCGGACCGCACCGCCGATCTCGAGGCCGACCGCCCGCCACAGTGCCGCCTCCGACGCCGCGGCGACCACCGAGCGCCGGCGGGTCTCCACCGGGAGGCCGACCGCGTGGCGCCACCACCGATCGTCGATCTCGCCGACGAGGACGACCGGCGGCATCGGCACTCCCGACCCCGCGAGGCCCTCGAGAACGGCGGCGACGGTCCGACGTCCGTGGCCGCCGACCGGGGGGAGCAGCTCCGGCATCAGCGGTCGGGCCGGACGTGGCAGCCGCGCGGGGGCTCGCCGTCGACCGCCTCGACGGTGACGTCGACCCGGTCGACGCGGCCGAACCGTGGCCCCTCCCGGATCCGCTGGAGCAGCCCGTCGACCGCGTTGTCGTCGCCGAAGACCAGCGCCTCGACGGTGCCGTCGAACCGGTTCCGCACCCAGCCCGACAGGTCACGGAGCTCCGCCTCTCGCAGGACGAAGGCGCGGAAGCCGACGCCCTGGACCCGGCCGTGAACCCGCACCCGGTGGGCGAGGCTCACGGCTCCTCCTCCGGCACGGCCGCCGCGGCGTGGCGCCGGCCGATGTGGGAGACCAGCCAGAAGCCGCCGACCAGCAGGATGACGAAGGCGATCGACAGCCAGTTGAACTGGCGGTAGAGGAAGTCCCTGATCGGCTCGCCGAAGAAGTAGAGCAGCACCCCCTCGGCCATGAAGCGGAGGCTGCGCGAGGCCAGCGACGCGAGCATGAAGACCTTGAAGTTGATCTTGAAGGCGCCGCCGGCGATGGTGAAGAGCTTGTAGGGGATCGGCGTCAGACCGGCGATCCCGGTCGCCCAGGCGTTGTACCGGTCGTACAGCCGCTCGACCGCACGGATCTTGTGGGCTGAGAACACCAGGTAGAGCAGGGGCCGGCCGCCGTACAGCCCGATCGCGTACCCGATCCCGCCGCCGAGCACGCTCCCCACCGAGGTGACGACCCCGTACCAGATCGCCAGCTCGGGCCGAGCGACGCCGAGGGTGACCAGCAGCACGTCCGGGGGGATCGGGAAGAACGAGCTCTCGGCCACCGCGAGGGCGAACAGCCACCAGCCCGGGTGGGGCGAGGCGGCGAAGGAGTCGACCAGCCCGAAGAGCCAGATCTTGAGCTGGTGGACCGACTCGAGCACCGCCCTCACCTCCCCTCGCCGGCCCAGCCGTGCCGGCCGATGAGCGGCACGAAGCAGGCGCCCTGGAGCTCGGAGACCACGGTACGGGCGCCCCGCCTCTCGACCACCCGGATGACCTGGGTGTCGCGGGCGCCGACCGGGACGACGAGCCGGCCCCCCTCGGCGAGCTGCTCGACGAGGGGCTGCGGCACCTCGGGGGCGGCGGCGGTGACCAGGATCGCGTCGAAGGGGGCGAAGGCCCGCCAGCCGAGGGTGCCGTCCATGACCTTGACCGTGACGTTCTCGATCCCCAGGTGGTCGAGGGTGGCCTTCGCCGTCCGGGCGAGCGACGGGATGCGCTCGACCGAGAAGACGAACCGGGCGAGCTGGGCGAGCACCGCCGCCTGATAGCCCGACCCGGTCCCGATCTCGAGCACCTTGTCGTCGGCGCCGATCCGTGCCGCCTGGGTCATCGAGGCGACGACTCGCGGCTGCGAGATCGTCTGACCCTCGCCGATGTTGATCGACACGTCCTCCGAGTAGGCCACCTGGCGGTAGGCCTCGGGGACGAAGAGGTCGCGGGGAACCCGCCGCATCGCCTCGAGCACCCGCAGGTCGGTGATGCCGAGCCGCTCGAGGGCCTCGACCATCTGGACCCGACGGTAGTCGTAGCCGTCGGCCGCGGTCACGAGGCCCCTCCGCGGCCGTTCGGGTGATCGAGGAACGACGGCTTGAGATCCTCGAGCTGGTCGAGAACCTCGAGCCCGGTCATGTCGAGGTGGAGGGGCGTGACCGAGATGAAGCCGGCGCCGACCTCGTGGAAGTCGGTGCCCGGGATCGCCTCCCAGACCGGCTCGCCGCCGCCGATCCAGTAGATCCGGCGGCCCCGCGGGTCGCGCTGCTCGACCACCCCCTCGGTGTATCTGCGGACGCCGAGACGGGTCAGCTTGAGCCCGCGCGGCGGCCCGAGCGGCACGTTGGCGTTGAGCAGGGTCGACGGCGGCAGCCCGTGCTCGAGGACCCACGCGGCGAGCTCGCGGGCGAGGGCCGCCGAGGCCTCCCAGGTCATCCCCTCGCCCGCCACCTGCGACACCGCGATCGCCGGGTAGCCGAGGATGACCCCCTCGAAGGCCGCCGACACGGTGCCCGAGTAGTGGACGTCGACCCCCATGTTGCCGCCCCGGTTGATCCCCGATACCACGAGGTCGGGGGGCCGGTCGCCGAGCAGGTTGGAGATCCCCAGGGTCACGCAGTCGGTCGGTGTGCCGTTGACCGCGAAGCGGCGCTCGCCGACCTTTCGCACCCGCAGCGGCCGGTCGAGGGTCAGGGCGTGGGAGACCGCCGACTGCTCGCCGTCGGGGGCCACCAGCCAGAGCTCGCCGAGCCCGTCGAGCGCCTCCATGAGGGCCGAGATCCCCTCGGCGGAGTAGCCGTCGTCATTGGTGACGAGGATGCGGGGCGCGTCCGACATGGGCGGATTATAGACCGTGCGGCTCGTCCGCCGATGCTCTACAATTCCAATCCTCGAGAGCGGCGCCGCTAGCCCGTCTCGAGCAGCGGACCATCTCAGCCGATTCGGCCGGAAGGGAGCTCGTCGATGTCACGTGAAATCCTGCTGGGGGACGAGGCAGTCGGTCTCGGCGCCATCCACTCCGGTCTGAGCGGCGTCTACGCCTACCCGGGCACGCCCTCGACCGAGATCTTCGAGTTCGTCGAGCGCGCCACCAAGCACATGGGCGGCGTCCACGCCTTCTGGTCGACCAACGAGAAGGTCGCCTACGAGGAGGCCCTCGGCATGAGCTGGGCCGGCAAGCGGGCGCTGGTCTGCATGAAGCACGTCGGTCTCAACGTCGCCGCCGACGCCTTCATGAACAGCGCGGTGACCGGGACCAACGGCGGGCTCGTCCTCGCGGTCGCCGACGACCCTGGCATGCACTCGAGCCAGAACGAGCAGGACAGCCGGTACTTCGCCCAGTTCGCGCTCATCCCCTGCCTCGAGCCGCGGAACCAGCAAGAGTGCTACGACATGATGTTCGAGGCCTTCGACATGTCAGAGGAGCTCTCGCTGCCGGTCATGGTCCGCCTGGTTACCCGGATCGCCCACAGCCGTGCCGGGGTCGAGACCCGGGCGGCCCGCGACCCCAACCCGCTCAACCCGTCGCGCGACATCAAGAAGTGGACCCTGCTGCCGTCCAACGCCCGGGTCCAGTACAAGCACCTCACCGAGAAGCAGCCCGAGCTGCTCCGCCGCTCCGAGGCGAGCCGCTTCAACGAGCTCGTCCTCGCCGGCAAGCGCGGGGTCATCACCTGCGGCATCGCCGACAACTATTACCGCGAGAACCTCGCCGGCGGCGACGACTCGGTGCTCGCGATCCGCCAGTACCCGGTCCCCGTCGAGTCGATCCGGCGGCTCGTCGAGCACGTCGAGGAGCTGCTCGTCCTCGAGGACGGCTACCCGCTCGTCGAGACCATGATCCGCGGGCTGTTCGGCCTGGCCGGCGTCCGGGTCGCGGGGCGGATGACCGGCGAGCTGCCGCGGACCGGCGAGCTCGACCCCGACATCGTTCGCGAAGCCCTCGGCCTGGCCCCCCGGCCGACCGCCCACGCCGCCGCCGACGATCTCGCCAACCGGCCGCCCGCGCTGTGCAAGGGCTGCCCGCACACCGACAGCTTCCGCGCCCTCAACGAGGCGCTGAGCTCCTTCGACAACCCGCAGGTGTTCTCGGACATCGGCTGCTACACCCTGGCGGCCCTGCCGCCCCTCGAGGCGATCCACAGCTGCGTCGCGATGGGGGCGTCGATCGGCATGGCGGCCGGGGCCGCCCACGCCGGCTACACCCCGGCGGTCGCGGCGATCGGCGACAGCACCTTCTCCCACGGCGGCATCACGCCGCTCCTTTCGGCGGTCCAGCAGGGCGTCAACCTCAACGTCCTGGTGCTCGACAACGACACCGTCGGGATGACCGGGACCCAGCGCTCGATGTCGACCGGCGAGACCCTCGACCAGATCATCCTCGGCGCCGGGGTCGCCAGGGAGCACCTGCGGGTCATCACGCCGACCCCGCGTAACCACGACGCCAACGTTGCCGTCATCCGCGAGGAGCTCGCCTACGACGGCCCGAGCGTCATCATCGCCCGGCGCTCCTGCCTCGAAGCGATCAAAAAGGCCTAGGAGGGCGCCATGGACAAGAACATCATCCTCGCCGGGGTGGGTGGCCAGGGGATCCTCTCGATCGCCTTCGTCATCGACAACGCGGCCCTCGCCTCGGGCTTCGAGTTCAAGCAGGCCGAGGTGCACGGCATGGCCCAGCGCGGCGGCGCCGTCCAGTCGCACCTGCGCTACGCCGACCACGAGATCCACTCCGACCTGATCCCGAAGGGCGCCGCCGACCTGGTGCTCTCGGTCGAGCCGCTCGAGGTGATGCGCTACTGGCACTACCTCAGGCCCGACGGCTGGATCGTCTCGAGCGTGACCCCCTATGTCAACATCCCCGACTACCCCGAGCCCGAGCGGGTCCTCGCCCAGCTCGCGACCTTCCCGAGCTGCATCCTGGTCGACGGCGCCCAGATCGCCAAGGCCGCCGGCAACCTGCGGGCGCAGAACATGGTCGCGGTCGGCGCCGCATCGCTGAGGCTCGACTTCCCCGAGGAGCTCCTCCTCACCTACGTCGCGGCGCTGTTCGAGCGCAAGGGCCCGGCGATCGTCGAGGTCAACCAGCAGGCCTTTCGGCTCGGCCGGATTGCCGGTCGGTTCTTCCGCGGCCTCGTCGAGGCCGGCGTCCCGGTGCCGACCGCGGTCGAGCTCGGCCGCCGGCTCGCCCCCGAGACCCTCGACCCGGCCCTCGCCGCCGACTGGGCCCGGGTGGTCGCCGACCCCGAGCTCGCCGCCCCGATTCTCCAATCCGAAGAGATCCGCGCCTGCGACCAGGTGCCGGTCGGGGCCTGAGCGGCGATGCCCGGCTCGACCGAATCCTCCGCCCGCCCATCGCGAGGTCAGCCATGGCGACCATCAACTTCCCGCTGATCGAGCAGCTTTTCCGACGGGCCCGCAAGGCGGACCGCAGCCGGCTGTTCGAGCACGAGTGCTACGAGCTTCTCCGGGCCATCGGCGCCGAGGCGGTGCCGGCCGCCCGGCTCGTCCCGGTCGGCTCGAGGCCGAGCCAGCCCGATCTCGACGCGATCCCGGGAAGCCACGTCGTGCTCAAGATCGTGTCGCCGGACATCATCCACAAGACCGAGGCGGGCGGCGTCCGGATCGTCGCCAAGAACCTGCTCGAGGTCGACGCCGCGATCGACGCGATGCTGGTCGAGGGTCCGGCCGCCTACGCCGAGTACCTCGCCAAGCACGGCGAGGCCGGCGCCGGCGCCACCGCCGAGGAGCTCGGCCGCCGCCTGGTCGGGGTGCTGCTGTGCGAGTACGTCGACGCCGACGCGCGGGGCTTCGCCACCGAGCTCTTCGTCGGCGTCCGCCGAACCTCGGAGTTCGGCCCGATCATCACCGCCGGCCTCGGCGGCGTCGAGATGGAGACCCTGGCCCGCGAGACCCGCAAGGGCGCCGCGGTGGCGATCGCACCGACCGGTCTGGTCAGCGGTCCGCAGTTCTTCGAGCTCTTCAAGCGGACCCTGTCGTACCAGCGCCTTTCGGGGGCGATGCGCGGCTCGCGCCGCCTGGTCGACGACGAGGTCCTGGTCGAGTGCTTCCAGGCGACGATCAGCCTCGCCAACCACTTCTCCGAGCTCAACCCCTACGCCGACTTCCAGATCGTCGAGTTCGAGGTCAACCCCCACACGGTGACCCGAAGACGGCTCGCTCCGCTCGACGGCGTGTGCGTCTTCTCGGCGTCGAGCTCGCGGGTCAACGCCCGTCCGATCACCAAGATCGACAGCCTGCTCAGGCCGACGTCGGCGGCGGTCATCGGCGTCTCCTCGACCGCGATGAACATGGGTCGGATCATCCTGGGCAACATCCTCGGCGGCGGGTTCGACCGCGCCCGGACCTGGGTCGTCCGCCCCGGCGTCGAGCGGATCGACGGCGTCGCCTGCGTGCCGACGATCTCCGACCTGCCGGCCAAGGTCGACCTCCTGGTGGTGGCGGTCGGCGCGGCCCAGGTCCCCGAGGTGATCGACGAGGTCGTCGACCGCGACGCGGCCAACGCGGTGATCCTGATCCCCGGCGGTCTCGGCGAGACCGCGGGCAGCCACGAGCTCGCCGACCGTCTCAAGGCGAAGATCCGGGCCGCCCACGAGGCCGAGGACGGGGGTCCGGTCTTCATTGGCGGCAACTCGCTCGGGGTCATCTCCCACCCCGGGCGCTACGACACGATGTTCATCCCCGAGAGCAAGCTGGCGAAGTCGCGCGGCGACCGCCGGCGAAACGCCTGCTTCATCTCGCAGTCCGGCGCCTACATCATCGCCAACCTTAGCCGGATGCCCTGGTTCGACCCGGCCTACGCGCTGTCGATCGGTAACCAGATCGACCTCACCGCCGCGGATCTCCTCGACCGCATCAAGGACGACCCCGAGATCGACGTCTTCGCGGTCTACATGGAGGGCTTCCAGCCGGGCGACGGCCTGCGCTTCGCCCAGGCGGCGCGCGCGACCGTCGCCAAGGGCAAGGACGTCGTTTTCTACAAGGCAGGACGGACCACCGCGGGCCGCTCGGCCACCGCCGGCCACACCGCGTCGGTGGCCGGCGACTACGCGGTCTGCGAGGCGGCGATCGCCGAGGCCGGCGCCTTTGTCGCCGCCGACTTCGGCGAGTTCTCCGACCTCCTCCGGCTGAGCGTGGCGTTTCGCGGCAAGCGGGTCACCGGGCGCCGCCTCGTCGCGATGTCCAACGCCGGCTTCGAGTCGGTCGGCATGGCCGACTCGATCGAGGGCGACCGGACCCGGCTGGTCCTCGCCGAGCTCGGGACCGAGACCCGCGCCGCCCTCCAGACCATCCTCGAGCTCTCCCGGCTCGACGGCCTGGTCGACGTCAAGAACCCCTTCGACGTGACCCCGATGGCCAACGACGAGACCTATGCCCAGCTCGTCGGCGCGATCCTCGGCGACCCCGGGGTCGACCTGATGGTCGCCGGCATCGTGCCGCTCACCCCGGCGATGCAGACCCTACCGCCCGATGCGGGCCACTCCGAGTCGGTCCACCACCCCGGGTCGATCGCCCGCCGGCTGCCCGAGATCGCCGGGGGCCACGACACGCCCCTGGTCGCGGTCGTCGACTCGGGCCGGCGGTTCGACCCCCTCGCCGGGGTTCTCGAGGCCGGCGGCCTGCCGGTCTTCCGCTCCGCCGACCGCGCGGTCCAGGCGCTCCGCCGCTGGGTCGGGGTCAAGCTCGCCGCCCAGAGACGCTCGTCATGACGGCGTCGTCACGATCGCCGGCCGGCAACCCTGACGACGGTGCAGGTCCGTGAGATCCCACACCGCCAAGCTCGTGATGCAGGTCCCCGAGCGGATGGGCTTCGTCAACATCACCCCCGAGGTCGAGGCCGAGGTCCGTTCCTCCGGCATCCGCGAGGGGCTGTGCCTGGTCAACGCCATGCACATCACCGCCTCGGTGTTCATCAACGACGACGAGCCCGGTCTCCACCGCGACTACCGGAGATGGCTCGAGGAGCTCGCCCCCTTCGACCCGTCGCCCGAGCGCTACCACCACAACCGCACCGGCGAGGACAACGCCGACGCCCACCACAAACGGCAGATCATGGGCCGCGAGGTCGTCGTCGCGGTCACCGACGGGCGTCTCGACCTCGGGCCGTGGGAGCAGGTCTTCTACGGCGAGTTCGACGGCCGCCGGGCCAAACGGGTGATGGTCAAGATCATCGGCGAGTGACCGCCGGCGGCGGCGGCGGCGCGGTGCGTCTGACGAAGGCGCGCCGTTTCTCGGAGAACACCCCGCACACCCCGGCGACGATGAGCGCGGTCCCGGCGACCGTATAGCCGGTGATCGGCTCGTCGATGAGCAGCCACCCGAGGATGACCGCGATCACCGGGTTGACATAGGTGTAGGTCATGACCAGGGTGGTCGGGAGCGCCTTGAGGGCGTAGACGAAGCAGGTGTAGGCGACCACCGAGCCGAAGACGGTGAGATAGGCGAAGGCCGCCCACGCCTCCGGGGTCGGGTGCGGCAGCGGCTCGGCGGTGGCCGCCGCCGCGACCAGGAAGCCGACGCCGCCGGCGAGCTGCTGCAGACCGGCGACGGCGAAGGAGTCGACCCCGGTCGGCCGCCGGCTCATCCAGACCGAGCCCGCGCCCCAGGCGATCGCGCCGCAGACCACCGCCCCGACCCCGGCCAGATCGCCGCTCAAACCGTGCCGCCACAGCGGCAGGGTGAGCACCGCCAGCCCGGCGAAGCCGACCGCCACCGCCGCGACCAGCCGGAGGCCCGGCCGGCGCCGGTCGAGAAGGCTCTCCATGACGACCACCCACATCGGCATCGCGCCGACCACCAGGGCGGCGAGCCCCGACTCGATCCGCTGCTCGGCCCAGTTGACCGCGCCGTTGCCGCAGACCCACATCAGCACCCCGGAGCCGGCGATCACCGCGAGCTCGCGCCCGGACGGCCGGACCCGGACCCGGCGGAGCCGGCACACCACGAGGAGCACCGCGGCCGCGACGAAGACCCGCGCCGCGCCGAGCCAGAAGGGGCCCCACCCGGCGCCCTCGCGCACCGCCAGGCGGATCCCGAGGTAGGTGCTGCCCCAGACCACCCAGGTGACGAGCAGGGCGAGCAGACCGGCCACCGGGTAGCCGAGGAGGGTGGTCGGACGCGCCATCAGCGCCAAACGCCCGGGATCGCCCGCCCGCAGCCCGGGCAGGCGCCGTCGACCAGCCGGTTGGCGAGCACCTGGAAGCCGACCCGGCGGATCAGGACCTCCCCGCACCCTGGGCAGGTCGTGCTCTCGCCCGGATGGCCCGGCACGTTACCGAGGTACACGTACTCGAGACCTTCGGCCCGGGCGACCCGCCAGGCGCGCTCGAGGGTCGCGACCGGGGTCGGCGGGAGCCCGGTCAGCCGGTAGGTCGGGTGGAAACGGGTGAAGTGGACCGGCACCTCGCGACCGAGGGTGGTCTTCACCCAGCGGGCGAGGTCGCGGACCTCGGCCTCCGAGTCGTTGAGGGTGGGGATGAGCAGGACGACGATCTCGAGCCAGACCTCGGCGGCCCGGATGACCTCGAGGGCCTTGAGCACCGGCTCGAGCCGGCCCCGGATCTGGTCGCGGTAGAACTCGTCGCGGAAGCTCTTGAGGTCGACCTTGACCGCGCCGAGCAACGGCAGCACCTCCTTGAGGGGCTGCTCGCGGATGTAGCCGTTGCTGACCACCGTCGGCAGGAGCCCGGCCGCCCGGGCCGCGCGGGCCGTGTCTCGGACGTACTCCCAGAAGACCACCGGCTCGGAGTAGGTCGCCGCGGTCAGCCGTGCCCCGGCCCGCCTGGCGAGGTCGACCAGAGCCTCCGGCGGGAGGTACGTGGCGCGCACCTGCTCCGGGCGGAACTGCGAGATCTCCCAGTTCTGACAGAACTTGCACTCGACGTTGCAGCCGGCGGCGGCCCACGACAGGGCGAGCTCGCCGGGCCGGACGTGGAAGAACGGCTTCTTCTCGACCGGGTCGGCGTGGACGCTGCAGGCCAGCGAGTGAACCAGCGTGACATAGGTCCCGCCGCGGTTCTCGCGCACCCCGCAGGTCCCCCGCTCGGCATCGGCGACGGTGCAGCCCTGGGGGCAGAGCTCGCACTCGACGCGGCCCTCCTCGAGCCGGCGGTACCACGACGCCTCGCGAGCCGGCAGCTCGCCCCCCTCGACCGGCTCGCCCACCCGCAGCACCCGCGACCTCGCGCCCACGCCGGCCGCCGGCAGGATCGCCGACGCCGCGCCCGCCGCGACGAGCCTCGCAAAGCCGCGACGGTCGACGGGCTGGCTCACGCCTCGACCTCGGCCAGCCGCCCGGGGTCGCCGACCCCGAGGCCGCGGCCTGCCGCGGTGGCGATGAACGCCGGGGGCCGACCGGCCCCCTCGAGGGTCGGCAGGCCACGCCGGACCCGCTCGGCGTCGATCACCCGCCACGCCCAGAGGTCGGCGGCCACGGGATCGGTGCTCGCCGCGAGCCGGCCGAGAGCGAACACCGCATCGGGCCGGTAGGCCGGGCCGCCGTGGCACTGGGCGGTGACCCCGTCGAGCACGGTGAGGCGCAGCTTGCCGGCGATGAACGGGTGGCGGACGACGTCAGCGACATAGGGGTCGCAGTGGTTGTCGTGGTACTTGTTGGGGTTGTGGATCACCCCGTACCAGTTCTTGAGGCCCGCCGAGACCCCGGCGAGGTCGTGGTCCTTGACGACCCCGAAGGAGATCAGCGCGGTGCAGCTCTCGCTGACCAGGCGGGCGAAGCACGAGCCGATCGCCCCCGACTCCGACGGCGTCCGGTCCCAGTCGTTGTCGATGCCATAGCACCGCGGCCCGTCGCCATCCCGGCGGATCGTGAACCCGGCCCGTTCGAGCTCGCGGCTCGACCGCTCGAACAGGATGATGCTCCCCGGCCTGACCCCGCCCTCGACCAGGCGCCGGACCAGCGCGTCCACGACCTCCGGGCGCGGCGAGAGGTTCCTCCCGCCGAGACAGTTGAGCTTGACCCCGACGACGTCGGACGGCGAGAGCAGGAGGCGGACCGCCTCGGCGGCCGACGGCGCACCGGTCGCCGCGGCCAGCACCGCCGCCATCGCCCGATCCGCCGCCGCCCCGTCGACCCGTCCCCCCTCGCCCGGCGCCAGCGCCGCCACGCCGACGACGCCGGGCCGGCGGCCGCTCCCGCCGGCCGGGGACGGCGTCCCGCCGACCGCACCGGCGACGGCGGCGCCGCCGGCCAGGGCGGCGAGCTCCCGACGGGTCAGCCTCCGGCTCACCGGTGCTCCTCGAAGACCTGCGCGGTGAAGACCTCGAAGGCCGCTCCGTCGCGCCAGGCGTCGCGCGGCAGCCCGGCCTTGACGGACAGATGCTCGAGCATGGTCTCGCGGTCCCAGCCCTGCTCGGTGGCGACCTGCGGCAGGAAGACCGCACGACGGCCGTCCTTGGACAGGACGACGCCGTGCCGACCGACCTCGATCTCGCGGTAGGACCCGACCGGCCGCATCGGCGAGAGCACCGAGACCTCGAGGGTGACCGCGTCGAGCTCGTCGGCGGCGAGGGGCGGAAAGCGGGGGTCGCGGGTCGCCCACACCGCCGCCTGGACCACCGCGTCGACGACCGGGCCGGTCGCCTCGACGACCCCCATGCAGGCCCGCAGCTTTCCCTCGGTCCGCGCCGCCAGGCCGGTGTTGTTGACGGTCACGAAGGCGCCGGCCGGCGCCAACGGGCGGTCCGCCGGAGGATGGCCGGCGAACCACGAGGCGACGCTGGTGTCGTGCCGGAGCCGGCTGCCGAGAGTCGCTCGCGCGAGCGCGACGAGCGACGATCCCTCGGTCGCCGTCAGCTCGCGGTCCGGCGGGCTCGGCCGCGCCCGCCAGCCGGTCCAGCTCCCCTCGAAGGCGATCGCCGCGTAGGTCACCGACAGGTCGAAGCGGCCGCTGAGGTGGCCCGAGGTGGTCACCTCGAGCACCGCGCCGCGCCCGTCGAGAGCGCCCTCGAGCAGGGCCGCGAGGACCGCCACCGGGCGAGCGCCGCACACCGTGTCGCCGCTCACCTCGATCTGGGTCAGGAAGCCGCGCGGGTCCATCGCCACCGCCCGCTCGGCGGTGCGCCGGCCGACCGCGAGCAGGGTCTCGGGCAGCCCGGGCCCGTCGTAGGGCGACCATCCGTAGCGGGCGCCGTGGTGGGTGAAGTCCGACGAGGCGACGACCACGGTGCCGTCGTCGACCAGCTCGGCGAGGGCGCGGGCGATTCCGACGCAGCCGTCCAGATCGGTCGAGCTCCCGACCACCACCGGCACCAGGACCGCCCCCGGCGCCACCACCTGGAGAAAGGGCAGCTCGACCTCGAGGGCGTGCTCCGGATCGTGGGCCCGCGCCGGCCCCTCGAACAACCGATTGCCCCGCAGATTCGCCACCGCCCGGTCGTCGACCGGCACCTCGCCGAGGGGCGTCGCGAAGGCGGTCACCTCGGGCGCCGGCAGGGCGGCGCCCGAGAAGCCGGCATGGTGCGAGGGACCGAGCAGGATGACCCGCCGAACCGAGCCCGCGGGCAGCCGGGCAAACGCCGCGGCGGCGGTCGGGCCGGAGAAGACGTAGCCGGCGTGGGGCACGACGATCGCCCGGGCCGGGGGCGCCGGCCGGTCCCCGCGTGCCGCCTCGAGCATCCCGTCGACGGTCGCCCGGAGCTCCGCCCGGTCCGCCGGGTAGAACGACCCGGCCACCGCCGGCGGCCGCACCGTAGCGCCACCCGTGGCCGCCGCCGCGATCGCCACCATCGCACCCGCCGCCGCTCCGAGCAACCTCACACCCACAGTGATAGACCCTCCGCAGGTGGAAATCAATGCGATCCGTCGCTCCGAGGAGCCTGGCGGAGCGCCGCCGCCCGCTCCCGCCAGACCGCCGCCCGGCTCGCGTCGCCCCGGCGATCGGCGAGCCGCGCCAGGGCGTCCCAGACCTCGGGCTCGTCGGGGAAGCCGCGCCGGGCGCGGCGGAGGATCCTCGCCGCCGCCCGCAGGTCGCCGGCTTGCAGCTCGGAGTCGGCCGACGCGATCAGCGTGTACGGGCTCGCCGTCGTCTCGGCGGCGGCGCGCAGGGCGACCCTCGCCTCCTCGTGGAGGCCCTGGCCGAGATAGAGCACCGACAGGTTGTTGAGCGCCGACGGGTTCCCCGGCTCGGCCTCGAGGGCCGTCCGGTAGGCGTCGAAGGCGCCCTCGAGGTCGCCCACCCGCGACCGCACGACCCCGAGGTTGACCCAGCCGGCGGACCACCCGGGGGCCAGGCGGGTGGCGATCCCGAGATGGCCGAGCGCCGCCTCGAGCCGCCCCGCACGGAGCTCGGCCCCGCCGAGGTTGTTGTGCACCATCGCCGAGGCGAGGACGTCGTCGACCACCGCCCGGGAGACCCAGGGGATCGACGAGCTCGCCTGGAAGTCGACGATCGCCGCCCGGTTGCCGGTCGAGCGGACCGCCGCGACCACGTGGCGGTTGACGATCACCAGGGCGCCGTCGCGGTCGACCTCGGGCTCGACGCTGACCGCCATCAGCACCGCCGGGAGACCAACCCCCCGGGCCATCGCGACGAACAGCGCGGTGAAGGAGAGGCAGTTGCCGCTTCGGGTGGTGAAGGCCTCGGCGGCGCTCACCGTGCGCTGCTCGTCGTAGGTGAAGCCGAGACCGTCGGGGTCGAAGATCGCGCGCTGCAGAGCGTCGAGCCGGAGACGGGGCTCGACCGACCGTTCCGCCGGGACGGCGCCGCGCGCCCACGCGACGAGCTCGGGGGTCGTCGCGAAAGGGTAGACGACGGACTCCGGATCGAGGCCCCGCCGGACCACCTCGGCGCGCCAGGCCTCGCGGTCGAAGGCGCCGCGGCCAGCCGGCTCGGCCCGGCCGCCGGCCAGCGCGGCGACGGCCAACCCGATGACCAGCGCCCGACGGGCGGGGACCTCCATGCCGCTAGAGTACGCCGCCCCGGTCCCCGGGTTACCACCGTTCGAGGCCGGGCTCGGGTACCATCGTCCTGGTCGGCGACGCCGGGGCGTCGGCCGCCGCGGAACCCTGGGAGGATCTCATGCGCCCATCACCTAAGACCGCCGTGCTCGCGATCGCCGCCGCCGCCATCGCCATGGCCGGCTCGGCCGCCGACTTCGCCGACCACTTCGAGGACGCCACGCTGCGTCTCGACCTGTTCCAGTACGGCGACTCGTCGACCGAGGGCATGGCGGTCGACCGCCTGATCCGCCAGGGCACCTGGGCCGGTCCCGTCGCCGATCTCGTCGACCCGCTGCCCTATGGACGCTACATCGTCCGCCTGACCGACCCGGACAGTGGGCAGGTCCTCGTCGTGACCCGTTTCGACAGCCTGTTCGGCGAGTACCGGACGACCGCCCCGGCCGCCGCCGGGATCGCCCGGGTCTTCCACGAGACGGTGCTCCTGCCCTACCCCAGCCACCCGGTCCGGCTCTCGGTGGCGGTCGACCCGGGGACCGGCGCCGAGACGCCGCTGCTCGAGACCGTCGTCGACCCGGCCGCCGTCGGGATCGCCGTCGAGCCGCCACGCGCCGGCACGATCGTCGTCGACGCCAGCATCGCCGGCGACCCGCACGACTGTCTCGACATCGTCATCGTCGGCGAGGGCTACACCGCGGACCTCGTCGACCTCTTCCGCGCCGACCTCGCCCGCTTCGCCGCACTGCTCCTCGAGCAGCGGCCGTACGCCGACTGGCGCCACCGGATCAACCTGCGCGGCGTGGTCCTGCCCTCCGACGAGGCGGGCTGCGACGAGCCGACCCGCGGCCTCTGGCGCTCGACCTCGGTCGGCGCCAGCTTCAACACCCTCGGCTCGCCGCGCTATCTCCTCACCGAGGCCAACCGCGACCTCCGCGACATCGCCGCCAGCGTCCCCTACGACACGCTGATCGTCATGGTCAACCACGCGCGCTACGGCGGCGGCGGGATCTACAACCGGGGCTGCACCTTCACCGCCCACGGCGCCTTCGCGGGCTACCTGCTGCTCCACGAGCTCGGACACTCGTTCGGCGGTCTCGCCGACGAGTACTACACCTCGAGCACCGCCTATGAAAACCTCCACCCACCGGACCTCGAGCCGGTCCAACCGAACATCACCGCCGCTCCCGATCGCGCCGCCCTCAAGTGGGGGGATCTGGTGGCCCTCGAGACCCCGCTGCCCACCCCCTGGCCCAAGGAGCGGTTCGACACCGCCGACCTCGCCTACCAGGAGCAGCGGCGCGAGCTCGACGAGACCATCGCCTGGGCGACCCGCGCCGGCGCCCTCGGCATCGAGCTCGACGCCCTCGCCGATGCCGCCGAGCAGCACGCCCAGCGGCGGGTCGCGGAGGTCGACGCCTTTGTCGAAGCCTCCGGGCTCGCCGGCACGGTCGGCGCCTTCGAGGGGGCCGGCTACCTCTCGACCGGGCTCTACCGTCCCGCGGTCGACTGCTTGATGTTCAGCCGCGGCGTCAAGCCGCTCTGCGACGTCTGCCGACGTGCGGTCGAGAGGCGAATCCGGTTCTTCGCCGACGAGTAAGGGGCGGGTGAAGGGGCAGGGTTGAGGAGTCGAGGGTAGAAGGTGAAGAGTGAAGAGTGAAGAGTCAGGGGTTAGGGGTTAGAAGGTTAGAAGGTTAGAAGGTTAGAAGGTTTGAAGGTTGGAGGGTCGGAGCCTGCTGACTGTGACCGGCGAGCTCTCACCCTTTGACATTCTCACCCTTTCACTTCCTCACAGCGAGCGAAGCGAGCGCTCACTCCTCACCCCTCACCCCTCACTCCTTACCAATCGCTGTGGTAGCCTCCCCCCGTGGCGGCGAAGACGATTTACCGGATCTCCTTTCTCATGGCCGGCGAGGTCTGGGAGATCTATGCCGAGAGCGTCGGACAGGGCGCCATGTTCGGCTTCGTCGAGGTCGAGAGGTTGCTCTTCGGCGAGCGGTCGAAGCTGCTCATCGACTCCTCCGAGGAGCGGCTCAAGAACGAGTTCACCGGGGTCGAGCGGACCTTCATCCCGCTCCACGCCGTGCTCCGGATCGACGAGGTCGACAAGGCCGGTCGCGGGCGCATCACCGACGCCACCGGTAAGATCGCGGCCTTCCCGATGACCGTCGTCGGACCGGGCAAGGGCAGCCCGAAATCGTGACCCGCGCAACCCCGCCCGGCCCCGAGCCGTACCACTCCCCGCCGGACGGAGGTTCGATGGACGAGGTCACGACGAGCTGGATCACCCGCGCCTGGCGGGAGTGGCTGCGCTCCGCCCTGTTCATCGTCGTGGCGGTCACCGCCTTCCGCTCCGCCATCGCCGACTGGAACGACGTCCCGACCGGCTCGATGAAGCCGACGATCCTCGAGGGCGACCGGATCGTCGTCAACAAGCTCGCCTACGATCTCAGGGTCCCCTACACCCGCTGGCACCTGGCCCGGTGGGCCGACCCCGAGCGCGGCGACATCGTCGTCCTGAGCTCACCCGCGGACGACCGGCGGCTGGTCAAACGGGTGATCGGGCTGCCCGGCGATACCATCGCGATGGTCGACAACCGTCTGGTGGTCAACGGCCGGCCGGTTGCCACCGCCCCCCTCGACGGGGAGCTCGCAGCGGTCGTCGAGCCCCAGGGATGCGACCGGGTCGTCGCCGCCGAGCGGCTCGGCGGCCACGACCACGCCATGATGATCACCCCGGGGGCCCCGACCCTGCGGTCGTTCGGCCCGATCGCCCTGCCCGAGGGCGCCTACTTCATCATGGGCGACAACCGCGACGAGAGCTACGACTCCCGCCACTTCGGCCTGGTCGGACGAGACCGGATCATCGGCCGCGCGCTCGCGGTCGCCGGCTCGGTCGACCCCGACAACCACTTCTGGCCGCGCTGGAAGCGCTTCTTCACCGGGTTGAAGTAGCGAGCCTGGGTCCACTGCCCATCCTCGCAGAAGCCACCGGGACACCCTGGTGCGAACGATGCGAACCTCGGTCATGGGCGGATCGATCGACTTCACGCCCGTCGTGTTTCATGGTCTGCCTTCGTGTCTTCGTGCCTTCGTGTTTGCGAAGGCCCGACCCCCCGACACGAGGGCGCGCGACGTACGTCAGTCGAGGTGGCCGCGGTCCGAGTCGCCCATCTCGACGCCGCCGTCGGGGAAGTACTCCCGCCACCTCCGCCCGACCAGCGCCGCGGTCTCGGGGTCGCAGAACAGCTCCTTCGGGTAGGGCGGCTTGACCCGCGAGTCGATCACCACCGGCGCGGTGTAGGCGACGTGGTGGCGGACCACCCGCTGCCCGGCGGCGTGGATGTCGGCGGCCGGCTCGAACCGGGTGAAGGTGGTCCACAGGAAGCTCATCGGGCTCGCGGCGGTCCGCCTCGCGTCGTCGACGAGAACCACCAGCGGCCAGGTGGCGAGGGCGGGGTCGGTCGACAGACGGGCCGCGGCGGCCGGCTCGTCGGTCCACCGCGGGCCGTCGACGACCAGACAGCCCGGGCAGAAGACCACGGCCGAGCCCAAACCCGCCGGCGGGATCACCGGCTTGAACTCCCGCGGCAGCTCGCGAACCGGCTCGCCGAGGCCGAGCCAGACGCCCTTCGAGCCGAGGTTGACCTGGGGACCGGTGTAGTCGAGCGTGTCCATCGACAGGTTGGCGAGCACATAGAGGTCGGTCTCGGGCCGGGTCCGGGCGAGGATGTGGCTCAGCGTGGCGCGGATATCGGTGAGGTCGAGCGCGCGGTCGGTGACGAGCAGGAACTTGGTCAGGCTGAGCTGGCCCTCGCCGAGGATCCGGAAGGCCGAGGCCATCGCCTCCCGGCGGTAGCGCTCGTGGACCACCGCCGCCGCCAGCGAGTGATAGCCGGTCTCGCCGTACGACCAGACGGCGCGCACCCCGGGCATGACGAGGGGGAACAACGGCGACAGCAGCGTCTGCAGCTCGTCGCCGATGAAGAAGTCCTCCTGGCGCGGCTTGCCGACCACCGTGGCCGGGAAGATGGCGTCGCGTCGCCGGGCGACGTAGTCGACCTCGAGGAGCGGGTAGTCGTGGCGCAGCGAGTAGTAGCCGTAGTGATCGCCGAACGGACCCTCGGGCCGTCGCACGCCGGCTCTCACCCGGCCGGCGAGGGCGATCTCGGCGTCGGCGACGAGCGGCCGTCCGTCGGGTCCCTCGCACTCGGCGAGCCGGCGGCCGACGATCAACGAGGCGAGCAGCAGCTCGGGTACGTTTTCCGGCAGCGGCGCCACCGCGGCGAGGACCAGAGCCGGCGCCCCACCGAGCAGGACGGTGGTCGGCAGATCGCGGCCGGACGCCTCGGCGGCGGCGAAGTGGAAGCCGCCGCCCTTGCCGATCTGCCAGTGCATCCCGGTCGTCCGCCGGTCGTGGATCTGGAGCCGGTACATCCCGAGGTTGGGAACGCCGGTCTCCGGGTGACGGGTCAGGACCAGGGGCAGGGTGATGAACCGCCCCCCGTCCTCGGGCCACGAGGTCAGCGCCGGCAGCTCGCCGAGGTCGACATCGCGGCGCACGATGTCAAGAACCGGCCCGCGGCGCACCCGCCGGACGCCGAGGCGGAGCCCGGCCGCGGCGAGCTCGCGGTGTGACCAGAGCCGCCCCGGGGTCGGCGGCAGCCCCTCCCTCACGAGGTCGACGAGCGACCGAAGGAGCCGGTGCGGGCGGTCGCCGAAGGCGAGGCGGGCCCGCCGCGCCGTGCCGAAGAGGTTGGTGACCACCGGGATCGCGGCGCCCAGCGGTCGGGTGAAGAGCAGCGCCGGCCCGCCGGCGGCGATCACCCGGCGATGGATCTCGGCGAGCTCGAGCCGCGGGTCGACAGGGGCGTCGACCACCCGCAGGTCGCCGTCGCGGCGCAGCCGGTCGATGAAAAGCCGCAGATCGGAGAAGAGCTCGTCGCCCACGACCGACACGATAGCGCAGAACCGCCGGGCATCGGCGAGGGAGGAGGATCTTCCAGCGATGCCGCAGCGCGGCATCGCTGAGCTCGACGATGACCGCAACGAGCCCGCCGGCGGGCCGGCAGGGGCGCCGGCGGTTCCTTCCTAAGCCTCTGGATTCCAATGGCATCACCCGAGTCCGCGGGGGCGATCTCGGGGCCCGGAATTGACAACATTGCCGCACCGCGGTACAACACTCTCAACGGTTGGGCGCCCACCCGGACGCGCGACCGGCGGGGGTTGAGCATGATCCGACTCATCAAGCGCTATGGCAGCCGCAAGCTCTACGACACCGAGGAGAGCCGCTATGTCGCTCTCGAGGAGCTCGCGGGCTGGATCCGCAACGGTCAGCAGATCAAGGTCATCGACAACAAGACCGCCGACGACGTCACCGCCCAGACCCTGACCCAGATCATCTCCGAGGAAGGCCGGCGAGGGACCTCTCTGCTGCCCAACGAGCTGCTCCACGAGCTCATCCGGGCCGGCGAGAAGGCCGTCTCGAGCGGCGTCGAGCAGCTCCAGCACCGGATGGACCGCCTCGTCCAGGCGTCGATGGACCGGATCGGCCCGGTTCGCCGGGCGCGCGAGGAGATGGGTCTACTGCGCGAGCGGCTCGAGGAGCTCGAGGCATCGCTCGCCGCGTTCGAGAGCGAGCGCAGCAAGCCGAGCGGGGGCAGCGGCGACGAGTGAGCCCGGCCGGCGTCCTCCGCGCCAGGGAAGTCTCACAACGACAACATACGGGGAGGTGCCGGTGATCGAGGCGACCCGTTCCAGCGCGAAGATCGGCCTCGCCCTGGCCGGCGGCGGCCCCGAGGGGTCGATCTACGAGATCGGTGCGGTCCGGGCCCTCGACGAGGCCCTCGACGGCGTCGACCTCAACGACCTCCACATCTATGTCGGCGTCAGTGCCGGAGCGTTCATCTCGGCCTGCCTGGCCAACGGCCTGACCACCGGTCAGATGTGCCGTGCCATCGTCAAGCACGAGCCCGGCGAGCACCCGTTCGTGCCCGAGACCTTCATGTCGCCGGCGGTCGGCGAGTTCGTCCGCAGCGGCGTCAAGCTGCCCAAGCTCTTCCTCGACGGCCTCTGGGACGTCCTCTGGCATCCCTCCGAGCTGCGCCTCTTCGAGCCCCTCGCCCGCCTCGCCCGCGCCCTCCCGGTCGGTCTGTTCCGCAACGAGCCGCTGCGCGCCTACCTGGCGAAGATCTTCAACCGGCCCGGACGGAGCGACGACTTCCGCGAGCTCCGGCGCAAGCTCGTCGTCGTGGCGACCGATCTCGACTCCGGGCGTTCGGTCCGTTTCGGCGAGCCGGGTCTCGACCACATCCCGATCTCGAAGGCCGTCCAGGCGTCGACCGCCCTGCCCGGGCTCTACCCTCCGGTCAGCATCGAGGGCCGGCACTACGTCGACGGGGTCCTGCTCAAGACCGTCCACGCCTCGGTGGCCCTCGACGCCGGCGCCGAGCTCGTGCTCTGCGTCAACCCGATCGTCCCGGTCGACACGGTCCGCTCGGTCGAGCTCGGCGTCATGCAGCGCGGCCGCCTCGCCGACCGCGGCCTGCCGACCGTCCTCGCCCAGACCTTCCGGACGATCATCCACTCGCGGATGGGCGCCGGCCTGTCGGCCTACGAGACGCGCTACTCCGACCGCGACGTCCTGGTCTTCGAGCCGCGCCGCGACGACTACTCGATGTTCTTCTCCAACGTCTTCTCCTTCGCCAACCGCAAGGCGGTCTGCGAGCACGCCTACCAGAGCACCCGACGGAAGCTGCTGCGCAACCGGCACCGGATCGAGCCGATCCTCGCCCGGCACGGCATCCGGCTGCGCACCGACGTCCTCGAGGACCCGGACCGCGACCTCTGGAGCTCGGTGCGGCTCAACCAACGTCGCCGGCCGACGACGTCGCCCCTGAAGGTCAACCTCGACCGCGCCCTCGACCGGATCGAGCGGCTCATCTCGGCCGGCTGACCGGCCCGCCTCACTGCCTCGGGAAGAGCCTCCCGTGGAGGTCCGAGGCGAGGTCCGGCGCTGCCGAGCTGAGCGCCCGCAGCTCCTCGAGCGCACCCTGACGGTCGCCGCTGTACAGCAGCGCGAGGCCGAGCCCGTAGTGGGCGCGGAGGTTGCCCGGGTCGAGCTCGAGCACGCGCCGGAACTGCACCGCCGCGTCCTCGACCTCGTCCTGGTGGTAGAGAGCCACCGCCAGCCCGAGCCCGGCCTCGAGGTTGTCGGGCTCGAGCTCGAGCGCCGCACGGCAGACGCGCTCGGCGTCGGCGTGACGGTCGAGGGCGCCATAGGCGATGCCGAGCTCGACCAGCGCCGAGGTCATACCCGGCTCGCGTGCCGCCGCCTCGGCCAGATAGCGGACGGCCGTCTCCGCATCTCCCTGGCGCCGGCAGGCCACCCCGAGGAGGAAGGTCGCGCCGCTCTCTTGGGGACGGAAACGGTGCGCCCTCTCGAGGGCCGCCCTGGCCTCGTCCGGACGGTCGAGCTCGAGGGCGGTCGAGCCGAGACCGAGGGCAGCCTGGAACCGCTGCTCGTCGCCGACCGCCAGCTCCTCGGCCCTCGCGTAGTGCTCCATCGCGGCCGCGAGGTCGCCTCGGTCGAGGGCGACGTAGCCGAGCTGGAGCTGACGGAAGGCCTCGGCGGAGGCCGAGGAGGACGACTCAGCGATCGCCCGACCGGCCCCGACGAGCAGCACGACCGCACCGACCGCGGCGAGGGCCCGCGAGCCGCGACGGCCCGGCGCGGCGGTCATCGTCCGGCTCCGGGCTCATCGCCCCAGGTCCGCCAGTCGGCGATCTCGCCGTCGGCGGCCTCGACCGAGCGGAGCCGCGCCGAGAGCTTCCCGAAGGCGAGGTCGAACTCGATCCGGCAGGGCCGGTGGGGCGCGGCGCGGTCGACCCAGACGATCATCGAGCCGGACTTGCTGAACATCATCCGGTCGCGCGGCTCGGGCACGATGGCGACCGCGTCGCAGCGCCCGGCGGGCGTCTTGACACGGTCCCGTTCGGTGACCCGGGCGACGGTCTCGACGGCACCGCGACTGGTCATCAAACCGAGCGTCTGCTCGGTCCCGGGCTCGAGCCCGATGGTCCGCAGCCGGAAGATGAAGGCGAGCGGGTCGAAGGCATCCTCGACCTCGACCGGGATCACCGTCGTCTCGCCGTCGCGGGTCCGGACGATCCGCGTCCGGTCCTCGCTGACCACCCAGACGTCGTTCTTGGTCCGCTTCTTCTCGGTCGAGTGCTCCTCGTAGCGGAAGGACGCCCCGCGGACCGGGTCGACGAAGGAGTCGAGCCGCGAACGGACGCGGTAGACGCCGTCGAAGAACGGGGTGGTCCTGGCGAGGACCGTGATCCGGATCGTCGGAGGGCCCTCGGTCGCCGGCTCGCGCCAGCTCGAGATCTCCATCTCGCCGCAGTGCATCCCCATCCACCACACGGAGTACGACAGGCGCTCCCCGATCGGGTAGGGATCGCCGTCCTGAGCGGCCGGCTGCTCGGCGCCGACGAGACCGGCGGCCGCCATCAGGATGACAACGAAGAAGGCGCGACGCCGGGTCTGGGGCACCATCTGGGCTCCACCATCTCCATTCCGTTTCGACATCTCAACGATAGCAGGGAGGACGCCGGCGGTCAGTGGACCCGGCTCGCCGGGCCCGGTTCGGCATCGTCGCCGAAGCCGTGCACCAGCACGAAGTAGTAAGCGGCGTAGCTCTCGTTCTCGCTCTCGGTGACGAGCTCGAAGATGTACTCGTCCTCGCGCTCCCCGGGCATCCCCTGGACATAGGAGATCAGCTCCGGCGCGAGCAGCAGCTCGCCGACCAGCAGCTTGCCCCTGAGCACCTGGATGACCAGCGACCCCGGCTCCTCCTCGAAGAAGTGCCAGTGGAGGTCCTCATCGTCGTACAGCACCGCCTCCGGCGTCCCGGCGCGCACGATGCAGTTGGGGTGCCCCACGAGCCAACGCCAGAAGTCGTCGAACGGCATGGTGGGTTGATCGCTGAGATCCGTCATCGACTCCAACTCTAGCACTGCTGAAAAACGGGGCGCCCGCAGGCGCCCCGTCGTTGGTCTCCGATGGTCCCGGCGTCACTTCTTGATGCCGGCGAACTCCTCGAGCATCGCGGTGGTCACCGACTTGGGCCGCTCGATGGGGTAGCCCAGGGCGCGGTCCCAGGTGATGTTGGTCAGCACGCCGAGGGCGCGGCCGATGCCGAACAGGACGGTGTAGAAGTCCCACTCGGTGAGGCCGTAGTACCACTGGATGACGCCCGACTGCGCGTCGACGTTGGGCCACGGGTTCTTCGCCTTGCCGTGCTCCTGGAGCACGCCCGGGGCGACCTTGTAGATCATCGAGATGACCTTGAACAGGGGGTAGTCCGGGAGGTTCTTGAGGCAGAACTCGCGCTGGGACTCGTAGCGCGGGTCGGTCTTGCGGAGCACCGCGTGGCCGTAGCCGGGGATGACCTGGCCCGAGTTGAGGGTGTCCCACAGCGCCTTGCTGATGACCTCCTCGGTCGGCTCCTGGCCGCCGAGTGAGTCCATGAACTTCATGGTCCAGCTCAGCACCTCCTGGTTGGCCAGGCCGTGGAGCGGGCCGGCGAGACCGTTGATCCCGGCGGACAGAGAGTAGTAGGCATCCGAGAGGGCCGATGCCACGAGGTGGGTGGTGTGGGCCGAGACGTTGCCCGACTCGTGATCCGAGTGCAGGATGAAGTACATCCGCGCGACGTCGTCGTAGGGCGGCGCGATCCCCATCTGATGGGCGAAGTTCCCGCCGAGGTCGAGATCGGGGTCGGAGGGGATGTGGATGTCGGCCTTGTACTTCATCCGGTAGATGTAGGCCGCGAGCACCGGCAGCTTGGGCATGAGGTTGAGCACGTCCTCGTACATCGGCTCCCAGTAATCGAACTTGTTCATCCCCTCGTTGTAGCGCTTGACGAACACCGACTCGCGCTGCATCGCCAGGATGCCCTGCGAGAACAGGGTCATCGGGTGGGTGTCGGTCGGAGCGGCACGGAGGATGTCGATGACGTACTGCGGCAGGGCGCGGCGCTTCTTGAACTCCTCGACGACCTCGTTGGCCTGCTTGGCGGTCGGGATGTCGCCGGTCATCAGGTAGTAGAAGAAGCTCTCGACGCTCGGGTAGGCCTGGCCCTTGACCGCCGGCAGGTCGGCGAAGGTCTCGGGGATGGTCCGGCCGCGGAACCGGATGCCCTCGTACGGGTCGAGGTATGAGACGTCGGTGACCAGGCACTTGACGCCACGGGCGCCGCCGATCGCCTGGCCGATCGTGACCTCGCCGATCTTGACGTCGCCGAACTCCTTGATCAGGCGAGCGGTGCGCGGGCGATGCTCCTCGATCTTCTTTCTCAGGGTTTCCTTCAGGCTCGACATCTTCGTGCTCCTTCCATGTCCTTGGCGCTTGAGACGGTCCGCCCGCAATCAGGGCTCGCGCCACTGCCGCGGTGCGTCAGTCTCGGCTAGTGATTCCCGGGGACGGCGATCGCGCTCACGGCTCAGAGTATAGGGCTTGTGAAACAAAGTGACAAGCTTCTCGACGGTTGAACTCTCCTCGATGTCCAGCCCCAGCCGACTGGCGGATATCGACCGGGTTCGGTTGACACCGGCTCGGAACCGGTCAGAATGGCCGTCTATGCAGAGGATTGCCGCTCGCGAGCTGCGCACCAGGGCGCTGCTGGCCGAGGCCGACGCGCTCATCCTGCTCGTCGCCGGCCTCGCCGCGGCCTGGCTGCGCTTCGGCTCGACCGGGTTCGAGCCGGAGCTCGAGCAGATCCTCCGCCACCCCGGTTTCATCATCTACGCGGTGGTCGTCCAGTTCGGGCTCGCGACGACCTTCGACCTCTACCGGCCGTCGAGCTGGCGGACCCTCGACTACCTCCTCGCCCGGACCGCCGCGCTCGCCGTGGCGATGGCCCTCGCCCTGGTCGTCGGGGTCTACCTCGTCGAGCCGTGGCGCTTCGGCCGCGGCCTGCTCGCCCTGACCCTGGCCCTCTCGATCCCGACCCAGGCGGTGGTGCGAGCCGTCTGGTTGAGAGTCGCCAGCTGGCCGCTCGCGCGCAGCGCGGTGGTCATCGGCGACGGACCGATCGTCGGCGCCCTGCGCGCCGAGCTCGACGCCCGCCCGAGCCCGCCCTTCCGGATCGACCGCCACCTGCCGGCGCCGATCAACGGCAACGGCGATCCCCTCGCCGACCTCGATCCTACCCAGACCGAGCTGATCATCGTCGCCCAGCTCGGCGACGGCGACCCGACCATCGACCGGCTCGCCGAGCTCAACTTCAAGGGGACGACCGTGGTCGACGCCGCCGGCGCCTACGCCGCCCTCACCGGGCGCATCCCGGTCCGCCAGGTCGACTCGCGGTGGTTCATCGCGACCGGCGACTTCTCGTCGATCGCGAGCTCGCCCTTCCACCACCTGCAGCGCTTTCTCGACCTCGTCGCGGCCTCGGTCCTGCTCGTCCTCACCGCCCCGGTCCTCGTGGCGGCGGCGGTCGCGGTGCTGCTCGGCGACGGCCCGCCGGTGATCTACCGCCAGCGCCGTCTCGGACGCTATGGCGAGCCCTTCGAGCTGCTCAAGCTGCGCACGATGAAGCGGGGCTCCGACGCCAACGGACCGACCTTCGCCGAGGCCAACGACGACCGGGTGTTCGGCATCGGCCGCCTGCTCCGGCGCTGGCGGATCGACGAGCTGCCCCAGCTCGTCAACATCCTGCGCGGAGAGATGAGCCTGGTCGGACCCCGCCCCGAGCGGCCGGATGTCGCGGCCCGCTTCGAGCGCAAGATCCCTTTCTACGCCTTCCGCTACTCGGTCCGGCCGGGGCTCACCGGCTGGGCCCAGGTCAACCTCCCCTACTGCTCGCGGACCGAGGACCACCAGGCCAAGCTCGAGTTCGACCTCTACGCGGTCCGTCACCACGGCCCGGCGATGTATGCCATCGTCCTGCTGCGGACCCTCGGGGCGATCGTCTTCCGACCCGGGCGCTGAGCGGGTCGGACCGCCCCCGCGCCGTCAGCCGCCGTTCGTCGCTCGAGCCGCGACCGCGGCGAGCCGGCGACGCCCGGCCTCCAGGTCGAGCATCCCGAGCGCCCGCTCGAGCGTCTCCCCGACGAGATCGCCCCGTCGGGCGAGCACCGCCAGGCACCAGCGCCGGTCGGCCGGTCGCTCGAAGGTCGCGATCACCTCGAGCGCGTCGGTCGGATCCTCCGGCGCCCCCGCCTCGAGCAGCGCGACCATCGCCCGTCGCCTGGCCCACGGCTCGGGAAACCGATCGAGCTCGGCGGCGATCGCGCCGACCGGCGCCGCCGCGAGCCCGCGGGCGATCGATCGCAGGCGGCGCAACCGGACGGCCACCGGGCCGCTGACCGGCTCCGGCTCGGGTCGCCCGGCCGGCCGGGGCTCTGTCTTCCTCGGCGAGACGTCGGTCGTCCAGCCCTCCCACCGGGGTTCGGAGTCGGCGCCGCCGCCCCCATCCCGCGGAGCGGTCGGAGCGGGTCGAGGGGGCGGTCGCGGAACGGGGCCCGGCCCGGGCTCGACGACTGCCTCGATGGGTTCTTCGAGCCCGGCCTCCGCTTCGGGCTCGGGCTCGGGCTCGCTCTCGGGCGCCGCCTCGGTCCCGTTCTCAGGCTCGGCCTCCGGCTCGGGCGAGCCCTCCGGCTCGGGCGCCGGCGGAACCGGCGACCGGCCCCCCGGGCCGCCGACGGTCGCCGCCACCAGGTCGAGCCCACGGGCGATCAGGTCTTTTCGCCGGTCGCGGTCCCTGAGCGCGGAGAGGATGCCGCGCACCGTTACGCTCTCGTCGTCGCGCGCCCTCCCGAGGGCCTCGAGCACCGCGGCCGGAGCGAGGCCCCCCCGTCCGCCCCCCGCGAGACCCTCGATGAGCTCCTCGGCGCCCTCGAAGCCGGCCTCGCGGACGAGCAGCCGGCGCTCGGTCCGGTCGAGACCGCGCAGCGTCCGCCAGGCCCGGGCCAGCGCCCGCGCCCGGTCGGCGGCCGATCGCGACCGCTGGAGCTCGAAGATCAGGGCCGGCAGCTCGGAGTTCACGGCCGCCTCAGCCGTCGAAGACCTTGCCCGCGCGGTCCTTCGCCGGCCTTCCGGCCTCGGCCTGGTCGCCGCCCAGCCCCTTGGCGACCGCCGCCGGCAGGCTCGAGACATCGCGGAGCAGCTTGTCCATGTCGACCCCCGAGAGCTGCTTCATGATCGGCCCGAGCTGGGTGATCACCTGGATCACGTCGTCGGTCAGCCTGGCCGCGCCGGTCCCGTCGCCCGGCCTGCCGCCGTGCGAGATGATCGTCGTCTCGCCGGCCCGCGACAGCGGCTCCGACACCGCCGCGGCGATCTCCGGCAGCACCTTGAGGGCCTCGATCGAGAGACCGGCCTCGTTGTACAGCTTGAGCGCCTCGGCGAGCTTGCGCCGGGCCTCGGCCTCGGCCTCGCCCTTGGCCTGGATCGCCTCGGCCTCGGCGAGCCCGATCTGCCGACGCTGGACCGACTCCGCCTCGGCCTTGGCGATGCCCTCGGCCTTGAGGGCGAGCGCCGCCTGCTCGCGGCGCATCCGCTCCGCCGCCGCCTCCTGCTCGACGGTGTACTTCTTGGCGTCGGCCAGCCGCTCGGCCTCGTACTTCTTGGCGTCGGCCTTCTCGCGGATCGACGCGTTGAGCTCGAGCTTCTGGCGCTGGACCTCCTGGTCGGCGATCCGGATGTCCTGGACCTTGAGCTCCATCTCGCCGGCCTTGACCGCCTGGGCGTCGGCGACGTCGACCTCCTTCTTGATCGAGGCGGTCTTCAGGCTCAGCGCTTTGTCGGCCTCGGCGATCTCGGTGTCGACCCCGATCCGCTTCTGCTCCTTCTGCTGGCGCGCCTGCTCCTCCTCGATCGCGGCGTCGCGATCGGCCGCGGCGGTGGCGATCCGGGCGTTCTTGAGCGCCTCCTGGATCTTGGGCTGGCCGAGGGCGTTGAGATAGCCCTCGTCATCCTGGATCGCCTGGAAGACGAAGGATCGGAACTCGAAGCCCATCCCCTCGAGATCGGTATGGGCCTCGTCGCGGACCTTTTCCTGGAAGCGCCGCTGGTCGCGGTAGAGCTCCTCGACGGTCAGCGTGCCGATGATCCCGCGCAGGTGGCCGGCGACGGTCTCCTTGATGGTCGCCTGGACATGCTCGACCGGCATCCCGAGAAAGCCCTCGGCCGCGCTGCGGATGTGCTGGACATCGCCCTGGACCTTGACCTGGGCCACCGCCTTGACGTTGATCGGGATGCCCTGGACGGTGTAGACGTGGCGCAGGTCGATCTCGAGGGTCATCATCCGCAGCGACAGGATCTCGTACTGCTCCCAGGCCGGCCAGACGAAGGTGCCGCCGCCCCGGATGATCCGGAAGCCCTCGATCTCACCCTTGTCGGTCCGCACCTTCTTGCCGAAGAGCTTGCGCCGGCCGAAGACGATGAGAGCCTCGTCGGGGCCGGCCTTCTTGTAGCGGACCCGGACCACCAGATAGACCAGAAAGAGCGCTGCCGGCACCAGGACGAGTGCGAAGATCAGGAAGGACGGTGGCACGGGATCACCTCCATGAAATCTTGTTCATACAAAAAAGTCAGTTACCCACCCCTGGAGCTACGGATACCCGGATCGCTGGTTTCATCGGCTGGGTGCCATGATACCCCGGCGGCGCCGGGCGACGCCGGGTCAGCCCCGGTCGGCCGACACCGTGAGGCCGGTCACCGCGCAGCGCAGGCGGTCGTCGACCCGCTCGAAGGGCAGCGCGATGAGCCCCCGACCGACGAGCTCGACCGCGACCTCGACCGAGGCCAGCATGTCCGAGCGCCGCACCTCGTCGCCGATCAGGACGTGACGGACCAGGGTCAGCGCGTCGTCGGCCGCCAGGACCCCGCCGTGGATCGGCTCCCGGGGCACCTCGGCGGTCGCCTCGGAGATCTCGGACAGGGCCCGCGCGAGACGGGTCAGGTCGTCGAGCCCGATCGCGAACGCCGGGATGAAGAAGACCCGGCGCCCCTGCCAGCCCGGCGTCTCGCGCCCGCCGGCCCGGATCCTCCGCTGAACCCGGGCCTCGACCTCGAGCCGCCAGGCCGGCCGCCAGAGCCGGGCGCTGCGTCCGGGCGCCGGGAGCAGCGCCGTTCCCCGTACCGGCTCGACCCGCTCGCCCTCGAGCACCGCGGCGCCGCCGCAGTGGGTGCAGAAGAAGATCGTGTCCAGGCCCTCGCCGCGCATCGCCGAGCCGCAGGTCGGGCAGTCCAGGCTGATCAGCCGCAGGCTCATTGCAGCCGCCCGACCAGGTTCTTGACCGTGGTCGCCAGATCGGCGGCGTCGCCGCCGCTCGTCAGGCCGCTGCCCTCCTCGACGACCCCTCCGTGCCGGAACTGGCGGTAGCCCCACCAGACGAGCCCGGCGAGGGCCAGGCCGACCAGGCCCAGGATCTTGAGACCGTCGTCGGAGCGCAGCACGAGGTCGGCGTGCTGGAGAAAGCTGGTCCCGACGAAGGCCGCGCCGGCGCAGGAGGCGACCAGGCTGAAGGCCCGCCAGAGGTGGTTGCCCGGCGCCTTGCCGTAAGCCAGGCTGCCGTCCTCGGCGTCGATCAGCACCTGGTAGGTGCGGCCGCGGAACCCGTAGCGGACGACCCACAGCGGGTAGTAGACGAGCACGATCCGGCGGCGCAGCGGGGCGAGCCAGGCGAAGGTCGTCCGCTCGGGACGCTGGGCCCTCTCGGCCTCGGCGAGGGCCCGCTCGCCGAGCTTCTCGGCGGCCTCGGCGAGCGATCGGCTCGGGCTGAAGACCATCCCGCGCGACCTCAGCAGCGCGTCGTCGAGGGGCAGCACCTCGTCACCGGCCAGGGCGACCCGGTGGACGCCGAACTCGGCCATCTCGGCGGCGGGCATCGTCAGGTCGACCGACTGCTCGACCGACCGCTCGACCGGGCGCTCGACCGTCTCCCAGCGGTTGCCCCGCTTTCGCCGCTCGAGCCTGACCCCGAGAAACCAGCCGATGACATCGAGCCGGATCCGGACGAAGGGGAACCAGGCGAGAAAGGCCTCCTCGAGGGTCGCCTCGCGCTTGAGCGCGGGCTCCTTGACGATGCCCCGGCTCAACCAGCGGCGCACCGCCTGCCCGGCGCCGGCCCGGTCGATCTTGTCGAGCACCATGACCCGGGCGATGCCGCGCTCGCCGATCACCGCCTGCGGCGTCCGGCAGAAACGGCACTCGACGTTGGTTCGACCCTCCTGCACGTCGACGGTGCCGCCGCAGGAAGCGCAGGTCAACCCGCTCAGCACGCGCGGCCGGCGAGCCGTGGCGGACCCCCGGCGACCCTCCCCCGGTCGGCCGGGCGGAGGCGGGGGCGGCGGCGGGATCGCGGGCGCCGCCACCTCAGACCTTCCGGCTGGTCAGCCAGGCGAGGCCGAGCAGCGGCGCCGCGGTCACCAGGTAGACCAGTGCTTTGAGAAAGAGGTTGCCGATGACCAGCCCCTCGATGCCGAACACGACGAGGGCGACGGCCGCGACCAGGACGAACGGCGACTCCGCCTTGGCGGGGAAGTCGGCGGTGAAGACCTTGCCCGAGGTGGCGTCGACCGCGGCCATGTAGGCGCGGCCCGCGAAGTGGTAGGGCGTCCGGTAGAGGGGCAGGTGGTAGAGCACCGTCTTGCGGACCGCCACCGACTCGCCGAAACGGGTGCTCAGCCACTCGCGGGCCGTCTCGGCCGGCACCTCGGGCTCGATCAGCGTACCCCCCGGCGGTCCGGCGCCGGTCGCCGGGCGGGTCGCGCCGGCCGGTACCTCGAGGCCCTGCAGCCCGTGCAACGACGACGGCGCCGCCGGCTCGAGGACGACCCGCTCGCCGTCGCCGGTCGCGATCGTGAAGGCCCAGAACGGGAAGAGCTCGAGCCGCGGCTCGTCGAGCCTCGCCTTGCGGTCGAGATCGGCCACCGTCGATCCTCCACCGAGAAAGCGGCGGAGATGGGCGGTCGCCTCGGCGGCGCCGATCGTCGGCTCGATCAGCTCGTGGAACAGGGTCATCGACCCGTCGAGGACGAGCGCGGTCGAGCAGAACGGGCAGGTCAGGAGCCGCTCGTCGGCGCGCGGCTCGATCGTCGCGCCGCACTGAGTACACCTAACATTCACTTACGAGATCCTCGCCTCTCGAGTCGAAAACCACGGACCTCTCCGAACACCAACCCTCAAACGAGGCAATCGACCCAGGTTCTCTCGATACCGACTCCACAGAACCTCCACCCCGCGTCGAAGCTGATCACTGAAGGAAGAGCAACGGCCGATCACTTCCGTCGACAACGGTCCCGAAGAGCCGGGGGCTCAGAGCTCGGCCAGGATGTCACCGCGCTTCTTGTCGTACTCCTCCTGACTGATCAGCCCTTTGTCGAGCAGGCTCTTGAGGCGCTCGAGCCGGGCCTCGACGGTCGGCTTGGCGTCGGTCGGCGGCGCCGCCGCCGCGCCGGCCGCCGCGGCGCCCGCCTGGGGCCTCGCCCCCGGGCCCGCCTGCTGCATCGCGTTGGCGATCATGCCCGGCATCATCGCCCCGAAGCCCGCGCCGAGCCCGAGGCCCATCCCGGCTCCCGCGGCGCCGCCCTCGCCGCCACCGGCCTGGGCGGCGTCCTGGATCGCCTGCGCCGCCTTGAACTGCATGTAGGCGCTCATGTCGCCGACCGCGCCCATCGCGGCGCGCTCGTCCATCTTCTCCTGCACCTCGTCGGGCGGGGTGATCGCGTTGACGTAGAAGTCGGTGAGGTCGACGCCGTACTTGGAGAAGTCCTCGCCGAGGCGGGCCTTCGCCGCGGCCCCGATCTCGTCGTAGTAACGCGGCAGGTCGAAGATCGTCTTGAGGGTCTCGCCGAGCAGGTCGTTGAGACGGGAGACGATCACGTCGCGGTAGAAGTCCTGCAGCCGCTCGGTCTCGAGCAGCCCCTGGGAGCCGACGATGGTGTTGACGAAGAGCTGGCTGTCGGCGATCCGGTAGGCGTAGGCGCCGAAGGCGCGGAGCCTGACCATGCCGAGCTCGGCGTCGCGGAAGACCACCGGCTCGCGGGTTCCCCACTTCTGGTCGAGGAAGGTCTTCTTGTTGACGAAGACGACGGACACCCGGAACGGCGAGGCGCCGCCGAAGGGGGCGCCGATGATCTTGCCGAGCAGCGGGATGTTCTGGGTCGACAGGGTGTGGCGGCCGGGGCCGAAGACGTCGAGGGCCTTGCCGTCGCGGTAGAGCACCGCCTCCTGGGTCTCGTGCACGACGAGCTGGGCGCCGAGCTTGATGTCGGCGCTGCCCTGGGGCGGGAAGCGGTAGACGATCTCCGAGCCGGTCGGGTCGTGGTGTTCGATGATCTCGAGCAGGGCCATCACAGGCCTCCCTTCTGGGTCACGTCCTCGAACACGTTGGCGCGTTCGTCGAACTGGCGGTCGGCGGCGTGCACCGCGTCGAGCAGGGTCCGCAGATCGGGCTCGGCAGCGGTGGCGGGCAGCCCCTCGATCCGGTCGACCAGGGCGTCGACGGTACCGATCAGCGCCAGGTCGAAGGCGTACAGCCGGTCGAGCTCGTCGGCGCGGATCTTGACCGGGTCGAAGAAGCCGCTCGAGCCGTAGTCGGCGTGGCGGATCCGGTTGGCCAGCCGGTCGAGCCCTTTGTCGACGCTCGAGGCGAGCCCGAGGTTGGCGAGGTTGCCCGAGCCGCTCCACAGCCGGATCGAGCCCGCGAGGGCGTCGCGGCCCCGGTCGACCCGGGCCGCCAGCCAATCGCGCTGCATCTTGTCGACATCCCGTCGCAGCTCGGCCTCGAGGTAGCCGCGGAATCCGGGGATTCTCGCACCGATCCTCTCGATGAAGCCGCGTCGTTCGCGCGCACCCTCAACGCCACTGTTCATCTCGATCCTCCTTGTCGTGGGTCGGGACGCCCCCGTCACCGTGCTGTGTCATACGCGACACCCGGCGGATCTGTTTCAGCTGCTCAATCTGGCATGTCGCTTGCAGTATCCGCGGGTACCATGCGCCATTCGACCCTTTTTCCCTGCTCGTCACCTTGCGAGGGAGTCCGGAAGGCTTCTTGGGCCGAGCGCATGCCCACCTTGCACCGGCACAGTAATTGCCACACGCCTGAACCGTCCCACCAATCATACCCTTCGTTCGACCTTCCTTAAAGCGCGGCCTCCGGAGAACAGGGGATCCGGAGGTTGCCGCCCACCCCTCGCCCGGGCCGATGGCGGTCGCGGCTGGGGTAGAATCGGTCGATGACGAGACTCCGAACCTCCCGCCGATCGTCCGGGAAACGTAACGGCTCGCCGCTCAAGCGGTGGCAGCGCGGGAACACCTACACCCCCGCCGAGCTCTTCATGGCGGGGATCGGCGCCCTGCTCATCATCCTGGTCATCGGGATCGTCGTGACGTCGCTGATCGGCGACTGACCGCGCCCACCCGAGCCGCACGGCCGCGAGCCGGTCAGCGCCTCTTGCCGCTCGCCCGGTTCGACCCCGACAGCAGCGCCCGCCGGAAGTCCTTGTTCATCCGGGCGATGCCCGAGATCGAGATCTCCTTCGGGCAGACCGCCTCGCAGGCGCGGTAGTTGGTGCACGAGCCGAAGGCCTCCCTCTCCATCGCCTCGACCATCGCGAGGGCCCGCCGCTCGCGCTCCGGCTGACCCTGGGGCAGCAGGCCGAGGTGTGCGATCTTGGCGCCCACGAAGAGCATCGCGGCACTGTTCGGGCACGACGCGACGCAGGCGCCGCAGCCGATGCACTCGGCGAAGTCCATCGCGTGCTCGGCCGCCTCCGACGGGATCGGGATCGAGTTCGCCTCGGGCGCGCTCCCGGTACGGACGCTGATGAAGCCGCCGGCGGTGAGGATCCGGTCGAACGCGGAACGGTCGACGACCAGGTCTCGCAGCACCGGGAAGGCCTTCGCACGCCACGGCTCGATGGTCACCTCGTCGCCGTCGGCGAAGTGGCGCATGTGGAGCTGGCAGACGGTGCTGCCCTTCTGGTCTCCGTGCGCCACGCCGTTGATCACAAAGCCGCACGCGCCGCAGACGCCCTCGCGGCAGTCGTGGTCGAAGGCGACCGGGTCCTCGCCCGCGGTGATCAGGTCCTGGTTGAGGACGTCGAGCATCTCGAGGAAGGACATGTGGGTGGTCACGTCCTCGAGCTGGTAGGTCTTGAACCCGCCCGGGTCGCGGGCGTCCTTCTGGCGCCAGACATGCAGCGTCAACTTCATTTGTAGCTCCTCTGCGCGAGCTGCACGGTTTCGAACTCGAGGCTCTCGACGTGCGCCGCCGGCTCGGCGCCCTCGCCCCGGTGCTCCCAGACGGTGACGTTGCAGAAGCTCTCGTCGTCGCGCAGCGCCTCGCCGTCCGGGGTCTGGTGCTCCTCGCGGAAGTGGCCGCCGCACGACTCGTCGCGGGCCAGCGCGTCTCGGCACATCAGCTCGGCGAGCTCGAAGTGGTCGGCGACGCGGCCCGCCTTCTCGAGCTCCTGGTTGAGCTCGGCGCCGGCGCCGGGCACCTTGACCTCGTGCCAGAAGGCCTCGCGCAGCCGGCCGATCGCGGCGATCGCCTCGGTCAGCCCCTCGGCGGTCCGCGACATGCCGCAGCGGTCGAGCATCAGCATCCCGAGCTCGCGGTGGAAGCTGTCGACGGTGCGCGAGCCGCGCACCCCGAGCAGCCGCGCGGTCCGCTGATCGACCTCGTGGAGGGTCGCGCGGCAGGCCTCGTGGGCCGGCGAGACCTCCTCGAGCTTGGCCCCAGCGAGGTACTCGCCGAGGGTGTAGGGCGCGACGAAGTAGCCGTCGGCGAGCCCCTGCATGAGGGCCGACGCCCCGAGCCGGTTGGCGCCGTGATCGGAGAAGTTGGCCTCGCCGAGGACGAACAGGCCGGGGATCGTGCTCATCAGGTAGTAGTCGACCCAGAGCCCGCCCATCGTGTAGTGGGGCGCCGGGTAGATCCTCATCGGCGCCCTGTACGGGTTCTCGCCGGTGATCCGCTCGTACATGTCGAACAGGTTGCCGTAGCGGGCGCGGATGACGTTTTCGCCGAGCCGGCCGATCGCCTCGGCGAAGTCGAGATAGACGCCCCGCTTGCCGGGTCCGACGCCGCGGCCCTCGTCGCACATCCGCTTCGCCGCGCGCGACGAGATGTCGCGCGGCGCGAGGTTGCCGAACGCCGGGTAGATCCGCTCGAGGTAGTAGTCCCGCTCGGCCTCGGGGATGTCGCCGGGCGCCCGGTCGTCCCCCTCGGCGATCGGCACCCACACCCGGCCGTCGTTGCGCAGCGACTCCGACATCAGCGTCAGCTTCGACTGGTAGTCGCCGGCCTGGGGAATGCAGGTCGGGTGGATCTGGGTGAAGCAGGGGTTGGCGAATCCGGCGCCCCGCCGGTGCGCCCGCCACACGGCGGTGACGTTGCACCCCTTGGCGTTGGTCGAGAGGAAGTAGACGTTCGAGTAGCCGCCGGTGGCGAGCAGCACCGCGTCCCCGACGTGGCACTCGACCGCCCCGCTCACCATGTCGCGGGTGATGATGCCGCGCGCCCGGCCGTCGACGACCACGAGGTCGAGCATCTCGGTCCGCGGGTGGACGACGACGGTCCCCGCGGCGACCTGGGCGTTGAGCGCCGAGTACGCGCCGAGCAGCAGCTGTTGCCCGGTCTGGCCTCGCGCGTAGAAGGTGCGCGATACCTGGGCGCCGCCGAAGGACCGGTTGGCGAGGGTCCCGCCGTACTCGCGGGCGAAGGGTATGCCCTGGGCGACGCACTGGTCGATGATCGCGTTCGACACCTCGGCGAGCCGGTAGACGTTGGCCTCGCGGGCCCGGAAGTCGCCGCCCTTGATGGTGTCGTAGAAGAGCCGGAAGACCGAGTCGCCGTCGTTCTGGTAGTTCTTGGCGGCGTTGATCCCGCCCTGGGCGGCGATCGAGTGGGCGCGGCGGGCGCTGTCCTGGTAGCAGAAGGCCTTGACCCGGTAGCCCATCTCGCCGAGGCTGGCCGCCGCCGCGCCGCCGGCGAGCCCGGTGCCGACGACGATGATCGAGCGCTTGCGCTTGTTGGCCGGGCTGACCAGCTTGAGGTGGTCGCGCAGCGACATCCACTTGTCGGCGAGCGGTCCGGCCGGAACACGTGCGTCGAGCTTCATCTCACCACCTCCTCAGCGGACCACGCCGGCGAGCACCGCCAGCGGCAGCGAGACGTTGCCGGCGCCGATCAGCACCGCGAAGCCGATGGCGATCCAGCGACGGGCGCGGCCGAACAGCGGGTGGTCCCATCCGAAGGTCTGAAACAGGCTCCACAGGCCGTGGTAGAGGTGGACCGCCAGCAGCAGGTTGGCCAGCATGTAGAAGCCGGCGACCCACCAGATCCGGAAGGTCGTCACGACGTTGTGGTAGACGTCGCCGCGGATGAAGTCGTGGTGAAGGCAACCGACCGTGAGGTGACCGAGGTGATAGAGGATGAAGAGCAGGATGATCGGCCCGCTCCACATCATGGTCCTCGCCGCGTAGTCGACCTCGGGCGGTCGGAAGAGCCGGTAGCGGACCGGCCGGCTCGCCCGGTTGCGCAGCCACAGCTGAACCGCCGCCACGACGTGGACGCCGACGCAGAACGCGAGCCCCGCCCGGATGACCCAGAGCAGCGGCCCCAGGCTCTGCAGCTTGTCGGCGTAGGCGTTGAGCTGCTCGGCGCCGAGGTAGAGCTGGAGGTTGCCCAGCATGTGACCGACCACGAAGCCGAAGAGGATGATGCCGGTCACGGCCATGAGGATCTTCTTGCCGATCGTCGAGCTGTACAGACCTTGCGTCAGGTTCATGGCTCGCGTCCAGCCTCCGTTCCAGCGTCGATGTCGTGCACCAGCAGCATCGTAGCAGGAACGTCTGACGGTGGGAGGTCGTGACCTCCCGCGTCCGCGACCGCGTCCGTGCCCGAGTCCGTACCCACGTCCGAGAGCCAGCTCCCGCCTCTGGGCTCCCCATCCCTTCAATCGTCAGGGGATGTCAAAGAACCGTACCCCCCACCTTTGATCCATCTCGAATCCTCCCGGACCAGCATCATTCGGGCACGGACGCGGACGCGGACGCGGGCAGCCGAGGATTTACCGGCCCGTGACCCACCGCGGAGCGCTCTCCGCTATGATCGTCGCCCGGAGGTGACACCGGTTTGGACCGCATCGGAGTCGTCGGAACGAGCTACCGCACGGCGCAGGTCGACGAGCTCGCCGCCGCCGCCCTGCCCGCCAACTTCGAGCACGCCCAGCTCGTCGAGCTGGCGCGGCTCGCCGGCTTCTCCGAGCTGGTCTACCTCGGGACCTGCAACCGGGTCGAGTTCTACTTCCGCGGCGAGACCCGGATCCACACCAACCCGCTGCTCTTCCACCTCCGGCGGTCGCTCGCCGACCTCACCGACGGCTCCACCCAGCTGCCCGACGACGACCGCCTCTACGTCCACTTCGGGCGCAGCGCGGTGCGCCATCTCTTCCGCGTCGCCTCGGCCCTCGACTCGATGATGGTCGGCGAGGCCCAGATCACCGGTCAGGCCAAGGAGGCGCACGAGCGGGCGCACCGGATCAACCTGCTCGGCGGGATCCTCGACCAGACCTTCCACGAGGCCTTCCACCTCGCCAAGCGGATCCGCACCGAGACCGAGCTCACCCGCCGCCCGGTGTCGCTGGTCACCCTGGTCGAGCGGCGCCTCCACGAGCACCTCGGCGTGAGCAGCGCGCCGGTCCTGATCCTCGGCGCCGGCGAGATGGCCCACCAGACGCTGCGGCTGATCCGCGCCGCCGACCGCGAGCGACCGGTGCTGGTCGCCAACCGCACCCCCGAGAAGGCGCGCGAGATGGTGGCCGGGGACCCGAACGCCGAGGCCCTGTTCCTCGAGGCCACCCTCGCCGCCCCTCCGGCGGTCGGCCTCGTCGTCGCCGCCACCTCGTCCGACCGGATCATGCTGACCCGCGCCCAGGTCGAGGGGCTCCGTCTCCAGCTCGACGACAACGAGCCGCTGCTCCTCGTCGATCTCGCCATGCCGCCCAACCTCGACCCCGACGCCCGTGCGATCCGCGGCGTCGACCTGCACGGCATCGAGGAGATGCGCGGCGAGGCCGAGCACAACCGCGAGCTGCGCCTCGCCGAGATCGATCGCTGCGAGAAGCTGGTCGACCACCAGATCGAGACCCTCCGCCGGCACCTCCTCGACCGTGCCTTGTCGCCGGCCGCCCGGAACCTCGAGCTGAGCTTCCGCGAGGTCGCCGACCGTGCGGTCCGCCACAGCCTGACCAAGGACCTCTCCCACCTCGACGAGGCCGATCGCGCGGCGGTCGAGAGGCTCGCGCGGTCGATGGTCAAACGGCTCGTCCGCGTGCCGCTGCGCGGGCTCAAGGGCGCCGCCTGGCACCACTCGAGCGCGGTCATCGACGGGTTCCTCCGCGGTCTCGCCGACGACCTCGAAGGCGAAGAGGGCGAGCCGGAGTGAGCGGGAGGCTGCGGCTCGGCACGCGCGGGTCGGAGCTGGCGCTCTGGCAGGCCCGCCACGTCGCCGGCCTGCTCGCCGGTCGGCTCGGGATCGACGCCGAGATCGTCGTCGTCAAGACCCGGGGCGACCGGGTCCAGGATGTCGCCTTCTCCAAGATGGAGGGCAAGGGCTTCTTCACCAAGGAGCTCCAGGACGCCCTCCTCGCCCGGCGGGTCGACCTCGTCGTCCACTCGCTCAAGGACCTGCCGACCGACGAGCCCGAGGGCCTCGAGGTCGTGGCGATCCCCGAGCGCGCCAACCCCGCCGACCTCCTCCTCGCCCGGCGCGGCCTGCTCGCGCCGACCCCCGCCGACCCGATCGGGCTGCCCGCCGGCGCGGTGCTCGGCACCTCGTCGCTGCGCCGCGCGGCGCAGGCACTGGCGCTCTCCCCCGCGATCACGATCGCCGCGCTGCGGGGCAACGTTCCGACCCGGATCGACAAGCTCCGCGGCGGCGGTTACGACGCCATCGTGCTCGCCGCGGCCGGGGTCGAGCGGCTCGCCCCCGACCTCGCCGATCTCGATGTCGCCGAGCTCGACCCGACCGTGATGCTACCGGCGCCCGGTCAGGGGGCCCTGGCGATCGAGGCGCGGCGCGACGACGACCTCACCCGGCCCGTCGCCGGTCTCCACGACGAGGCTATCGCCGCCAATGTCGGCGCCGAGCGCCGCCTCCTCGAGCTGCTCGGCGGCGGCTGCCACCTGCCCCTCGGCTGCCTCGCCGCCGCCGACGACGGCGCGATCCGGCTGCGCGCGGTGCTCGGCGAGGTCGATGGCGAGGTCCGGCGGGCGACCGTCGCCCGGGTCGGCGTGGTCGCCCCGACCGCCGAGCTCGCCGCCCGGGCCTGCCGCGACGCCCTCGCGGCGGCGATGCCCGGGGTGGTGAAGCCGTGAGCCGGAGGATCCTCCTCACCCGGACCGCGGAGGACTCCGGCGAGCTCGCGGCGCTGGTCGCGGGCCGCGACATCGAGATCGTCCCCTACCCGGTCCTCCGGCTCGAGGAGGTCGACGACGAGGGCGGCTGGGCCCGGGCCCTCGCCCCGGATGCCTGCCCTACCTGGCTCGTCATGGCCTCGCCGAGGTCGGCCGCCCGCTTCGTCCGCGGGTGCGCGGTGCGCGGCGCCGGCCGGCTGCTCGAGCTGCCCCTCGCGGCGATCGGCGACGGCACCGCCGCAGCCGCCACCGCCGCCGGGATGACCGTCTCGGTGGTCGGACCGGGGACCGGGCTCGGTCTCGCCGAGGTGCTCGCCGGGCGTTGGCCGCCCGCCACCACCGCGGTCTTCCCGTGCGGGCATCATCGCCGCCCCGAGCTGCCCGAGGCTCTCGCCGAGACCGGCCACCGGCTGCTGCCGATCATCGTCTACCGGATGCAGGCGACGCCCCCCGCCGACCTGCCGCCCATCGGCCCCGACATCGGGGCGGTGGTCGTCACCTCGCCGCGCGCCGCCCGGCTGTATCTCCAGGGGGTCGGCGGGCGGCCCCTGCCGTGCCCGCACTGGGCGCTCGGGCCGACCACCCGCGACGCGGCACGTTCCCTCGGTATCGACTGTGCGATCCCACCCGATCCCTCGATCGGGTCCCTTGCGGAGGAGCTATGTCGGAGCTGATCTTCAGACCACGCCGTCTGCGTACCACCGCCGCGCTTCGCGACCTCGTCGCCGAGGCCCGGCTCGACCCCCGGATGCTCGTCCAGCCCCACTTCATCGTCCCCGGCTCGGGGGTGTCCCACCCGATCGAGGCGATGCCGGGGATCGACCACCAGTCGGTCGACCGGCTCGTCGCGACGGTCGCCGGCGACCTCGAGCTGGGGATCCGCTCGGTGCTGCTCTTCGGGGTGCCCGATGCCGCCGACAAGAGCCCGGAGGGCCGCTCCGCGTCGGCCGACGGCAACCTCGTCGCGACCGCGGTGGCGGCGCTCAAGGACCGCTTCGGCGAGTCGCTGACCGTGATGACCGATGTCTGCCTGTGCGCCTATACCGACCACGGCCACTGCGGCTTGATCGTCGACGGGAGGATCGACAACGACGCCAGCCTCCCCCACCTCGCCGCGATGGCGCTGTCGCACGCCCGGGCGGGGGCCGACGTCGTCGCTCCCTCGGACATGATGGACGGCCGGGTCGCCGCGATCCGCGACGCCCTCGACGACGACGGCCTGGTCCACACCGCGATCATGTCGTACTCGGTCAAGTACGCCTCGGCCTACTACGGGCCGTTCCGCGAGGCCGCCCACTCGGCGCCGGCGATGGGCGACCGCCGCTCCTACCAGATGGACTCGCGCAACCGGCGCGAGGCCCTGATCGAGGCCGAGCTCGACGTCGAGGAGGGCGCCGACATCCTGATGGTCAAGCCGGCCCTCGCCTATCTCGACGTCGTCGCCGACCTCGCCGAGGCCTTCCAGCTGCCCCTCGCCGTCTACAATGTCTCGGGCGAGTACTCGATGGTCAAGGCGGCGGCCGCCCGGGGCTGGATCGACGAGCGGGCGATCGTCCTCGAGAACTGGCACGCCTTCCGCCGCGCCGGCGCCGACATCCTCATCACCTACCACGGCCGGCAGGCCCTCGCCGAGGGCTGGCTGTGAGCGCCGGACCGCGCTCGCGCGAGCTCTACGCCCGCGCCTGCCAGATCATGCCGGCCGGGGTCAGCTCGCCGGTCCGGGCCTTCGGCTCGGTCGGCGGCCAGCCGCTCTTTTACGACCACGCCGCCGGCTGCCGCTTCACCGACGCCGACGGGCGCGAGTTCGTCGACTACGTCGGCTCGTGGGGGCCGCTCATCCTCGGCCACGCCCACCCGGCGGTGGTCGAGGCGGTGACCGCCGCGGCGGCCGCCGGCACCTCGTTCGGCGCGCCCTGCGCCCGCGAGCTCGAGCTCGCCGAGCTGGTGATCTCCGCGGTGCCCTTCCTCGAGATGGTCCGCTTCGTCTCCTCCGGCACCGAGGCGGTGATGTCCGCCGTCCGGCTGGCCCGCGGCGTCACCGGCCGCGACGCGATCGTCAAGTTCACCGGCTGCTACCACGGCCACGCCGACTACCTGCTGGTCGCCGCCGGCTCGGGGCTCGCCACCTTCGGCACGCCGTCGTCGGCCGGGGTGCCGGCATCATCGGCGGCCCACACCCTGGTGCTGCCGCTCGCCGACGAGGCGGCCTTCCGGAAGCTCATGGCCGAGCGCGGCGGCGAGGTCGCCGCGGTGGTCATCGAGGGCGTTCCGGCCAACAACGGGCTGCTCCCCCAGACCCCGGCCTTCGTCGCCGCGCTGCGCGACGAGTGCGACCGGCACGGCGCGATGCTGATCCTCGACGAGGTGATCACCGGCTTCCGGCTCGGGCCCGACGGCGCCGCCGGTCTTTATGGCGTCGTCCCCGATCTCGCGACCTATGGAAAGGTCATCGGCGGCGGCCTGCCGGTCGGCGCCTACGGCGGCCGGCGCGAGCACATGGAGAGGCTCGCACCCCTCGGCCCGGTCTACCAGGCGGGGACGCTCTCCGGGAACCCGGTGGCGATGGCCGCCGGCGCCGCCGCCCTGCGCGAGCTGCTCGCCGACGACGGCCGGGCCTGGCGACGGCTCGACGAGCTCGGCGAGCGGCTCGAGCGCGGCCTCCGCGAGGTCTTCGTCCGGCGCGGCGTGCCGTGGTCGGTGGTCCGGCGCGGCTCGATCCTCTGGCTCGCCCTCCAGGAAGGCCCGCCGCCGGTCGCCGCGGAGGGCATCGACCCCGAGGCCGCGGGCCGGTACGCCAGGCTCCACGCCGCGCTCCTCGAGCGCGGCATCTACCTCGCACCGTCGGCCTACGAGGTGATGTTCGTCTCGACCGCGCACGACGAGGCCGCGATCGACCAGACGGTCGCGGCGTTCAGCGACGCTATTCGGGCGATCGAATGGTGAATTCGGGAACGGGAGCGGGAGCGGGAGCGGGATCGAACCGATTCCTCCGCGCGTGCCGCAGGGAAGAGGTCGACCGACCACCGGTGTGGATAATGCGCCAGGCCGGGCGCTACCTGCCCGAGTACCGCGAGGTGCGGACCCGCGCCGGCGACTTCCTGACCATGTGCCGGACCCCGGAGATCGCCGCCGAGGTCACGCTCCAGCCGATCCGCCGCTTCGGCCTCGACGCGGCGATCGTCTTCTCCGACATCCTGACCCCGCTCGTCCCGGCCGGGATCGAGCTCGACTTCGCCCCCGCCCCGCACATCGCCAACCCGCTCCGGACCCCGGCCGATCTCGACCGGCTGCGCTTCCCCGAGCCCTGGAGCGGGACCGAGTTCCTGTCCGAAACCCTGGCCCTGGTCCGCGAGGCGCTCGCTCCCGAGACCGCGCTGATCGGCTTCTGCGGCGCGCCCTGGACCCTCGGGACCTATCTCGTCGAGGGCTCGACCTCGCGCTCCTTCAGCCTCGCCAAGGCCTTCGCCCACCACCACCCCGGGGTCTTCGACGCCCTCGTCAACCGGTTGGCCGATGCGATGGCCGCCTATCTCCGCTCGCAGGTCGAGGCCGGGGCCCAGGCGGTCCAGGTCTTCGACTCGTGGATCGGCGCCCTCGGCGCCGAGGACGCCCGGCGCTGGGCGCTCGGCCCGGCGCGACGGCTGCTCGAGAAGATCGGCGATCTCGGCGTGCCGCGGATCTACTTCGCCAACGGCGGCGCCCACCTGCTCCACGACATGCGCGACATGCCCTGCGAGGTGATCGGCCTCGACTGGCGCGCCGATCTGGCGATGGCGACCCGGGCCCTGCCCGACCACGCCCTTCAGGGCAACCTCGACCCGGGCGTCCTGATGGGGCCCGACGACGCGATCCGCGCCCGGACCCTGGCGATGGTCGCGGCGGCGCCGCGCCGGGGCTACATCGCCAATCTCGGCCACGGCGTCACCCCCGACGTCCCGGTGCGGGCAGTTTCGACGTTCGTGGAGACCATTCAACGCTACCGCTACGAGTAGTACATCAGTTTTTAGTTTTAAGTTATTAGTTTTAAGTTATTTCATCGCAAGGGACCTGCAATGGAAACGAAGAAGCCAATACTCGAGGCGCCGATGCTCAATGCGATGGAACTCAAAACTAAGAACTCAAAACCAAAAACTCATCCAACGCGTTTCACATCGGCAGCGAAACGATGAGTGAGCTTGACCTGTCGGGTCTGGATGCCGAGCTGCTCGCGAAGTACGACCGGCCTGGGCCGCGCTACACCTCGTACCCGACGGCGCCGCAGTTCAGCACGGACTTCGGCGAGACGGCCTACCGCGAGCGGCTCCGCGAGGCGGCCCGGCGCGGCGACGAGCCCCTGTCGATGTACGTCCACCTTCCCTTCTGCCACGAGCGGTGCACCTTTTGCGGGTGCAACGTCGTCATCTCGCCGAGGCGCGGACCCGAGGAGGGCTACCTCGACACCCTCGAGCGCGAGCTCGACCTCCTCGCCGAGGCCCTCGGCGACCGCCGCAGCATCAACCAGCTCCACTGGGGCGGCGGGACGCCGACCTACCTGTCGCCCGACCAGTGCGAGCGGCTCTTCGGCGCGATCACCGACCGCTTCCCGCTCACCGGCGATGCCGAGGTGGCGATCGAGGTCGATCCCTGCGTCACCACGCTGGAGCACCTCGCGACCCTGGCGAGGCTCGGCTTCAACCGGATCTCGATGGGGCTGCAGGACACCGACCCCGACGTCCAGCGGGCGGTCCGGCGCATCCAACCGCTCGAGCTCACCAGGGAGCACGTCGACGAAGCGCGGCGGCTCGGCTTCTCGTCGGTCAACATCGACCTGATCTACGGTCTGCCCCGGCAGACCGAGGCGAGCTTCCGCCGGTGTGTCCGCTCGGTGGTCGACGAGCTCGCCCCGGACCGTCTCGCCTGCTTCTCCTATGCCCACGTCCCGTGGATCAAGCCCCACCAGCGGCAGCTCGACGAGGCGTCGCTGCCCCGGGGGTGGGACAAGCTGAGGCTCTTCACCACCGCCGCGTCCGAGCTCGTCGAGGCGGGCTACACCTTCGTCGGCTTCGACCACTTCGCGCGGCCCGGCGACGAGCTCGCCCGGGCCCTCGCCGAGGGCCGCGTCCACCGCAACTTCATGGGCTACACCGTCATGCCCGCCGCCGACCAGGTCGGGATAGGGGTCACCTCGATCGGCGATGTAGCCGGCGCCTACTCGGCCAACCTCAAGAAGCTCGCCGCGTATGAACGGGCGGTCGCCGCCGGCCGCCTCCCGGTCGAGCGCGGTCTCGTCCGGAGCCGCGAGGACGAGCTTCGGCGGGCGGTGATCCACCGCCTCATCTGCACCCTCCGGCTCGACCTCGGCTGGGTCGAGAGCGCCTTCGGGGTCGATCCCCGCGAGCACTTCGCCGACGCCCTCGCCGAGCTCGGTCCGATGGCGGCCGACGGGCTCGTCGAGATCGACGACGCCGGTCTCGCCGTCACCCCCACCGGCCGCTTCTTCCTACGCAACCTCTGCATGCCCTTCGACGCGTACCTCGGGCCAATGGCCGCCGGCGGACCCACCTACTCACGGACCGTGTAGCCGACGCCGGCGCTCCGCCCCCCGTCCCCGGTCGTTCGGTCAGCCGAGCGTCGAGGCGACCTCCCGCAGCGTCTCGGCCGGCCGGTCGACGATCGTCTGGTGGTGCGAGACGATGATCCGGACGAGGTCGGGGGTCGCCGCCAGCCGCTCGAGGTGTGCGGCCAGCGCCCGCCGGTCCTTGACCACGAACCAGCGGAACAGCCGCGACACCCGCGGCCCGCCGGTGGACTGGGTGAGGCGCCTGAAGATGAAGCCCGTGAGCCCGGCGCCGTGCGGCATGTTGAACAACGCGTCGTTGAACACCAGGGTGGCGCCGCCCGGCGACCGGACGGTGAGCACACCCTCGGCCCCGGCGATTCCATCGAGGACCTCGACGGTGAGCGCCCGGCCGCCGTCGAAGCCAGAGTAATCGGCGTCGACCCGGACCACCTCCGCGATCTTGGCCCATCCGCCGGGCGGGCAGCGCACCTCGAGGTCCGGGTAGCGGGCGACCCAAGCCGGGGCGTCGAGCCGGTGGTAGGCGTTCGGGACGAGCAGCACCGCCGGCCGGCCCCACGCCTCGACCTCGGCCATCGACGCGTCGTCGAGGGCGATCGCGCTGTGAACGACGACTCGCCCGTCGTCGAGACGCACCAGGGTCATCACCCGCTTCAGCGCCATGTCGGGCAACGAGCCCTGCACCCGCCACAGGTTGGGCTCGAGCCTTTCGATCGGCAGGTGGGGCAGCACGGTCCAGGTCGAGCTCGGTCGCGCCATTACTCGGCCTCCTCGGGGTTCTCGGTCGGGCCCGATGCCCGCCGGCGTCGAACACAGTATCCGGCGCGCGGCTCGCCGATCCCATCGTGGTGCCGGGCCCGTTCGTCCCGGCGGTGCGCGATCCCGCTCAGTTCGTGCTCAGCGACTGGAGCTCGACCGGGATCGCGGAGTCGATGAGCACGTCGTCGAGGTAGGTGACGTCCGGTCCGCCTCCGCCCCCTGAGTAGCCGTAGACCTGGATGCCGGTCAGATTGCCGGCGGGTCTCAGGAGCGAGACCAGGTCGAGCTGCGACCACGTCGCCTGGGGAAAGAACAGATCGCACTGCTGGTCCGAGGGCTCGTAGAACAGGCAGATCCACGAGATGGCGACCTCCGGCTGCAGCATGGAGATGACGACCGACGACACCGTCGTCACGTCCACCGGGGCGAAGTCCTGCCGGATGAAGATGTTCCCCAACGCCTCCGCGTGATAGACGCCGCTGTTGGGGTTGGTCGTGCTGACCACCCAGCCGTCCGTGGTCCACGGCGCCAGGGCGCCGCTCTCGAAACCGGGGTTCGTCACCAGGTTGACATCGACAGTCGATGCCACGCTCGACAATCCGCCGGCAGGCCGAAGCGCCTCGACCTCCGCCTTGGTCAGCTCGACCGGACCCGAGCGCACGGTCTGGGCGGTGGCGACGCCACACACGAGCATGGCGACAATGCCGATCAAAGGGATCCTGGACATCACGCTCCTCCTGTCCTCCGGACGCACCGGATCCGCGCCGCGGTTCTCGACTCGACAGCTCACGATGGACTCAATATTACAGCCGTTCCGGTACAGCGGCGACCCCACTTCGGGCCTCACCGTCGCCGCACCCGGTCGCCTGGCTGCCCGCCCGATCGTCCGCGTCACGGGCCTGCGGCGCGAGCCGCCCAGACCGCGGCATCATCGGCGCGGCCCTGCAGGCGATAGAGGTCGCTCAGCCGGGACGCCGCGTCGCGGGTGATCCGGTGAGCCGGCCCCCTCCCGGCGAGGAGGAGGTCGTAGGACTCGACGAGCATCGCCTCCGCCTCCCCGTAGCGTCCCTGGGCGGTCAGGCTCGCACCCAGCGCGCTCTCCGACGAGGCGACCAGCCAGTGCCCGGGAGGCAGCGACGCCCGGCGCAGCTCCAGGCTCTCACGAAAGGCCCGCTCGGCCTGGACGGGACGGTCCAGGTCGAGCAGGCTCAACCCCTCGGTCTGGAGCGTCGCCGCGACGAAGGGATGGGCATCGGGCAGAACCTGGCCGCGCAACGAGAGGATCCTGAGGCACGACGCCAGTGCACCCTCGGCGTCCCCGCGCGCCAGCTGCACGTTCGCCAGGGCGTACAGCGAACGGGCGGTGTCGGGGTGCTCGGCGCCGAGCAGCCGCTCGCGGGTTGCCAGACCGTCCCGGTAGAGGGCCTCGGCGCCGGCAAGGTCGCCGGTCTCCTCGAGGACGGCGCCGAGGGTGTCCATGGCGGCCGCCACCTCCGGGTGGCCGCCCCCGTGGACCGAGCGCACGATGTCCAGAGCCTCCCGGGCGAGGGGCTCGGCGGCCGCCCAGTCGCCGCGATCGCCGAGCAGCACGGCGAGGTTGTTGAGGGTCACGGCCAGCGACTCGCGCTCCGCGTCGCCGAGCCCGCGCTGGATCGTGACGGCGTCGCGGAACAGCCGCTCGGCCTCGACGTCCCGGCCCAGCCAGCGAAGAATGCTCGCCAGCGAGCTCGTCACCTGTGCCGCCTTCGCCGACCTGACCAGCCCGACCCGCTCGAGCGTGGCCAGGGCCTCGCGGTCCAGGCGCTCAGCGTCCTCGAAATCCCCCTGCTCGGCGAGCGCCATGGCGAGGCGGTGAAGGGCCTGCGCGACCTCGACCGACTCCGGACCATGGGCCACCCGGGTCGCCTCGAGGGCCGCCCGCAGATGGGTCGTCGCCTGGGTCACCATCCCGAGGCCTTCATAGGTCGTGCCCAGGGTCGTGAGCACCCGCGACCTGACCTCCGGATGATCGGCGAGCTCCTCGCCCACCCGCGCCGAGGCGGCATCGAGGACATCCACCACGGTGGCCTCCGGGCCGAGCTCGAGGAGCCGCGGATCGGCCGAGCTCAGCATGCCCTCCAGGTACGCCGCCACCTGCTCGGCCCGATCCCGCTCGGCCTCCGCCGCCCGCGCCTGACGGCGCACCGCCACGAAACCGACCACCACCGCCAGGACGAGCACCGCGGTCAGCACCGTCGCCACGACGACCTCGGCCCGGTGCCGTCGCACGAAGCGGCGCAGCAGCTCGCCCGTGGTGTACCGGTGGACGCTCACCAGCTGGCCGGTCGCGAAGCGCCGGAGATCCGCGGCGAGGGCCCCCGCGTCGGGGTAACGGTCGTCCCTCGCCGAGGCCATGGCCTTGGCCACCACCGCCACCAGCTCGGGCGGTGCGGCGGGGGCCAACCGCTCCACCGGCTCGACCTCGCCGTCGGCGGCGGCGACCAGGGCTTCGCGGCCGCTCGACCCGGCGTGCGGCGGCGCCCCGGCGAGCAGGAAGTACAGCATCGCCCCGAGCGCCCACACGTCCGCGCGCTCGTCCACGGGCTCGCCGCGCGCCTGCTCCGGAGCCATGAAGTGGGGCGTGCCGAGGATCGTCCCGGCCACCGTCCGGTCGTCGGGGACCCGGTCCGCGACCGCCGCTTCGGCATCATCGCCGGCCTCGTCCTCCGTCCCTCCGAGATCGCGGGCCAGCCCCCAGTCCACCACCACGGTCTCGCCGAAGTCCCCCACCAGCACGTTGGAGGGCTTGAGGTCGCGATGCACCACCCGCCGGTCGTGGGCGAAGGCCACCGCCTCGGCGACGGTGATCAGATGCGGCAGGAGCGCGAGCCGACCGGAAAGGTCGCGGGCGCCGCGCAGCAGCTCGTCGAGGGTTCGGCCCTCGACCAACTTCATCGCGTAGAACGGCTCGCCCTCAGGCCACCGGCCCGCCTCGTAGACCGGGACGATCGCCGGGTGCTGGAGGCGCGAGGTCAGCAGGGCCTCGCGGATGAAGCGAGTCCGCAGCCCCGACACGGTTCCGGCGAGCAGCTCCTTGACCGCCACCGTGCGACCGAGCCGCCGGTCGCGGCCGACCATCACCCGACCCATGCCCCCACGACCGAGCTCGCCCTCGATCTCGTAGTGGTCGCGGCTCACCTCGACCAGCTCGGCGGTGTCGGCGAGGCCGGGATCCGGGCGTCGCGACGCGGAGGCCGGCGCCGGGTCGCCGGTGACCCGGGTCGCGACCTGCGAGTCCTTCGAGCTGTCCCGATCGGCGGCAACCATGGCGCCCCCGCAGCTCGCCCCTTCGTCCGGTTGGGGTGATGCACAAGGGTACCACCGCCGTAGCGCCGGCACCCGGGGGCCCCGGGTCTCCGGCGCGCCGACCGGCTGGAACTCCTCCGCCGGACAGCTCTCTCACTGTGCGGGTCGGACAACGACCCGAAAGGAGTTCCAAATGAAGCAGCAAGCCCGCGCCGTCGCTTTCCTCACCGTCCTCACCACCGCCGTCGTGCTGTTACCCCCCGCCCAAGCCCTCACCGGCGACGCCCTCTCCCTCGAGGTCCTCGTCAACGGCCGGCCGCTCGACGAGATCGCCGCCCGGGGAACGACCTATGTCGAGGCGGTCCGCCATGCCGAGTACTCGCTGAGGCTCGGCAACCGGACCGGCCGGCGCCTCGCCGTGGCCCTCGCGGTCGACGGGCTCAACACCATCGACGCCAAGAGCGGCGACGCCGCCACCGCCAGCAAGTGGGTGCTCGAGCCGTGGCAGACCGTCACCATCGAGGGCTGGCAGATCGACCCCGACGCCGCCCGCCGGTTCTTCTTCACCTCAGAGAGCAAGAGCTACGGCGCGTGGCTCGGCGAGGTCGCGAACCTCGGGGTGATCGAGGCGGTGGCCTACCGCGAGCTCGTCCCCGAACCGCCGCCCTACCCCGTCCAGCGGCGCCAGAAGGACGAGAGCTTCGGCGGACGGTCGGAGCCCTCGGCCGAGTCTCAGAGCGCCGGCAAGGCCGCCCCGTCGCCGGTCGACGACCTCGCCGCGACCGGGATCGGCCGCCGGGTCGACCACCGGGTCACCCGGGTCCACCTGCAGCTCGAGCGGAGCCCGGCGGCTCACCTCAGGCTCCGTTACGAGTACCGCCAGCAGCTCGTCGAGCTCGGCGTCCTGCCCTCGCCCGAGGAGGAGCAGGCGCTGGCCCGCCGCGAGCGCGCCCGCGGCTTCGACGGCTTCGACTTCGCGCCCGACCCGTGGGGCGGAAAGAGATAGGCAGGGCCCTCGCCGATCACCATGCGCGCTTCGCGAGCCGGGGCGCGCGTGGATTCACCACAGAAACACAGGAACATCGCACCGTCGCAACCACGAAGACACCAAGACACCAAGACATCGCATCGGACCCTCGAACGGCAGGCTGGAAGCCTGCCGCTACAACCGATCGCAAGCTCTTGTTGCGGCAGGCATCCTGCCTGCCGTCCGAACGCCCTTCCATGGCTCTGTCCACCTGCGACGCCTTCGTGAGCGGGATCTTCGCGCCTTCGCACTTGCGACGCCTGCGATGACTCAGGGACGTGACGTCTCTGTGTTCCTCTCTGTGACTCTGAGCCTCTGTGGTTCAGCTGCGCAGCGCGATGGGTCAAGGAATGCGATGCCTTCGCGTGCGACGATTTCGCGCCTTAGCGCCTTCGCGCTTGCGACGCCTGCGATGCCTTCGTGTGCGATGCCTTCGTGTCTTCGTGTCTTCGTGGTTGCGACGCCCGCGATGTGCGATGGCGCTCTTCCTGCCAGCGCAGACGCAGCAAGCCCCCCGGCAGCACGCTACCGGGGGGCCGAATCGTCGTGCCGATTCTCTCGAGGCTGATCAGCCCCGCGCAGCCTTGAAGTTGGCCGCCGCCCGGCTCCAATCGACGACCTTCCAGAAGGCGCCGACATAGTCGGCGCGCCGGTTCTGGTAGTGGAGGTAGTAGGCGTGCTCCCAGACGTCAAGGCCGAGGACCGGCTTGAGACCCTCCGAGATCGGCGAGTCCTGGTTGGCGGTCGAGGTGATCACGAGCTTGCCGGCGCCGTCGAGCGACAACCAGGCCCAGCCCGAGCCGAAGCGAGTCATGGCGGCGGCGGCGAACTTCTCCTTGAAGCCGTCGAACGAGCCGAAGGCGCCGCCGATCGCGGCGGCGAGATCGCCCGACGGCGCGCCGCCCCCCGAGCCGCTGAGCAGCGGCCAGAAGAAGCTGTGGTTGAGGTGACCGCCGCCGTTGTTGCGCACCGCAGTGCGGATGTCCTCCGGGACGCTCGCCAGATCGGCGATCAGGCTCTCGAGCGGGCGCTCGAAGAGCTCGGGGTGCTTGTCGAGGGCCGCGTTGAGGTTCGAGACATAGGCGGCGTGGTGCTTGCCGTGGTGGATCTCCATGGTCCGCGCGTCGATGTGCGGCTCGAGGGCGTCGAAGGCGTAGGGCAGTGGGGTGAGTTCATGCTTGGGCATCGCTGGGGTCCTCCCGGATTGAGCTTGATGGGTCGCCGCCCGCGCTCCTCGCGGTCCGGCATGTTGTAATCAAGTCTCAATCGCAGACGAAAATTCCGTCTGCCGGCGGCAGGCAAACCCGCGTCCGAGTCCGCGTCCGAGTCCGCCTCCGACAACTATCAACAGAGGGGGGTCCATCGATCCACGCTAGGTGAAGCGACTCAGACTCGGAGAGGTTCTTCACTTGGAGGGGAGAATACGGCTCTGACGAGCAGAGCTTTTCGACTCGGATGCGGACGGTTCATCGCCTCGAACGCGGGCGCGGGGCCGACGAGGGCTCTAGTCGGACCATCGCATCGGACTCGGACGCGGACGCGGACGGGGACGCGTCCGACAACCATCGACAGAGGGGGGTCCATCGATCCACGCTAGGTGAAGCGGCTCAGACTCGGAGAGGTACTTCACTTGGAGGCGAGAATACGGCTCTGACGAGCAGAGCTTTTCGACTCGGACGCGGACGGTTCATCGCCTCGAACGCGGGCGCGGGGCCGACGAGGGCTCTGGTCCGACCATCGCATCGGACGCGGACGCGGACGCGGACG
>JALOLD010000057.1 GCA_025456145.1 Thermoanaerobaculales bacterium | reverse complement strand
GTCGAAGGTGTAGACCTGGCCGCGGAAGCTGCGGTCGTGGACCTCGCGGGCGACCCGCAGCATCGCCTCGGCGACGTCGATCAGCACCGCGGCGACGACGACATCGGGCTTGGACTCGAGAAGCGCCGGGTCGGTCCCGATCAGCGAGACGCCGGCGTCGTGGGCGGCGGCGAGGACCTCCCGGTCGGCGCGATCGGTCGAGTACAGCGCGACCGGTCTCGGGGCGGGTTGCCCGGAAGCCGGCGACGAAGCCGGTCTCGAGCCGCTCGAGCCAGGGTCGGCCGGCGCCCCGCAGCAGACCGATCAAGGGCTCGTCTGCCAGGCTCGCTGCGAGGGCGCCCGCCAGGTAGCCGGCCTCCTCCGGCAGGAAGGCGATGCTCGCCTGGTTCGGGCCGTGGAGATTGCCCGGGATGGTGACGAAGTCGGTGTCCGGGAAGGCGGCGGCCTCGGTGAAGACGACCGGCTCGACCTCCGGTCCGACGCAGAAGATCAGATCGACGCCGTCGGCGGCCTGGGCCCGCAGCCGTACCCGGAGGTCGCCGGCCCCGGCGGCCCGCACCCGGGAGACGTCGGCGCCGAGCTCCGCGGCGAGGAGCCCGAGCCCGCGCTCGGCCTCGCGCTCCCAGCGTCCGCTGAGCGGCCCCGAGGTGAGGAGGCGGACCCTGAATCCGGGCTCGGCGGGGTGGGGCGGTCCGCAGCCCGAGGCGACGAGGGTGATGGCGACCGCGACCGCGACGCGGCGCGGGCCAATCGGCTGCACCGAGAGAGGGCTCATGGGAGAATCCATTTTACCCCCGCTGCGATACCATGCGGGCATGGACCTGCTCCAGCTGGTGGCCGATCTCGACGAGCTGCTCGATGCCGACGCGGTCGACGACTACTGCCCCAACGGGCTCCAGGTCGAAGGGGCCCGCGAGGTGGAGCGGGTGGTCACCGCGGTGTCGGCGTCGCGGGCGCTGTTCACCCGGGCCGTCGATCTCGGCGCCGACGCGGTGATCGTCCACCACGGCGTGCTCTGGAAGAGCGCCGAGCCGGCCCGGCTGATCGGCTCGTTCCGGGAGCGGATCCGGCTGCTCCTGGCCAACGACATCTCGCTCATCGCCTACCATCTGCCCCTCGACCGCCACCTCGAGCTGGGCAACGCGGCCCAGCTCGCGCGGCGCCTCGGTCTCGCCGAGCTCGAGCCCTTCGCCGAGCACCGCGGCGTCTCCGCCGGAGTGTGCGGCCTTTTTCCGGAGCCGGTCGAGGCCGACGAGTTCTTCGCCGCGGTGGCCGAGGCGACCGGCCGCGAGCCCCAGGTCTTCGAGGGCCGGCGGAGGGAGATCGCCTCGGTGGGGATCGTCACCGGGGCTGCCGAGCGCGAGTACTTCCAGGCGGTCGAGGCGGGTCTCGACGCCTACATCACCGGCGAGGCGACCGAGTGGGTGCTCCACCAGGCCGCCGAGGACGGCGTCCACTACATCGCGGCCGGTCACTACGCGACCGAGCGCTTCGGCGTCCGCGCCCTCGGTCGCTGGATCGCCGACCGGCACGGTCTCGAGGTCGAGTTCGTCGACCTGCCGAACCCGGTCTGACCCCGATCAGCCGCCGATCACCTCCCGCCAGACGCCCTCGACACGGCCGAACACCGCGTCCCAGGTGAAGGGGGCGATCGCGGCTTCCACCCCTCCGAGGGGCGGGGCGGCGAGGGCGCGGACGATCGCCGCCTCGAGCCGGTCGACGAAAACCGGTAGCTCGGCCGCGTCCGGGGTGTCGATACCGGCCATGACCGGGCGCCGGACGACCTCGAGGGCATCGCCGAGGCGCGGTGCGAGCTCGCTCACGACCCCCGGAACATCGGTGGCGACCAGACGGCAGCCGCAGGCGAGGGCCTCGACCAGGACGAGCGGCAGCCCCTCGTAGAAGGAGGGCAGCACGCAGACCGAGCACCGGCGCATGAGGTCGGCGAGGCCGGGCTGCGCGAGCTGACCGTGCAGGACGACCCGCGGCGCGGCGGCGCGCATCCTTGACCGCAGTGCCTCAGCCTCGGTCCCCGATCCCTCACCGGCGACGTGGAGGACGACCCCGGGGTGGGTCGAGGCGAGCCGGTCGACGACCTCGAGCAGCTGCGGCAGACCCTTGGCGGCGCTGTACTTGCCGACGTAGAGCAGGGTCGGTGACGAGTCGGGCTGGCGACCGCGACGGTGGAAGAGGTCGTCGCGGTAGCCCGCGCCGACGACCCGGATCCGGTCGGCGGGAACCTCCAGCACCGCCGCGAGCTCGGCGGCGTGACCACCGTGGAGGACGACGAAGGCGTCGGCCCGGCGGCAGCCCTCGCGCACTCGCGCCGCGAGCCCGGGCGCCAGCTCCATCTGCCGAAGACCGGTGGCATGGCAGTGGATGACCAGCGGCGGAGACGGGGCGAGGTCCTTGACCAGCGACGAGGCCAGCCAGACGTGGTGCGAGTGGACGACATCCGGACGGAACACGCCGAGCACCGCCTCGAGGTGCCGCCTCCAGGCCGCGAGATAGGATTCGACCTGTGATCCGCTCATCGTGGCGAAGACGGTGCTCGGGTAGGGCATGACGTCGCTCATGCCGGGAACCGGGAAGTCGAGCCCACCGGTGCCGAAGACCAGGGGATGGATGAGCCCGGCCGCGAGCCCGCCGACCTCGGGGGTGGGCTCGCCGGCGGGAACGCCGACGACGACCCGTTGCTGCCAGCCGGCCGCGGCAGCGTGGCTGACCAGGGCCTCGAGGGTGACGCCGCTGCCGGTCAGCGACGGGCGTTGCGACAGGAGGTGGAGGACGCGCGGCACCGGGGCATCGTACCCTGGAATCCGATGCCGCCCGATCGGGGTTGCACCCTCAGGAGGACCGGCGATGGACCCGACACGCGACGAGCTGCTCGCTCTGTGGTTCGGCGAGGGTGGCGACGACGCCGAGATCGGCGCCCGCCAGGCCAAGCTGTGGTGGGGCGGCGGCCCGGAGACCGACGAGCTCCTCGGAGCACGCTTCGGTCGGGCGGTCTCGGCGGCCGCGGCCGGCGCCCTCGACCACTGGACGGGCTCGCCGCGCGGCCGGCTGGCGCTCATCCTGCTGCTCGACCAGCTGCCGCGGGCGATCCACCGCGGCACCCCGGCGGCCTTCGCCCAGGACGCCGCGGCCCGCCGGGTGGCGGAACGGGGGATCGACTCGGGCGCCGACCAGCTGCTGCGTCCGATCGAGCGGGTCTTCGTCTACCTCCCGTTCGAGCATTCCGAGGACCTCGCCGACCAGGAGCGGAGCGTCGAGCTGCTCGGCCGGCTCGCCGGCGAGGTCCCCGAGCCCATGCGGGCGACCTTCCAGGGGTACCTCGACTGGGCGATCCGCCATCGCGACGTGATCGCCCGGTTCGGCCGGTTTCCGCACCGCAACCGGGTCCTCGGACGGGCCTCGACCCCGGAGGAGCTCGAGTTCCTCACCCAGCCCGGATCATCCTTCTGACTCCGGTCGGCGGCGAGGGAGTGGCGCGACAAGGCGTCGGGGAGGGCGGCCCGGTGCGTCCGGCGAGGGAGCGTCGAGGCGGTCAGGGCGGGCGCTATACTCTGTTCCATGACCGAGACGGCCAACGACACCTCGACCTGCCCGCTGTGCGACGGCACCGGCTGGACCCTGGTCCTCGAGGACGGCGTCGAGATCGCCCGGCGCTGCGAGTGCGCCGAGGACCGGCTGCGCCGGCGCGCCGTCGAGCGCGCGCACATCCCCGATCGCTACCGCCACTGCACCCTCGACGACTTCGAGCTGTGGAACCCCGAGGACCCGACTCTCGGCAAGGCTCTGCGCGAGGTGCAGGAGTTTGTCGACCTCTTCCCCAACACCGACAAGGGTCTGGTGCTGATGGGCCCGGTCGGGACCGGCAAGACCCACCTGGCGGTCGCCGCGCTCCAGCAGGTGCTCGCCGAGAAGAGGCCCGGGGTGGTCGGGCGCTTCGCCGACTTCACCTCGCTGGTGCTCGAGATCCAGATGACCTTCGACGGCTCGGGCGGCAGCCGCGAGATCCTCAAGCCGCTCGTCGAGTGCGATCTGCTGGTGCTCGACGAGCTCGGCGCCGGCAAGACCAGCCCGTGGGTCATGGACCTGCTCTACTACCTGGTCAACAGCCGCTACCTCGAGAACCGCCTGACGATCTTCACCACCAACTACTCGGACTTTCCCAAGAAGGCGGGCGAGGAGAGCCTCACCGACCGGGTGTCGCAGCGCATCCGGTCGCGGCTGTGGGAGATGTGCCGGCGCATCGAGCTGCGCGGCCGGGACTACCGCGCCGAGCGCCTCGCCGGCCGCGAGGGGGGGCTGCTCCGTTGAGCCGGGCAGCGCTGGCCCTCCTGCTCGCCGTCGCGGCGGGCTGTGCGTCGGCTCCCTCCCCTCCAGCCGTCGTGGCGACCCCCCAGGCGCCGGCAGCCGTGGTCGCGACGCCGACCCCGCGACCGACCCCGAGCCCCGTCCCGTCACCGGCGCCGCTGGCGCCGCCGCCGGCCGGGGTCGCCTCCGGTGTGGCCGCCGAGATCGGCGGCGAGCCGATCCGGGTGCTCCTCGAGCGCACCACCGACCCGGTGAGGCTGCCCCAGCCGGGGCGGGCCTACCGCGCCGAGGGCGGAGGCGAGGCGGTGTGGCTGTGGGGCCCGGTCGAGATCGCCGTCGACGGCACGACGGTCTGGCAGGCGGGCGCCTTCTCGACCGCCGAGACCGCGGCGACGGCGGCGGCCAGTCTCGGCCGCGCGCTCGGCGCGACGGCGCGGGTCTGGACCGAGCCCCCCTCGGACGGCCTCGTCCGGCTCCGGGTGAGCTGGCCCTCCGGCGAGCCCGCCGACCCCGGGGCGGCCCTCGCGGCCGCCGGGTCGAGCGGCGCCTACCGGGTGCCCGGCAAGGTCACGGTCCGCGCGACCGGCGCGGCCGGCCGGCTCGAAGCGGGCGAGATCGTGCTCACTCCGGCGGATCTCTGGCCCACCGTGATCGGCGACCGGTCGTACCGCGGGCGCTTCCGGGCGCGGCCGGGCGCCGGAGGAATGCTGCTGGTCAACGAGCTCGAGATCGAGGAGTACCTGCGCGGCGTCGTCCCGGTGGAGATGGGGCCGTACCAGTTCCCCGAGCTCGAGGCGCTCAAGGCGCAGGCGGTCGCCGCGCGGACCTACGCGGTCGCCCACCTCGGCGACCACGACGAGGAGGGCTGGGACATCTGCGCGACCCCGGCCTGCCAGGCCTACCACGGCGCCGGCGCCGAGCACCCGCTGTCCGACCGCGCGGTCCGCGAGACCGCGGGCGTGGTCGCGGTCTTCGGCGGCGTGCCGATCGACGCGATGTACACCTCGACCTGCGGTGGTCACACCGAGGACGCGGCCGAGCTGTTCCCGGACCGGGCCCAGCCCTACCTGGTCGGCGTCGCCTGCGCCTGGGACCGGCCGATGGTCCTGACCGGGGCCGACGGGGCGGGTCCGTGGACCGACCGCGTCGGCTTCCAGGCGGCGCTGGCGCACCGTGCCCTCGGGTTGTCGTCGGGGTCGGGCGAGGCCCAGGTGGTCGAGGCGCTGCGCGCCCGCACCGGGGCGAGGGTCCACCTGCTCGCGCCCCTCGACGCCGATGCGGTCGCCGAGAACCTGCTCGCGATCGCCGGGATCCGGGGACCCGCCGGGCCGCCGCCGCCGGCTCGCGGGCTGACCAGGCTGCTCGAGCTCGCGGATCTCGCAGGGATCCCCCTCGACCCGCCGCTCGGCGAGCCGGCGGCATCCGGCGCAGCCGCCGCCGCGGCGGCCGGGCTCGCCCCGGGAGCGACCGCCCGACCGAGCCCGGCCTGGGTCGCGTCGGCGGCGCTCGTCGTGCTCGAGCTGCGCGGCGATGTCGGACGCGACGCCGGCGAGGCGGTGCCCCACCCCGACGGGATCGCGATCTACCCGCGGCGCGCCGACCGGTCCGAGCCGCTCCCGCACCCGGTCCCGCTGTGGGAGCGCTGGGGCGACGCCTACCGCCGGGTCGCGTCGGCCGAGGTCCTTCCGGGTACCGGGCTCGAGCGGATCCGGCTCGGCGACCGGCTGCTCGCCCTGGTGGTCGTGCGATCGGGCGGCGGCGCCGAGGCGGACCGGCGCTCGGCGTGGCGCGGCTGGCGGCGCGACCGGTCGTGGTCCGAGCTGTCGGCGAGCCTCGGCGAACCCCGTCTCGACGGGATCGAGGTCGTACGCCGGAGCGCCTCCGGCCGGGTCGTCGGCCTCGCGGTGACCGACCGGGACGGCGGCCGCCGGGTGATCACGGGCTTCGACGTGCGGCGGGCGCTCGACCTGCCGGAGACCCTGTTCGAGGTCGACGTGACGACCCGACCGGACGGCGAGCGGGTCGCCCACTTCCTCGGCCGGGGCTGGGGCCACGGGGTCGGGCTCTGTCAGAACGGCGCCTATGGCCTGGCCCGGGCGGGGATGGTTTTCGAGGCGATTCTCGGGCATTACTACCGCGGCGTCGAGCTCGTACAGCGGCGAGCCCGATGAGCTCGGCCGCGCTACACTGAGCGGGCCGCGCCGCGGCCGCAGACCGGGAGGTGCCCGTGCTCGTCGAGCTCACCGAGGACCAGCAGTCGATCCGCGACATGGTGCGCGATCTCGCGCGCAACGAGATCGCTCCCAACGCCCTGGCCTGGGACCGTGAGCAGCACTTCCCCCGAGAGCTGTTCGCCACTCTCGGCGAGCTCGGCCTGCTCGGAGTGCTGATCCCCGAGGCCCATGGCGGCGCCGGCCTCGGCTATGTCGAGTATGTGCTGATCCTCGAGGAGATCGGCGCCGCCGACGGCGGCGTCGGGCTCGGCGTGGCGGCACACAACTCGCTGTGCACCAACCACCTCTTCCTCTTCGGGTCGGACGAGCTCCGGTCGCGCTACCTGCCCAAGCTGGCGACCGGGGAGTGGATCGGCGCCTGGGGCCTGACCGAGGCCGAGGCCGGCTCGGATGCCGGCGGCACCCGTACGACGGCGGTCCGCGACGGCGCTGACTGGGTGCTCAACGGGTCGAAGAACTTCATCACCCACGCCACCGTCGGCTCGGCGGCGGTGGTCATGGCGCGGACCTCGAAGGAGGGCGGTCATCACGGGATCTCGGCCTTTTTCGTCCCCTTCGACCGGCCCGGCGTCAGCCCCGGCAAGAAGGAGGACAAGCTCGGGATGCGCTGCTCGGACACCTCGTCGCTGGTGCTCGAGGACTGTCGCGTCCCGGCCGATCACCTGCTCGGCGCCGAGGGCGACGGCTTCGTCCAGGCGATGAAGGTGCTCGACGGGGGCCGCATCTCGATCGCCGCCCTGTCGCTCGGCATCGCGCGCGGCGCGCTCGACGCCACCCTCGCCTACGCCGACGTTCGCCACCAGTTCGGCAAGCCGCTGTCGTCCTTCCAGATCACCCGGGTCAAGCTCGCCGACATGGCGACCGCGGTCGACGCGGCGCGGCTGCTGACGATGCGCGCGGCGGTGCTCAAGGACCGCGGCGAGACCACCACCCTCGAGTCGTCGATGGCCAAGGTCTTCGCCTCGGAGACCGCGGTCCGGGTCGGCGAGGAGGCGGTCCAGATCCACGGCGGCTACGGCTACACCACCGACTACCCGGTGGAGCGGGCCTGGCGCGACGCCAAGCTGTGCACCATCGGCGAGGGCACCTCGGAGATCCAGCGGATGGTCATCGCGCGCGAGCTGCTGGGCGCACGCTGATGGGACGGGAGAAGGTCATGGCGGGACGACCCACGCTCGACCACATCGGGATCGCCGTCGAGTCGCTCGACGCCGGCGTCGAGTTCTACCGGGCGCTCGGGCTCGAGCTCGACGGCGTCGAGGAGGTCGCCGAGCAGGGCGTCAGGGTCGGCTTCCTGCCGGTCGGCGACACCCGGCTCGAGCTGCTCGAGCCGACGGGGGAGTCCTCGCCGATCGCCAGGCACCTCGCCCGGCGCGGTCCCGGGCTGCACCACGTCTGCCTCCGGGTCGACGACATCCGCGCCGCGATGGCGTCGCTCGCCGAGCGCGGCTACACCCTGCTGTCCGACGATCCGCAGCCCGGCGCCCACGGATGCCTGGTCTGCTTCGTCCACCCGAGGTCGACCGGCGGCGTGCTGCTCGAGCTGTCCCAGCCGGCCGGCCACCCCCATCGTGGTTGACGACGGCGCGATCCCGACCGTCGGGCCCGGCTCGCTCGTCGTGGTTCACCTGGCCAACCCGCGCGAGAAGATCTGGGGCCTGCTCATGAGGATGGACGCGCTCGGCGTGGTGATGCGCGGCCTCGACCTCGACACCGTCGAGGACTGGCTCACCCAGGAGCGCTCCGGGGGCGAGCCGCTGATCGCGCCGTCGACCTTTTTCGTACCGAGCCACCGGCTGGTCCGGATCGACCTCGACGAGAGCGGCCCGGTGCTCAGCGGCTATGGCGACCGCTTCCTCCGTGAGGTCGGCCGCGACGTCCGGCTCGCGCTGCTCGGCGCCGACGAGTCGGGGAGGGCGAACTGAATTGACACGACCGATCGCGATGCTCGCCGCGATCGTCGCAGCGGTCTCGGTCTCGCTGCAGCCGCCGCCGGCGACCGCCCAGTACAGCGGTGAGGTCGAGGTCGACGCGGTGGTCGTCCCGGTCACCGTGCGCGACGCCTCCGGCCGCGTCGTCACCGGCGTGGCGCGGAGCAAGTTCCACCTCCTGGTCGACGGTTTCACCGTCCCGATCCGCGACCTCCACCTCGAGCACGACCTGCCGATCAGTCTCGGCTTCATCGTCGACACCTCGGGCTCGATGGCCGGTCGCAAGATCGTCGGAAGCCAGCAGCTGATCATGGCCTTCCTCGCCGAGCGGCGGCAGGAGGACCAGCTCGCGCTGTGGACCTTCGGCAACGACCAGGTCGTCGAGCGCTTCCCCTTCGGGATGGGCTGGTACCTGCTGCCGCGCGTGCTCGAGACGCTCAGGCCGTGGAGCACGACCGCGCTGTATGACATGGTACGGCGGGTGCCGGAGGTGATGGAGAAGGCCGACCACCACCGGCGGGCGGCGATCCTGCTCACCGACGGCGTCGACAACGCGTCGGCGATCACCGCCGCCGAGGCGACCGAGATCGCGCGCAGCCTCGAGACGCCGATCTACGTCCTCGGGGTCGAGCCGCCGCCCGAGCCGCGCGGGTCTGGTCCGTCCTATGAGGAGATCCTGACCCTGATCGCCGACGGCTCGGGCGGTCTGTACCGCCGGATCCCCCGTGCCGAGCAGATGCCCGAGGTGGCGCGGACGCTGCTCGAGGAGCTGTCGTCGAGGTACATCCTCACCTTCACCACCTCGGGGGTCGGGGAGAAGACCTGGCGGCCGATCGAGGTCCGGGTCGACGGCCACCGGACGGTGACCCGGACCGGCTATGTCGGGACGCTGCCGTGAGTCCTCGCGACCCGGTGTCGTCCCTCACCTTCCGGCCGATCGATCTGTACTACAATGACCTCGTTGGAACATTGATCGACATCTCGCGATCCGCTGAATCGACAACCGCGTGGAGGTCAAGATGCGCAGAGTGATGCTGGTGATGGCCGCGTGCTGTGTTCTCGCGAGCCCCGCCCTCGCGGGCGGGGGCGTCGACCTGTACGGCGCCTACGGCGAGGTCGCGGGCGGGGAAGAGGAGATCGGCGTCGGCGCCCGTCTGAGCCTCGGCGGCACCCACTGGATGGTCGACGTCGCCGCCACCGGCTTCGCCGATGTCGAAGACGTCGAGATCATCCCGGAGAGCCCGGCGGAGGGCGAGTCGGTCAAGTACCGCGCCTTCGACCTCGGTCTGCGCTATCTGTTCTACAACGGGCACAAGCTCCGCCCCTATCTCGGAGCGGGCGCCACCTACGCCACGGCGAGCGCCACCAACGTCAGCATCGACGGCGGCCTCGGCTACTACGGGCTGGCCGGTCTGCGCTATGGCAAGACCCCGGGCATCCAGTTCATGGCCGAGGTGATCTACCGCTGGACCGAGGTCCAGGCGTCCTACGGCCTGGCGGTCGATCGCGATATCGAGATCGGCGGTTTCGGGCTCCAGATGGGGCTGTCCTTCGTCTTCTGACCCGATCGCCGCACCAATTGCCGCCGCTGCCTCATCGACCCGGTCGGCGGCCGCCTCGATGCTCCCCGGCCGGATGGGGGCAGAGTAGAATCGCCCGTCCGGTGGAGGAGAGGCGATGCCCCTGAACGACATCCGTGACCGCGCCGCCGCGGCCCTGGCGGCAGCGCTCGAGGCCGAGCTCGGCCACCGCCCGGACGAGGTGGTGCTCGAGGTTCCGCCTCGCCGCGACCTCGGCGACCTGGCGTGGCCGGGCGCGCTGCCTTTGGCACGGGTGCTCAAGCGGGCGCCGCGCCAGATCGCCGAGACGGTCGCGGCGCAGGCCGTGTGGCCGCCCGAGGTGCGGAAGGTCGAGGTCGCCGGCCCGGGCTTCCTCAACCTCTGGCTCGACCGGACCGAGGTGCTCGGCAGGCTGCTGCGCGGAGAGCATGGCGGGGTCTTCGGGTCCGCCGTCAAGACCGTCGTCGAGCACACCAACATCAACCCCAACAAGGCGGCCCACATCGGCCACCTGCGCAACGCGGTGCTCGGCGACGTCCTCGTCCGCTGCCTCGCCGGTCTCGGCCTCGAGGTCGAGGTCCAGAACTATGTCGACGACACCGGGGTCCAGGTCGCCGATGTGGTGGTCGGCCTGCTCCACCTTCCCGAGACCGACCTCGCCGACTGCCTCGGCGACGAGCCGGTGCGTCGCGACGAGCTCATCGAACGGGCGATAGCCCTCGACTCGGGGGGGGTGCCCGACGCCGCGACCGACGACTTCGACGACTTCTGCTGGGCGCTCTACCCGAGGGTGACCGCCCGCTACGCGGAGGACGACGCCTTTCGGGAGCACCGGGCCGAGGTGCTGCACGCGGTTGAGGCCGGGCCGGGCGGGCTCGACCTCGAGCAGTCGCTGGCCCTGCTGCGCGGCGCGGTGATCGGCGGCGACCCGTGGCCGCAGCGCGCGGTGGCGGGGCTCGCCGCCGCGGTGGCCGACGCCAACCTGCGCTGCCACCTCGCGACGATGGCCCGGCTCGGGATCGGCTACGACCTGCTGCCCCACGAGTCCGACATCCTCCGCCTCGGTTTCTGGCGGCGCGCCTTCGACCTGCTCCGCGAGTCGGGCGCGATCCGGCTCGAGGCGGAGGGCAAGAACGCGGGCTGCTGGGTGATGTCGCTCGCGGCGAGCCCCGAGTTCGCCGACATGGACGACCCGGACAAGATCCTCGTCCGCTCGAACGGCACGGTGACCTACACCGGCAAGGACATCGCCTACCAGCTGTGGAAGCTCGGCCTGCTGGTCGACGCCGACGGCGCGAGGTTCGACTTCGGCTACCGGCGTTATGCCGACTGGCGCCAGGACGGCCCGGCCGAGCCGGTCCGTTATGTCGGAGGGGGCGAGGGGCGGTGCCTCGCGAGCACCACCGCGGCGCCCGAGCAACGCCTCGAGGGCCGCAGCTTCGGTGCGGCGGGCCGGGTCTACAACGTCATCGACGTCCGCCAGGCCTACCCGCAGAGGGTCGTCAAGGAGGCGGTGCGGGTCCTCGGCCACCCCGAGGCCGCCGACAGCTCGGTCCACTTCGCCTACGAGATGGTCGCGCTCACCCCGGCCGCGGTGCGGGTCATCGAGCAGCGGAGCGGCACCTCCTTCGGGCTGAGCGACGACGAGATGGCCAAGCCGTACGTCGAGATGTCGGGCCGGCGCGGGATCGGGGTGCGTGCCGACGAGTTCCTCGACGTGCTCGTCGACGCCGCCGAGGACGCGATCGTCGGTCGGCTCGACGGCGCCGGCGAGCCCGCCGACATCGCCGAGCGGGCCCGCGCCATCGCGGTCGGCGCGCTGCGCTATCTGATGGCGAGGCAGTCGCGCAACCGCGTGCTTGCCTTCGACTTCGACGAGGCCCTGGCCTTCGAGGGCGACACCGGTCCCTACCTCCAGTACTCGGCGGTGCGGGCGGCCAAGATCTTCGACAAGCTCGAGGCGCGGCGCGGCGAGGGCCGGTTCTCGGCCGACGAGCTTCCGTCGCTGGCCGGTCTCGAAGTCCCCGACGACCTGTGGGGTCTGGTGCTCGAGTGCGCCCGCCGGCGCGACGTCGTCGCCCAGGCGGTTGGCAGCCTCGAGTTCTCGCTGCTCGCCCAGCACACCCACGGCCTCGCCCAGCTCTTCCACCGGCTTTACCACGCGCACCCGGTCGTCCCCGAGGACGACGCGGCGCTGCGCGCCCTTCGTCGCGCGGTCTTCACCGTCTTCGTCGGCGAGATGCGGGTGCTCCTCGAGGAGCTGCTCGGCATCCCGATTCCGGGAGAGATGTAGGCAGCCGCCGGCGCGGACGCGGATGCGGATGCTGGCATCGGGCACGGACGCGGACGGGGACGCGGACGCGGGTGCTGCCGGCGATGTATGATTGCCTCGGGATATGACGATGAACGACGAGGCTCTGTGCAAGCTCTTCCGCCGCCTCGAGCAGCAGCTCATGGGGCTCATCGCCAAGACCGACGACCCGGTCGCCCAGCGAGCGACCGCGGTGGCGCTGCTCCACCACAAGGTGCCCGGGGTGTCGTGGACCGGCTTCTACCTCCTGCGCGGCGACGACCTCGTCGTCGAGGCCTACCAGGGTCCGGTCGCCTGTCTCGTCCTGGAGCGTCACATGGGGGTGTGCTGGGCCGGGGTCGACCGCAACGAGACCCTGCTCGTCGACGACGTCGAGTCCTTTCCCGGCCACATCGCCTGCGACGAGAGGAGCCGCTCGGAGATCGTCGTCCCGGTGCGCGACGCCCGCGGCCGGGCGATCGGCGTCCTCGACATCGACTCGCACATCAAGGGCCACTTCACGACCGCCCACCGGGACGGCTACGACGCCATCGTCCGGATGCTCGAGGAGCACTGGTGGCGGTGACCATCGCTTCCCGACGACGACCGGGCGGCTGCGGCCCCACTCGACCTCTCGGACCGGGGTGAGGCCCGCGCGAGCCGGCGCCTCCCTCAGCTGACTGTCCGGAGGTCGTACCCTGGCCAGCTGCGGGTCGGCCGAGAGGCGGGGGAGCCCTTCTGCTTGCGCTTGGGCGACCAGCTTACGGTCGAGGGGGTCGCGGTGGAGCAACGGCAGGGTCGCCAGCCCCGGCGCCGCGCCTGGGGTGAGTATCGGGCCCGCACGCCGGATCGGCTTGGCAAACCGCCCCCCGAGCGGTACCATGCCGGGCGCTGGTGCGGGAATTCACAAGCTCCCGCCTGGAGGCTCCCATGGCTGGCAATCTCCGTGGCCGTCACTTCCTCAAGCTGCTCGACTTCAGCCCCTCCGAGATTCGCAATCTGCTGTCGCTGTCGGCGGCGCTCAAGGCGAACAAGCGCGCCGGGGTGCGCGGTCGCGCCCTCGAGGGCAAGAGCATCGCGCTGATCTTCGAGAAGCCCTCGACCCGGACCCGCTGCGCCTTCACCGTCGCCTGCGTCGACGAGGGCGCCCACCCCGAGTACCTCGGCAAGGGCGACATCCAGCTCGGCAAGAAGGAGACGGTCGCCGACACCGCCCGGGTGCTCGGCCGGATGTTCGACGGCATCCAGTTCCGCGGCTTCGCCCACCAGACGGTCGAGACCCTCGCTGCGCACGCCGGCGTGCCGGTGTGGAACGGCCTCACCGACACCTGGCACCCGACCCAGATCCTCGCCGACCTGCTGACCGTCTCCGAGGAGTTCGGCCGGCTCGACGGGCTCGCCCTGGCCTATGTCGGCGACGGCCGCAACAACATGGCGAACTCGCTGATGGTCGGCTGCGCCAAGCTCGGGATGGACGTGCGGATCGTCGCCCCCGGGGCCCTCCACCCGGACCCGGGTCTGGTGAAGACCGTCGAGGGGATCTGCGCCGAGACCGGCGGCTCGGTGACCGTGACCGCCGATGTGGCGAGGGGCGTCGCCGGAGCCCACGCGGTCTACACCGACGTCTGGGCCTCGATGGGCGAGGAGGCCAAGATCGCCGAGCGGGTGGCGCTGCTCCGGCCCTACAAGGTGACCCCCGAGATGATGGAGGCGACCGGCCGCCGCGAGGCGATCTTCCTGCACTGCCTGCCCGCCTTCCACAGCCTCGAGACCGAGGTCGCGAGGCAGTTCCCCGACATCTGCGAGGTCTCGGACGAGGTCTTCGAGGGGCCGCGGTCGCGGGTCTTCGACGAGGCCGAGAACCGGCTCCACACCATCAAGGCGGTGATGGTCGCGACCCTCGGTCGCTGACCCGGGGAGACCGGCCATGAAGAGACGGGTTCTGGTGCTCGGCGCCGGCCGCTCGGCGCCCTTCCTGATCCGCCGGCTGCTCGACGGCGCCGCGGCCGCCGACTGGCAGGTGACGGTGGCCGACCGCGACCTCGCCCTCGCCGAGGCCCGGGTCGCCGGCCACCCCAACGGCCGGGCGATCGCCCTCGACGCCTCGGACGAGCAGCAGATGGCGAGCTGGGTCGGCTCGGCCGATGTCGTCGCCAACGTCCTCGCGCCGATGTTCCAGGGCCGGGTGGCCCGGCTCTGCGTCGAGGCCGGGGTGCACATGGTGTCGGTGTCCTACCTCCAGCAGGAGACCCGCAAGCTCGACGCCTGGGCGACCGAGCGCGGCGTCCTGCTGCTCGGCGAGATGGGGCTCGACCCCGGGATCGACCACATGATGGCGGCCGAGGCGGTCCGCGAGGTCCAGGGCGCCGGCGGCGTGGTCCGGGCCTTCCGGTCATTCGGCAGCGGGGTGCCGGCCCCCGACTCGACCTCCAACCCCCTCCGCTACCTGGTGACCTGGAACCCGTGGAACGTCGCCACCTCGGGCGGCGCCGGGGCCCAGTATCTCCTCGACGGCCGGATCCGGATCGTCCCCCAGCAGCGGCTCTTCCTCCACACCTGGCCGGTTCAGGTGGAGGGGGTGGGCCGGCTCGAGGGCTACCCGAACCGCGACTCGCTGTCCTACCTCGAGCACTTCGGGCTCAACGGGGTCCGGACCATGATCCGCGGCACCCTGCGCTACCCCGGCTTCTGCGAGACCTGGTCGAAGATCGTCAAGCTCGGTCTGACCAACGACACCGTCCACATCCCGAACCTCGCCTCGCGGTCGCCGCGCGAGGTGGTCGAGATGCTGCTGCCGATCCCGGTCCCGGCGGATCGGGTCGAGGCGGCGGCGACGCTGTTCCTCGAGCTCAACCCGACCGGCCAGCTGATGGACAACCTGCGCTTCCTCGGTCTGTTCGACACCGAGCCGACCGGGTGCGGCGGCGACACCGCGGCGGCGATGCTGTCGCACCTGCTCGAGACGCGGCTCGCGCCGCAGCCGGCCTCGCGCGACATGGTGATCATCCACCACGCGATGGAGGTCGAGTACCCGGATCGCGGCGTGCTCGAGCGCCGCGTCGACTCGATGGTCGACGTCGGCGAGCCGGCCACCATGTCGGCCATGGCGCGGACGGTCGGGCTGCCCACCGTGATCGCCGTCGAGATGCTGCTTCGAGAGGAGCTCGACCTGCGCGGCTGCCGGCTGCCGACCCATCCGGCGGTCTGCGACGCGGTCCTCGGCAGGCTGCGCGCCGAGGGCCTCATGTTCACCAGACGGGTCGAGCCGCTGTGACCGCGGCATCGGCGCGCCGACAAGGAGGATCGCCATGAAAAGAGTCGTCGTCTTCGGGGCCGGCCTGGTGGTGCGGGCCCACGTCCGCTATCTGCTCGACCACGGGTTCGCGGTCACGGTGGCCAGCCGAACGGTGTCCAAGGCCGAGGCAATCCTCGACGGGCACCCCAATGGGACCCCCCTGGCCTTCGACATCGCGCGCGACGCCGACCGGCTCGGTCCGATCATCGCCGACCACGACCTGGCGGTGAGCCTGCTGCCCTGGCAGTACCACCCGAAGGTGGCGCGGGCCTGCCTCGACCGGGGCCGGCACATGGTCACCACCTCGTACGTCAAGGACGAGATGGCCGCCCTCGACGCCGAGGCCAGGGCCAAGGGGATCGTCCTGCTCAATGAGCTCGGGGTCGACCCGGGCATCGACCACATGACGGCGATGAAGGTGATCCACAGGGTCCAGGCCGAGGGTGGCGAGATCACGACCTTCCAGTCCTACTGCGGCGGTCTGCCGGCGCCCGAGGCCAACGACAACCCGCTCGGCTACAAGTTTTCCTGGAGCCCGCGCGGCGTGCTGCTCGCCGGGCTCAACAACGCCCGCTACAAGCGCTACGGCAAGGTCGTCGAGGTGCCGGGGCGGGAGCTCTTCGACCACATCCGGAAGGTCGACGTCGTCATCGAGGGCGTGCCGACCGAGCTCGAGGGCTACCCCAACCGCGACTCGATGCCCTACACCGAGACCTATGGCATCGACCCTCGCGACGTCATGTTCCGAGGCACCCTGCGCAACCCCGGCTGGTGCCCGACCATGAAGCAGGTGGCGCGCCTCGGCTGGCTCGGGACCGAGGAGCTGACCGGGCTCGAGGGGCGGACCTTCGCCGATCTCACCGCCCGTCTGGTCGGCGCACCCGGCACCGCGAGCCTCCGGGGGAACGTGGCGGCCCACCTCGGCGTCGACGCGTCCGGACCGGAGATCGCCACCATGGAGTGGCTCGGGCTGCTCGGTCCTGACCCGCTGCCCGGCCCGACCGCGCCGGTGGACATCCTCACCGCCAGGATGCTCGAGAAGATGTCGTACGGGAAGAACGAGCGCGACATGCTCGTCCTCCAGCACACCTTCATGGCCGAGTACCCCGACCGCCGCGAGCACATCACCTCGACGATGGTCGACTTCGGCATCCCGGGCGGCGACTCGTCGATGAACCGCACCGTCGGCCTGCCGGCGGCGGTCGGCGTCCGGCTCATCCTGGAGGGCCGCTTCACCAGGCCGGGGGTGATCGTGCCGGTGATGCCGGAGCTCTACGAGCCGGCGCTCGCGGAGCTCGAGCGGCTCGGCATCCACTTCACCGAGGAGGTCAGGACCGCGCCGCCGGTGTGATCGGTGGCGTAGGGTCAGGCCCGCTTCGAGGTCGGTTTGACAACTTTTCACAACCCCGGCCGAGCTATCACAGGAAATGACAGCACCGGGTGGGACTGGCACATGTCACAGGCCCTAAGATGTCCGTGAACAGGGAGGATGTGCCATGGAACTTCGCAGCACGCAGCTGAAAATCGCGGGTCTGGTCCTGATGGTGGCGGTCGGTCTGGCGATCGCCTCGACCGCCGGCGCGGCGGATGACCCGATCGTCAAGGTCAAGGCTCGGGCGCTCAGCACGATGAACATCGAGCGGGCGGCCGCCGATCTCATCGACATCGAGATCTCGCGCTGGTCGAGCGCCGAGGAGCGGGAGCGGCTCGTCAAGGCCCTCGAGAGCGGTGGCAACGCGGCGTTGGCCGACCTGCTCAAGGACCAGCCCGAGATCGGCGCGGTCAGCTTCGACCCGCGGGGCGGCGGCGGACCGGGCCGCGACCCGCGGCCGACGCCGATCCGCTACTCTCGCGAGGTGATCACCGACGGGCTGCGCGAGATCACGCTGGTGACCAACAACTACATCGGCTACGGCAACGATCCGCAGGCCGCCGACGGGGCCAAGCTCGCCAACTTCCCGATATCCTTCGTGCTGCTCAAGCTGCGCCAGGACGACGATGGGAAGTGGCGGGGCGTCGGGCGGCTGTTCGTCGGCGCCAAGCTCCGCTATGACGTCGGGGTCAGCAACTTCGTCATCGACGAGTTCCCGATCGACCCGGTCTACCTCAAGGACGTCAAGATCAAGTAGCGGCGTCGCGCACCGGCGCGGTCGACACTCGTCCAATCGCGGGACCCGATGCGGCATCGGGTCCCGCTGTGCGTTTTCACGGATATCGCCGTCGCTGCCTGCTATCCTCGCCCACCGTGAACGAGACTCTCCGCCACCGCGAGCTCATGGTCGCCGGCTCGATCGACCGGGCGATCCTCCACCTCGGCGTGCCGGCGGCGCTGTCGGCGCTGCTCCAGGCCGGGTTCCTGGTGGTCGACACCTTTTGGCTCGGGCGGGTCGGGGCGGTCGCGATCGCGGCGGCGTCGACCGCCGGCTTCGTCATGTGGCTCGCCCAGGCTCTCGGCGAAGGTGCGGCCAACGGCTCGGGGGCGGTGCTCGCGAACGCGGTCGGGGCCGACGACGAGGCGCGAGCGCGGCGGGCGGCCGCGGCGGGGCAGGGCCTCGCGGTGTGGGGCTCGGCCCTCGTCTCGACGATCGGTCTCGCCACCGCGTCGGCGGTCTTCGCCTTCATGGGGACCGCCGACGACGTCACCGCCGTCGGCACGAGCTACCTCTGGGTGATCCTGCTCGGGATGCCGGCCTACTTCGTCTTCACCTGGCTGTCGGCGGCCTTCCGCGCCACCGGCGACGCGCGGACGCCGATGCGTCTGCTCGCCGTGGCCGCGGCGGTCAACCTGGTCGTCGACCCGGTGCTGATCTTCGGTCTCGGCCCGGCGCCCGCGCTCGGGGCGACCGGCGCCGCCCTCGCGACGGTCGCCGCCTGGCTGGTCTCGGCGGTCTGGGGGTGGGTGCTGCTCGGCAGGCTCGGCCTGCGGCCCCTCGTCCGGCAGCTCGCCCGGCCGCCCCGGGCGGAGACGAGGAGAGCCCTCGGGGTCGGCCTGCCGCTCGGTCTCGAGGGCGCCTTCTTCTCGGTGATCTACGTCCTGCTCACCAAGGTCACGACCGGCTTCGGGACACCCGCGGTGGCGGCCCTCGGGGTCGGCCACAAGCTCGAGCTGCTCAACTACTTCGTCTGCGCCGGGATGGGTGCGGCGGCGACCACCTTGGTGGCCCAGAGCCTGGGCGCCGGCAGCCCCGGGAGGGCCGCACGGGCGACCTGGAGAACCCTCTTCCTGACCTGTCTACCGGTGGCGGCGGTGACCGCGGTCCTGGTCGCCTTCCCCGAACGGGCAGTGGCGGCCTTCAACGGCGACCCCGAGGTCGTCGCCGCGGGCTCGACCTATGTCCTGGTGGTCGGTCTCAGCCAGGTCTTCATGGCCTTCGAGGTTGTCGTCCTCGCGGCCTTTGCCGGCGTCCAGTGGACCGCGATCCCGGCGGCGGTCGAGATGGGGTTCACCGCCGCCAGGGTGCCGCTGGCAGCGCTTCTCGTCTCCCTCGGTCTCGGGGTCGAGGCGGTGTGGATCGCGATCGCCGGCACCACGGTGATCAAGGGAACGCTGCTCGCCGCGATCTTTCTGATCCGCCACGGACGCTAGCCCGGACCATTCATGAGGTTTCATCGCGAGGGCAACGAGGCGGCGATGGCAGTCGCGTTTTCTCACCTCGGGGCGCGGAGGCGTACTTGACGATACGTAGAGCACCTCGAGGTGAGAAAACGCGGCTGACGCGGATGCATCGTTGGCCGCAGCAGACAGCTCGTGAATGGGCCGAGCTAAGACCGGCGCCGCGGGATCACGTACAATGGCGACCGCACCAACGGAGGTACTGACGATGATTGACAGAATCACAGAGCTCCTCGGCGACCGGGCGTCGCTGCTCGACTACCGCTGCACCGGCATCGCGAGCGACCAGCTCCACCTTCCCGGCCCCGACTTCGTCGACCGGGTCATGGCCCACACCGACCGGTCGCCGCAGGTGCTGCGCTCGCTCCAGACGCTGTTCGACCACGGTCGTGCGGCCGGCACCGGCTATGTCTCGATCCTCCCGGTCGACCAGGGCATCGAGCACTCGGGCGCCGCGTCCTTCGCGCCCAACCCGGTCTACTTCGACCCCGCGAACATCGTCGAGCTGGCGGTCGAGGGCGGCTGCAACGGGGTCGCCTCGACCCTCGGCGTGCTCGGGTCGGTGTCGCGAAGGTACGCCCACAAGATCCCGTTCATCGTCAAGATCAACCACAACGAGATCCTCACCTACCCGAACCACTACGATCAGACGCTCTTCGCCTCGGTCGAGCAGGCGTGGGACCTCGGGGCGGTGGGCGTCGGCGCCACGATCTACTACGGCTCGGAGGCCTGCCGGCGGCAGATCATGGAGGTCTCCGAGGCCTTCCAGCAGGCCCACGAGCTCGGCATGATCACGATCCTCTGGTGCTACCTGCGCAACCCGGCCTTCAAGCACGAGGGCACCGACTATCACGCCTCGGCGGATCTCACCGGGCAGGCGAACCACCTCGGGGTGACCATCGAGGCCGACATCGTCAAGCAGAAGCAGCCGACCAACAACGGCGGCTACACCGCGCTCAAGTTCGGCAAGACCCACCCCCTGGTCTACGAAAAGCTGGTCCCCGACCACCCGATCGAGCTCACCCGCTGGCAGGTCGCCAACTGCTATATGGGTCGGGTCGGGCTGATCAACTCGGGCGGCGCCTCGGGCTCGAACGACCTGGCGCAGGCGGTGACCACCGCAGTCGTCAACAAGCGGGCCGGCGGCATGGGTCTGATCTCCGGTCGCAAGGCCTTCCAAAAGCCGATGGCCGACGGCGTCAAGCTGCTCAACGCGATCCAGGACGTCTTCGCCTGCCCCGAGGTCACCATCGC
>JALOLD010000006.1 GCA_025456145.1 Thermoanaerobaculales bacterium | reverse complement strand
CGTCGCGGCGACCGCGGTATGGGCCATCACCAGGGTCAGCGTGGCGGTCATGACGAAGCACCCGAGGTAGATCATCGAGGTCCGCTCGCCGACCAGGGCGAGCATCTTGTAGGCCAGCCGCTTGGTCAGGCCGGTCTTGGTGAAGACCATGCCGATGACGATCGAGCCGAAGATGAACCACACCGAGGGGTGGAAGAACTCCTTCATCGCGAGCTCGGGCCCGCCGATCGGGTCGACCTCGCCGACGAAGAACTTGTCCGGTCGGATCAGGAAGAGCGCCTGGGTGACCGCGATCGTGATGCTCGTGACCCCGATCGGCACGACCTCGAAGACCCACCACACCGCGGCGAGGAGGAAGAGGGCGAGGGCCGCCTTGCCCTGGGCGGTGAGCTCGAAGGACTCCCCTATCGGGTCGATCGCCGCCGGCCACGGCGGCGAGAGGTAGATGCCGAAGAACAGCGCCACGCCGAGTAGCAGGAAGAACAGGCGCCGGGCGTCGATCTTCGTCTCGGGTCGCGCGGCGATGCCGAGGCGAACCCGTTTGGCGGTCGGCTTGCCGACGGAGGTCGAGTCAGACATCGCGGCCGCCCTTCGTGCCCGCGCCGCCGTGCTCCATGACGAACTGGGCGATGATGTCGAAGATGTCGGTCATCAGCACGACCCCAACCACGCTGCTGCCGTCGACCACGGCGACCAGGTCGATCCCGTGGTAGAGCATCGTCGAGATCACCGTCGACAGCGAGTCGTCGGCCCGGACCGTGCCGCGGATCGGCGCCATCACGGTCGCCACCGACCGGCGGGAGGCGTCGATCGCGGCCTGCGAGAACATCGACGTCCAGCGGATGAAGATCTCGCTCGGCATCCGCCCCCCGAAGGGCACGAGCTCCTGGATGTGGGCCGCCGACTCGCGATCCTGGAGGAGGTGGGGAACCAGGCCCCGGAGCAGCTCGCGACGGCTGACCACGCCGACCAGCCGGTCGTCGAGATCGTGGAGCAGCACATAGCGGGGCTGCATGAGGTGACCGTCCTCGAGCCTCACCGACGACGCCGAGAGGGCGACCATCGCATCGCGGATCGTGCAGGCGATCTTGCAGTGGGGGTAGCGGTCGATGCCGAGCATGACATCGGCCGCCGTGGCGTCGCGCGACGACAGCGCCGATGCCGGATCGAGCACGACCTCGATCGCCTCGACGGTATCGCTGTCGGTATGGATGGTCCCGACTCCGGGAACCCGACTGACGAACTCGACGACCGCCGTCTGGGAGCCCTCCGCCGGTCGTTCGCCCGCCAGGTAGACCTCACCGTTCCTGACTCTGACCCTGGCCATGTCGGGGGTGAACGGCGAGTTGAAGAAGAGCTCGGCGGCGATCCTCTTTTCGAGGGCGAAGTCGCGGAACTCCCTGACCGAGTCCGGGTCGATGGCCCGCTCGCGGTCGCTGACGATCTCGGCGATCAGGTTGGCGGCGCTCGCCAGGCTGACCTGGTCGAGGTTGACCACGAGGTCGTAGAGATCGGGGTCGTTGACATCGGCGTCGAAGATCTGCCGGCCCCAGAGCAGCCGGTGCTCGTCGGCTTGGCGGATGTGGCGGGCGGCCTGGTCCCGGGTCATCCCGGCGCGGTGCATCGCGTTGTCGATCCGCAGGGCGAGGGGTGCGACGATCCGCACCTTGAACGCGTTGCGCAGGTTCTGGAAGAGGAACTGCCCGGCGAGCCCGTGGTAGATCCCGTTGCCATCGGCCAACGCGCCGGCGATCGTCGCCTGGGCGGCGAGCAGGTACCGCGTCTTTCGGTGGGTGAAGCGCTCGACGAAGCTGGCCGGCTGATAGAGACCCCGGTTGAGCTCGTCCTCGGACATCCGATAGGCCTTGGCGGCGGCCGCCGACACGTCCTCCTGGCTGAGCACCGGCCAGCCGAGCCTGGCGCTGAGCAGCTCGGCCAGGACGGTGCCGCCGCTACAGATTCCCCGAGAGATCGTGATGATCGGCATGACCAGGTACCTCCAGGCGGGTCATGGTCGGGGCGGGAGCGTCGCTCGGGCGGCCGCGCGATCCCCGCCGTTCGGCGGGTCGAGCGGCCCACGATCGACCCGGATCGACAGCGTGCGAGAGCGACGAGCCCCATCCACAACCGTGCCACTGTAGTGGTTTGAGAAATATTTCTCAAGAGGCCGGGGGGTGGTGCTTTCGCTGGTTTCGAGGTCTTGGGGAAGGCTGCCGGCGGAACGACGACGGCCCCGCCGGTCGGGCGGAGCCGTGATCGATCGGGGGGCGGACCGGCTCAGTAGCGGTCGAGGTAGCGGCGGTGCTCCCAGCTGTGGATCTCCTTGATGTAGCCGGCCCACTCGGTGCGCTTGTTGAAGAGGAAGTGGTCGAAGATGTGGTCGCCGAGCGCCCTGCGCAGCACCGAGTCCTTCTCGAGGAAGTCGAGGGCCTCGTCGAGGCTGGCCGGCAGCTGGTGGATCTTGAGGCGCTTCTTCTCGCGCGCCGACATGTCGAAGATGTTGCGGTTGATCGGCGGCCCGCAGTCGACCCGGCGCTCGATGCCGTCGAGGCCCGAGGCGAGCATCGCGGTAAACGCCAGGTAGGGGTTGCACGACGGGTCGGGCATCCGGACCTCGCAGCGGGTGCCGATCCCCCGCCGGGCAGGCACCCGGATCATCGGCGAGCGGTTCTTCTCCGACCAGGCGACGTTGACCGGGGCCTCGTAGCCGGGAACCAGCCGTTTGTAGGAATTGACCAGCGGGTTGGTGATCGCGACCAGGGCGCGGGCGTGGTCGAGCACCCCGCCGATGTACCACCGGGCGACCTCGGACAGCTGCCAGGGTCCCTCGGGGTCGAAGAACGAGTTGCTGCCGTCGAGGGTGAAGAGCGACTGGTGGACGTGCATCCCCGAGCCGTTGACCCCGGCCAGCGGCTTCGGCATGAAGGTCGCGTGGAGGCCGTGCATCAGGGCCACCTTCTTGACGACGAAGCGGAAGGTCACGACCGCGTCGGCGGTGGCCACCGCCTCGCCGTACTTGAAGTCGATCTCGTGCTGGCCGGGGGCGACCTCGTGGTGGGCCGCCTCGACCTCGAGCCCCATCGCCTCGAGCACCAGGGTGATGTCGCGGCGCGCCTCCTCGCCGAGGTCGCGCGGGCTGAGGTCGAAGTACCCGCCGGTGTCGTGGGTGGTCGGTACCGCGGCGCCGTTGCCGTCCCGCTGGAAGAGGAAGAACTCGGCCTCGGGTCCGGCCATCAGGGCATAGCCCATGTCCCTGGCCTTGGCGACCACGCGCTTGAGCGCGCTGCGCGGGCAACCCGCGAAGGGCGAGCCGTCCGGGTTGGCGACATCGCAGACGAGCCGGCAGACCTTGCCCTGGTTGGCCTCCCAGGGGAAGACCTGGAAGGTCTCGAGATCGGGGGTCAGGAGCATGTCCGACTCCTCGATCCGGGTGAAGCCCTCGATCGACGAGCCGTCGAACATGATCTGGCCGTCGAGGGCCTTCTCGAACTGGCTCTCGGGGACCTCGACGTTCTTGATGATGCCGTCGATGTCGGTGAACTGGAGGCGCATGAAGTGGACCTTTTCGTCCTTCACGCGGGAGAGGATGTCGATGGCTGAGACTGACACGATGCAACCCCCTTGCGCGTCGTTTCGCGGATTCTCCGCCCGAATTTTGGGTACGTCAAGGAAAATCGTGCAAAATCGACAGAGTTTTCCGCGCACTTCGCTCGATTGGAGGCGATGCAACCCGTCCGACGGATTGCGCCAGTGGGTCGGCTGCGCCGACCGGGTCGGAGGTGCGGCCGACTCGGTCCCGGGTCCCGGTACGGACGCCGGACGGGGTATCCTCGAAGCCGGAGGCCAGAATGACCGACACCCCGAGCCGCGACGACGCCTGGGCGCTGCTCACCGAGTTCACCGACAGCCCGAGCCTGCTCAAGCACGCCCTCGCGGTCGAGGCCGCCATGCGGGCCTACGCCCGACGCTTCGGCGAGGACGAGGCGAGCTGGGGGATCATCGGGCTGGTCCACGACTTCGACTACCAGCAGAACCCGACCGAGGACACCCACCTCCACGTCGGGACCCGGATTCTCCGCGAGCGGGGGTGGCCCGAGGGGTGGATCCGGGTCATCGCCTCCCACGCCGACTACATGGGGGTGCCCCGCGACACCCTCGGCGCGAGGGTGCTCTTCGCGGTCGACGAGCTCGCCGGCTTCCTCACCGCCTGCGCCCTGGTTCGCCCCGACCGGTCGATCGCCGAGGTCCGCGCCGCATCGGTCAAAAAGAAGCTCAAGGACAAGGCCTTCGCGCGCAGCGTCAATCGCGACGACGTCCGGCGCGGCGCCGAGGAGCTCGGGGTCGAGCTCTCAGAGCACATCGAGCTCGTCCGGGACGCCATGGCGACCATCGCCGACCAGCTCGAGCTGCCGCCGGGCGGCTAGGCGTCATCATCGGAAACGCCTCGATCTCCGCGGCAGCGGCAGTGTCCGGGTCAGCATCAGAGCCAGTGACAGAGGCAGAGCCGAACCCGGGACGAGCTCGCGTGGATGTGGCCCCGCAGGCTTGCCTCCCGGTGATTCATGCGCTCCCCACCAGCCGATGAGTTGGCCCACGTCAAGGGTCGCGGCCGCGGCGACTCGTCTTACCCTTGACGTGGGCCATCCGATCGGCCACCCCGGTCCTCGAACCACCGGGAGGCAACCATGCACGGACCACACCCAACGAGCGATTTCCTCACCCTCACGAAAGCCGAGAAGGCGGCCGGGATCGCAATTTCGGTCGTCTTGACAGTCCGGTTGCCCTTGAGGAGTCTCGCCGACCAGGTGATTCGGTCAGCGAGCTCGGTTCCCGCCAACCTGGCGCAAGGAGCGGGACGCACCGGTAAAGACCGCTCGTACAACTGGAAAGTCGCCTACGGCTCGGCCAAGGAGGTCGATTCCCACCTCCGGCTCCTCGCCGGTGCCGGCGCAATCGACGCAACTCGTACGCAGCAAGCGCTTGCGCTCTTCGACGAGGTTCGTGCCATGACCTGGAGGCTTCTCCACCACTGAGTGAAACCGCTCCGTTCAGGGTGAACGGAGAACGAGCACGTCCTGGTAGGACAAGCCGTCGGTGTGGCCGCTCCATCGACCCCAGTGCAGCGAATGGACTTCGAAACCGAGACCCTCGATGAGTCCCAAAAGCCAGGGCCAGTCGTAGGCCACGGCGTCCTCGGGCCGGTCGGGGTGGTTGAGTCGGCCGTGGTCCCAGCGCTGCGGGAACTCGATGTCGGTGTCGCCGCACTCGGCGCGCGACTCGACCTCGTCGTTCAAGAGGAAGAAAGTCAACACGGCTCGACCGTTCGGGCGCAGGACTCGCCGGAGCTCCTCCAGGTACCGCTGTGTCCCATCAGCGAGAAGATGCGAGAACAGAGATGTGGCGAACGCGAACGAAAAGCTGTGGTCGGCGTACGGGAAGCTCGCATTCCCCGGCTCGAGTCGGCCGTCGGGGTTGTAGGTCGAGTTGCGTACGTCGAGGTGGTGGAAGGCGAAGCTCGCGGTGACGCCGCTGATGTTGACCGAGTTCCAGTGGACGATCTCCGGGACGATGTCGAACCCGCTGTACGAGCCGCGGTGGAGCACCCGCTGCAGTGGGATTGCGACCCGGCCCAGTCCGCAACCCATATCGAGCACAGTGTCATCGGTTACCAACCCGCCGAGCGAGCTCAGGAGACGAACGAGGTCCTCCCCCTCCTGGATGAAGTCGCCGATTCCGATGCCTGGGAGGTAGTGCTGGGGGAGGCACTCGATCTGGTAGGCGATTCGAGCCTCGAGGTCGGCGTCCGGCGGGGGGGGGGATGGAACGTGGTCACCGGCCGTGGGGCGCAGCAACCTCGCGATCCGAGAAGCCCATGTCACTCTGGCCGCCTTTCGATGACCTCGAGGCCTTGCAGGTAGGGTTGCAGCGCCTCGGGGATGACGACCGAGCCGTCGGAGCGCTGATAGTTCTCGAGCACCGCCACCATGGTCCGGCCGACCGCGAGGCCGGAGCCGTTGAGGGTGTGGACGAGACGCGGCCGGCCGCCATCGGCCGGCCGGTAGCGGAGCTTGGCGCGCCGGGCCTGGAAGTCGCCGAAGCTCGAGCACGACGAGATCTCGCGGTAGGCGTTCTGACCCGGCAGCCAGACCTCGAGATCGGTGGTCCGGGCGGCGGAGAAGCCGAGATCCCCGGTCGACAGGCTGACCACGCGGTAGGGTAGCCCGAGCCCCCGGAGCACCGCCTCGGCGTGACCGGTGAGCTCCTCGAGGGCGGCCGGCGAGGCCTCGGGGCGGGTCAGCTGGACGAGCTCGACCTTGTTGAACTGGTGCAACCGGATCAGACCGCGGACATCTTTGCCGTAGGAGCCGGCCTCGGCCCGGAAGCAGGGCGTGAAGGCGCACAGCCTGAGCGGCAGCTGCGCCTCGTCGAGGACCTCGCCACGGTACAGGTTGGTGAGCTGGACCTCGGCGGTCGGCGACAGGAAGAGATCGGTCCCCTCGACGCGGAACAGGTCGTCGACGAACTTGGGCAGCTGACCCGTCCCCTCGAGCGACGCGGCGTTGACCAGGGCCGGCGGCATGACCTCGGTGTAGCCGTGCTCCCGGGTGTGGAGGTCGAGCATGTAGCTGATCAGGGCGCGCTCGAGCGCGGCGCCGGCGCCGTGCAGCACGGCGAAGCGCGACCCCGCGATGGTCACCGCGCGCTCGAGGTCGACGATGCCGAGGGCAACGCCGAGGTCCCAATGGGCCTGGACCTGAAAGTCGAAGCCCCGCGGCTCGCCCCAGCGGCGCTCCTCGCGGTTGTCGGCCTCGCCGGCGCCCTCGGGAACGCGGTCGTCGGGGAGGTTGGGCAGGGTCAGCTCGAGGCGCTCGAGCTCTGCCTCGAGGTTTCGGCTGGTCGACTCGAGGGAGGAGATCTGGTCGCCGAGGGCGGCCATCTCGGCCTTCTTCGCCTCGGCCTCGGCGCCGCGCCCCTCGCGGTACAGCGTTCCGATCTCCTTCGAGCCGGCATTACGCCTCGCCTTGAGCTCCTCGAGGGCGACGACGACCCCGCGCCACTCGGCATCGACCTCGAGGAGGCGGTCGAAGGGGGCTTCGGTGTGGCGCAGCTCGAGCATCCGGCGGATCCGTTCGGGGCTGTTGCGGATGAGGTCGCGGGGAAGCATCCGATCCTCCGGGTGGCGATCCTACCTCAGACCCTCGGGCCGCACGGGGGCTTCGGTCGCGAGCCTCCGACCGGGCGAGCGACCGTCAGACGCCGGGCGCCCCCTTTGGGACGTACATCTGGGTTCCCTTCCGGCTGCGGGCGATCTGGTCGACCAGAGCGTCGAAGTCGGCCGGGCGGTTGACGAAGTCGATGTCGTCGGTGTTGATGACGAGCAGCGGGGTGTCCCGGTAGTGGAAGAAGTAGTACGAGTAGGCCTCGGACAGACGCTCGAGGTAGGCCGGCTCGATCTCCGACTCGAAATCGCGGGCGCGCTTCCGGATGCGCTCGAGAAGCACCGAGACCGAGGCCTGCATGTAGATCACGAGGTCGGGCTTCGGGACCTCGTGCTCGAGCACCGGGTAGAGCTTCTCGTAGATCCGCAGGTCGGTGTCGTCGAGGTTGAGGTAGGCGAAGATCCGGTCCTTTGGGAAGCTGTAGTCGGCGAGGACCAGCCGCTGGAAGAGGTTCATCTGGGCGATCTCGCGCTGCTGCTGGAAGCGCGAGAGCAGGAAGTAGATCTGGACCTGGAACGCGGCGCCCGGCCGCCCCTCGTAGAAGGCCGGGAGGAACGGGTTGGTGATGTCCTCGAGCACCATCACGCCCTCGAAGCGGTCGGCGAGGAGCTGGACCAGCGAGGTCTTGCCGACCCCGATCGGACCTTCGATCGCGATGTGGCGGAATGGCAGCTTTCGGATGGTCATGCCCGCGGCATCTTAGTACAGCGATCGTCGCCCCTCAACCGGCGAGCTTGGCGGCGGCGAACAGCGCGAACATCCCGACCGAGAGCAGCCCATTGGCGGTGAAGAAGGCGGCGTCGATCCGCTCGAGGTCGCCCGAGCCGACGAGGCGGTGCTGCCACCCGAGCAGCACGCCGGCCGCCGCCACCGCCGACCATCGGTAGGGACCGCCGCCGGCCGCGACCGCGAAGGCGGCAAACCCGGCGAGGGCCAGGAGGTGGAAGATCCGGGACAGGCCGAGCGCGCGCCCCGCGCCGAGGGCCGCCGGCAGCGACCACAGGCCGTGCGCCCGGTCGAAGGCCTCGTCCTGGAGCGAGTAGATCGTGTCGAAACCGGCCACCCAGAGCGTGACCGCGACGCCGAGCACCACGGCCGGCCGGCCGACCGACCCGGTGGCGGCGATCCAGGCGCCGACCGGCGCCAGCCCGAGAGCGGCCCCGAGCCAGAGGTGGACGGCCGGGGTGAAGCGCTTGCCGAAGGAGTAGCCGAAGAGCACCGCGAGGGTCGGCAGCGACAGCAGCAGACAGGTCCGGTTCAACGCGCCCGCCGCACCGACGAACACCGCGGCGGCCCCGATCGTCAGGACCCAGGCGGCGCCGCGACCGATCCGACCTGCCGGCAGGGCCCGTCCGGAGGTGCGAGGGTTGGCGGCGTCGAGGGCGTGGTCGGCCAGCCGGTTGAAGCTCATCGCGGCGGTCCGCGCGGCGACCATCGCGACGACCACCCAGCACCACGTCCAGAGCGTGGGCCAGCCGTCTCCGCTCGCGGTGATGAGCGCCATGAGCGCGAAGGGCAGGGCGAAGACCGAGTGCTTGAAGACGACGAGATCGGCGGCCTCGTCGATCGTCTCGAGCAGCCGCGGTCTGGTCGCGGCGCGAACCTTGGCGCCGGGTCGCGGGGTCGTCGTGGGCATCGCGGGAGTATAGCGGCAGACCGTTCGAGGGCCTCCGCCACCCTGTCGAATCTCCTGTCACCGACAAGATATTTTGCACCAGGTCGGAGCTGGATTTTCTGGAGATGAGTAAAGATTTCTTGTCAGTCGACCGGGTGGCTGAGATCGTGCTCCTCCTGCATAAGCTACTACAATATCGCGAGTTCCCGCAACTTCCCCAAGTTGGCACGGGTCCTGCCATGTCATCGCCCATCGATAGGACGGGAGGTGACCGATGTAGCAGCTTGAAACCGGACCCGCGACCCATCACCCCGAACGTCAACCACTTCAGGAGGTCAGCATGAACGTCAGAACCACCATCGCCGTCCTCGCCCTGATCGTCATCGCGTCGTCGTTCGCGACGGCCGCCGAGAGCGCATCCGCGGGCGTGGTCAACATCAACACCGCGAGCGTCGACCAGCTCCAGCTGCTGCCCCGGGTCGGTCCCGCGCTGGCCCAGAGGATCGTCGACTTCCGTGAGACCAACGGTCCCTTCGGCAGCATCGACGAGCTCGTCGCCGTCAAGGGGATCGGGGAGAAGTCGCTCGAGAGCCTCGAGCCCTATCTCGCGACCAACGGCGCCACCACCCTGGCGACCAAGGTCAAGCTTCCGCGGCCGAAGACCGCCGGCGCCCCGGCTGCCGGCTGATCGACAACCAACAACAGCGTGGACGGGACGCGGCCCTTCGGGGCCGCTTCTTTGATCCCGACCGCGCTGCATCCGCCGACCCGGACCGGAGAGGAGGCGCGTGATGGATCGACGCAACGAGAGATGGTGGCGACGACAACGGGGAGTCACGTTGACCGAGCTGATCGCCAGCACGGCGGTGGCGGGGGTGCTGGTTTTGGTCGGCATCCCGGCGGTCGACGACGCGCAGCGCGCGGCCGCGCTGAGCCGCGCGACCGCCCAGGTCCACGGCCTGCTCGTGCGAAGCCGGGCGACCGCGCTGCTGCGCAGCCGAAACTGCGCGGTCGTCTTCGATCGCACCGCGGACCGGGGGTGGCGCTGCTACGTCGCCGAGGATGGCGATGGCGACGGGGTCCGGCGTGCCGACATCCACCACGGGGTCGATCCGGTGGTGGGTCCGGCCGTCGACCTCGCCGCCGGTAGCGCGGCCCCCGGAATCCTCGATGGCGAGGTCCCCGACCCGGGCGGCCAGGGGCGCCTCGGCGGCGATCCCGAGGACCCGATCCGAGCCGGCCCCGGCAACATGATCAGCTTCTCGTCGGCCGGAACCGCGTCCCCGAGCTCGGTCTACCTCACCGACTTCGCGCGCCGGATGGTGGTGCTGAGGGTGTATGGCGGCACCGGCCGGGTCAACCGGTTGTCCTGGCAGCGGGGATGGGCCCGGTGGAAGCAGGGCTGAGAGAAGAGCGCCAGTCTCGCCCTCCGGGCGGCTGATCCGGTCAGCGAGGGGCCGCGCGGAACTCGCCGACCACCACCTCGCCGGGAGCGGCGGCGACCGCGCCGAGCAGCACCGAGCGGAGCACCCGCGCCCCTCGGCCGACCGTCGCGCCCTCGGCGACGACCGAGTCGCCGACCATCGCCCGCGCCTCGACCCGGGCGTCGCGCCCGATCAGCGCCGAGCCGACCGCCGCCGATCGATCGACGACCGCCGTCGGGTGATCGGCACGACCTCCGCCGAGCCGGTCGACGACCGCTTCGAGGTAGTCGCGAGGGGTGCCGACCTCGCGCCAGTGGCCGGCGACCACGACACCGCCGAGCCGGTGCTCGGCCAGCGCCGGCCGCCACAGGAGATCGGGGATCTGCCCGGGTCCGCCGTCGAGCCCTTCGAGCGCGGCGTGCGAGACCAGCATCACCCCAGGATAGAGCAGCGGGACCTCGCCGGGCTCGGGCGTCCCGGGGGGACGGATGCGGCAGACCGTCCCGTCGGGGTCGAGCTCGACCCGGGACCATCGCGTCGGTTCGAGGTGGGGAAGCAGCGCGAGGCTGACCAGATCATCGGTCGTCGCCATCCGGTGGAGGAGCGGCGTGAGGTCGAGGTTGAGCAACCCGTCGCCGTTGACGACGAGCAGCGGACCGCCGTTTCCGAAGAGGCCCCGGTCGCGCGCCAGGGTCAAGGCGCCGGCCGAGCCCATGAGCCGGGGCTCGCGGGAGACGACCACCGGCACGCCGGGCTCGAGGGTCGCGAGCTCGCGCTCCATGAGCTCGGCGAGGTGCCAGGTGTTGACCACGACCCGGCCGGCGCCGCCGGCCACGGCGAGGTCGACCGCCGACGCCACGACCGGCCGTCGGGTCGCCGGCAAGGCCGGCTTGGGCAGGGCATCGGACAGCGGCCGCATCCGCTCGCCGCGGCCGGCGGCGAGCACCATCGCGCCGAGGGTCATTCGGCGAAGACCATGTCGCGGCCCGCCTCGGGGTGCTCGTCGCGGTGGCGCAGCCAGAGGCCGACATAGGACTCGGCCACCGCCCGGGAGGGATCGAGGCCGAGCGCGAGGGCTGCCTCCTCGAGGCCCTCGACCGGGCCCTCGAGCTCGACGAAGTCGCCGATCGGAGTGTGGTCGAGATCGATCCGGACCTCGCCGAGGGTCCAGCTCTCCCGGTCCTTCTCGTAGCGTAGCCACGGCGTGAAGCCGAGGGCGCCGAAAAGCTCGGCGGCTGCCCCGTCCGAGGCGACTCCGAGCTCGATCTCGAGACGCTGCTTGACCGCGCCTTGCCAGGTCGCTGGGCCCTTGAAGGTGGCGATGGCGTCATCGCCGACCCGGCGGATCCGGAGCACCCGACCGGCCTCCGCCAGCTGACGGTCCGCGGTGTCGAAGAGGAGGTTGACCTCGCGCTCCGCCGGGCCGAGGGGGTCGGCGCCTGCACCCGCGAGGCGTCGCCGGACCGTGTCGAGGTCGCCGACCGGGATCTTGAGCTCGCTCTCGATCATGCCCGGAGCTTAACGGGTCGAGGGCCGCCCGCCAAGTGACCGCGGTCAGATTGTGTGTACCATGCCGCCATGGACCACGTCGTCTTCGGCACGGCCGGCCACATCGACCACGGCAAGACCACCCTGGTCAAGGCGCTCACCGGGACCGACTGCGACCGTCTGCCCGAGGAGCGCGAGCGAGGCATCACCATCGAGCTCGGCTTCGCGCAGATGTCGACCGACGGGGTCCAGCTCCACTTCGTCGACGTTCCGGGCCACGAGCGGCTGGTCCACACGATGATCGCCGGCGCCTCCGGCATCGACCTCGCGCTGCTCGTCGTCGCGGCGGACGAGGGCATCATGCCCCAGACCCGGGAGCACCTCGATGTCATCCGTCTGATGGGGGTTCCCGGCGGCGCGGTCGCCCTGACCAAGATCGATACCGTCGACGACGAGCTCGCCGAGCTGGCGGCGGAGGAGGTGCGCGAGATGCTCGCCGGCACCGCCTTCGACGGCGCCCCCGTGGTGCCGGTCTCGGCGGCGACCGGCCAGGGTCTCGACGAGCTGCGCGCCGCCCTCGTCGCCCAGGCTCGTGCGGCGCGGCCGAGGCAGATCGAGGACCGGCCCTTTCGCGAGGCGGTCGACCGGGTCTTCTCTTTGACCGGCGCCGGCACGATCGTCACCGGGACGTCGCTCTGGGGACGCCTCGAGGTCGGCGCCGACGTGCTCGTCATGCCGCGCGGTCTGCGGGCCCGGGTCCGGAGGCTGCACGTCCACGGCGACGAGCGGGCGAGGGTCGAGGCCGGCGAGAGGGTGGCGGTCAACCTGGTCGGGATCGCCCGCGAGGAGCTGCGGCGGGGGGACCAGCTGCTGGCGGTCGGCGACTGGCGACCGACCCGGCTGGTGACCCTGCGGCTCGAGCTCCTGGCCACGGCGCCGCACCCCCTCGGCGAGGGGGAGGAGCTCGAGCTCCATGCCTTCGCCGACCGGCTGCCGGCGCGGGTCGACCGGCTGTCCCGGCCGACGGTGGCGCCGGGCGAGAGCGCGGTGGCTCAGCTGCGGCTTCGCGAGCCGATGCTGCTCTTCCCCGGCGACCGGGTGGTCCTGCGCCGGCCGGCGCCGGTCAACACCTTCGCCGGTGGCGTCGTGCTCGACAGCCGGATCGGCCGGTGGCGGCGGCGGGACAGCGCCGAGCTCGAGCGTCTGCCCTCGCCGACCCGGCCGGCCTGGCCCGATCTGCTCGGCTGGTGGATCGAGAGAGCCGGGCTCGAGGGCGCGACCGCCCACCGGCTCGCGGCTCGTCTCGGGGTGCTCGACGGTGCGGTCGAAGGCGCGATCGGACGGCTCCTCGAGGCGGGCACGGTGATGGTGCTCCCGACCAACCCCGCCACCCTCGTCAGCGCGGCCCGGGTCGACCGGCTGACCGAGGCGGCGCGGGCGGAGCTCGAGCGCCGCTTCGCCGATCTCGAGGTGTCGGTCGGGGTGCCGACCCGCGACTTCTCCGCGGCTCTGCTGCCGAAGCGGGCGGGGGACCTGACCACGGTGTACCTCGAGGAGCTGCGTCAGCGGGGTGTCCTCGAGCTCAACCAGGGACGGGTCGTACCGCCGGGAAGCGATCGCCACATGTCGGCGGTCGGCGAGGAGCTCGCCCGACGGGTCGAGGTCCTCTACCGGGAGGCTGGCTTCGACGCTCCGTCGCCGGCCGACGCGGCCGCACAGCTCGAGGCCAGGCCGGCGATGGTCGAGGGCATCTGTACCTTTCTCGTCCAGCGCGGCCGGCTGGTCCGCCTCGACGGGAAGTTCCTCGTCCACCGGGCGGCGCTTGACGAGGTTGCGGCCGGCGTCAGGGCGTGGGGCTGCGAGAGCTTCGACGTCGGCGAGTTCAAGCAACGTTTCGGCTTGACCAGGAAGCTCGCGATCCCGCTTCTCGAGTGGCTGGACTCGGAGCGGGTGACGGTCCGGGCCGAGAGCCGGCGGAAGATCCTCAAACGGTCCTGAACGGCGCGAGCCGCGCCTCAGTCCCGGCTGGCGGCGGGCTCGAAGCTCCGATCGCGAACCACGGTGACGCCGGTCGACTCGAGGCTCGTCATCTCGATCTGGGCACGGGTCGACATCACGACCCAAGCCTCGTGCGGCGCGCCGTCGCGGACCGCCGGGTCGAGCCGGCAGGTCGCGAGGTAGGCGGAGAGCCAGGTGGTCAGACCGGTGTCGATGTCGAGGGGGACGAAGCGGTCACAGCGGCCGCCGGCGGTTACGTGAACCAGAGCCCGGACCGGGACCTCGACGTCCTGAGCAGGCGTCTTGACCTTGAGGCGGCGAGGCGAGGCGAGGCTGGAGAGCGACGGCTGAGGCACGAACTCGGCGTTCAGCAGGCTGCCGGGGGGCGCCACGCTGAGCGGCGCCGGAGGCTCGGGAGGCGCCGCCGGGTCGGGCAGCTCGAAGGTCGGGGCGCCGACCGTCGAGTCCTTGACCCGACCGACGATCGGCAGCTCGAGCACGACCCAGGAGGCGACCGCCGTGCTGCCCCTGACCGCCGGGTCGAAGCGCACGTTCTTGATCTCCTCGAGGACGGTTGCCGCGAGACCGGGAAACGGCAGCGCCAGAGGGACCGCGCCGCGGCACTCGCCCTTGGCGTCGACATAGGCGGCGATCCGGAGGGTTCCGGCGACGTCGAGCTTCTTCGGCGGGGTCGATGCGACGAGCCGGGGCGGCGAGTCGACCGGGATCGCGAACGGATTGGCCGAGTCCAGGGCGACGACCGGGATCGGCAGGTCGACCTCGATCTCGATCCGTTGCTGCCAGGCTCGGGTCGAGCCGTGCTGGCCGTGCGCCGGGAACGACGGACAGAGCGTCGTCAGACAGACCACGATCGCCACGAGTACGCGACTCATGGGCTCATCCTACCACGCGATCCCTGGGCTCACCCGGGTCGGAGAGGGTCATCGACCGCGTACACTCGACCGTCGTGAGAGGACCCCATCGAACGGCCCACCCCGGACGAGGAGCGCCCCCCTGCCCGCTGGCCTGGTTCGTCTCGCCGCACGGGCTCGGTCATGCGGCACGAGCCAGTGCGATCATGGCCGCGTGCTCCACCCGGCGGCAGGACCTGTGCCACCACGTGTACACGACCGTTCCGGCGCGGTTCTTCGCCGACTCCCTGGTCGGGATCGAGCACGTCGTCCACCCCCTCGAGGTGGACATCGGAATGGTCCAGCTCGACGCGCTGGAGGAGGACGTCCCGAGCACCATCCGAGCCCTCGAGAAGCTGCCCTTGCGCGATGACGCCCGGCTCGACCGGATCGTCGCCGAGGTCGAGTCGAGCGGGTGCCGGCTGGTGGTCAGCGACATCGCACCACTCGGTCTGGTGGTGGCCGGGCGGCTCGGGGTGCCCGGGCTGCTGGTCGAGAACTTCACCTGGGACTGGATCTATCGGGCGTACCGGCATTCCGCGCTCGACGCCTGGGCCGATCGGATGGCGGAGATCTTCAGCACGGCGACCCTGAGGATCCAGACCGAGCCGGTCTGCCGCCGGGTGGCCGGCGCGTCCACCGTGGCGCCGGTCAGCCGAGCCCGACGACGATCGCGATCCGCGGTCCGGTCGGCGCTCGGCGTCGTCGACGACCAGGCGCTGATGCTGCTCAGCTACCGCGAGCCCGACCTCGCCGATCGAGTCCGGGCTCGGCTCGGCTCGAGACCGGGCGCGACGATCGTCGTGCCGGCCGAGGTCCCGCAGCCGGTCCACGAGCCCGGGCTGGTCCGGGTCCCGTCGAACGGCGGGCTGTACCATCCCGATTTGGTGGCGGCCAGCGATGTCGTCATCGGCAAGCTCGGCTACAGCACGGTCGCCGAGGTCTACCACGGCGGCCCGGCCTTCGCCTATCTTCGCCGGCCCCGTTTTCCCGAGAGTCCGGTGCTCGAGGCCTTCATCCGTGCCCACGTGCCGTCGGCGGCCTTACCGACGACCGGGTTCGACGAGCCCGGCTGGGGAGAGGTTCTCGACCGGCTGACCCGCTCGGCTCGGCCGGCAACCGGACGACCCAACGGGGCCGATCAAGCCGCCGAGTGCCTCCTGGGGTACCTTCAGCCGGAGTCGTGAACGCCGGCCGTCGGGGCTCTCCGGGGAGCCCACCATGGAACCCAGGCGACCTGCGGCACTCGCCGGAGTCCTCCTTAGTGCTGCTCCCTTCCGGGCCTGACACGGTTCGGAGGGCGACGATGCACAGGGCCCGGGCTCCAGGGTGGGCTCCCGGCCGGCATGGCGCGGCTTATGGCGGAGAGGGCGGGATTCGAACCCGCGGTGGAGTTACCCCCACACACGCTTTCCAAGCGTGCTCCTTCGGCCACTCGGACACCTCTCCGGGCTTGTCTGTCATGGCGGAGAGGAAGGGATTCGAACCCTTGGACCTCGTGAAAGGTCAACGGTTTTCGAGACCGCCCCGATCGACCGCTCCGGCACCTCTCCGCGCGGGGACCGGCATTTTACGTCCTTTACCGCCGTTTGGCAAAGAAGCTCTCGAGGAGCCGCCGAGCCGGCTCTGCCTCGAGACCGCCGCGATGGGCCAGAGCCGGTCCGAGGCGCGGCTCGCCGGCGAGATCGACGACCGACCCGCAGGCGCCGGCCTTGGGATCGGGGGCCCCCCAGACCACGAGGCCGATCCTCGCCTGCCGACAGGTCGTCACGCACATCGCACACGGTTCGAGGGTGACATAGAGCGTGCAACCGGAGAGCCGGAAGTCGCCGAGCTCCGCCGCCGCGCCGCGAAGCGCGAGCACCTCGGCGTGCGCCGACGGGTCGGACAGCTCCCGCCGCCGGTTGCCGGCGCGGCCCACCACCCGTTCACCGGCCACCACGACCGCACCCACCGGGACCTCGTCGCGCAGCGCCGCGGCCTCGGCCTCGGCCAACGCCAAAGCCATGAATCGGCGATCGCCGTCGTCGAAGACCCAGTCGGGGAGCATGGTCCGGAGCATAGCATCGGGGGCGACGAGCGCAACGATCGAGCTTCGCGCGGTTGCTGCTACGATGACGGCTCGTCGGGGGGCGGCTGAACGCGAGCGGGGGGTCGGGCATGAAGATCCTGGAAGCGCTGTCGCGGCTCGAGCGCGTCGAGGGCGCGATGGCGTCCCTGTACGAGTGGCTCAGCGAGGTCTTCGCGGCCGACGGAGAGGCGTCGGGCCTGTTCTTCCGTCTGAGCCTGCAGGAGAAGTCCCACGCGAGCCTGCTCCGGTACGGCCGCAAGCTCGTCCACCGGAGCCCGAAGGAGTTCGACGACGTCGACCTCGACGGAGTGGCGGTGGACGCCCTGCTCGCGACCGTCGAGCGCTTTCGCGCGGCCGCGCCGGTCCCCTCGCTCGCCGACGCGCTGTTCTTCGCGATGCGCGTCGAGTGCCATCCCGCCGAGCACGGTCATCGGGAGGTGCTCGCCGCCTCGAACCCGGCGATCTCGCAGATCGTGAGAAACCTGGCGATCGCCGACGAGGAGCACCACCAGACCCTCAAGGTCTTCGCCCAGCAGCGCGCGGAGGTCTTCGACTGATCGGGCGAACCCCGGATCGGTCCTACTTCAGCTCGACTCTGTCGCCGATGTAGACCGAGGCCCAGCCGGAGGTCAGGATCGCCGTCGAGTAGTGCTCCTCGACCGTGAGCAGGCCGAGCTCGGCGAGCACCAGCCGCGGCATGCCCTCCACCGGGTTGTCGCGGAAGATCGTCGCGAACTGGCCCGGGTAGGCGCCGTCGGCCGCACCGAGATCGACGAAGACCAGCCAGCCGCCGCCGATCTCGATCTGGTCGTCGCGGGTGTAGATGATCCGTCCGATCGGCTTGCCGTTGGGCACATCACAGCGGTCGGAGGGATCGGGGTCGACGACCAGGGGGACGGGAATCGGACGGAACGGCTCGAGGACGTTGCCGATGTCGATCGGATCGCACGCGGAGGTGATCTCGGCGATCGCCGTGTTCTCCTGGGCGCACAGCACCTTGATCTGACCGATCCTGCTGTAGACGATGCCGATCGTCTCCTCGCTGTAGATGTAGCCGGGCCTCGGGTTGGCGGCGAGGCGCTTCAGCGGGCGGACCCTCTCGAGGACGAAGAACCGGTCGCCAGCCGCGACACCCTGGTTGACCCCGCCGTCGATGTAGACGATGTCGCCCTCGGAGAAGGAGTCTTGGAAAGTGACGCGCTCGGCGGAGGTGATCGAGAACGGGTACACCGAGTCGTCCGAGACCAGATCGGCAAAGCAGTAGACGTCGGCCGAGCTGCCCAGCGGTCGCGGCACACCTTCCTCGATGACCGGCTCGCCGGCCCCGGCTCCGGCGTCGCTGTCCGGGATGACCAGCTCGGAGGTCACCGTCTCGCCAGGCTCGATTTCCTCGACCTCGGTCGGCGGCTCCTGCACCGCGACGTCGATGGCGATCGGGTCGCCCGGGTAGATCCAGTGCGAGTCCTTGATGTAGGGGTTGCGCTCCCAGATCTGCGGCCACAGGTAGGGATCTCCGAGATAGCTCGCGGCAAGATCCCACAGCGTGTCCCCCGGTACGACCCGGTGGACGGTCGTCCCTTCGGGGAACTCGGTCGGCGGGTCGTAGGGCGTCCAGTGGCCGTCGACGAAGTGAAGGGGCTGCGGCGGTGGCGCCACCGCCTGGCCGAGGGCGACGACGGGCAGGAGCAATGCGGCGGCAAGAACCGGGATCTTCGCTTTCATGGCCACTCTCCCCGCGCGTAAATACACACTGCGAGAGTAACCGAAAGCATAACGTGCGTCAATCTTCGATCTTCTTTGTCCGTTCTTCGACGAGCTTTTTGAACCTGGCTTCTGCTTCGTCGAGCTTCGATTGAATGATCGAAATCCGCTCGTTCACTTGCTCGATTTGCGAGTAATCCGGGTAGTTTTCGACGATGTATTCAAGCCGCCACTTGGCGCCATTCCATCGCTTATTCCGGAAGTAAAAGGTGGAAACAAGCCACTCGTGTTCGGCGAGCAACTCCTCGAGACCGCCCATCCGGTCCTCCGCCTCGTCGACATAGCGCGAGTCGGGGTACAGGTTGACCAGCTGACGGTAGGCGTCGAGAGCCTCACGGATCGGGCTCAAGTCCCTGTCCGGACGAAGCTTGCGAGAGCTGAAGGTGTGACCGACCATGAGCAAGGCATAGTCGCGATCGGGGTCGTTCGGATAGCGGTTGGCGAAATCGCGATAGCGAAGCCGGGCTTCTGTGAGGTTGGTCACATCGTTTTTTGCCGCGTATGTGTCAGCCACCCGGAGGGCCGCCTTGTGACCCAACGGATCGTTGGGGAACGAGTCATAGACGAAGGAGAAGAGCTGTCTCGCCTCGGGGTACTTCTTGTCCTCGTAGAGGGCCTCGGCCCGGTCGAAAATCGTGACCTTGTCGAGGTTCGACAGCTCCTCGAGGAGCTTCTCCTCCTTCAGCGCCTTGGAGGAGCACCCTAGACCGGTCATCATCGACAGCAACAGCAGAGGTAATGCGAGGGATCGACTCATGAATCGTTGCCTCGGAGGGCCGCCCGGCGGAGTGCGCCGAGGGCGGCGGTTCGATCGGAGCAACCAAAGACCGCGGATCCGGCGACCAGGGTCGTCGCGCCGGCGGCGACGAGCGGCCCCGCGGTGCCAGGATCGACGCCGCCATCGACCGAGATGTCCAGCTCGCGGGCAGCCGGCAGGGCTCTCAAGCGGCGGATCTTGTCGAGGGTGGACGGGATGAAGGTCTGGCCGCCGAAGCCCGGGTTGACCGACATGATGAGGACGAAGTCGAGCTCGCCGACGACCTCGTCGATGAGGACCAGCGGCGATGCCGGGTTGAGGGCGACACCGGCCTCGAGCCCGGCAGTCCGGATCGAGCTCAGGGTGCGGTGGAGGTGGTGGCACGACTCGACGTGGACGGAGATCCGGCGGACGCCGGCGGCGACGAGCTCGGGGATCAAGGGGTCGGGGTCGACCACCATCAGATGGGCGTCGAGCGGGATCGTGGCGCGCGCTGCCAACGCCGCCACCACCGGTGGACCGAAGGTGAGGTTCGGGACGAACCGGCCGTCCATCAGGTCGAGATGGAGAAGGTCGGCCCCGGCCGCCTCGATATCGGCGATCTCCTCGGCGAGCCGGGCGAAGTCGGCCGCGAGGAGCGACGGGGCGATGCGCAGCCTCACCGGCTCACCCACACCGAGATGATGTCCGTCCTGGACAGCGGAGCGCCGGCGGTGGGGTACTGACGCAGCACCGTGCCGGCCGCAATCCCGGGGTAGACCACTTCGTGGATCTGACCGAGCCGCAGCCCGTGGCGGCCGCAGAACCGACGGATAACCTCGACGTCGCGGGACAGCAGGGACGGCATCACCCACAGCTCCGCGCGCGGCGTCTTGTTGATCAACAGATCGACCCGAGTGCCCGGCGGTGCGAGGGTCCCTGCCGACGGTCGGGTCGCGACGACCTGATCGGGACCTCCGTGACCGTCGAGCTCGAGCCGTGCGCCGGCGGTCAGACCGAGCTGCTCGAGGCTGCGCAGCGCGCTCTGCAGCGACTCGCCGCGCGCCAGGGGCAGGGTCACCCGCTCGTTGCCCAGACTGAGACGGACCGTCAGGCGGGCGCCGGTCTTGACCTGGTAGCCGGCGTGCGGCCGCTGCACCGCCACGACGCCGATCGGAACCGACGCCGAGAAGACGCCGGGCTCCTCGACCGCGAGCTCCATCCCGAGGTCGTGGACCGCCGCCCGAGCGTCCTCGACCGTCGTTCCGGTGAGGTCGGGGACCGTCGTTGCGCCCTGGTGCACGGTGTGGACGAGGGCGAACCAGAAGACCACGCCCGAGACCGGGAGAAAGACCGCCAGAGCGAGCAGTCGAGCCGCCATCGTCGCGAACTGTAGCACGGTGAAAGAGGCCCTGCCGCGCCGAGCGGAGCCTCAAGGGGAGAAGAAGAAGTTGTAGACGCTGTTGGGCAGGACCTTGACGACGTCGTTGAACAGCACGACCACCATGAGGAGGATCAGGGCGTAAAAGCCCACCTCGAGGATCCGCTCCTTGACCTTGAACGAAAGGTCTCGCCGAATCGCCGACTCGAAGCCGATGATGGTGAGATGCCCGCCGTCGAGGATCGGGATCGGCAGCAGGTTGAAGATCCCGAGCTGGAGCGAGATCAGACCCATGAACCAGATCAGCGACTCGAGCCCGCTCCGTGCGGCCTCGCCTGAGATCTGGGCGATCCCGATCGGCCCCGAGACCTGATTGAGCGAGGTCTTGCGGGTCAGCAGCCGGCCGATGATCCGGAAGGTCTCGACGGTCATGCGGTGGCACTCGCGGGTCGCGGCGGTCAGTGCGGCGACCGGGCCGAGACGGTCGATCCGGGTCGGCGGGACCAGCGGAACGCCGATCTTGCCCTCGCCGCCGACGTCTCGGGGGACCACCGCGATCTCGAGCCGACGACCGCCCCGTTCGACGGTGAGAGCGATCTCCTGGTTCGGGTGGGGAGAGATCAGACGGATGAGATCGTAGAACTGGTCGACTTTCTCACCGTCGACGGCGAGCACGCGGTCGCCCGGCTCGAGCCCCGCCGAGCGGGCCGCGCTGCCCGCCGGAACCTGGACGAGGACCGGCTCGACCGGTGGCTGGATCCCGGAGTAGCCGAACCCGTACCGGGTGACCGCCTCCGGGACCATCGTGACCCGGTGACGGGCCCCGCCTCGTTCGACCTCGAGCTCGACCTGGTGCTCGGCCGCGGTGACGATCGAGGTCTCGAGTTGCTGCCACATCGTGACCGGCTTGCCGTCCACCGCGACGACGAGATCGCCGACCGCGAGATCGACCGCGGCGGCGGGCGAACCTGGGTCGATCCAGCCGACCACCGGCGGCTCCTCGCGAAAGGCCGGGGTCTCGACCCCCAACATGAACGCGACGGCAGTGAAGCCGACCGCGGCGACGAGGTTGGTCGCCGGGCCGGCGACCAGGATGAGCGCTCGCTTCCAGCGCGGCAGCAGCTCCGCCGCGCCGGATCCCTCGCCGACCACATCCGACTCGTCGGGGCCGAGACCCGGGATCCGTACATACCCTCCGAGCGGCACGAGCGAGAGCCGATAGTCGGTCCCGCCGCGTGCGACGCCCCAGATCCGGCGGCCGAAGCCGACCGAGAAGACCTCGACCGGTGCGCCGAGGATGCGGGCCATCCCGAAGTGGCCCGCCTCGTGAATCACGACGAGGACGCCGATGACGACGATGAAGGCGAGGACGCTGAGCAGCATCAGCTCTCCCCAACCCGAACCGGCATCCGGAGCATTCCCTTCCTCTGGGCGGGAATGCGCCAGGTCCCGGCGAGCCCGTGCGGCGATCCCCCGGTCGGCGCTGCAGCGACCTCGCGGCCGAGGATCCGGATCATCCGAGGAGACCGGCCGCGATCAGATAGCCGAGCACCGGCGGGGCGGCAAAGATCAGGCTGTCGGTGCGGTCGAAGAAACCGCCGTGCCCCGGGATCAGGGCCGAGGAGTCCTTGACCCCGGTGTCCCGCTTGATCTGCGACTCGACGAGGTCGCCGAGCGGGGCGGCGATGGCGAGGATGGCGGCGAGCGCCGACAGGTGAGGCCAATCAAAGGGGAGCCCGAAGACCGGCTTGGCCGCCGCGGCGGCGGCGAAGGTCGCGACCGTGCCGCCGGCGAGACCTTCCCAGGTCTTGTTCGGGCTGATCCGCGGCGACATCCTGTGCCGGCCGAGGTGCGAGCCGACGTAGTAGGCGCCGGAGTCTCCGATCCAGATGGCGAGGAGGAAGAAGAACAGCACCCGGATCCCCAGATCACCCTCGGGAAGGGTCCGGAGCCAGCCGAGACAGGCGCCGCCGAGACCGATGTAGAGCGTCGCGAAGCTCGAGACCGACAGGCCGGCGAGAGCTCCGGTCGGTGACTCCGGGTGGGCGAGCTGGACCGCGGGCAGGACGATCACGACGGCGACGACGACGCCAACCGTCGCCGCCCAACCCCATCCCCAGGAGCCGGCCAGGATCGCGACCACCGCGGCGAGCGGCAACCACCGGCCGACCGGGATCCCGGCGCCGCGCGCCATCGTCAGCAGCTCGTCGGTTGCGAGCAGGAGGGCGACGCCGAGCACCCCCAGGAACACCGGCGGCGGCAGCCACACGATCGCCGCCGCGAGCAGGGGGATCGCGAGGACGGCGATCCCTTCACGCCGTCCCAAGCTGGCCCTCCGGCGGGGTGAAGACGCCGGCCGTCTCGGGCAGCCCGCCAAACCTCCGTTCGCGCTGCTGAAAGGCGAGCAGCGCCTTGAGGAACTCCTCCTGGTCGAAGTCGGGCCAGAGGACCGGTGTGAAGTAGATCTCGGAGTAGGCGACCTGCCAGAGCAGGAAGTTGGAGATCCGTTGCTCGCCCGAGGTGCGGATCAGCAGATCCGGGTCGGGCTGTCCGCCGGTCGCCAGGTGGGCCTCGATCCACGTCTCGTCGAGAACGGCCGGGTCGAGCTCGCCCGCCACGACCTGACGTGCCGCGGTCCGCAGAACCTCGGTGAGCTCCTGGCGGCCGGAGTAGTTGAGGGCGATCTGGACCAGCGGCCCGCGGCACGCGGCGGTCGCGTCGACCGCGCGCTGGAGCTCCCGCTGGACCGACGGGTCGAGCTGGTCGATCCGTCCGATCGGGAGGAACCGCAGGTCGTGCCTGAGAAAGGTGTCGAGCTCGCGGTTGATGTACTCCTTGAGAAGCCCCATCAGCGTGAGGACCTCGTGTCGCGGCCGCTTCCAGTTCTCGGTCGAAAACGCGTACAGCGTGACCACCGGGAGTCCGAGGCGTGCGGCGGTCTCGACCGTCTGGCGGACGGCGCGGATCCCCGCCCGATGGCCTTCGACCCGGGGCAGCTTGCGAGCCGTCGCCCAACGGCCGTTGCCGTCCATGATGATCGCGACATGGCGCGGCAGGCGCCCGAGGTCGAGCCGGTCGAGCACGGCGCGGGCGCTGCTACCCGGAGTTGCGATTTCATCGAGCGGTACTTTCACTTCGACCTCGAGGGAGACGAAGTCTACCACAGCGCCGGGCCCTGTCCCGGGCGCCGCTCAGCGGTTGCCGACCTCGGCGGATGGCAGCCGCCGGTAGCCGACCCGCTCGAGGGTCAGGCCGCGAGCCGGGGCGGTCGGCAGCGGAGCGCCCGGCGACGGTCTCTCGATGAGCCGGATCAGCTCGGCGACCGGCATCCGACCGCGTCCGACCTCGAGCAGAGCTGCGACGATCCGGCGGACCTGATAGCGCAGGAAGCCTCCCCCGAGGAAGTGGAGCTCCAAACCGCCGCGGCGCCACCTCGGCTCGACCCGGAAGAGCTCGCGTACGGTTCCGATGCGAGCCGCCTCGGGTACGGTGAACGACGCCCAATCGCGGCGGCCCGGGAGCAACCGACAGGCCTCCTCGAGCCTCCGGGGCTCGGTCACGACCGGGAGGACGGCGGTGCGGAGACCGAGCCACGGTAGATCGGGGGCCTGCCATGCGATCCGGTAGGCGTAGTGCTTGAACCGGGCGTCTCGGCGGGCGTGGAAACCGTCGTCCACCGCGACCGCGGTCCGGATCCGGAGGTCCTGCGCGAGGCGGGCGTTGAGGATCCGCGGGAGCTCGGACCTCGGGAGGGCGACCGGGAGGTCGACATGAGCGACCTGGGCCGTGGCGTGCACGCCGGCGTCGGTTCGACCGGCGCCGACCACGGCGACCGGGGTCCCGCCGATCAGCCCGGCGATCGCACGCTCGAGCTCCCCCTGCACGGTGCGGACCGCGTCCTGGCGCTGCCAGCCGGAGAAGCCGGATCCGAGGTAGGCGACCGTGAGCTTGGTGCGGCCGCTCATCCCGGGTATCCTCGCACGGGAGCAGGAGCTTTGCCAAATGAGCCCGAACCTAATCCTGGCGATCATGGCGGTGGTCGGTACGAGCTTCGTGTCGACCGAGGTGGCGCGGTTTCCAGGCGACGTGTTCGACCGGGATCTCAAGGTCTACCTCCAGCGACGCGCGATGGAGCAATGGCCCGGGCCGGCGCAGATGCTCCGCGTCTGGCGGACCGCTGAGCTCGAGCCGCACGAGCGGGTCGCGATCCTCCTCGGTGCCTCGGCGGCGCACGATCCGATCCTGCTTCCGGTCTATCGAGAGGCCCTCGGTTCGGACGACGCCCGGATCAGGATGGCGGCGGCCTACGGCTACCGCGACCTCCTCGGAGATGTCCTGCCGGATGTCACATCGGGAGTCGACCGCGAGGCCGCCGACCGGCTGATCCGCGAGATCGAGCTCGTCGAGGACACCTTGCGCGAAAGAACTCTGGTCGAGCTTTGGCTCCAGACCGCGCTCGCATCCGAGGGTGCGTCGCTGCCCGGGTGGCGGGGTGTCGTTCTCAAGCGGAGCACCGGGGCCTGCTGGTCCGCCCTCGAACGGACGATCCAGCTCGAGGACTTCCCGATCCTCGCGACGGCCTTTCGGATCACCGATCACCGGCCGACCCGGATCGCTCTGATGAGGTTGATCGAGGCGGTCACATTGCAGCAGTTCCTCGATCTGCCGAGCGACGGTCGAACCGCCTGGGGAACCAAGGACATCGACGATGCGCTCGCTGCGACCGACGCCTACCTCGCCGTGTGGTTCGACGACCGGTGCTTCGCCGGCGACCCACGGGCACTTCTCTCTTCGGCGATGAACGCTCTCGGGGCCCGCGGCGTCGACCCCGTCGGTCCGACCTCGTGGGAGGTCTGGCTGCAGCTGCTCCGACGAGGCACACCGCCGTGGCGGTTGATGGCGGCCCGGCAGCTCTACCGCCTCGGCGGTCGGTGGGCCGAGCTGTCGCTGTTCCGCGCCGAGTCGGCGCGCGAGATCGAGGCCCGCGACGCGCTCATCGCGTGGTACCAGCCGGGACCGACCCACCTCCTCCAGAGGCAACGCCCGGAGGGCCCCCCCTGACCGGCGGACCGCGGTCCCGTTGCCGACGGAAGTACAATGGCATCCATGCTCGAGCTCGTGTGGGAGGATGCCGAAGGCAGCCACCGCGTTCCGATCCGGGGCGCCCTGACCTTTGGCCGGTCGAGCGAGAACGACATCGTTCTCCGTGACTTCTCGGTGTCCCGGGCGCACGCCCGGATCGACGTCGAGGATGGCGCCGTCAGAATCACCGATCTCGACTCGACCAACGGCGTCAAGATCAACGAGACCCTGGTCGCCTCGGGGCCCCTGGCGGCGGGCGATCGTCTGACCATCGGCAGCTTCGTCCTGCTCGTCGAGGACGCGGAAGCGTCGAGCTCCGCGTTGTCATCGGTCACCTACCTGCGGCCGCTGTCCGAGTTCAACGACGACTACGGGCTCGAGGGTCGGGCCCCGTCGGTGTCGTCGTCGGGGGTTGGCGGGCGGCAGAGGGTCTTCGAGGTGCTCGCCCAGGTCGGCAAGACCCTCATCGAGGTCGGCGAGCTCGACCCCGTGCTCGAGCAGGTCATGGATGTCGTCTTCGAGCACCTGCTGGTCGACCGCGGCTTCATCCTCCTGCTCGACGGCGAGGGGGATCCGAAGCTCGAGCGCTTCCGGACCCGCCAGTCCCTCGACGGTGAGCCCGAGGTTCCGATCTCGCGGACGATCCTCGACACGGTGACCCGTCAGAAGGTCGCGATCCTCACCCACGACGCCCAGGCCGACCAGCGGTTCGAGGCCGGGAGGAGCATCCGGATCCACCAGATCCGCTCGGCGATGTGCGCGCCGCTGTGGCTGCGCGAACGGGTCATCGGCGTCATCTACGTCGACTCTCCGCTCCACGTCGGGTCGTTCTCGGCCGCGGATCTCGACCTGTTGACGGCGCTCGCCAACTATGCCGCGGTGGCGATCGAACGGGCCCGCCTCAACCAGCGGATCCAGGATGAGCGGGCAGCGCGGGACCGGCTCGAGCGCTACCACTCGCCGGCGGTCATCGAGGCGGTGCTTGGCGGAGCCGAGCGGGGCGAGCCGGCGGTGACCCTGCGCGAGACTTCGATCATGTTCGCCGACATCGTCGGCTTCACGGCGCGTTGCGAGAGCCTTCCGCCGGAGGAGGTCGCGGCGTTTCTCAACCAGTTCTTCTCGCTCGCCGCCGATGCCATCTTCGAGTTCGGCGGGACCCTCGACAAGTTCATCGGCGATGCGGTGATGGCCTTCTTCGGCGCGCCCCTGCCCCAGGAGGACCACGCCGAGCGCGCGGTTCGCGCCGCCCTCGCCCTTCGTCGCGCCCTCGACGCGTGGAACCGCGATCGGGTCGAGTCCGGTTCTGAGCCGATCGAGATCCGCGTCGCCATCCACTCCGGTCCGGTGGTGGTCGGCGACATCGGATCGGCGAAGCGCGTCGACTACACGGTGCTCGGCAACACCGTCAACATCGCTGCCAGGCTCGAGGAGTTCGTCGCCACGCCGGGAGCGATCGTGATCGGTGAAACGACCTACCAGGCGGTGGGCCACCTGTTCGACACCGAGCCGCTCGGCGAGATCCTGCTCAAGGGCCTGAGCCGGAAGATCGGAACCTACCGGATCAGCGACGGCGAACCGGCCCGAAGCGGCCGGTCGGGGCCGTGAACCTCGCCGACCTGGTCTTCGTCACCTCGAACGAGGGCAAACGGAGGGAGGCCGAGGCGGTGCTCGGCGTCGCGCTCGCCTTCCGCGACCTCGACCTCGCCGAGCTCCAGTCCCTCGACCTGCACGCGATCGTCCGGGCGAAGGCGGCCGCGGCCCACGCGGCGATCGGAGGACCGGTGCTGGTCGAGGACACCGGGCTCGAGCTGCTCGGGTTGGGCGGCTTCCCGGGACCCCTCGTCCGCTGGCTGCTGGCCTCGACCGGGCCCGACGGGATCTGCCGTCTCGCCGCGGCGTTCGGCGACCACCGGGCGGTGGCGCGTTGCGTCGCCTGCGCGAGCGACGGGGAGGACACTCTGACCGGCGAAGGAGCGGTGCTCGGCACGATCGCCGTCTCGCCGCGCGGCACGACCGGCTTCGGCTGGGACAGCACCTTCATCCCGGACGGGGGCGACGGGCGGACCTTCGCCGAGATGAGCGGGGACGAGAAGAACGCCGTCTCCCACCGGCGTAAGGCCTTTCTCGCGCTGCGCGAGGCCCTCGACCGGACCGCGTGCTAGGCTCGGCGCCGTGCGTCGGGAACTGCTCGACAAGCGGTCGGTCGAGATCCGCGGGATGTTCGGCCGGATCGCCCACCGCTACGACCTGCTCAACCGCGTGCTGTCGCTCGGTCGGGACGTCGGCTGGCGACGGGAGATCGCGCGCCGGGTCGCCGAGCTCGGGCCCCGCCGGGTCCTCGACGTGTGCGCCGGCACCGGCGATGTCGCCCTCGGGCTCGCTCCGGGGCCGACCGTGGTCGGCGCCGACTTCAGCCTGCCGATGCTGGCGCGCGCCCGCGGCAAGGCGATCCGGCGGCGGCGGGCGATCGGCCTGACCGCCGCCGACGCCCTGCTGCTTCCCTTCGCCGACGAATCCGTCGATGTCGTGACGGTCGCCTTCGGGGTACGGAACTTCGAGGACCTCGAGCGGGGCCTCGCCGAGCTGGTGAGGGTGCTCGCTCCCGGCGGCACGCTGCTCGTGCTCGAGTTCTCGCGCCCCGCCGGACCGCTCGGTCCGCTGCTCGGGTGGTGGGCGAGGGCGGTTCCGCCGACGGTCGGTCGGATCCTTTCGGGGGATCGCGAGGCCTACGCCTACCTTCCGGCCTCGGTGGGCAGCTTCGCGGACGCCCGGACGATGTGCGGGATCCTCCACGGTCTCGGGCTCGGCGAGGTCGAGGCCCGCCCGCTCACCGGCGGGGTGTGTACCCTCTACCAGGGAGTGCGGACGAACCGACGGAAGGAGGGCGAGTGATCGAGCCCGACAAGCTGCTCGACGGAGCCCGGGTGGCAGCCGAGATCAGGGACGAGGTCGCGGCCGAGGTCCAGGCCCTGGCCGCACGCGGGGTGACCCCGCGGCTCGACGTCGTGCTGGTCGGCGACGACCCGGCCTCCGAGGTCTACGTCCGCTCCAAGGCGAAGGCGTCGGCCGAGCTCGGGATGCGATCGGTGACCCACGCGCTCCCGGCGTCGACCGGTCGAGCCGAGCTCGAGGGGCTCGTCGACCGGCTCAACGCCGATACCGAGGTCCACGGCATCCTCGTCCAGCTACCGCTGCCCGCCGCCATCCCGAGCGCCGCGATCCTCGACCGGATCGACCCGGGCAAGGACGTCGACGGCTTCCACCCGGTCAACGTCGGCCTGCTCCAGCAGGGGCGACCGCGTCTGGTTCCCTGCACCCCGGCGGGGATCATGGAGCTGCTCGCGCGGGAGGGGATCGACCCGAAGGGGCGCCGGGCGGTCGTGGTCGGCCGGTCGGACATCGTCGGCAAGCCGATGGCGATGCTCCTGCTCCACGCCCACGCCACGGTCACGCTGTGCCACTCGCGGACCGCCGATCTGGCCGCGGCGACCCGCTCGGCCGAGATCCTGATCGTCGCCGCCGGTCGGCGCGGGCTGATCGGCGCCGAGCACGTCGCTCCGGGCGCCGTCGTCGTCGACGTCGGGATGCACCGGGTGACCGATCGCGCCGTGGTCGAGAAGCTCTTCCCGGGCGACCCCAAGAAGATGGCGGCCTTCGAGAAGCGCGGCGCGGTGCTGTGCGGCGACGTCGACACGACGCGGGTCGCGCCGATCGCCGGTCGCATCACCCCGGTTCCGGGAGGGGTCGGCCCGCTGACCATCGCGATGCTCATGGCGAACACGGTGCGGGCCGCCACCCTCCGTCGGGAAGAGACCCCGTGACGGTGCGGCCGTGCACCGTCGGGCTGACCGGGGGGCTCGCCTCGGGCAAGTCGACGGCGGCCGAGCTCCTCGAGCGCCTCGGCGCCGAGGTCTTCGACTGCGACCGGCACGTCCACGAGCTCTACCGGCCGGGCGGCGCCGGCGCCCGGGATGTCGCCTACCTGTTCGGCGACCGATGCCTGACCCCGGACGGCGGCATCGACCGTGATGCCCTCGCCGAGATCGTCCTCGGCGACCCGGCGGCGCGCCGGCGGCTCGAGGGGGCGATCCACCCGCTGGTTCGCGACGGCGTCGAGTCCTGGCTCACCACATTGGGCCCGCGGTCGGTCGCGGTGGTCGAGGCGGCGCTGCTCGTCGAGACCGGCTCGTGGCGGGGCTACGACCTGCTCGTCGTCGTCTGGTGCGAGCCCGTCCAGCAGCTCGAGCGGGCGGTCGCGCGGGGCGTGTCGATCGAGCGGGCCCGGGCGCTGCTCGCCGCCCAGCTGCCCCTCGCCGACAAGCGCGAGCTGGCCCAGGTCGTCATCGACAACTCTCACGCCCTCGGTGATCTCGAGCCCGAGGTCGAGCGGGCGTGGAAGGAGATCCTCGGTCGCTGCCGGTCGCGCTGATCGCCGGACGACGGCGTGTTTGGGGCGCCCTCAGACCGCCGGATCCTCGAGCCACTCGGTCCGGTAGTCGGTCGATGCCGGCACGACGCACAAAAAGACCGCGTCCTCGGCGGAACGGTTCTCGTACCAGTGGGCCACGCCGGCGGGGATGAACAGGCAGTCGCCCTCGGCAACGGTCGTCTCGCGGTCGTCGAGACCGATCACCATCGACCCGGCGAGCATGACCTGCTCGTGCTCGATGGTCGGGTGGCGGTGGCACGGAATACGGCCGCCCGGGGCGAGGGTGAAGCGCCGCGAGATGAAGTTCGGGGCGCCGTCGGCGGGACCGATGAGCACCTGGATGGAGGCGCCGCGGGAGCGATCGACCGCGGCGGGCGCCACCGAGCTCATGCTGCGCACGACGGGGCGGGGGGGTTGGCTCATGGCGACGTCTCCTTTCGGTCCCGAGCGTCGATCGGCGCGCGCGGGGTCGGCTCGCGCGTGTGTTGAGAGCGGTCCATTCTACTCGATGGTGGGCCGGGCGATGGTACGATACCGGCCAATGCTCGAACGGCTGCAGGTCAGCGGGCTCGGCATCATCGACGAGGTCACGGTCGAGCTCGCGGCCGGGTTCGTCGCGGTCACCGGCGAGACCGGGGCGGGCAAGTCGCTGCTCGTCACCTCGCTCGAGCTCCTCGCCGGTCGACGGGCGTCCTCCGAGCTGGTTCGCACCGGGGACGCGACCCTCCGGGTACAGGGCTGGTTCGCGGTCGATGCCCTCTCGCCGGTGGCCGCGGTGCTCGACGAGATCGGCGCCGCCGATGACGACCGGCTGGTGATCCGCCGCGAGCTCACCGCCGACGGGCGGGGACGCTGCTTCGTCAACGACGTCGCGGTGACCGCGGCGACCCTCCAGCGGCTGGCCCCCTTCCTGCTGTCGATCCACGGCCAGCACGAGCAGCACGGCCTCGCCGATGGCGAGGTCCAGCGGCGGCTGGTCGATGTCGCGGGCGGCCACGACGGGCTGCTCGCCGAGGTCGCCGACCGGTACGCGGGCTGGCGGGCGGCGGCCGCCGAGCTCGCCCGGCTCGAGGCGGCGCGCGCCGGCCGGCGCGACCGGCTCGATGTCATCGCCTTCCAGCTCGGCGAGATCGACGCGGTCGCGCCGGTGAACGGTGAGGTCGAGGAGCTGACCGCCCGCCGCTCGGTGCTCCGCAACGCCGCCCGGCTCGGCGAGCTCGCGACCGCGGTCCTCGGACGCCTCGACGACGACGACGAGTCGGCGGTCGAGCGCCTCGCGCGCGCCGGCCGCGAGGTCGAGGAGATGGTGGAGCACGGTCTGCCGCTCGCCGAGGCCTCCGCCGCCCTCGGCGTGGCGAGGATCCAGGTCGAGGAGCTGGTCCGCGAGATTCGGCGGCTGACCGCGGATCTCGACGGCGACCCGGGCGAGCTCGATGTCGTCGAGAGCCGGTTGCACGCGCTGGAGCGTCTCATGCTGCGCTACGGCGAGCCGCTCGCCGCGGTGCTCGACCACCGGTCGGCTCTCCTCGCCGAGCGGGCGCGGCTCGAGGATGTCGAGGAGAGCCTCGCGGACGCGGTGATGGCGGCCGACGCCGCGCTGGCGGTCTTCGCGGAGGCGGCCTCACGCCTCGACCGGGCCCGTCGCGAGGCCGGCGAACGCCTCGCGGCCACGGTCCAGGGCGTGCTCGGGTCGCTCAACATGGCCGGCACCAGGCTCGACTTCCGCTGGCGGGCGCGGCCCGAGGCCGGGAGCCCGCTCGTCAGAGAGGGCGTCGCCGTCGCCTTCGACGCCAATGGGGTCGAGGAGTGCGAGCTGCTGATCGCCGCCAACCCGGGCGAGGAGCCGCGCCCGATGGCCCGCATCGCCTCGGGCGGCGAGCTGTCGCGGATCCACCTGGCGATCCGCGCCGCGCTGCGGCGGGCCCGTCCCGGCCCCCGGATGACCCTGCTGTTCGACGAGGTCGACAGCGGGCTCGGTGGCGCCACCGCCGCCGCCCTCGGCGGGCTGCTCGCCGAGCTCGCGACCACCGACCAGGTGCTCGCGGTGACCCACCTGCCCCAGGTCGCCGCCGCCGCGTCCAGTCACCTCAAGGTCGAGAAGGTGAACCGCAAGGGGCGCTCGGTGACCCGGGCGAGCGTGCTCGACAACGCTCAGCGCGAGCTCGAGCTGGCGAGGATGATCTCGGGCGACGAGCTCGGCGAGTCGGCGCGGGCGCACGCCCGCTCGCTGCTGGAGCGGGCGTGAGGACCCTGCCCTTCGCCGAGCCCGAGGACGTCGGCGCGGCGGCAAGGGCGGCCGCCGCGGTGGTGGCCGGGGGCGGCGTCGTGCTCATCCCGACCGAGAGCTACTACGGTCTCGGGGCGGACCCGATGCAGGCAACCGCGGTCGCCCGGGTTCACGACCTCAAGGGGAGGCCCGACGACCTCGGCCTGCCGGTGGTGTGCGCCGACTGGACGCAGGTCGAGGGTCTGGTGACGATCCCCGATGCCTTCCGGGTCAAGCTGGGACGGCTGTGGCCGGCGGCGCTGTCGGTGATCGCGCCGTGCCGGGTTCCCATCGCGGCCGGCCGGAGGGGCACGCTCGCGGTCCGGCTGCCCGGTCTGGCGACGCTGCGCGCCCTGCTGTACCTCGTCGGGCCGTTGACCGCGACGTCGGCCAACCGCCACGGCGAGCCGCCGTGCACCGAGGTCGGGGCGGCGCTCGCCCGCCTCGCCGGGGCCCCCGACCTGGTGCTCGACGGGGGCCGGCTGGCCGGTGGCGCGGTCAGCACCATCGTCGATCTGAGCGGTGAGGGCGGCACCGTCATCCGACCCGGCGCGGTGGTCTGGGAGAGGCCCTTCTCGATCGAGGACTGGCTCCCGGGCGAGAGCTGAAAACCTCGTCGAATCAGGGGTTTCTCGCTCCTGTCGACGGCCCCTGGCGAGCTGTGGAAAAGGCTGCGGAAAACCCTGTGGAAACCGGGTTAAGCCAATGTAAATACAGGCAGTTCGAGCCCCGAGGGTCGATTTCGGGCACCGCAGGCAAGCGACGTGTTTTCAGATACTTAATGAAATGCCGTCGTCCCCCGGGACGGCTGTCGTCATCGCTGTCGCCGCCCCGATCCACAAGCCACACATTTCCGGTATCTTGCGGGGCGGTTGGCGGAGTACGGCGTTGCTCGGCGAATCGGGCCTGTGGTAGCGTGCCCACTCCGCTCACGAGGCATCGGTTGCGGCGCGTCGGCGGAGACTCGACATGACGATCCAGACGGTTTCCGGGCTGACCCCGAGCTTCGGCAAGCGGGTGTTTGTCGCCGCCAACGCGGTGGTGGTCGGCGACGTGAGGCTCGGCGACGATGTCTCGGTCTGGTTCAACGTCGTCCTGCGCGGCGACATCCACTGGATCCGGATCGGCGACCGCTCCAATCTCCAGGACGGGGCGATCGTCCACGTCGAGCGGGGCCTGTATCCGACGGTGCTGGCCGAGGAGGTCAGCGTCGGTCACGGCGCGCTGCTGCACGGCTGCACGATCGGCGCCGGCTGTCTCATCGGGATGGGCGCGGTCGTCCTCAACCAGGCGGTCATCGGCGAGGGCTCCCTCGTCGCCGCGGGCGCGGTGGTCCGCGAGGGCTTTGTCGCCCCGCCGAGAAGCCTGGTCGCCGGGGTGCCGGCGGTCGTGAAACGACCGCTGTCCGACGCCGAGGCCGCGCGGGCCCGCACCACGGCGACCAACTACCTGGAGTACAAGAACACTTATCTCGAGGAGGGTCTCGGCCGGCCGCTGCCGGGCGCGGACCACGGGGACGGGAGATGATCCGCAAGGTCAAGGGGACGCGCGACATCCTGCCGCCCGAGACGCGCCTGTGGAGCGCGGTCGAGGGCATCGCCCTCGAGGTGCTCGGCGGCTTCGGGTACGCCGAGATCCGGCTCCCGATCCTCGAGCCGACCGAGCTCTTCGTCCGGACGGTCGGCGAGGGGACCGACATCGTGTCCAAGGAGATGTACACCTTCGCCGACCGCAAGGGGCGGTCGCTGACCCTGCGTCCCGAGGGCACCGCGGGGGTCGCCCGGTGCTTCATCGAGAACGGCCTCGGCCAGCGGCCGCAACCGCTGCGGCTGTGCTACCTCGGCCCGATGTTCCGCTACGAGAAGATGCAGCGCGGCCGCTACCGCCAGTTCGCCCAGATCGGGATCGAGATCCTCGGCGCCGCCGCCCCGGCGGCCGATGTCGAGGTCGTGCTCGCCCTTCACACCTTCCTGTCGGAGCTCGGCTTCGACGACCTTCGCATCAAGCTCAACAACCTCGGCGACCCCGAGGATCGCGAGCGGTTCATCGCCCTGCTCAAGGGCGAGCTCGGGCCGAGTCGGGACGAGCTGTGCGACGACTGTCGCCGCCGCTGGACCGAGAACCCGCTCCGGATCCTCGACTGCAAGGTCCCGCGTTGCCGGGAGTTGGTCGCGGCGACGACCCCGGTCTCCGAGGTGGCCAGCGACCCCGCGCGGGCCCACGTCGACGCGGTCGAGGCGGCGCTCGCCGAGCTCGCCATCCCGGTCGAGCGGGCGCCGCGTCTGGTCCGCGGTCTCGACTACTACCTGCGCACGGTGTTCGAGGTCGTCTCCCCGGAGCTCGGCGACGACACCGTGATCTGCGGCGGCGGCCGCTACGACCGCCTGATCGCGGATCTCGGGGGCGCACCGGTTCCCGGGGTCGGCTTCGCGATCGGCGAGGACCGCCTCGTCGAGGTCCTGCCGGCGAGCTTCGCCGGCCCGCGGCTCGAGCGCCGGGCGGTCGCGCTGCTCCCGGTCGGCGCGGCGGCGGTGGCGCCGGCGGCCGGTCTCGCCCGCGACCTCGTCCGCTCGGGCGTCGCGGTCGAGACCGAGGTCACCGGCCGCTCGCTCAAGGCCGGGCTCAAGTGGGCGGCCAAGATCGACGCGGTCGTCGCGGTCATCCTCGGCGAGCGCGAGCTCGGGGACGGCGTCGCGGTGGTCCGCGACCTCGGCCGCGGCGAGCAGTCCGCGGTCCCCCTCGACCGGGTCGTCGCGAAGGTCGTCGAGCTCCTCGCCGGCGGCGGGGATCGGTGAAAGGGAAACGAATGGAGAGCACGATGAGCACGAGTGCCTGGGAGCGGCCGTGGTGCGCGTCGCTCGCCGTCGGCGACCTCGGTCGGACGGTGGAGTTGGTCGGCTGGGTGAGGCGGCGCCGCGATCTCGGCGGGCTGGTGTTCGTCGATCTCCGCGATCGCAGCGGCGTCGTCCAGCTGGTCTTCGAGGACCGGATGGTGGCCGAGGGCGAAAGGCTGTCGGCCGAGGACGTGCTGCGCGTCCGCGGCGAGGTCCGGCGGCGCGCCGAGGGTCAGGCCAACCCCGATCTGGCGACCGGCGAGATCGAGATCCGGGTCACCGGGCTCGAGCTGCTGGGGGAGGCCGAGACCCCGCCCTTCGTCGTCGAGGACGGGGTCAACGCCTCGGAGGAGCTCCGGCTCGTCCACCGGACCCTCGACCTGCGCCGGCCCGAGATGATGGCCAACCTAGTGCTGCGCCACCGGGTCGTCGCGACGGCGAGACGCTACTTCGACGAGATGGGCTTTCTCGAGGTCGAGACGCCGATGCTGACCCGGTCGACCCCCGAGGGGGCGCGCGACTTCCTCGTCCCGTCACGGGTCCACAAGGGCAGCTTCTACGCGCTGCCGCAGTCGCCTCAGCTCTTCAAGCAGCTGCTCCAGGTCGCAGGGGTCGGCCGATATGTCCAGATCGCTCGCTGCTTCCGCGACGAGGACCTCCGCGCCGACCGGCAGCCCGAGTTCAGCCAGATCGACCTCGAGGCGTCCTTCGTCACCGAGGAGGACCTCTACACGCTGATCGAAGGTCTCTTCGAGCGGATCTTCCCGCTCGTCGGCATCGACTGTGCCACGCCGTTCCCGAGGATGACCTACGAGCGGGCGCTCGAGGGCTTCGGATCGGACCGGCCCGACACCCGCTTCGGCCTCGAGCTCGTCGAGCTCGCGCCCATCGCCGAGGGCTGCCGGTTCGAGGTGCTCGAGAGGGCCGCCGCCACCGGTCGGGTCAAGGGGCTGGTGCTGCCCGGCGGCGCCGGGCTGTCGCGCAAGCAGCTCGACGCGCTGTCGGAGCGGGTCAGGCCGTTCGGTGCGCCGGGCGTGCTGTGGTTCAAGCGGACCGCCGACGGCGTCGCGTCGCCGGCCAAGAACGCCCTCGGCGAGGAGGGTGTCCGCCGCTTCCTCGACGGCGCCGGCGCCGGCGAGGGCGATCTCCTGGTCGCGCTCGGCGGCCCCGCCAAGGTCGTCTTCGCCGCGCTTGGCGCGCTCCGCCTCGAGCTGGCGGCCGAACGCGGGCTGATCCCGCCCGGCCGCCACGACTTCCTCTGGGTCACCGACTTCCCGCTCCTCGAGTGGGACGAGACGGCGGGCCGGTTCTTCGCGATGCACCACCCCTTCACCTCGCCCCGGCCCGAGGACCTCGAGCGGCTGGCCAGCGACCCGGGTGCCGTCCGCGCCCGCGCCTACGACGTGGTCATGGACGGGGTCGAGCTCGGCGGCGGGTCGATCCGGATCAGCGACCCGGCGGTCCAGCGGCGGATGTTCGCCGCGCTCGGAATCGGCGAGGACGAGGCGCGCGAGCGCTTCGGCTTCCTCCTCGAAGCCTTCCGCTACGGCGTGCCGCCGCACGGCGGGATCGCCCTCGGGCTCGACCGGATGGTCATGCTGATGGCGGGCCGCGACTCGATCCGCGACGTCATCGCCTTCCCCAAGACCACCTCGGCGTCGTGCCTGATGACCGGCGCCCCGTCGTCGGTCGATCCGGCGCAGCTGGTGGAGCTCGGGCTGAAGATCCAATAGCCGCGGCAGCGACAGGTCCCAGGGGCAGCGCCAGCGACAGGCGACCGCGATCAGGCACAGAGGCCCCGGCGGGCGGCAGCCGTCAGCGCCGATCGTCAGCGGCCGCCAACGGTCTCGGGTCCGCCCTCCGGGGCCGTCGTCACAGTCGCCTCGGGTCGTTCGAAACGGGGATCGTCGACGGGGTTCGCGCGATGACCCGGCGGTTGCTCCACCGTCACGCCGACGACGCGCCGGGCTCCCCCGACCCGAGGAGCTCGTCGGCCAGCTCGAGCTCGCCGGCGTCGACCCTCGCGAGCAGGTCCTTCGCCGCCTCGAGGTCGTCTGGCGCGACCAGCACCTCGACCGCCCCGAGACCGTCGAGGACGAAGGAGTGGGTCTTTCTGAGCGCCTCGCCGCGGACCGTGGTCGGGATGCCGTTGGCCTCGAGGAAGGCCCGAAGCTGCTGCTCCTCGACCTCGCCCTGGACCGTGGCGACGATGACCGGCTCGCTCATCGGATGCTCCCCTCCGTTTCATTGTACGTCTCCGGGGCTCGCCGGGGCGTTGACAGTCACCCTCGCGGTTGTTAAGATCCCGTTCCCTCTGGTCCGCCAGGGGTTGATCTTTAAAAAGAAGGACGAAGACAGGTTTCAAGCGTCCACGGGACCACCTGTCAGCAGCCTGATAGGCGCGTAGCTCAGTTGGTTAGAGTGCTACCTTGACACGGTAGAGGTCAGCGGTTCGAGCCCGCTCGCGCCTACCATTTTTCCCGCTCCGTCGAGGCGCGTAGCTCAGTTGGTTAGAGCGCATCCCTCACACGGATGAGGCCCGCGGTTCGAGTCCGCGCGCGCCTACCATCGGCGGAGCCGAGGCCCGACCCTGTCCCGTGGTCGGGCCTTCGTGTTGCTGGGAACGACGATCGGCGTACGGAGAGAGCCATGGCCGAGACAATCCAGATCACCCTGCCCGACGGCAGCTCGCGGGAGTTCCCCGCCGGCGCCACGGTGCTCGACGTGGCGGCGGCCATCGGCCCCCGCCTCGCCCGGGACACCGTCGCCGGCGAGGTGGACGGTCGCCTGGTGGATCTGCGAACCCGGCTGACCGCCGACGCCGTGCTCAGGATCGTCACGGTCCGGGATCCCGAGGCCGGCGATGTCATCCGGCACTCCGCCGAGCACGTCATGGCCGACGCGGTGAAGAGGCTTTGGCCGGGCACCCCGATCGATGCCGGTCGGCAGGACCACTCGGAGAAGTACCAGTACGACTTCAGGTTCCCGCGCCCTTTCAGGACCGAGGACTTCGAGCGGATCGAGGAGGAGATGCGGCGGATCATCGCCGAGGACCTGCCCTTCGAGCGCTCCGAGGTCGACCGGGGCGAGGTCCGCGAGGTGATGGCGGCGCGCGGCGAGGACATCAAGCTCGTCCGGCTCGATGACATCCCCGAGGGCGAGGTGATCAGCCTCTACCGGCACGGCGACTTCGTCGATCTGTGCCGCGGGCCGCACCTCCAGCGGACCGGTCAGATCGGCGCGGTGCGGCTGCTCGAGGCCTCCGGCGCCTACTTCAAGGGCGACGAGCGCAACGAGATGCTGCAGCGGCTCTACGGCACCGCCTTCGCGTCAAAGGCCGAGCTCGAGGCCTACTTCGAGCGTCTCGAGGAGCTCAGGCGCCGCGATCACCGCAAGCTCGGCCGCGAGCTCGATCTGTTCAGCTTCCACCCCGAGGCGCCGGCGAGCCCGTTCTTCCACCCGCGCGGCGCGATCGTCTACAACGCGCTGCTCGAGCTGATGCGCGAGAAGTACCGGCGCTACGGCTACGAAGAGGTCATCACGCCGCAGATCTTCGATGTCGAGCTGTGGAAGCGCTCGGGGCACTACGACAACTACCGCGACGACATGTTCTTCGCCGACGCCTTCGACGAGGTCGCCGAGCGCAGCGCCAGCGTCAAGCCGATGAACTGCCCTTCGCACTGCCTGCTGTTCGGCGACCGCGCCCACTCCTACCGCGAGCTGCCCCGACGGATCGCGGACTTCGGCCGGCTCCACCGCTACGAGCGCTCGGGCGTGGTCACCGGTCTGACCCGGGTGCGCTCCTTCAGTCAGGACGACGCACACATCTTCTGCACCCCCGAGCAGATCGGCCCCGAGATCGAGGCGTTGTTCGGGTTCATTTTCGAGATCTACGAGATCTTCGGCTTCTCGGGCGTCAACGTCTACCTGTCGACCCGGCCGGAGAAGGCGATCGGCGACCCCGAGGTCTGGCGACACGCCGAGACGGTCCTCGCCCGGTGTCTCGAGGCGCGGACCGACGTGACCTACACCGTCAAGCCCGGCGAGGGGGCGTTCTACGGCCCGAAGATCGACTTCGACGTCGCCGACGCGCTCGGCCGCGCCTGGCAGCTGGCGACCATCCAGCTCGACTTCCAGATGCCCGAGCGCTTCGGCCTCGCCTATGTCGACTCCGACGGCGTCGAGCGGCGGCCGGTGATGATCCACCGGGCGATCCTCGGCTCGCTGGAGCGGTTCTACGGCGTCATGCTCGAGCACTTCGCCGGCGACCTGCCGCCCTGGCTCGCGCCCGAGCAGGCTCGTGTCCTGCCGATCACCGACTCGGTGGTCGGCTATGCCGAGACGGTCGCCGCGACCCTGCGCGAGCGCGGCCTGCGGGCCGACGTCGACCGCCGGTCGGAGAAGCTCGGCTACAAGATCCGCGACGGCGAGACCATGAAGGTCCCCTACCTGCTGGTGGTCGGCCAACGGGAGGCTGACGCCGGCGCCGTGTCGCTGCGGCTCCGCCACGGTCGCGACGAAGGGGTGCTGCCCCTCGACGCGGTCGTCGAGCGGGTGACCCGTGTCGTGTCCACCCGGTCACGCGAGGCGTGAGCGGACGTGCGGTGAACAGGAATCGAACGACGAAGGAGGCACCATGCCCAAGCTGAAGACCCACCGAGGAGCGGCCAAGCGGCTCAAGCGCACCGCCAGCGGCAAGCTCAAGCGCCACAAGGCGTACAAGTCGCACATCCTGACCAAGAAGAGCGCCAAGCGCAAGCGCGGCCTGCGCAAGGCCGTCATCGCGTCGCCGGCCGACGCCAAGGTGCTCGAGAGAATGCTCGTCGGGATGAAGTGAGGAGGCAGCGATGCGCGTCAAGAGATCGTCCAATCGCAAGGACCGGCGGAAGAAGATCCTCAAGCTCGCCGAAGGGTACTGGGGCGGCAAGTCGCGGCTCCACCGGGTCGCCAAGCTCCAGGTCGACAGGTCGCTGGCCTTCGCCTACCGCGACCGCAAGCAGAAGAAGCGGCAGTTCCGCAGCCTGTGGATCGCCCGCATCAACGCCGCGGCGAGGCTCAACGGCACGACCTACTCCGAGTTCATCGCGGGCCTGAAGAAATCCGGCTGCGAGCTCGACCGCAAGGTGCTCGCCGACCTCGCGGTCCGCGACCCGAAGGCCTTCACCGAGCTCGTCGAGCTCGCCAAGACCACCGCTTGAGGCGGTGATGGGGCTCGAGCGCCTGGAGGAGGTGCGGGCGTCCTTCCTCGCCGACCTCGAGCGGGCCGGCGTCGACGCCGACGCGGTCGAGCGCGTGCGGGTCGCCTACGCCGGCCGCCGGTCGGGGCTCCTGCAGGAGCTCGCGGGCGGTCTGCGCGAGCTGCCGAGCGAGGCGAAGCGCGACTACGGTCGCGCCCTCAACGAGCTCAAGAAGCTCGTCGAAGAGCGGCTCGACGAGGCGAAGGCCCGGGTCGCGGAAGGTCGTGCAGCCTCGGCCGACCGACGGGTCGACATCACCCTGCCCGGGCGCCGGTTGGCGCGCGGCGCCGAGCACCCGGTCCACCTCGTCCGGCGGCGGATCGAGGAGATCTTCCTGCGCATGGGTTATGACGTCGAGGACGGCCCGGAGATCGAGGACGACTGGCACAACTTCGAGGCGCTCAACATGCCCCCCGACCACCCGGCGCGCGACGATCAGGACACCTTTTACATCGGCGCCAGCCACCTGCTGAGGACCCACACCTCGCCGGTCCAGGCCCGGGTCATGGAGAGCCGCCAGCCGCCGATCCGGATCGTCGTCCCGGGCCGGGTCTACCGCCGGGACTCGGACCTCCGCCACTCGCCGATGTTCCACCAGCTCGAGGGCCTCGTGGTCGACGTCGGGATCACCGTCGGCCACCTCAAGGCGACCCTCGAGACCTTCCTGAGAGCGCTCTTCTCGGACGACGTCCGGGTCCGGCTGCGGCCCGGCTTCTTCCCCTTCACCGAGCCCTCCGCCGAGGTCGACATCTCGTGCATCTTCTGCGCCCAGCGCGGCTGCGGCGTGTGCTCGGGCTCGGGCTGGATCGAGATCCTCGGCTCGGGGATGGTCGACCCTCGGGTCTTCGAGGCGGTCGGCATCGACCCCGAGCGCTACACCGGCTTCGCCTTCGGTCTCGGTCTCGACCGGGTCGCCATGCTGCAGTACGGCATCCCCGACCTCCGGCAGCTCTTCGCCGGCGACCAGCGACTGACGAGGCAGTTCGAATGAAGTTCGACGCGGCCTGGCTTCTCGACCTGCTGCACGGCGCCCCGGGCGCCGAAGAGGTCGCCGACCGTCTCACCGCCTGCGGCTTCCTGGTCGAGCTGCGCGAGCCGGGGATCGGGGGCGAGGTCTGGGAGGTCGAGGTCACGACCAACCGGCCCGATGCGATGAACCACCGAGGCCTCGCCCGCGAGGCTGCGGCGGCCACCGGGTCGACGCTCGCCGGGCTCTCGATTGACCTCGCCGAGGACGGCCCGGCGACGGCCGACCTCGCGACGGTCGAGATCGCCGATCCGACGATGTGCCGGCGCTTCTGCGCGCGAGTGATCCGCGGTGCGCGGCGCGCCGCCTCGCCCGAGTGGATGCAGCGCCGGCTCGTCAACGCCGGTGTGCGGCCGATCAGCGCGATCGTCGACGTCACCAACTACGTTCTTCTCGAGCTCGGCCAGCCCCTCCACGCCTACGACCTGGCGAAGGTACGCGGGGCGACCCTGGTCGCCCGCCGCGCGGTCGACGGCGAGGTCCTGGTCACCCTCGACGGCGAGCGCCGCACCCTCGGGGCCGGGATGCCGGTGATCGCCGACGGCGAGCGCGCGGTCGGGCTCGGCGGCATCATGGGCGGCGCCGACACCGAGATCGGGGAGGACACCACCGACATCCTGCTCGAGGCGGCGAGCTTCGACCCGTTGACCGTCCGCCGGGCGGCCCGCCGGCTCGGGATGCACACCGAGGCGTCGCACCGGTTCGAGCGAGGCGCCGATCCCGGGCTGCCCCCGGTCGCGATCGACTATGCCGCGGCGCTCATCGCCGGAATCGCCGGCGGTACGGTGTGCCGGGGCCGGATCGACGTCTGCCCGTCGCCGGTCGAGCGGCGGCGGCTTCGAACCTCGGCCGCCCGCGTGTCGGCCTTCATCGGCCTCGAGACGCCGGCCGAGCGGCTGTGCGAGATCGCTCAGGCCCTCGAGCTCGAGCCAGAGGGCGACGGCGGCGACGCCATCGTCGTGACGGTGCCGTCGTTCCGCGTCGACCTCGAGCGCGAGGCCGACCTCGTCGAGGAGTTCGTGCGGCACCTCGGCTTCGAGGCGATCCCGGCCCGGCTGCCGGTGCTGTCGACCGCGCCGGGTCGGCGCAACCCCAACTGGGAGCTGGTCGACCGTGCCCGCGCCGCGGCGGTGAGCGCGGGCCTCGCCGAGATCGTCACCTGGTCGTTCATCGACCCAAGCCTCGACGCCGAGCTCGCCGCGATGCCGCTGTGCCCGGGCGCGCCGGTCGAGCTCGACAACCCCCTCGCCGCGACCCAGTCGACGATGCGCCGGTCCCTCCTGCCCGGAGTGCTCGGCGCGGTCCGGGACAACCTCAACCAGGGCGAGCGGGCGGTTGCGGTGTTCGAGCAGGGTCGCGTCTTCTGGCAGGCCGGGTCGGGGCCGGCCGAGAGCGAGCGGCTCGCCGTCGCCCTGGTCGGTCCGTTGCCCGGCCGAGCCGGCCAGGACCTCGACTTCGCCGAGCTCAAGGGGGTCGTCGAGCTCTTGACCGATGTCCTCGGCTTCCCCGAGCTCGACTGGAAGCGGGGTGGGGCGCCCTGGCTCGACGAGGCCGAGGGCGCGGTGCTCGAGACGGCCGCCGGTCGGATCGTCGGCCTGGCCGGGCGGTTGGCCGGCCCGGTCGCCGACCGGTTCGACCTCAGGCCGGTGACCTATGTCGCCGAGCTCGACCTGGGCGGCGCCGCGCGGGAGGTGCCGCTGCCGTCCTTCGTCGAGCTGCCGCGACAGCCCGCGGTGACCGCCGACATGACCGTCGAGCACGCCACCGAGCTGAGCTACGCCGAGCTCGCGACGGTGGTCCGCGACCTGGCGAGCGAGCTCGTCGAGGACATCGGGCTGCTCGTGCGCTTCGCCGGCGAGGGGCTGCCTCCGGGGACGGTCCGGACGACGCTGCGGCTGACCTATCGGGCCGCCGACCGGTCGCTGACCCAGCTCGAGGTCAACGAGCTCCAGGACGGGTTGCGGCAGGGTCTGACCCGACGGCTCGACGTTCGATTCGCCTGATCCAGGGAGACTGACCATGGCCATGGAAAGCGTGCTCAAGCAGCTGGAGTCGAAGATCGAGGAGCTCGTCGCCGCCTACCGCGACGCGGTCGACCGGGCCGCCGAGGGCGAGACGAGGATCGCCGAGCTCGAGGCGAAGCTCGCCGGGACGAGCGAGGTCAAGGACCGCCTCGCCGAGCTCGAGACGCAGCGCGACGCCCTCGCCGCGCGGTTGGAGAAGGTCCTCGGTCTGATCGACGGAGTGCTCGGGGAGAAGTGATCGCCCGGGCTCACCGGGCGTCGAGACCGCCGGCGACCCGCGCCGCCGCCTCGGAGTGGCCCAGGTCGACGAGGACGCGAGCCCGAACCGCCTCGAGCCCGGGGTCGATCTCGGATGCCCGCCAGGCCATCCAGCCGATCTGCACGGCGCTGACCACCAGCACCGCGGCGACGACGCCGGCGAGGGGACGGCGGGCGAGCCGGGAGAGCGACCACCCGACGAGGAGCAGCACCGCGGCCGCGACCGCCGACCACACCAGGGCGTCCGGGAGCCCGACGACCGAGCCGGGGAGGGTCGGCGCCCATGCGCCGTCGACCAGGCTCGGAAGAACGAGCTGGCGCAGGGGATGGGTGAAGGTCGGCGGGAAGAAGGGGGTGAGCGCGAGGGTGAGCAGCGTGCGCACCGCCGCCATCGACGCCAGCACGACGAGCAGCAGCAACGACCAGGGTCGGCGGGCGAGCTCGGCCGCGGCGGTCAGGCTCGGAATCGCGAGCAGCGGGACGAGCGGCACGAGGTGGCGGGCGGCGGCGCCCCAGCCCGCCTGCCAGTCGACAAAGCCGGCGGCGAAGCCGACGTAGACGATGGCCGCGACGAGATACGGCGCCGCGGTGCCCCAGCCATGGCGACGCCCCATGAGGACCAGCCCGATCGGTGCGAGGAGGAGCAGCGGCGAGTAGGCGAAGAGACCGCGGGCCGGGCTCCCGAGGACCCCCCAGAGCGCCTCCGCGGTGGGCAGCGCGACCCCGCCGATCCCGGCACCGTGGATCGCCCGGAAGGCCGGGTCGGCCTTGAAGGCGTAGCCGGTGAGCCACGGCGCGCCGAAGGCGATCTGGTGGTAGACGAGGGCCGGCAGGACGCCGAGCACGATGCCGAGACCGGCGAGCGCGAGCGTGCGGAGCGGCGTGCGCCGGGCGAGGAGAACCCCGAAAACGACCGCGACGAGCAGCGCGGTCGGGTACTCGGTGGTGACCGCCAGGCCGGCCGCCAGCCCGCCGGCAAGCGCGGCCCGATCGGAGGGGGGTCGGAGAGACCCGGGTCGGCCGAGCAGCCCCAGCCAGGCCGTGGCGACCAGCACCGCCGCCGGGGCGTGGCCGAGGAAGACCGTTCCATAGGTCCACATCGGGGTCGTCAGGGCGGCGAGCACGGCGAGCCCGACCCGGGTCGTGGCGAGCCTCGACGCCTCGGGGGCGGCGGCGGTGGCCAGGGCGAAGCCGACCAGCGCGCTCGCCACGCTGACCAGCAGCCCGGTGGCGAGGTGGCGCAGCGGCCAGTAGTCGGGGAGCGCGCGACCCGGTCGGGCCGGCAGGGCCGGGCGGAGGGCCCAGACCACGGGCACGGCGGCGAGGGACAGCCCGGGGGCCTTGTCCGAGAGGATCCGGCCGTCGCGCCGCGCGACGTCCTCCGACAGGCCCCACAGGCGGGCCGGACGGTCGAGATCGACGGTCCCCCACTCGGCGATCGCGACCGCGAGCTCGAGGCGGGCGAGCTCGTTGGGGTTGCTCGACGGCGGGCGTCCGGCGATCGGGACGAGGTAGAGCAGGACCAGCGCCGCCGTCGTCGCGATCGTCGTCCGGCGGCCGTCGTCTCGGTCAGGTCTCGGCTCGGCCATCCGGGGACCACGATACCCGGCGGCGTCGGGCGGCACAATCGAGGCTGCCGCCGCCCCCTGGTGGCTGGACCGGAGGAGCGGACCGCCCCCCGGGTGAGACACGGATTCGATACTGTATACTCGGAATGGGAAGGAGTGACGAATGGCGACAGTCCGGGCTACCGTCGAGATCTTCGGCCAACGCCTCGGGCTACGTGCGGATGGGGATGCGAGCCGGCTCCAGGAGATCGCCCGGTTCGTCGACTCCCGGATGCGCGAGGTCGCCGATCGGAGCTCCAGCGTGGACACGGTCAAGATCGCGGTCTTGACCGCACTTAACATCGCGGACGAGCTCTTCTTAGAGCGAGAGACGGATCAGGACGTCCGGCAACAGCGTTTGGAGAAACAGGCGGAACGACTCGTCGAGAAACTCGACCAGGCCATGAGGCCAGATGACCAAGGGAACGGGAAATAGGACGTGGAGGTCCCTGCACGGTTGGTGATGAGTGAAACTGTTCTTGAACCAACACCTATTTGAAGGGTCGCCGGGTTTTCCCGCCTCGATGCCCGCCGCACGGTGGGAGACGGGCGGGGAACAGGCACCCACCTGTGGTCTCGCAGGTTCAAATGGGCTCGCTCACACGGCCGATGTGGGGGCCTCCCCTTTAACCTGACCCTCCGTCCTCCATACGAGCCGGCGGACTGATCGCTCCTTGAAAAGGGGGTGGATCGTGGACGTCAGGTTGATCGCAGCCTTGGCTGTGTTGCTGGTCGCGATCCTCGGACTGGCGATCGTCTGGACGCTGTGGCGCCGCTCGCGGCGGGCCGCGCTCCAGCTGGTCGCCAACGCCGAGAGGCAGGCCCGGCGGGTGCTCGCCCGGGCCGAGGTCGACGGGGACCGGCTGCGCAGGGACGCCGAGATCGAGGCCCGCGAGCGTCTGCTCGCGGCGCGGACCGAGTTCGAACGGGAAACCAGGGAGCATCGCCTCGAGCTGGCCGGTCTCGAGCAGCGGCTCGACGACGAGTCGGCCGAGCTCGAGCGCAAGGCGGCCATGGCGGTCGAGCGCGAGGCGGCGCTCGAGACGCTCGACGGGCGACTTCGGGATCTCGAGGCGACCCTGACCGCGCGCGGCCAGGAGCTCGACAGCGCGATCGCCGAGCAGCGGGTCAAGCTCGAGCAGATCGCCGGTCTGACCACCGAGCAGGCCAAGCACGAGCTGATCCGGACGATGGAGAACGAGGCGCGGATGGACGCCGCCAACCTGGTCCGCAAGATCGAGGAGGAGGCGTCCGAGAAGGCCAAGGAGAAGGCCCGGCGGGTGATCTCGATGGCGATCCAGCGGATCGCGTCGGAGCACGTCGTCGAAAGCACGGTGTCGGTGGTCGACCTGCCGTCGGACGAGATGAAGGGGCGGATCATCGGCCGCGAGGGGCGCAACATCCGCGCCTTCGAGCAGGCGACCGGCGTCGACCTGATCGTCGACGACACTCCCGAAGCGGTGATCCTCTCGTGCTTCGAGCCGGTCCGGCGGGAGATCGCGCGGATCGCGCTGCTGAGCCTGATCCAGGACGGACGGATCCACCCGGGTCGGATCGAAGAGCTGGTGGCCAAGGTCCAGACCGAGATGGACGAGAAGCTCCTCGCCGACGGCGAGGCGGCCGCCCTCGAGGCCGGGATCCCCGACATCCATCCCGAGATCCACAAGCTCATCGGCCGGCTCCAGTTCCGCTCGTCGTACGGCCAGAACGCGCTCAAGCACTCGTTGGAGGTGGCCTGGCTCGCGCACCACATGGCGGCCGAGCTCGGGGCCAACGCCGCGGTCGCCAAGCGGGCCGGTCTGGTCCACGACATCGGCAAGGCGGTCGACCGCGAGATGGACGGAACCCACCTCGAGCTCGGGCGCGAGCTGCTGCGCAAGTACGGCGAGAGCGACGAGGTGATCCACGCCATGGAGTGCCACCACGGCGACTACGACCCGCACTCGGTCGAGGCGGTGCTGGTCACCGCCGCCGACGCGCTTTCGGCCGCCCGGCCCGGGGCGCGCCGCGAGATCCTCGAGAACTACATCAAACGTCTCGAGAAGCTCGAGGGCATGGCGACCGACTTCGAGGGGGTCGAGAAGGCCTACGCCATCCAGGCCGGGCGCGAGCTGCGGATCATCGTCGAGTCGGCCACCATCTCGGACGACAAGGCGGTGTGGCTGGCTCGCGACGTGGCCAAGAAGGTCGAGGCCGAGCTCACCTATCCCGGGCAGATCAAGGTCACGGTGATCCGCGAGACGCGGGCGGTCGAGTACGCCAGGTGACACCGTGATCCGCCTGCTCTTCGTCGGCGACATCATGGGGTCGGCCGGCCGCAAGGCGGTCGCCGGGGCGCTCGAGGTCCTGGTCGACCGCGAGCGGGTCGACCTGGTCGTCGCCAACATCGAGAACGCGGCCGGCGGCTTCGGGATCACCGCCACGGTGCTCGAGGAGCTCGAGCGCTTCCCGATCGACGTCTGGACCACCGGCAACCACGTCTGGGACAAGAAGGAGGGGGTGCCGCTGCTCGACGCCCACCCGACCCTGCTGCGACCGGCCAACTACCCGGAAGGCAACCCCGGTCGCGGCTGGTGCGTCGAGTCGACCGCCGGCGGCGTCGAGGTGGCGGTGGTCAACCTCCAGGGGCAGGCGCTGATGCAGCCTATCGACAACCCCTTCCGCAAGGCCGACGAGGTGCTCGCCGAGATCGCCCGGGCCCACCCCGGGCTCAAGGTCATCCTGGTCGACATGCACGCCGAGGCGACCTCGGAGAAGCAGGCCATGGGCTGGTACCTCGACGGGCGGGTCTCCGCGGTGCTCGGAACCCACACCCACGTGCCGACGGCGGACGAGCGGATCCTGCCCAAGGGCACCGCCTTCCAGACCGATGTCGGGATGACCGGGCCGTACGAGTCGATCATCGGGATGAAGCCCGAGAAGGTGCTCGAGCGGTTCCTGCTCAACACGCCGCGACCCTTCGAGCCGGCCAAGCGCGACCTCCAGCTGCGCGGCGCCCTGATCGAGGTCGACGAGGCCACCGGCAGGGCCGCCGCGATCACCAGGGTCAAGATCGAGGTCGCGTAGCGGCCGGGGCGGATCTCGCCCTCCGGTCCGCGCGACGGGAGCGGTGCGCAGGCACGCGACATTGTTCGCGGCGAACGATGTCGCGTGCCGGCTCCCGAACCCGAGTTCTCAGAGGTGAGATGGAGGCGACGGAAGCGCCTCAGCGCGATCGAGCGACGAGCTGCCTGTCGCGGACGACGACGCGGCCGTTCTTGACCACGTGGCGGATGGGGTTGACGCCGTAGTGGTAGACCAGGTGGTGGAAGCTCGGGCCGGCGAGGACCGCGATGTCGGCCCGCTTGCCGACCTCGAGCGAGCCGATCTCGGCTGATCGTCCGATCGCGGCGGCCGCGTTGAGGGTCGCGGCGGTCAGCGCCTCCTCGACGCTCAGACCCATCCCGAGGGTCGCCAGGGCGAGGATCGCCGGCATCGACTCGGTCGGCGAGGATCCCGGGTTGCAGTCGGTGGCGAGGGCGACGGCGCAGCCGGCGTCGACCAGCCGCCGGGCCGGCGCGTAGGCGGTACGAAGGAAGAAGGAGGTGCCGGGAAGCAGCACCGCCACCGTCTCCGACCCGGCGAGGGCATCGATCCCGGCCTCGGTGACGCACATGAGGTGGTCGGCGGAGAGCGCGCCGAGCTCGACCGCGAGCTCGGCGCCGCCGAGCGGCGTCAGCTCGTCGGCGTGGAGGTGGACGCGCCAGCCGAGAGAATCGGCGTCGGCGAGCAGCCGGCGGGTCTGGTCGAGGTCGAAGACGCCCTGCTCGCAGAAGACGTCGACCGCCTCGGCGAGGCCTCGCCGGGCGATGTTCGGGTGGATCTCGGCGACCAGCCGGTCGACCCAGCCGTCGGTGTCGCCCCGATGCTCGGGGGGAACCTCGTGCGCGGCGAGGCAGGTCGGGTGCAGGTCGACGGGGTGATCGCGGTTCGCCGCCGCGATCACCTCGAGCATGCGGATCTCGGTCGCCAGGTCGAGGCCGTAGCCCGACTTCGCCTCGATCGTCGTCGTGCCGTGCTCGAGGAACCGGTCGAGCCGGGAGAGCGTCGAGGCGAGGAGGCCCTCGAAGCTCGCCGCCCGGGTGGCGCGGACGGTGGCGTTGATGCCGCCGCCCGAGCGGGCGATGTCCATGTAGGACTCGCCGCGCAGCCGGCGGTTGAACTCACCCTCGCGCGAGCCGGCCCACACCGGATGGGTGTGGGGGTCGACAAAGGCGGGAATGACACAGCCGCCGTCGGCGTCGAGCACCAGATCGGCGGCGGGGAAGCGCGCGTCGTGCTCGGCCGTCGGGCCGACGAAGGCGATCGTCCCGTCGTCGCAACGGACCACCCAGTCGGTGTGCACCGCCACCCGCCCGAGCTCGCCGTGCCGCCGGGCCGAGCGTCCCAGGGGGGTCGCGAGCTGGCTCGCGCCCCGGATGAGGAGGCTCATCCGCGGCCCTCCCGGCCGCTCTCGTTCCTGCGCGACAGCAGGGCGAGCTGGGGCGTCGTCCGCTCCTCCTGCTCGCGGGCCCGGTCGTCGTCGACCAGCCCCTGGAGGATCTCGACCAGGCGGATGAGCTCGGATCGCGCGTCCCGCCTCCGCTCGCGGAGCTGCTGGATGACCTCGTCGATCTTGCGGGCCCGCTCGTTGGCCTCCTCGACCAGCCGGTCGGCGAGCCCGTGGCCATCGGCGATGATCCGCTGACCCTCGTCGCGCGCCGACTCGATCGTCGACTCCGCCGACCGCTGGGCGGCGACCAGGGCCTCGTGGAGCGCGGTCTCGCGCTGGCGGAACGAGGCGAGCTCGTGCTCGAGCCGGTGGACCTGCTGCCGGAGCTCGCCGCGCTCGCGGGTCAGCGCCTCGACCGCGCCGGCGACCTCGGTCAGGTACTCGTGGACCTCGTTGGCCGGGTAGCCCCGGAAGCGGACGGCGAACCTCTTGCCGAGAATGTCGAGAGGAGACAGCTCGGACATCGTGCGGCCCTCCCTTTCAACGATCCAGTATGCCACGATCGGCGCCGAAGGAGTGTGATCCGGGACGCCCGGCGGCTCGGATATACTCGGGGCGATCCGCTCGCCGACACCGCGGAGGGAGCATGCCCGAGATCGAGCTGAGGATCGTCAGTCTCAGGAAGACCTTCCACCCGGGTCTGTTCGAGCGACCGGTCGAGGTGCTCCGGGGCCTCGACCTCGAGGTCTTCAAGGGCGAGATCTTCGGCTTTCTCGGTCCCAACGGCGCCGGCAAGACGACCACCATCAAGGCGGTGACCGGGCTGGTGATCCCCGACTCGGGCGAGATCACCATCGGCGGGCTGCCGCACGACGCGATGGCGGCCAAACGACGGATCGGTTTCATGGCCGAGAACCCCTACCTCTACCAGCACCTCAGCGGTCGCGAGTACCTGCGCTTCTCCGCCGATCTCCTCGAGGTCGCCCCCTCCGAGATCGACGACCGGGTGGCGGCGGTCCTCGACCAGGTCTCGATGGGCGGCCGGGGCGACCAGACGATGCGGACCTACTCCAAGGGGATGCTCCAGCGCATCGCCCTCGCCCAGGCGCTGCTCGGCTCGCCGCAGCTGCTGATCCTCGACGAGCCGATGAGCGGCCTCGACCCGATCGGCCGGCGCGACGTCCGCGACCTGATCCTCGAGCAGCACGAACGGGGGGTCACGGTCTTCTTCTCGAGCCACATCATCCCCGATGTCGAGACGATCTGCGATCGGGTGGCGACGGTCATCGGAGGTCGGGTCCACGGGGTCGGCGCGGTCAGGGATCTCCTCGCGCGCGAGGTCGAGAGCTACGAGATCACCTTCACCGGCCTCGACCCGTCGGCCCTCAGAACGCCGGTCGAGTCGGCCCATCGGGGGAGCGACGCCGCCTGGGTCCGGGTCGCCGCCGACCGGCGGGACGACGTCATCCGCGAGCTCGCCGAGGCGGGCGCCCGGATGATGAGTCTGACGCCGGTACGCAGCACCCTCGAGGACCTCCTCATGAGCCTGTACGAAGAAGGGGGCGCGTCGTGAGAGCGATCCGCGTCATCGCCCTGAGCACCCTGCGCGAGGCCCTGCGGGACAAGATCCTCTACCTCTTCCTCGGCTTCGCCGTGCTCCTGCTGGCGAGCTCGAAGCTCTTCGGAATCCTCACCGTCGGCGACCAGACGAAGATCATCAAGGACATGGGTCTTGCCGGGATCCAGCTCTTCCTGATGCTCATCGCGGTGATGATGAGCGTGCTGCTGATCAGCCGCGAGATCGACAGCCGGACCGTCTACTACATCCTCGCCAAGCCGGTTCGGCGCTGGCAGTTCCTGGTCGGCAAGTACGTCGGCCTGCTCGCCACCGTTCTCGTCAACCTCGTCCTGATGTCGGCGATCCTCGTCGTCTTGGTCTGGTTGTACGGCGGAGGGGTCGATCCGCGGCTGCTCATCGCCACCGCGATGATCGGTGTCGAGATGGCGGTGCTGGTCGCCTTCGCGACCCTGTTCTCGGTGCTCACCAAGCCGATTCTCGGCTCGATCTTCACCCTCTCGGTGTTCGTCGTCGGGCACGTGTCCCAGGACCTCTGGCTGCTCACCAGACACCTCCCGGAGTCGGTCGGCCGCACGGTGGTCTCGGCGCTGTATTACGTCGTGCCGAACCTCGAGCGGTTCAACCTCAAGACCGAGGTCGTGCACGGGTTGCCGATTCCGCCCGAGGCGATCGTCTGGGCGCTGGTCTACGGCATCTTCTTCACGATCCTGGTGCTCACCCTCGCCTGCCTGCGCTTCGGCACGCGGGATCTCCAGTGACCAGGAACCTCCCGACCGTTCTCGCCGTGGTGCTGCTGCTGATCGGCGCGGTGGTCTCGGAAAACGCCCTCCAGGAGGTTCCCCGGGAGGACCCCCTCGGCCGGCGCCTCCTCTACCTGCCGAGCGCCGAGATGCTGCGGCTGGGAAGCCTGGGCAACCCGGGCCTCGTCGCCGACCTGGTCTACCTGTGGTCGATCCAGTACTACTCCCAGTACCGGCCGTATGAGCGTTTCCTCTATCTCGAGACGGTCTACAACCTGATCACCGACCTCGACCCCCTCTACCACGACGCCTACCGGGTCGGGGCGCTGATCATGCAGCTGCCGACGACCGACGAGGCGATCCACAAGGCGGCGGTGATCCGGCTGTTCGACAAGGCGCTGCGCAACATGCCCGACAACCACGAGATCGCCGAGGCGGCCGGATGGGACCTCTTCATCCGCTACCGGGACCGCGCCGAGGGGATCCGCTTCTTCGAGGCCGCGACGGCGATCCCCGGGGCCCCGCATCGCCTGCACCGCTTCCTGACGAGGTGGCGCGAGGAGGAGGGTGCGTGGTCGGTCGACGACGCCATCGACTACTGGAGGGAGGTCCGGGAGGAGGCGCGCGACGAGTTCGACCGGCTGGTCTGCGACCGCCAGATTTACCGCCTCGTCGCCTCGCGCGACGGGGAGCTCCTCGACCCGTTACTCAGCCGGTGGCAGGCGGTCAACGGCCGTTGTCCGGCGAGCTGGCGGGAGCTGGTCGACGCCGGTCTGCTCGGCGAGACCCCCCTCGACTACTTCGGTCAGCCCTACCGGATCGAGCCCGAGACCTGCTCGGCCGAGGCGCTCGACGCGGTACGGCTCGAGTAGCGGGAGGGGGAGTCGGAGGTCGGCCGCCCCGCGGACCGATCACGACGGGTCGAGCAGCGCCGCGATCTCGCGGGCGCGCCGGCCGCGCGGGTCGTCGGCGAGGGCGCGCTCGAGCTCGGCCGCGACCGGAGCGGCCAGCTCGGGGTCGGCCCTCAGCCGCGCCGCCAGATGCTCGAGATCGTCGGGTTGGACGAGGCGGTACTCGCGCTCGGCGAGCAGCTCCTCGGAGGCCGATGAGCGACGGACGAGCACGATGGCGACATCGTCCCAATACACCGTCGCCCAGCGGCCGGTCGGGAACCACAGGGCCGAGAAACCGCGCCGGCCCAGATCCCTCCCGTCGGGAGTCGTCACCCGGACCGGCTCGTGGTAGCGCAGCAGCACGGTGTCGATGCCCCACCGTTTAAGCAGCCCCTCCCAGGCGGCGACATCGCTGCGCTCGAGGATCTCCCAGATCTCTCTGAGCAGTGGCTCGTGGATCTCGTTGCGATCGTCGAGAAAGACCCGGCGATCCGGGTAGCCACGCAGGATGAGCCAGCCGCCGAACCGGACGTCGTTGTACAACCGTCCCTCGAGCAGACCGTAACGCTCGAGGAAGGCCCAGGCCCGCTCCGGGTACCACCCCTCGGCGAATCCGAAGCCGGGCAGCGGCCATGGGCGCAACGCGGCGGCGACCGCGAGGACCGCCACCAGGCCGAGACAGACCACCGTGCGAAGGCGTTCCCGACCGCCGGCGGGGCGCGCTGCGCCGATCTCGAGCCGGGCCAGCGCCGGAGCGACCGACTGCGGGAGCAGCACGAAGAACACGCCGATGTTCCGGACGTGCCGGAGAGCGAGGGCGGTGGTGGCGGCGACGCCGAGCCAGGACTGGGGCGCGGCGCGGCCGGCGAGAAGCACCCCCCCGGCGACGGCCAGGGCGACGAAGAGGGCCGGGGCGTCGGCGGGGCCCGGTGCGATCCACTCTGGATTCGGGATGTGCGGCATCCGCACCATCTCGGCGAGCCGGAGGGGCACCGACCAGATCGCGAGGCCGTGAGGGTTGAGGACCGTCGCGAGCCAGGAGGCCGCGACCCCGGTGAGGCCGGACCCGAGAAACGAGCCGTCCGACGTGCGGCCGAGCAGGCGCTCGAGGGCCTCGCCGGCGAACCACACGGTGACGAGGATCGGGGCGACGAGCATCGCGCCGTGCAGGTTGACCCCGAGGCCGATCACCGCGGCCAGAGGCGCGGGCCACCAGCGGCGGCCGCGGCGGTCGGCGAAGATCCACAGGGCGAGCGGCAGCAGCAGCAGGGTCGCGAGCTCGGGACGGAGGAAGAACCGGGGCCGGGCGCCGAGCAGCGAGAGGGTTGCCAGCAGCAGCGCCACCGGCGGTGAGAGACCGCTCGCCGTACCGATCCGCAGCAGCAAAACCGCGAGCGCGGCGAGGACCGCCATCCGCAGGACGACCAGCGCGGGCGCGCCGCCGTGATCGTACAGGGCCGCGACCAGGATCTGGAACAGCCACTCGTGATCGATCCACTCGACGCCGCCCGAGGTGAAGCTGAAGACGTCGTGGTCGAGCAGCGCGCGATGCTCGATCATCCAGCGCCCGGAGGCGATGTGCCAACCGATCGAGGTGTTGGCGATCTGGTGGGCGCCGCAGATCAGGCCGACCAGGACAGCGATGACGACGATCGCCGCGGGCGGCGCCGGTCGGGGGTGAGGGCTCGGGGTGGCCGGCTCGGCGTCGGTGGACGGCGGCGGCGCGGGCGGCGGCATGACAGCCGGATCAGCCCTCGGCCTCGGGCCCGGCCTCGGCGAGCACGTAGCGCTCCCACTCCGGCTCGAAGGCGAGGGACCGGACCGAGGTCATGCGATCGAGGAAGACGACGCCGTCGAGGTGGTCGTACTCGTGCTGGATGACCCGCGCGTGGAAGCCGTCGGCGGTGAAGCTCAGGGGCTCGCCGGAAACCGCGCGTCCCTTGACCTTGATCCGCGGCGAGCGCGGGACGAGGCCGCGCAGCCCGGGGATCGACAGGCAGCCCTCCCAGCCCTCCTCGGGCTCGGGGTCGACGAACCGCAGCTCGGGGTTGACGACCACCGTCGGCTCGAGGCCGGGGTCGTCACCGCGCGCCGGCAGCCAGTAGGCGAAGAGGCGCAGGGGCTCGGCGACCTGAGGCGCGGCCAGCCCGACCCCGTCCTCGGCGAGCATCGTCCGGACCAGGGCCTCGCCGAGGGAGGCCAGCCTCCCGGTCCCAAACCACTCCTCGGGAACCGCCTCGGCGACCCGGCGGAGCACCGGGTGGCCGAGCCGGACGATCTCCAGGGGGGTGGTCGCGTCGCTGCTCATCGTGTCGGCTCAGCCGCAGCTCGAGCAGCCGCCGTGCGAGCCGCAGGCGTCGGCCGCCGGCTTGTTCGGGTTGTCGACGAGGAAGCCGGTCCCCCGCTGGTCATCGACGAAGTCGACCGTCGAGCCGGTCAGGTGGGGCGCCGAGCTCGAGTCGACGAGGACCGTCAGACCGTTGTGCTCGACCCTGGTGTCGCCGTCGCGCTCGTCGTCGAAGGTGAAGCCGTAGGCGAAGCCCGAGCAGCCGACGCCCTGGATGAAGATCCGCAGGCTCTTCCCGGCGGCCTCCGGCGTGCTCGCGGCGAACTCCTTGACCTTGGCGACGGCGGTGTCTGAGAACGAGATCATACGTTGCCTCCAGTGGCGTCTCGATCGGGGCGAGCCGTGGTCGAAGGACCCGCCACGATGGAAAACAGGGCGCTCGGCCCGGTTATTCGATCCCCCGCGCGGCGAGCCAGCGCTCGGCCTCGATCGCGGCCATGCAGCCGGTCCCTGCGGCGGTCACCGCCTGGCGGTAGACCGAGTCCTGGACATCGCCGCACGCCCAGACCCCGTCGACCGAGGTCCGCGTCGTACCCGGAACGGTGACAATGTAGCCGGTCTCGTTGGTCTCGAGGGCGCCGGCGAAGACCCCGGTGTTGGGTTGGTGGCCGATCGCGATGAACACCCCCTGGGCGGCCAGCGTCCGGCGCTCGCCGGTCGTCGTGTCCTCGAGAACGACGCCGGTCACCCCGCCGTCGCGGGTCCCCAGGATCTCGGTCACCACCGAGCTCCAGGCGAATTCGATCTTGGGGTTCGCCATCGCCCTTTGCTGCATGATCTTCGACGCCCGGAGCTCGTCGCGACGGTGAACCACGGTGACCTTCGAGGCGAACTTGGTCAAGAAGGTCGCCTCCTCCATCGCGGTGTCCCCGCCGCCGACGACGACGATCTCCTTGTCGCGGAAGAAGAAGCCGTCACAGGTCGCACAGGCCGAGACGCCGAAGCCCATGAGCTCGGTCTCGGAGGGGAGGCCGAGCAGCCGGGCCGTCGCGCCGGTGGCGACGATCAGCGCATCGCAGGTGATCAGCCCCGACGAGTCGGTCGTCACCGAGAGCGGATGGGTCGAGAGATCGACGCCGACGACCCGATCGAAGATGAAGCGGGTGCCGAACCTCTCGACCTGCGCCCGGGTCCGCTGCATCAGCTCGGGTCCGAGGATCCCCTCCGGGAAGCCCGGGTAGTTCTCGACGTCGGTCGTGATGGTGAGCTGACCGCCGGGCTGCATCCCCTCGACGACCAGCGGCTCGAGATCGGCTCGCGCCGCGTAGAGGGCGGCGGTGAGCCCGGCCGGGCCGGAGCCCAGAATGAGGACCTTGACGTGCTGCGATGGCATGATGAGGGGCCTCCGTGACGAGCCGAGGCGGCGCGGAGCCCGTGGTGGGAATGTGCGCCGCAACCTCGCATTATCCATAGATCGGGCGAGCCGGCAAGAACCGCCGGGCGGGGGAGGGGTCGTGGGGAGCGCACTGGGGGACCGGGTTTCGAGATGACCGGCTTGGCTCTTCTCCTCGCGGCAGGGGCGCAGGCGGCGTCTCCGGGCGAGGTCCTCGGCCTCGAGGCCCTCGCCCTGGCTGGCCGCTGGGATCAGGTGCTCCTCGCCGCATCGCAGCGTCGGGACCAGCTGCCGCTGCGTGCCGGGGAGGCGCTGGTCGCGGCCCACGCCGCCGGGCTTGCCGGCGACCTCCCGGCCCGGACGCGCTACCTCGAGCTCGCGATCGACGACCCCGAGCTCGGCGCCGCGGCGCGGGTCGAGCTCGCCGAGCTGGTGGTGGTCGCCGATCCGTCGCGGGCCCTCGAGCTGGTCGTCGGCCTGCTCGTCAGCGCACCCTCCAGCCAGCTTCGCGACGCCGCCCTCGACCTCGCCGAGCGCGCGGCGTCGGCGGGTCTGCCGACCGCGCAGCGTTCGCTGGTCGAGGCCGCGCTGCCGACCCTCTCACGGAGCTCGCGACGCGGACTCGAGCTCGCCCTCGCCCGCACCGCCGAGCCGCCGGACCGGGCGCGGCTGAGCCGGCTGCTCGCCGTTTCGACCGACGACCTGCCGGCGCTCGACGCGGCGCTCGAGCTCGAGGCCGGAGGCGAGCCGGACCCGGTCGACCGGTGGCGGATCGCGCAGACCTACTTCCGGCACGGGCTCTATGACCGTGCGGCGCCGGTGCTCGAGAGGCTGTACGCCGAGCCGTCGAGCCAGACGCCGCGGGGCGAGGTGGCCTTTCTTCGGGGCCGCTGCGCCTTCCGGAGGGGGGACTGGGCGGAGGCCGCGGCATGGTACGGCTCGGCGATCTCGTCGACGCCGGCGGACGAACGACGGGCCGAGCTGGAGGTCCACCTCGGACGGACGCACGAGCTCGCGGGCGATCTCGCCTCGGCGGTGGCGGCGGCCCAGCGTGCCGTGCGGCTGCGGCCGAGCGACGACCGCAGGTTGTTCCTCGCCCGCCTCCGGCTGCGTCGCGGCGAGCCCGGGCTGGCGCAGGCCGGGCTGGCCCAGCTGCGGTCGCGAGGAGGTCAGGCGAGGGGCGAGCTCATGCTCGGCCTGGACGAGCTCGACGCCGGGCGGGCCGAAAGCGGACGCCGGCGGTTGGCCCAAGTGTCGCGGGACCCGTGGCGCGGCATGGCATCGGTCCTCGCCGCCGAGGCCGCGGTCGCGGCCGACGAGCCGGCGACCGCGCTCGAGATCCTCGTGGCGGGGTCCGCCGCGCTCGATTCCTACTGGGCTGGCGAGGCGCGTCGGGTGATGGCCGCGATCGACCCGGGTCTGGTCGAGAGGTGGCGCCGGCTCGAGGCCGAGGCGCTGGCCGATCCTGCCGAACGGGTGAGTCGCCGCGCGCTGCTCCGGTCGTTGCTGCTCGAGCCGGACGAGCCGCGCCTCGTCGAGCTCAGGCAGCGCGCCGCGGTCGTCGCCGGCCTCGATGGCGAGCCGGAGGAGCCGGCATTCCCGCCCGGGCTCGCGGCGAGATTCTGGGCGATCGGGCTCGAATCGGCGGCGGTTCGCTGGGACCCGTCGGGTCTGCCCCGGGGCTCGGCGCGCGCCACCTGGTGGACGGCCCAGACCGAGCTCGCCCTCGGCCGCCCGTGGCTCGCCATCTCGGCGGCCGACGCGGTTCGCCGCCAGGCCATCCCCGGCCTGTCGGCTCGCGGTCTTCCGTCGGGGTTGCGTCGCGCCTACTACCCTCTCCCGTTCGACGCGGAGGTACGCGCCGCGGGCGCCCGTCACGGTCTGCCGTGGGCGCTGCTCGCCGGGGTCGCCCGTGAGGAGTCGCGCTGGAACCCGTCGGTCCTGTCGTCGGTCGGGGCGCGGGGGCTGATGCAGATCATGCCGGCCACCGCGACGGCCATCGGGCGGGCCCAAGGCCGACCGGACATCGATCCCGACGACCTCTTCGAGCCGTTGATCGCCCTCGACCTCGGCGCCGCGGAGCTCGGTCGGCTGCTCGAGGCGTTTGACGGCAACCGGGCGGCGGCGGTGGCAGCGTACAACGCCGGCGAGGCGCAGGCCAGGCTGTGGCTCGCCCAGTGCGGCGGCGCCTGCTCCGAGGCGCGGTATCTCGCCGGGGTCAGCTTCGAGGTGACCCGTGAGTACACCGAGGAGGTGCTGGCGTCGGCGGTCGCGTACGAGGGGCTGTACGGATCACCGAGCTCGCGGGTCAGCGCACGAACCGAGTGACCTCGCGCTCGGCGAGGGCCCGCTCCACCCATCGCTCGATCTCGTCGTTGAGCTTACGCTCGGTGATCACGCTGTGGAGCCGGCCGTGGACCTCGGCGAGGGGTGGGGCCGGCTCTCCGCTCGTGGCGAGAGCGATCACGAGCTCCTGATAGGCGGCCTCGATCTCGGCCATGCCGACGCTGACCCTCGGTCGCAGCCGCTGCTCGACGTAGCCATTGACCGCGCAGATCCGGAGGGCGAGCTCGTCGATGTCGGCGTCGCCGAGACCCGAAGCCCGAAGCTCGGGGCCGACCGCCTCGAGCCCGCCGACCGCCTCGAGCAGCGACCGGCGGACGCCGGTCACGTCGAGGTCGAGACGGAAGAGGACCCCCGAGGCCTCGAGGTCGCGGAACTGGACCTCGAGCTGGATCCTCGCGTCGAGCAGGGCGGAGCGGTAGGCCTCCTCGCCCTCGCCGGGCGGCCGGTCGACGAGATCGAGGAGCTCGGCGAGGTCGATGTCGCTGCGCAGCAGGGGCGTCCGGTCGACCACCGCGACGACCTCCTCGACGATCATCGGGCCGCTCGGCTGTGCGCCGACCAACTGGCCCGTAATCAGCAGGATGAGCGCTGCTGCAGCGGTCCTCACCCTGGTATCATAGCAACGTGTCTCCGGTCGAACGGACGCCCGGAACCCTGTGGATCGTGGCCACGCCGATCGGCACCATCGCCGATCTGTCGCCGCGCGCGGCCGAGGTCATGGCCGGCGCGACGACGATCCTCGCCGAGGACACCCGTCGCGCGCGGAGCCTGCTCGGTCGGATCGGGGTGGCGGCGACCGGCCGGCTCCTGAGCTTTCACGAGCACAACGAGGACCGGCGGCTCGAACGGGTCCTCGACGTCCTCCGCACGGGAGGATCGGTGGTGCTGATGAGCGACGCCGGCACGCCGGTGCTGTCCGATCCGGGCTTCGGTCTGGTCAGGGCGGTGCGTCGTGAGGCCCTGCCGGTGGCGAGCGTGCCCGGGCCGTCGTCGTTCACCGCGGCCCTCGCCGCCTCGGGTCAGCCGCCGTTGCCCGCCACCCTGGTCGGGTTCCTGCCGGCGAGGGCCGCGGCGCGTCGCCGGCGGATCGAGGAGCTCTCCGGGGTGGCCTGGACCCTCGTCGTGCTGCTCTCGCCGCACCGTCTCGCGGCCGAGCTTCAGGACCTGGCGGCGGGCCTCGGTCGAGACCGCCCGGCGACGCTCCTGGCCGAGCTGTCGAAGCGGTTCGAGCGGGCGGTGACCGCGACCCTCGGCGAGCTCGCCGTCGGCGGCGAGGTCGCCCGGCCGCGCGGCGAGTACGTCCTGGTCGTCGGTCCGGACGACCGGGTCGAGGTCGACCGGGGCGTCGACGCCCGGCAGATCCGTGAGGCGTACGACGACGCGATCGCCGCCGGACTGCCGCGGACGCGGGCGATCAGGGCCGCCGCCGACCGGCTCGGGGTCGGTCGACGCGAGGTCTTCGATTCTCTGGTCGGTCATGAGACCGAGGACGAGGAAGATTGACGGAAGCTGAGCGCGGCTGCGGACCGGTCGAGCGCGGCGGGCTGTGCTAGGCTGAGGCCGATCACTGGAGGTGGCACCATGTTCCGGCGAGTCGGGCTGACCATCGGCGCACTGGCGCTCCTCGTTGCGGCGTCGACCGGGTGTGGCACGAAGCCGGTGGTGGGCGTGCTGCTCCCTACGACGGGCGAGGCCGGGACCTATGGCGAGTCCATCGAGAGCGGGATCCGCCTCGCGATCAGCGACGCCCGGCAGCGCGGCGGCCTGCCGACCGGCTTCGACGTGGTATGGGCGGACACCCAGTCCGACCCGGAGCGGGCGGTCAGCGAGCTGCGCCGGATGGTCGCCGAGCGGAAGGTCAAGATGGTGATCGGCGGAGCCACCAGCGCCGAGGCGCTGGCCGTCGTCGAGGTCCTCGACTCGCTCGGGGTGGTGTGCCTGTCGCCGACCGCTTCGGTTCCGGGGATCGGTCAGCGGTCGAAGCTGTTCTTCCGCCTCTACCCGTCGGACGAGCTCGAGGGTCAGACCGCCGCCCGGTTCATGTTCGACCGGCTCGGCCAGAGCCGGACGGTGGTCTACAGCGGAGGCGGCGACTATTCCACGGGCATCGAGCCGGAGTTCGTCAACCAGTTCGCGGATGCCCTCGGAGGCGAGATCGTCGACCGCGTCGATCTCACCGAGCCCGACTGGAGGTCGGCTTCGGATCGGGTACTGACGGCGAGCAACGTCGGCGCGGTCTACATCATCGGCTACGCCGGGCAGATCCTCGAGGTCGTCCTCCACCTCCGGGAGCGGGGCTGGGAAGGGCGGATCGTGACGACATCCGCCTTTTTCTCCGATCGGGTCATCGCCGAGGCCGGGGCGGCCGCCGAGGGGATCCTGTTCCCGCTGCCGCCCTTCGACCGGACCTCCGACCAGGAGCCGGTGGTCGGGTTCGTCAACCGCTACATGGATGCCCTCGGCAAGGCGCCGGACGTCTTCGCGGCGCACGGGTACGACGCGATGTGGCTGACCATCCAGGTGATGACGATCGCCGACCCGCCCGAGACCAACGAGATCCGCCGGGCCTTCCACTTCGGGATGAACGAGCTGATGGGCGTGACCGGGCCGATCCTCTTCGACGACTACGGCGACGTCAAGCACTACCCCAAGATGTTCATCGTCAAGGACGGCCAGGTGGTGAGCTACCAGCGCTACATCACGACCGAGCGCGAGCGGATCCTGCGCGAGGTCCAGGACCTTCTCGTCACCGAGGGCGGCTAGGCGACATGACCGAGCTGGTGCGCGTGCTCTGGCGCCAGCGAGCGCTGGTCGCGGTCCTGGTGCGCCGCGAGCTCAACGCCCGCTATCGCGCGTCGGTGCTCGGCTTCGTCTGGTCGCTGCTCAACCCGCTCCTGCTGCTCGCGGTCTATGCGGTCGTCTTCACCTATATCTTCGATCCTCGCTTCCCGGGCGGCGACCCGTACCCGCTCTTCCTGTTCAGCGGCCTCCTGCCGTGGCTCTTCTTCTCCGGGACGGTGCTCGACGCCTCGGTCACCCTGATCGACAACGGCCCCCTCCTCGCCAAGGTGATGTGTCCACCCGAGATCTTCCCGGCGGTCACGGTGACGTCGCACTTCGTTCACCACCTCCTGGCGTTGCCGGTGCTCGTCGCCGCCCTCGCGGCGGCGGCGCTCGCCGGCGCCCACCCCTTTCCGGCGACCCTCTGGCTGCTGCCGCTCGCCCTCGTCCCGTGGCTGCTGCTCGCCGGGGGCGCGTCGCTCGCCGTGTCGGCGCTGTCGGCGAGGTACCGCGATCTGCGCGACCTCGTCGGCCACCTGCTCAACCTGCTGTTCTTCGCCTCGCCGATCATCTACAGCCTCGACGGGCTCGCCGTGCCGTCGTGGCTCGAGCGGGTGCTCCGGCTCAACCCGATGGCCGCCCCGGTCGAGCTGTACCGCGACGTCGTTTTCTCAGGCGTCGTTCCCGGACCGCGGCTGTGGCTCGTGGCGGCGGCGGTCGGCCTGGTCGGTTGGGGGGCCGGGGCGCTGGTGTTCGCGCGTCTGCGCGACACCCTGGTGGAGTCGGTGTGAAGGGCGAGCTCCGCTTCTCGGGCGTGCGCAAGGTCTACCGGTGGCGCGGCTCGAGGCAGCCCCACGAGTCGGTCAAGGGAGCGCTGCTCGGCGGCAGGTGGCGGCGGCGAAAGGCAACGGCGAGCCACGTCGCCCTCGACGGTATCGACCTGACGATCGAGCCGGGTGAGGCGGTGGCGCTGATCGGGCCGAACGGCTCGGGCAAGTCGACCCTGCTCAAGCTCGCCGGCGGGATCCTCAGACCGACCGAGGGCACGGTCGTCGTCGACGGCCGGGTGACCGCGCTGATCGAGCTCGGCGCGGGCTTCCACCCCGAGATCACCGGTCGGGAGAACGTCGTCATCAACGGCATGCTGCTCGGGCTCGACCGGCGGGAGGTCGAACGCCGCCTGCCAGAGATCGTCGACTTCGCCGGGATCGGCGACTTCATCGACGAGCCGGTCAAGACCTACTCGTCGGGAATGTACGTCCGGCTCGGCTTCGCGGTGGCGGTCGCGGTGAACCCGGACATCCTGCTCATCGACGAGGTGCTGGCGGTCGGCGACGAGGCCTTCACCCGGCGCTGCCTCGACCGGCTCGCCCGGATGCGCCGGGCCGGGGTCACCATGGTGCTGGTGTCGCACGATCTGGAGCTCGTCGAGGCCTTTGCCGAGCGGGCGGTCTACCTGCGGGCGGGTCGGATCCGGTCCGAGGGCCCGACGGCACGGGTGATCGCCCGCTACCGAGCCGATGTCGCCGGCGCGCCGGACCGACCCGACGAGAAGGGCGGCGGCGAGGTCCGGGTGCTCGAGGAGGGCCGGCGGTGGGGCAGCGGCGAGGTCGAGATCGTCTCGGTCGCTCTGGCCTCGGGCGCCGGCGCCGCCCGCCTCGTGCCGACCGGCTCGCCGTGCGCCCTCGTCGTCACCTTCCGCGTCCATCGGCCGGTGGGGGACGCGGTCGTCGGCGTCGCCTGGAGCACCGCCGATGGCGTCCTGGTGACCGGCCACAACACCGATCTCGACGGGTTGGGTCCGCAGGCTCTCGAGGGCGGGGGCGAGATCCGCTGCGCCTACCCGGCCCTCGACCTGGCGCCGGGCGACTACTCCGTCGACATCGCCATCCATACCCGCGAAGGTCACGCCTACGACTACTGGTGCGGCGCCCTCGCGGTCCGGGTGACCGGCGCCGCCGACTGGCCCGGGGTGTGGAACCCGGCGCGCCGGTGGGAACGATCCGGCGCCGGGGAATGACGCCCGGCGGCAGCCGGCCGCGAGGCGAATGACGCTCAGCGTCATCGTGCAACAACCAAGACGGCAGAGATTCCTGGCACGGACCTTGCTGAGACGACATCGGATCTGAAAAGGAGGACTGAAATGCGCAGACAGAAGGGTTTCACTCTCATCGAGCTGCTGATCGTCGTCGCGATCATCGGGATCATCGCCGCCATCGCGATCCCGAACCTGCTCAACGCCATCAACCGTTCGCGCCAGAAGCGCACCATGGCCGACATCCGGACCATCGGCACCGCGGCCGAGGCCTACGCCGTCGACTGGAGCTTCTACCCGAACACCGGCAATGCCGACCAGCTGATCACGGTCACTTGGGACACGTTGATCGCGCCGATCTACGTCAAGAAGACGCCGGACGCCGACGGCTGGCGCGAGGTCTTCCAGGTCCGCTCCGAGTCGCGCTTCTACACCGTCGCCTCGTCGGCCCGCGACAAGGTCTTCGAGTTCGGGCTCGATTCGTCATCCTACAACCGTGCTCCGACCGCCGACATGGACTGCGACATCGTCTACTCGCAGGGCACCTTCATCTCCTATCCGGAAGGCGTCCAGACCGACTGACGACCGCTCGATCGATCAAGCCGCGGGGGCGCTCTGCGCTCCCGTTTTTTTTGTCGGCGGACCGTCTTGCTACCATGCCGCCAGTGGATGGTCAGGAGCCGCGCGATTCCGCAGGGTCGGAGCTCGCGACGCCGCCGAGGGCGGCCGGCGAGGTGTCGGTCGCCGGGGTGAACGAAGGCCCGACCGCCACCCTCGGGAACCGGTCGGCACACACCGCGCTGCTGATGCTCGCCGCGCTGGCCGCCTGGTTCCCGGTCGAGACCCGGCCGTGGACGGCGCCGGCGGTCGCCCTGACGATCGCGGCCCTGCTCCCCTGGGGTCTGCGTGGCCGGGCAGGAGCGTCCCAAGGCCCGGTCGCCGCAGTCCTGGTTGGCGCTGCGACGCTCGTCGGTTCGGGGATGTCCGGCTTCGACCCGGCCCGCGCGGTCGGCGCCGTCGCCCTCGCCACGGCCGCGGCCGCCGTCGTCTGGCTCGCCTCGCGGTCGCGACCTCCCGAGGATTCGATCCCGTTGCTGGCGGCAACCCTCGCCGGCCTCTCGCTGTGGGGTCTGTGGCAGGCGACCGTCGGGCACGACGTCCTGAGCTCGGGAGTCGCAGCGATCGAGCCGGGGGCGCGCCGCTATGCCCTCGAGCGGATCTCAAGCGGCCGCGCCTTCGCCTCACTGCCCCTGCCGAGCCACCTCGCGGTCCTCCTCGCCACCGCGCTGCCGCTGCTCGTCGCGAGGGTCCGGGCGACCCCGGCCGGAATGGTGCATGGGACGGCTGCCGCTCTCGCGGTCGTCGGGCTCGCCCTCACCCGGTCGCCGGTCGGGATCGTCCTCGCGCTGGGGGCGGTCGCGGCGGTGGTGGTCGGCGGCAGCGCTCGTCGGGTCGCCGGGCTGACCGTGGCCGCTCTGGGGGTCGCCCTCGTCGCCACGGTGGTCGCGCGGTCTGATCTCACCCGCCTCGAGCCGGTCGCCCTGCGGTTCGACAACTGGCGAACCGCGGTCTGGGCGTGGTCGACGGCGCCGGCCGACGGGGTCGGCCTCGCCGGCTTCGCCCAGGCGACCCAGAACGCGCCCCTGGTCGTCGGCAACCGGCCGGCTCACGCCCATGGGCTGCCCCTCGAGGTGCTCGCCGAGCTCGGTCCGGCGGGGCTCGCCGGATGCCTGCTGCTGGCCCTCGGGCTGGCGCGCCTGGTCGTCGCCCTGTGGCCGCGAGACCGCGCCCTCGCCGCGGCGTTGCTCGTCGTCCCGCTGCACAACCTGGTCGACTTCTCGATCTTCGTGTCGGGGGTGGCGCTGCCCTGGGCGGTGCTCCTCGGCTGGGGGCTGGCCCGAGCCCGCGGATCCTCGACCGGGGCCCGGTGCGCGCGGGGCCGGATGGTGCTCGTCGCCGTTGCCGCGGGCGGGCTCGGCCTCGCGATCCTCCACGCCGCCAGCGGGTTCGCCGAGTTCTCCGCGGCCTCCCAGCCTGATGCGGTCGGACGCGTCGACGGCGCCCTCCGAGCCCTGCGCCTGGCGCCCTGGCGGGTCGAGCCCCAGTTCCTGCTCGCCTCGGCCGCCCTCGAAGCCGCGAGCCCGGCCCTCGTCGACCGGGCCTGGGTCGAGCTCGACCGTCGGCGCTGGTGGAGGCCCCGGTCGGCTGCCCTGGCGGAGCGCCGGGCCCGGATCGCCCTCGCCCGCGGCGACGCCTCGAGGGCGGTGGCCGAGCTGTGGTCGGCGGGGGTCTTCGGCGCGGTCGACCGCGAGCGCGAGCAGGCCCTCGTCGAGCTACTCCGGGCGCTCGGGGAACGGACCGATGGCTCGGGGTCCTGAGCTCGCCCTGCCCGCGGCGGCCGCGACCGTGGTGGCGGTCGCGGTCCTCGGCGGGGCCTTTTCGCCCGCCCAGCGAGCGGTCGTCGGCAGCCTGCTCGCCGTGGTCTGGCTGGTCGCCGCCCGGGAGTGGTCGGGCGCGACGAGCGCCGAGGAGGCGGCGGTCCTCGCGATCCCGATCTGGGGGGCGCTGTCGGCGATCTCGACCGGCGCTGCGCCGTTGGCGTCGAAGGAGACGATCGTCGGTTGGGTCGTCGCCTGGGCCCTGTGGCGCCTCGCCCGCCGCGGCGCCGGACGACCGCACACCGTCGCCCTGGGCCTGCTCGCCGCCGGCACGGCGGCGATCGCGGTTGCGGTCATCGTGGCGGCGGGCACGTCGGGCTCGGTCCGGGTCGGCGGCCTGGTCGAGAACCCGAACCTCGCGGCGGCCCTGATCGTCGTGGCGCTGCCGCTCGGCCTGGTCGTCGTCCGGCGCCGCGGGGCTCGAGCAGGATGGATCGGGCTGCTCGGCTCGGCGCTGCTGCTGACCGGGTCGCGGGGTGGGCTGCTCGCGGCGCTGGTCGCGGCCGGCGTGCTGGCGCCGCGCGGCCGGGCACGACGAGCGGCGGTCGCCGGCGGCGCCACGCTCGGCCTCGCCGCCCTGCTCTGGCGGTTCGTCAGCCAGCCCGACCTCCTGGCCTGGCACCGCCTGGGAATCTGGCGGGCGGTGCTCGCGATCTGGTCGCACCGGCCGTGGACCGGGGTCGGTCCGGGCTGTCTCGTCGAGGCGGCCGGCGCGGAGCGGATCCTCCACCCGGGCCTGGTCGGGCGGTACCAGTTCGTCATCTCGTACGCCGAGTCGACGCCCCTCGCGGTCCTGGTCCAGATCGGGCTCGTCGGCCTCGCCCTGGTGGTCGCGGCCGGGTTCTTGTGGTGGCGCCGGCGGCAGGGTTCGGAGGTCGCCGAGCCGGCCGCCTTCCGGGCGGCCCTCGCCGGCGCCGTCACCTTCGGTCTGTTCCACGACGTGCTCACCCTCGAGGTCGTCCTGTGGTGGTGGGCGATGGTGCTCGGCTGCCTGGAGGCGGGACGTGGTGTGGCGGCAGATCCCGGCGCCGGCCGGCCGCCCCTCGGGACCAGGGCGACGGTCGGGCTCGCCCTCGCCTGGCTGACCCTGTGGGGCGTGACGGCGCCGGCGATCGCCCGGTGGAGTGCGTCCCGCTCGGCGCCGACGACCGCCGAGGTCGAGCGGATCCTCCGGCTCGAGCCGTGGTACGCCGATCCGGCCTCGGCAAGGGTCGGGGCGCTGCTCGCCGTCCCCGAGCGATGGACGTGGGTCGAGGCGGGCGAGTCGTTGACCTGGGCCGGGGAGGCGGTTCGCGTCCACCCGGGGCTCGCCCGCCGGTGGGCCGATCTCGGGAGGGTCCACCTCAGGGTGCTCACCGATCTCGGTGGCACCGTCCACGACGCCGAGGCGGCCCGGGGCGCCCTCGACCGGGCGTGCGAGCTCGACCCGCACCTGCCGTGGCACTGGCTCGAGAGGGCACGGCTCGAGAGGGTCCTCGGCGACCGCGATGCCGCGGTGCGACTGTGCCGCCGGGCCCTCGCCGAGGAGCCCAACACGGCTCGTGGCTGGCTGATGCTGGCCCGCCTCGAGCTCGAGGCCGGGCGGGTGGTCGCCGCCCGCGAGGCCGCGGCCGAAGCCCGTCGGTGTGCCGCTCTCGTCGGGCGGCCGGGCCTCACCGACTACGAGCGCGAGCTCCTCGCCCTGCCCGCCACCGGCCTCACGTCGCTCGATCGCCGGCTCGGTGGAGACGAGTCGGAGACGAGATGAGACCCGGCGATGGCGATCGCTCGGGTCGGGGCGCACCCGGCTGGGGACCGCCCTTGATGGTGCCGGTGCCGGATCCACCGGGCCCGCGGCCCTCTCGGCAGCTGGTCGGAGCGGTGGTCGTCCTGGCGGTGGTCATCACGGCGCTGGTGTGGTTACTGCACGGCCCGGCGGTCGGGCTCCCCCTGACCGGCGACACCTACCAGTGGGTGCAGCACGCCCACCGGGCGGTCCACCAGCCCGCGTTGCTCCTCGCCGATCTCGACGGCTTCTTCCGGCCGTCGGCGACCTGGCTGCTGGTCGTCGACCGGATGGTGTGGGGAGGCTTCGACGCGGCCGGCTATCGGACGACGTCGCTCCTGCTCCACGGACTGAGCGCGCTGATGCTCGCGCTCGCCGGACGGCGGCTGGACCTGGGTTGGCCGGCGGCTGCGGCGGTGGCCGCGGTCTGGGCAGCCTCGCCGTTCACCGACGAGTCGGTGCTCGTCGTTGCCTGCCGTCACGAGCTCCTGCTCCTGCTGCCCTGGCTGCTGCTGATCCTGATCTGGCCGCGGACGGCCGAGCAGCGTTGGAGCGGTCGGCAGATCGCCGGCGTCGCGCTCCTGGTCCTACTCGCCGCCATGGCCAAGGAGACCTGGGTGGTGACACCACTTCTGGTGGCGGCGCTCGAGCTCGAGCGGACCGGCTCGGTGCGGCGCGCCGTCATCCCGACCGCCGCCGTCGCCGCCGCCGTCGTCGCCTACCTTGCCGTCTATCTCTCGCTGTTCCACAACGCCAAGCCCTACCTCGAGCCCGGTCCGCACGTCGTCGCGATGATCCCGAATATGCTCGCGAGCTTTCTCTACCTCGAGCCGCCGATGGTCGACGGCCCGGTCCTCACCTGGAAGGGTCTGCTCGCCGTCGCGGCGATCGGCGCAATAGGGATCGGCGCCGTGCGGTGGCGGACGCCGGGCGGGCTGGTGGCGGCGGCGCTGCTCGTCGCGCCGATCCTGCCGGTGCTGGCCGTGCCCTATCTGCCGCAGCGCTACCTGACGGTCCCGTACGCCGGGTTCCTGCTCCTCCTCGCACTCTGGCTCGGTCGGCTGGCTGAGCTCGCGGCGGCCCGCCGACGCTGGGTGCAGCTGGTCGGCGGGGCGCTCACGATCGCACTGGTGGCGGTCGGCGCCGTTCTCGTCCGGGCCGATCTCGCCGACTACCGGCGGATCGCCGCGGCCCATCAGCGGCTGCTCGACGAGGCGGCTCTTGTGAGCCATGTCGTCGAAGCGGGGGCTCCGGTCATCGTGGTTCGCGACGAGGCGGTCTCACCGCTTCACGAGGTGGTGGGCTCGCCGGCCGGGCTGCCCAAGCTCGCCTTCATCCGCAACCACGACCCGTACGGGCTCATCGACACGGCGGCGCTGTTCGAGTGGGTCCTCGCCGCAGAGGGTACGACGGTCGAGCATGTCGCCTCCCGACCGTCGCCGGCCGGCAGAGCCCAGGGTCGGCTCCTGATCCACCGTGCCGGAGGATTCGTCGACCTCGGGGCGACGCCGGACCTCGAGAGCGAGGCGGAGCGCTGGCGATCGTCGGGTCGCGGGCTACAGGTGGTCCGTGCGGCGCCCCTCGACTGAAACGCGACACAGCTTCGTGAGCGACTCGGGCTACCGCTGACGGCCGGAAACCGTCCGCGGCATGAGCCGCTGGTCCTTCAGGATGCCGTGGGTGTGCAAAAGGTATCGCAAGAGCACCGAGAGGACCCCGAAGCCGTAGGCGACGCCGCGGCCGAACGTGATCGACGACGCTTCCGGGAAGTAACGGGTCTCGATCGGAACCTCCTTGAAGAACAGCCCGGCGACCATCCCCTGCGCGATGATCTCGGTGTCGAACACGAAGTCGTCGCGGTTGTCCTCGAAACGGATCGTGTTGAGGTAGGTCGCGGTGTAGGCGCGGAAGCCGGAGTGGATCTCGGTCAGGTAGCGGCCGAACACGGCATTGGCGAGGGCGGTCAGGAAGATGTTCGCGTTGTACTTCCAGCGCGGCATGCCGCCCTCCATCGGCCGGCCGCCGAGCATCCTCGATCCGAACGCCGCGTCGGCCTCCGCTCGCTGCAGCGGCTCGACCAGATCCGGGATGAGCCGCGCGTCGTACTGATGGTCCGGGTGGAGCATGATGACGATCTCGGCGCCCGCCTCCAGGGCCGCGCGGTAGCAGGTCTTCTGGTTACCGCCGTAGCCGCGGTTGTGTTCGTGTCGGATGACCGACAGGCCGAGGCGGCGCGCGACCCCCACCGTGTCGTCGGTCGAGGCGTCGTCGACGAGAACGAGGTTCCCGCGATATGCCGGCGGGATCTCGTTGACGGTCCACTCGAGGGTTCGAGCGGCGTTGTAGGCGGGCAGGACGATGAACACCCGGTCGAGCTCACCCATGTCGGACTCCCTGTCGCTCGGCCAGGCACACGTGCTGGTAACCGAGAAGTCTCGGCAGCAGGGCGACCATCGCCCTTTGGAGGGCGCAGACCATCCGCCCGGGGCCCGTGCTCTGGAAGAGGGGGTGGAGCATCTCCAACGGCACCGGCGTCGGCCTGATCCAGATCGGCGAGAGCCCGGCGCGCCCGAGCATCCCCACCAGACTCCTCCGGGTGAAGAACCGGAGGTGGGTCCGATCGAGGATCCCCCGGTCCGAGTAGTCGAAGCGTCCGACCAGCAGGTTGAGCCGGACCCACAGGTGGGCGATGTTCGGCACCGACACGAGGAACCTCGCCTGCGGTCCCTGCGCCGCCGCAAGGCGCGCGAGCTGCTCCTCGGGATCTGCCATGTGCTCGAGCACGTCGCAGCAGGCGACCAGGTCGAAGCCCGAGATGAGCTCGTCGGGGGCGTCCTCGAGGGTGCCGACGAAGATCCGCTCGTAGAACGGGGCGGCGCTGTCGGCGCCGACCGGGTCCGGCTCGATGCCGACCAGGTGATACCGACCCGCGAGGGCTCTCCCGAGCACACCCCCGGCGGTGCCGATGTCGAGGACTCGCGAGCCCGGCTCGAACGAACCCGCACAGGAAAGGGCCAGGTCGTGGCTCGAGCCCTTCCAGGGCTTCGGTCGGTAGGGTCCGCCGGTCATCTTCGATTGCTCCGCCGCCTTCGCGGTCTCGCCAGGATCCCGCTCAAGAGCCGTGCTCCGAGCCCATGGTGCACGATCGAAACAGGACGAGCAACCCGGCGAGCCCCCGCTCTCGTGAGCCGTCGTCTGGCGAACGGGTTTCGCCGGGTCGAGTGGGCGTGGACGGCCCTACCGACCGACCGCGGCGACGCTGCAGGCCGGATCGGCAGCGGTCGGGAGACCGCCGCACGTGCTGATGTCATACTGACTCCGAGAGAATCCGGGCCAGGTCCGAGCTCCGTCGACCTCGGATCCCCAGGAGACCATACCGACGACGGGAGACCTGCCTCGATGACGGTCGCACCATGACGAATCGACCGAGCCTGCTTCGAAGGGCTTTGAACAGGGTCCTGAAGGTCCACGCCATCGAGAACCTGGTGGCCCGTCTTGTGTCGTGGATCCCGGCCGACCTTCTCACCGGGGAGCGACACTTCAGGAAGTTCGAGGACCAGGGATTCCACATCACCCCTGTTCGGTTCGACCAGCCGATACCGGACACCCGCGAGCTCGACGAGAGGGTCTGGACGATGAGGTCCGAGCTGATTGGCATCGACCTCGCTGAAGACTGCCAAGTCGAGCTGGTAAAGACCTTTGCTCGCGAGTACGGCGCAGAGTATCGGTCCTTCCCGATCGCCCCGGAGGCGGGCCGGGTTGGCTTCTATTTCGATCAGCAGTCCTTTCGCTCCCCTGACCCGGAGCTGCTGTTCTGCATGATCCGCACCCACCAGCCGAAGAGAATCATCGAGATCGGCTCTGGGATGTCGACCCTGATGGCGATGGCGGCCTGCGGCAGGAATCGCGAAACCGGGGGCGGGGGTTGCCGGATCACCGCCGTCGATCCATACCCGCGCGACTCTCTGCTCGACGCACTTCCGGAGTGGGTCGAGCTGGTTCGCGAGAGGGTCGAAACGGTTGCACCGGGGCGCTTCCTCGAGCTCGAGGCCGACGACATCCTTTTTATCGACTCGAGCCATGTGGTGAGAACCGGCGGCGATGTCGTCTTCGAGCTCCTCGAGGTCCTTCCCAGGCTGCGCTCGGGGGTCGTCGTCCATGTCCATGATGTGTTCCTGCCGGCCGATTATCCACGGTCGTGGGTCATGGACCGGCATTGGTTCCTGTCGGAGCAGTACCTATTGCAGGCCTTTCTCACGTTCAACTACCGGGTCAGGGTGCTGTGGGCGGGAAGCTACATGCACCTTTCCCATCCCGGCTTGCTGGAGAACGCCTTTCCCGCCTACCGGAGCGATCGCGAATGGCCCGGGAGCTTCTGGTTCAGGATGACCTGAATGACCCAGGCCCACGGATCTTCCCGCAACCGCGGCAAAGCCACTCCGAGGCTGACGATCCTGACCCCGGTTTTCAATGGTCGAAGGTACGTCCGCCGCTGTGTCGAGAACGTGGCCGAGCAGTGCCGGGACGGGACCGTGGAGCACCTCGTTCTCGATGCGGCTTCGACCGACGGAACCGTCGAACGGCTCGCCGCGCTGGCGCGACGCTGGCCGCACCTGCGCTTCGTCTCCGAGCCCGATCGCGGCCAGTCTCACGCCTTGAACAAGGGCATCAATCTCGCAGCGGGGTCGATTCTCGGGATCCTCAACGTCGACGACTACTACGAGCCCGGCGTCCTCCCTCGGGTGCTCTCGCTCTTCGATCACTCTTCCGAGCCGGCATTCCTGGTCGGCAACTGCAACATCCGCCGCGACGACGGCAGCCTGTGGTTTGTCAACCGACCGCGCCGGCTCCGGCCGTGGCAGCTCTTGCTTGGCACCGAGCTGGTGAAGTTCCCACTCAACCCGTCGGCCTACTTCTATCATCGATCGCTGCACGACCTGGTCGGGCCCTACGACGAGAACGAGCACTACGCCATGGACCTGGACTTCATCCTCCGGGCGGCGTTTCGAATCGGTCTTCGTTACATCGACGAGACCTGGGGGAACTTCTGTCTCAGCCCGGCCTGCAAGACGGTGACCGGCGGCAGCAGCGGGCTCGCCATCCCGCAACGCGAGGCGGTCTACGCCCGCCACAGGATGCTCCTGCCGGGCGGCCAGCGGCACGTGGTCAAGGGCATCGCCGCGGTGTCGCGCTCCAAGCCTGTCGATATCGCACGGTTCGTCGTGCAACGGCCCGATCTAGCGTGGGGCCGACTCCTTGTACGGCTGCGAAACGTCGTACGCCGTTCCTGACGGTTTCCCGCGGAGTCGTCCCCGCCGATTCGAGGGTTCGTCCGCTGGTACAATCGACTCGTGTCACGACGCGATCGTGCGCTGGTTGTCGGCGACGGGGTGCGGCGGCATCCCCGTGGAGTAAACCCGACGCGGTTTGACTCGCCGGGGGGCCGGGATGAACGACGGTTTTCGGCGAGCGATGGCCTGAACGAGCTTCGGCATGGTTGATGCTCCCCTCCAGCCGAGCCCCGTCCCCGATGCAGTCGCGGAGACCGGGCCTCGTCGACGGGTGGTCATCAAAGCTTCGACGGGTCTGGCGGGCGTCGGATTGCGCGAGCTGGCCGCGTACCGAGAGCTGCTGTTCTTTCTGATCTGGCGCGACATCAAGGTTCGATACAAACAGACGGTGCTCGGTATGCTCTGGGTGCTGCTCCAACCGATCGTGACGATGCTGGTTTTCACGGTTGTTTTTCACCGGTTGGTGGGCGTTGAGTCCGGAGCAGTCGCCTACCCGGTTTTCTCGCTTGCCGGGCTTCTGCCGTGGACCTTCTTCTCCCAGGGACTGACCCAGGCGTCCAGCAGCCTCGTCAACTCGTCGCACCTCGTGACGAAGGTGTACTTTCCCCGGGTTCTCATCCCGGCAGCGGCGGTGCTAGCCGGGCTGGCCGATCTGCTGGTTTGTCTCGTCTTTCTGATCACGATCGGGTTTGCCGTCGGGATCCGCCCGACCGCGACGGTCGTACTCTTGCCGTGGGCTCTGCTTCTCGGGCTCGCCACCACGCTCGCCGGGGGGCTCCTGCTTTCGGCGCTCAACGTGCGGTACCGCGACATCCGTTATCTCGTCCCATTCGCGGTCCAGCTCCTGTTGTTCACCTCGCCGGTCATCTACCCGGCAACGGACGTGACGGCCGGTCTCGAGAACGCCGGGCTTCCGGGGTGGCTGTACGGGCTCAACCCGGTGGTCGGGTTCGTCGAAGGGTTCCGCTTCAGCCTGATCGACGACGGTCCCTTTCCGCTCGATCTCGTGCTCGCGAGCTCGTTCGCGGCGTGCATCGCGCTGGGATGCGGTCTGCTGGTGTTTCGCCGGATCGAGCGTGAGTTCGCGGACATCGTGTGATGGCGGAAGACCCCGAGATCGCAATCCGTGCCAGAGGACTCGGGAAGCGGTACCGCTTGGGGTCGTCGGGCTTTGGTCTGACGACCCTCCGAGACACTATCGCGGCGACCGCTTCGACGGTGCTTCGTCGATCATCGGCCGCAGGCGGCGACGCCTCGGCGCGGCGCAGCTCGGACACCTTCTGGGCGCTGCAGGACGTGGATGTCGAGATTCGGCGCGGTGAGGTCGTCGGCATCATCGGGCCCAACGGAGCAGGAAAGACGACCCTGCTCAAGATCCTGTCGCGGATCACCGAGCCCACGGTGGGGAGCGTCGAGCTTGTCGGACGGGTCGGCTCGCTGCTCGAAGTCGGAACCGGGTTTCACCCCGAGCTGACCGGACGCGAGAACATCCTGCTCAACGGGGCGATCCTCGGGATGAGTCGAGCCGAGATACAGCGCAAGTTCGCCGCCATCGTCGGCTTCGCCGAGATCGGCCGTTTCCTCGACACGCCCGTGAAACGTTACTCGTCGGGAATGTACGTTCGTCTGGCGTTTGCCGTCGCCGCTCATCTCGAACCGGAGATCCTCCTCGTCGACGAGGTGCTTGCCGTGGGGGACATCGAGTTTCAGCGCCGCTGCCTCGGCAAGATGGACGAGGTCGCTCGTGGGGGGCGGACGGTGCTCTTCGTCAGCCACAACATGGCGGCGGTCGAGAACCTCTGCGGGCGGGGTCTGCTGATCGAGCACGGCCGACTGGTCGTCGACGGTCCGGTTTCAAAGGTCATCGAAGAGTACATCGGCCGGCAGGAAGACCGGTTGCGCGGGGGCTTGACCGGCGAGACCCGCCGCACCGGCTCCGGCGGCGTCATCTTCAAGTCGTTCTCCCTCGAAGGCACGGACCGGCGGCCTCTGCCGATCGCCCGCTCCGGGCAGGATGTCGTCCTGGTCTTTACCGTGCACAACGGGACCGGGCGGCCGCAAGAACACGTCGACCTGGGCTTTTCCCTGTTCACCTCGAATGGTCAACCGCTCACCGTGCTCTACGCCTCGTACACCGGGAAGTTGCTGACGGTGGACATCGGAACCGTCGAGATCCGGTGCCGCATCGAGCGATTGCCGCTCGCCCCCGGGCGGTACCGGGTCGGAGGTCGCGTAGTGGTCGCCGGCGTTGAGGCCGACTACCCGACCGATGGCCTCGGTTTGTTGGAGGTCGAGGGCGGGGACTTCTACGGCACCGGTCATGCTGGGTTCGAAGGTCCGACACCGTTCCTTGTGGATGGCTCATGGGAGTGATCAGCCACCCGATCGAGGGCGGTGTCATGAGCCGTATCCTGGCTCGGCTTCGCCGGCGTGTTTGCCCCGAGTGCCCACCCCCGTTCGCACGGCTCTCCTGGGCCCAGGAGGGTGAAGACCTGATCCTGCTCGAGCTCATGCAGCGCCACGGCCCGGTTTCGCGGTTCTTCGTCGACGTGGGCGCTCACCACCCGATTCGGTTCTCCAACACGTGGCTCTTCTATCAACAGGGATGGAGAGGATTGAACATCGACCCTCTCCCGGGATCGATGAGGGAGTTCGACCGGCTCCGTCCGCGCGATGTCAACCTCGAGCTCGCGATCTCGGCGACACCGGGCCCGGCCGAGCTCTACCTGTTCGACGAGACGGCCGTCTCAACGCTCTCCCGCGAGACCGCGGACGCCCGCATCCGCGACACCCCCTATCGCATCCAGAGGACGATCGAGGTTTCCACTCGCACCCTGGAGTCGGTGCTCGACGAGCACGTGCCACACGGCGTGACGGTCGACTTCATGACGATCGATGTCGAGGGCCACGAGCTCAGTGTCATCACCTCGCTGGACTGGTCGAGGTGGCGGCCGACCTTTTTGTTGATCGAAAGCCTGGACGAGCTGACGTTGACGGCAAACCAGATCGCCTGTTTCGTCGATCAGATCGGCTACCACGCGGTCGCGAGGACGCCGCGAACCATGATCTACCGGGACGATTCCTCGAGGCCATGAGCTCGCTTGGTCCCTCGACAGGGCATGATCGTCGATCGACGGTAGAATGGTGGTCGATGGCTCATCCCGGGATGCTCGGCTCGATCTCGTCTCGAGTCAGGCATGTTGCGAGGTACCTTCCACGGCCCGAGATCGAAGTCGAGGTTGCGCGGTTCGGGACCAACTATGGCGGGTGGGACATCTGCCCGTCGTTGCTCGGTCCCGGCAGCGTGGTGTACTCCTTGGGCGTCGGCGAGGATGTCAGCTTCGATCTCGCGCTCATTGCCGAGCTCGGCGTGCAGGTCTTCGCCCTTGAACCTACTCCGAAGGCGATTCGGTGGATCGGAGAGCACGACGGTCCCAAACAGTTCGCGTTCTTCCCGTTGGGTGTCGCGGCCCACGACGGGGTCGCCCGATTCACCCCGCCCCGGAACCCGAACCACGCGTCCTACCGCATCGATGACACGCCCGGGGCAGGAGGCGGTCACGTTGCCGGTCCGGCGGCTCGGCACGATCATGTCGGAGCTCGGACACACGAGGCTCGACCTACTGAAGATGGATATCGAGGGGGCGGAGTTCGCGGTCGTCCGCGACATGCTGAGCAGCCGGATCGAGGTGGATCAGCTGGTTGTGGAGGTCCATCCGCCGCAGGGTCGGGTGTTCGGCCCGATCTGGCGTCTCGTCAGAGCCCTCAGACGGGGGGATTCCGCCTCTTCTGGGTTTCGGACCGGCTCTGTGAGCTGTCATTCCTCCATGCAAGGTGCGTCGATGCAGCGCCCCGGTGAACGGCGTCCGCGGGTGAGCTTCGGGATGATCGTCTTCAACGGTCAGCCGTTCATCCGGTACAATCTCGAGGCGCTGTACCCGTTCGCACATGAGATCATCGTGGTCGAAGGCGCATCGCTGGGAGCTGCGGCGCACGCCACGCCGATGGGTCATTCGAGCGACGGCACCGTCGAACTGCTGCGCGAGTTCGCGGCGGACCACGATCCCGAGCGGAAGCTGTCCGTCGTGACGGCCGAGGACGAGGGAAGTCCGGACGGGTACTGGCGTGGCGAGAAGACCGAGCAGAGCCGGGCCTACGCCAGTCGGGCGACCGGCGACTACCTGTGGCAGGTCGATGTCGACGAGTTCTACCAGCCCGACGACATGGCCCGGGTCATCGCCATGCTTGCGGACGATCCCGAGATCACCGCGGTTTCGTTTCGGGAGACGACCTTCTGGGGCGATCTCGAGACCAGGGTCGACGGGTGGTACCAGCGGCGAGGCGCGTCGGAGTACCACCGGCTGTTCAAGTGGGGTCGCGGTTACCGCTATGTCGAGCACCGACCGCCGACCGTGCTCGATCCGCACGGGGTGGATCTCCGAGCCGGCAAGTGGGTCCGCGGGTCCCGGCTCGCCGCAGACGGCATCGGGTTGTACCACTACTCGCTGCTGTTCCCCCGCCAGGTGCTCGAGAAGGAAAGCTACTACCAGGCATCCGGTCTGCGTGACGAGGCCATGCGGTGGGCGATGGAATGCTACATCGGCCTGAATCAACCGTATCGAGTCCACAACGTCCACGCTTATCCGAGCTGGCTCGAACGGTACGCGGGCGATCATCCGCCGGCGATACGGCGGCTCTGGGGCGACATCCAACGCGGAGAGGTGGTCGAGCGGATTCGTCCCAACCAGGACGCCGGTCGGTTGCTCGCCTCCCGCGGGTACGCCGTCGGTCGCCGGTTGCTCGAGATCCTCGATTACCCCGATCGGTGGAGACTCGGCGTCGTCGTCCTGGCGGCTCGAGCTCGCCGCGCCCTTCGACGTTGGATCGGAGCGAGGCTTCGGCGTCTCTTTGTGGGCGGGTGAACCGATGCACGTCGTGATGCTCTCCGATCTCGAAAACCGAGGCGGCGCGGCGGTGGCAGCGAGTCGCCTGGCGACCGGGTTGGTGAAAGGTGGCCACCGAGTCACCAGAATCGTCCACTTCGAGTCGCCCGGCTCGCATCCGTGGGCCACGAGACGCCTGGTGGTCTCCGGGACCCGGGGTCGACTCCTCCGCCTGTTGCCGCCGCGCGCCAGAGCTCGGGTTGGGAGCGTCTTCCTCGAGTACCGCCTGCGGGCAATCCTCGACGAGGTCGATCCGGATGTTGTCAACGTCCACAATCTTCATGGTGCCGGGCCCGTTGGATGGAACCTCGGATTGGTGACGATCTGTGCGGCCAAGGCTCCCACTGTGTGGACCATGCACGATATGTGGAGCTTCACGGGCAGATGCGCGTACAACTGGGACTGCGACCTTTTTCGTTCCGGCTGCGACCATACATGTCCGACGCACTTCGAGTATCCGTCTCTGCCGCCGGATGAGATCGCCCCGGCGTGGAGACGTCGACGGGCGGTCATCAGCGGATCTGACGACCTGATCGCGGTCGGCCCTTCCCGCTGGCTGCACCAGGAGGCCGCGAGGGGGCTCTGGCCGCCGGACAGAGTGCGCTGGATACCCTACGGCCTGCCGCTTGACCGGTTTCGGCCGGTTGCCCCCGGCACCGCCAGAGCGGCGCTTGGCCTCGCGACGACGCGCCCGGTGCTGTTGGTTTGCGCGGCGGATTGGACCGAGCGGCGGAAGGGCGGCCGCGGCCTCCGCGAGGCCCTCGAGCAGCTGCCGCCGGGGTCGGTCTGCCTACTGACGCTCGGCGCGGGCGGGATCGGGATCGACCGCCAGGAGGTGCACGACCTCGGCTATGTCGAGGACGAGCGGATGACGGCGCTCGCCTATTCGGCGGCGGATCTCTTCGTGCATCCGGCGCAGGTCGACAACCTGCCCAACGTGGTTCTCGAGTCGATCGCCTGTGGAACTCCCGTGGTCGGCCTTCCGATCGGCGGGGTTCCCGACATGGTGCTCCCCGGCATCACCGGATGGATGGCGAGAGGTCGCGACAGCCGAGATCTCGCTGACGCAGTGAGAATGGCTCTGGCGGATCGAGAACGCTGGCCAGAGCTACGGCGATCATGCCGGGCCTGGGCGGAACGACATTACGGCGATGATCTGCAGGCGGAACGCTATGTGAGCCTGTTCAAAGAGCTCCTGGGAACCGACGGCGGGGGTACCTGAGGCCGATCTTCGGCGGGCAGCGCCGGGGGCCAGACCGAAGGCCCGGCCCCTGGACCTGTATCGTACGCTGTCGACTAGAATGTACCTGTCGGAGGGTGTGAGTGCTGACCGCAACCGTAGATGAGGTGTTGACCGCAACGGCGGCGAGCCCGGTGCTGGTCGATCTCGGAGCTTCCGGTACTCCCCCGCCGGCATGGGGCTCGATCTCGCGGCACTCGGTGTACGTCGGCTTCGACCCGGACCGCCGCCGCCTCGAGCCGGATTCGTCATCACCCTTCGAGGTCTTCCATATCGTGCCAGCGGCGGTGATCGCTGACGACTCGAGAACCGCGAGGTTCTACCTCACGAGCTCGCCCTATTGCTCGAGCACGCTGGAGCCTGACCACGACTCGCTCCGGGCCTACCTCATGGCCCCGCTCTTCGTGGTCGAGTCCGAAGCGGAGGTCCCGGCGTCGACCCTGGGTCGCGCGCTTCACGAGCTCGGCATTGATCATGTCGACTGGTACAAGGCCGACACGCAGGGGACCGATCTTCGCATCTTCAAGAGCCTCCCCGATCGTGTTCGCACGGGGGTCCTGGCGGTCGATGTCGAACCCGGGCTGATCAGCGTCTACCGGGGCGAAGATCTGTTCGTCGAAACCCACGAGTATTTGCTGGCCCAGGGGTTCTGGTTGTCGCGTCTCGATGTCAAGGGCTCGGTTCGGATCACGGAAGCGTCGAGACGCGAGCTCGACGCCTCGACCGCCGCGTTCGCCGAGAGGACGGCCGCTCGCGGCTTGCGAGAGAGCCCGGCCTGGTGCGAAGCCCGCTATTTGAGGACAACGGACAGCCTCGCCGATCAGCAAGAACGAGCCTGGGTTCTCAGCTGGGTCTTCGCCCTGGTCGACCAACAGCCCGGGTTCGCCCTCGACCTTGCTCGTGGGTACGAGGGTCGTTTTGGTCGGAACCAGACCGCGCTCATGATGCGCAACGCTGCCCTCGCTGCCGCCGCTGCGCCATACCGGCGGATGCCGCTTCGCACGGCGTGGCGTAGGCTGATGCCGGTCGCGATCCGGCGCGCCGTATTCAAGGCCAGGACGTGGTTGTCACCGACGAGCTGAAGGTCCTCGCTATCGGTCACGACGGCGGCCGTCAGGGTGCCCCGAGGGTCCTCCACGATTCGCTCCGGTGGATGTTGGACCACACCAGGTACAGCTTCAGCGTGGTGCTCCATCACGACGGACCGATGCGTCGCGACTTCGAGCGACTTGTTTCGACAACCGTGCTCAACCCTTACCACGGATCGTCACGGACGGTCGCGCGGGTCTTGCGGAGGTTGTTCCCTCCTGATCGCCTCGACCGGATTCTGGCTCGGCGTTGGGTACGGAAGTTCCATCCAGGTGACGCTGACGTGGTCTGGGTCAACAGCGTCGCTTCGTGGCGGGCTGTCCAGCTTGTCGTCCCGCCGGCTGTTCCAAAGGTCCTCCACGTCCATGAGCTCGAGTGGGCAATCAATCGGATCGGCCCTGACGCCGGGACGCTGAGTTCTGCAGCAACGGCCTTCGTCGCGGCATCACAGGCGGTCAAGGACAACCTGGTCCGAAAGCACGGCATCGATCCGACGCGGATCACCGTCGTGTACTCCTCGGTTCAAGCGAGGTCCCCCGTGTCGTTGCCGACCGAACGGCGGCGGGGCGGAAGGTCCGCACTCGGAGTCGCCGAGGAAGAGCTCCTCCTCGTTGGGTGCGGTCGTGCGAGCCAGCGAAAAGGGGTTGATCTTCTACCGAAGATCATGCGAATCCTCCGAATCGACAGGGGTCTGACAACCGTCCGGCTGCTCTGGATCGGCCAGGTTTCATCCCAGCTCCAGGCTGAAGTTTGCAGCGAGTGTGAGCAACTCGGAGTCGCCGGGTCGGTGGAGTTCCTCGGAGAGGTCGATGATCCACTGACCTGGATGGCGCTCGGCGACATCTTCGTCCTGCCGTCAAGGGAAGAGCCGCTCGGGCTGGTTTGTCTCGAGGCGGCCCTGTGCGGGTTGCCGACGGTGTGCTTCGAGGCTGCCGAGGGGGCGGTCGAGTTCGTGGGAAACGACGCCGGCCGGTCGGTGGCCCCGCTGGAACCGGCGGCCATGGCCGATGCCGTGGTCGAGCTCGCGGCGTCGGCCGAGCTCCGCTCGGAGTTGGCGGCGTGCGGACGGTCGAAGATCGACGCGACCTTTAACCTCGACCGGCAGACGCCGGTCTTGGCCGAAATCCTCAGGAGAGTCGGCGGTCGCCCCTAGCCCGAATTCCCCTTCGGTCCTGCCCCGGCTCTCGGCGGTGCTGAGAGCCCGACGGCGCCCGCTTGGCAAGGGGGTCTTCCTCGAGCCGCCCGCGTTCGACGGTGAAGCGCAAGCCACTGCAGCGGCCACGCACAGCTCAGGACGGGGTACTGCAACGGATGGTGGGACCGGAAGTAGTGGAAGAGGGCGTCGAAATGGAATTCCCAGTATGTTTCGGGATCCATCTTCGCGGACGAGACGCCGCCGAGATGGACCACTCGGATATCGGGCACGACGACGCCCACCGCCCCCGCGCCATTGAGCCGCCGGGCAAGGTCGACGTCGTTGAACAGCAGGGGGTAGGCCTCGTCGAACAGGAAACCGAGCCGGTCGACGACCTTTCGACGGATCAGGCTGAAAGACGCGCCGGGTTGCTCCACGGGACGGACCTCGTCGAAGGTGGTGTCCCGGTAGAGGTAGAGGTCGCGGAGGCGCCGGCCGAGGACGAAACGGTCGACCGCCCGGCCGAACCGGTGGTAGTAGGCGAGGACATAGGCGGCGTTCGGCAGTCTTCTGACCAGCTCCTGCCGCTCTCCGTCGGGGCCGACGAAGAGCGGCGTGACGACCGCGATCTCAGGGTGTCGGTCCGCGTACGCCGCCATCCGCGCGACCGCATCGTCCTCGAGCACGATGTCGTTGTTGGCGATGAGCAGGTAGCGGCCGCGGGCGGCCGCGTAGCCCTGGTTGCAGGCCCGGGCGAACATCAGGTTCTCGTCGTTGAGAACGGCGGTCACCCGGGGGTCCCGCGCGGTGAGCGACGTGACCGCCTCTCGGCTCTGGTCGGTCGAGCCGTTGTCGACCAGAATGAGCTCGAATTCAACGCCGGTGGTGTGAGTCAGGATGGACTCGACGCACGTTGCGAGCTCGTCACCGCCATTCCAGTTGGGGATGACGATCGAGACGTCCGGGTGAGCTGACCCGGACGAAGGGGCGCCCGGCTCGTCGGTGATCACTGCACGAGACTCGCAGAACCACGACGTTCGATCAAGCGCGCCGGCGTGGCACAATGATCAGGGACATGGAGCAGATTACGATTCAATCGCGGATCTACGTCGCCGGCCACACCGGTCTGGTCGGCTCGGCGGTGCTGCGTAGGCTCGAGCGCGAGGGCTTCTCGACGGTGCTGACCGCGACCAGGGAGCAGCTCGACCTGCGAGACCAGGCGGCGGTCAACTACTGGTTCAAGGCCAACCGTCCGGAGTTCGTCTTCCTGGTCGCCGGGACGGTCGGCGGCATCCTCGCCAACTCGACCCGTCCGGCCGAGTTCATCTACGACAACATGATGATCCACGCCACGGTTGTCCACGCGGCCCACCTGTACGGCGTCAAACGGCTGCTCTACCTCGGCTCGTCGTGCATCTACCCGCGCGAGTGCCGCCAGCCGATGCGCGAGGAGGAGCTGCTGTCGGGGCGCCTCGAGCCGACCAACGAGTCGTACGCCGTGGCCAAGATCGCCGGCATCAAGCTCTGCCAGGCCTACCGCGCCCAGTACGGCTGCGACTTCATCTCGGCGATGCCGACCAACCTTTACGGCCCCAACGACAACTTCGACCTGACCAGCTCGCACGTCCTGCCGGCGCTCATCCGGCGCTTCCACGAGGCCAAGCTCGAGGGCCGCCGTGAGGTGGTCCTCTGGGGCACCGGGTCGCCGCGGCGAGAGTTCCTCCACGTCGACGACCTCGCCGAAGCGTGTCTCTTCCTGATGCGGCGCTATGACGAGGCCGGCCACATCAACGTCGGCACCGGGGTCGACCTCACGATCCGCGAGCTCGCCGAGCTGGTGGCCTCGGTCGTACATCCGGATGCCGATCTCGTCTTTGACCCGTCGAAACCCGACGGGATGCCGCAGAAGTTGCTCGACGTCAGCCGGCTCAACGCACTCGGCTGGCGGCACTCCATCGAGCTTGCGGACGGGGTCGGATCGACCTACCGGTGGTTTCTCGAGCACCAACGTGAGATGTGAGCCTCGAAATTGACCGCCTGCCGGCCGTGCGATCCGCGTACACTCGATGTCGCCGACTGCAACCGTGGCGTCGCAAGGAGACCTCGACCGTGTTGAGCGTCGACCAGCAGATCGCGCGAGGGGCACTCGTCTGTCCGACGACCGGCGACAGACTGGTCGAGAGAAACGGGCGCCTGACCACTCAGGACGGACGGCACAGCTATCGGATCGAGGGTGGGGTCCCGATTCTCCTTGCCGTCCGAGACGTGGCCGACGAGACGTCGGACCGGCCTGTCGAGGCTGCGCCGGGGGTCGCCCCGCGACGACTGACGAAGCTGCAGACAGCCGTCGACCGGCTGTTCAACTCGGCGGGCGACCAACGATCCGAGGCCTCGCTATCGGCATGGCGGGCGTTCGTCTCCCGGATTGGCCATAACGACCTCTGTGTCTCGGTCGGCGGCGGTCCGTCACGCGCGCACCCGTTTTTCGTCAACCTCAACATCGAAGCGGCCGACAACGTCGAGGTCGTGGCCGACGCCCACCGGCTGCCATACGCCGATCGATCGGTCGACGCGGTCCACTGCGAGGCGGTGCTCGAGCACCTCGAGGAGCCGCAGGCGGCGGTCTGCGAGATGTACCGGGTTCTTCGACCGGGGGGCGAGGTCTACTCGGTCACGCCATTCCTTCAGGGATACCACGGCTACCCCAACCACTTCTTCAACCCGACCCTCGAGGGGCATCGCGCGTACTTCTCCCGGCAGGGATTCGAGATCGACTCTTGTGGGGTGTGCGTCGGTCCGTCGTGGATGATCTCGTCGCTCATCCCGGAGTATCTGTCGATGCTCGTGCCGGTGCGCGGTCTGCGTGCGATTGCCGTCATCGCGGCGCGAGCGCTGCTGCTTCCGGTTCGATTCCTCGACCGGGCCGTCAACCGTTCGGATCGAGCCCACGTGCTCGCGTCGACGACCTATGTCCACGCCCGAAAGCCGGATTGACCGGCGGGCTCGTGGTTTAGAACCCTTGGGCGCGGCTCGTCGGTCGGCGCCGGATCGATCCGAGACAAGTGACCGCCTCGACGTCCCGGTAGCGCGTCGCCCACGAGGCGCGACCGGTCCACCGGCGGTCCGCCGACGCCCGTGCTACCCTCGGGCAGGATGCACGCCCAGCACGCCGCCGAGCTCGCGTGCCCGAGGTGTCGCGGGCGGGTTGAGGCCTCCCCGACCGTCGGCTGGATCGAGGATGGCGCCCTGCGGTGCGTCGGCTGCTCGGCGGGGTTTCCGGTGCGCGCCGGGGTGCCGCGGATGGTCGAGGCCGAGGTCGCGGGCGGCGCGACTCGGGTCGGCGAGCGGACCCGGGCCTCGTTCGGCTTCGAGTGGCTGCGCTACCCGGTGACCACGCGCGACGAGGATCGCGTGACCTTCTTCGGCCTGACCGGCGTCGAGCCGGCCTTCTTCGACCGGGTCGGGTTTTGCGACTTCCTCGTCGAGCCGCCGAGCGCCGAGCAGCTCGCCGCCGCCACGACCTCGAGGCTCGAGGGGAGAAGGGTGCTCGAGGCCGGCTGCGGGATGGGCAAGTACGTCCGAGTGGCGTCCGATCTCGGCGCCGGGCTCGCCGTCGGGCTCGACGCGAGCGACGCGGTGGAGCGGGCGGTCGAGGTCACCGAGCGCCGGCCCAACGTGCTCATCGTCCAGGGCGACATCTTCCACCCGCCGCTGGTCGGCGGCTTCGACCTCGCCTACAGCGTCGGCGTCCTCCACCACACCCCGGCGCCGCGTCAGGCCTTCGAGAGCGTCGCCTCGCTGGTCCGCCCGGGGGGCGAGCTCGCAGTGTGGCTCTACCCGCACGCCGAGCGGCTCGCACCATACCTGCTCGAGCTCTGGCACGAGCGGCTGCTGCGGCCCGTGACCTCGCGTCTGCCGCACCGCGCCCTCGAGGGTCTCTGCGTCGTCCTCGGCCGGCTCACCGTCCTCAAGACCAGGTTGCATCGCCGCGGCGGCGTGCTCCGGGGCGCCCTCTCCCGGGCGATGAGCGCGGTCGCGGTCGGCGAGCACCTCGACCCCGGGATCGCGGCCTTCCTCAACTTCGACTGGTACTCGCCGCCCCATCGGTCGCGCCACACCGCGGCCGAGCTCGCGAAGTGGTTCGCCGGGGTCGGTTCGACCGAGGTGCGCACCCTCCCGGTCCCGGTCAGCGCGATCGCCCGGATCGGCGGTCGCGACCCGCAGGCCCGCGAGCCGGAACGGAGCTGAGGTGGCCTTGCCGGGCCGGCCGGCCAGCGTCCTGATCCTCACCGTCGGCGACGAGACGAGCCCCGGGACCCGCCTTCGCCCCCTGGCCTACCGGTCCTATCTCGAGCGTCGCGGCCACCGGGTCAGGATCGTCTTTCCCCTCGGCGCCGACCCCAACCGGCTGCGCCGCCGCCGCCTGCTGCGACCCTTCGAGCTGGTGCGCGATCTGCGAGCCGCGTCGAAGGCCGACATCGTCGTGGTCTACCGCAAGACCTTCCCCGGCCCGACCGCCCGATGGCTGCGGCGGCTCGCGCCACGGCTGATCTACGAGTTCGACGACGCGGTCGACCTGCCGTCCCCCGACGAGCCCCAGGACGAGCGGAGCAGAGCTCGCTACCGGAGCAACTTCCGGGCGACCGTGGCGGCCGCCGATCTCGTGGTCGCGGGCAACCGCCACCTCGCGGAGCGGGCCGGCCACCCGCGAACCGAGGTCGTGCCGACCGGGGTCGATCTGTCGATCTTCCGCCCGAAGGAGGGGACCGGTCGTCGGGACGAGTGCGTCGTGGGATGGATCGGGACGCGCGGCAACCTGCCCGAGTGGAGCAGCCTTTCGCCGGTCTTCGAACGGGTCGTCGCCGCTCGCCCGGGGGTCCGCCTCAAGGTGGTCTCCGATGGTGATCCGCCGGCGACCCCGTTCCCCGTCGAGGTCGAGCGGTTCACCATCGAGCGCGAGGCGGCGTGCCTGGAGGACGTCGAGATCGGTCTCATGCCCCTCGCCGACACCCCGTGGAACCGCGGCAAGTGCAGCTACAAGGCCCTGCAGTGCATGGCGATGGGGCTGCCGGTCGTGCTGTCGCCGGTCGGCATGAACCGCGAGGTCGTCGAGCACGGGGTCAGCGGCCTCTTCGCTGCGAGCGAGGAGGAGTGGGTCGGCGCGATCCTCGGTCTCGCCGCCGACCGCGAGCTGCGAGCCCGGATCGGACGGGCCGCCCGGGCGGTCGTCGAGCGGTCGTACTCGCTCGACCGGGTCGGCGCCGCGATGGTCGAGATCATCGACCGCCTCCTCGGCCGGACCGGCGGCGCCGGGCCGGCGCCAGCGGGCGACCGGCCGAGGCTGTCATAATCGACCCGTGTGCGGGATCGCCGGGATCCTCGGTGGGCCGGGTCGCGACGAGCGGTCGCGACGGGTGCGGGCGATGGCCGCGGCGCTCGTCCACCGCGGGCCCGACGACGAGGGGTTCCACGACGACGAGAGGGTGTCGCTGGGCTTCCGCCGGCTGTCGGTGATCGACCTCGAGACGGGTCAGCAGCCGATCGTGCTCGCCGACGGCCGGGCGGCGATCGTCCTCAACGGCGAGATCTACAACTTCCGTGAGCTGCGCGCCGAGCTCGAGGGCAAGGGCCACCGCTTCCGCAGCCGCGGCGACGTCGAGGTGGTGCTGCGGCTCTTTGCCGAGGAGGGTATCGGCTGCCTCGCCCGGCTCAACGGGATGTTCGCCCTGGCCCTCTGGGACGGGCGCGAGCGACGCCTCCACCTGGCCCGCGATCGGTTCGGGATCAAGCCGCTGCTCTGGACCCGGCAGGACGGCGCCGTGGCCTTCGCCTCCGAGCTGCGGGCTTTGCTCGCCGGTGGCTTCCCGGTCCGGTCCGGGCTCGAGCCGGCCGAGCTCAGGCACTACCTCGCCCTCGGCTACCCGTCGCCCGGCGGGACCCTGCTCGCGGGAGTCCGGGCGGTGCCGCCGGCCTCGGTCGTGACCTTCGATGCCGGTCGCTCGGGTGAGCAGCTGCGCGCCTACTGGCGGCCGCCCGGTCCCGAGGACCGCGCCGACGCGCCGGCCGACATCGTCGAGCGGCTGCGGTCGACCCTCGCGGAGGCGGTCGAGCGCCAGCTCGTCGCCGACGTGCCGGTCGGGGTCTTCCTCTCCGGGGGGGTCGACTCGTCGACCGTGTCGGCGCTCGCCGGGCGCGCGGTCTCGGGGCCGCTGCGGACCTTCTCGGTGGGCTTCGAGGGGCCCGGGGCGGTCTCCGAGCTGGCGGCCGCGCGCTCGGTCGCCGAGCACCTCGGCAGCGACCATCACGAGCTGGTCATGGACCCGGCGACGGTCGCCCGCGATCTCGAGACGATCCTCACCGGTCTCGACACGCCCAACGCCGACTGCACCGCGATCCCGACCTGGTACATGTCGCGGCTCGCCCGGTCGAGGGTGACCGTCGCGCTGTCCGGGGAGGGGGCCGACGAGATCTTCGGCGGCTACGAGCGCCAGCGCTTCGACGTCGGGATCGACGCCCTCGGAGGACCCGGGCGTCGGCTCGTCCCGCTTCTCATGCGGCTCGCCGGCCGGGCGCCGTCGCCCCGCCTGCGCGAGCGCCTGCGGATGGCGCCGGGGCTCGAGCGCCAGCTCCACTGGGGGCGGGTCTTCAGCGCCGCCGAGATCGACGCCCTCACCCTGGAGCCGCTGGCCAGCGAGGAGGCGATGCTCGCGCCCCTCGCCGAGCTCGCCGAGCGCTGGCGCGGCTTTGACCGGGTCGACCCGGTCAACGGCCGGCTCGCCGCCGACCGCGAGAGCTTTCTGCCCGGCGACCTGTTGCCCAAGGTCGACCGGATGAGCATGGCCCACTCGCTCGAGGTCCGGGTCCCCTTTCTCGACAACCGGGTCGTCGACCTCGTCCTGGCGCTGCCCGGCCGGCTCAAGGCGACCCTGCGGCACGACAAGATCCTCCTCCGGCGGGCGGTCGCCGGGCTCATCCCGCGAACCGCCGCGACCCGTCGCAAGCAGGCCTTCGCGACCCCGATCGGTCCCTGGCTGCGGGCCGACCTCGCCGATGCCGTCCGCGACCTGCTGTCGGGGGAGAGCGTCCGCCGGCGGGGGCTGTTCCGGCCCGGGGCGGTCGAGGGGATGGTGACCGAGCACCTGGCGGGCCGCGCCGACCACGGGACCGCGCTGTGGGCCCTGATGGTGCTCGAGCACTGGCAACGCGCCCTCGACCGGCGCGCCGCGGGAGCGGATCGATGAGGCTCGTCGGGATCTCGCACCTCGCCTCGGCCGGCGCGCCGACCGGCGCCGAGAGGAGCCTCGCCGGCCTGCTCGAGGCGCTCGCCGCCCGGGGCCACGAGACGGCCGCGATCGCGCCCGGACGGTGGTGTCTGACCGGCCGGCTCGAGGGCGCCGGGGTGCCGGTCGCTGAGATCCCGAGCCGGGCCTGCTGGCTCGTCCAGTGGACCGGGCAGCCGGCCGCGCTCCAGCTCGGGCGCTACCTGCGCTGGCGCGCCCCCGACCCCGGGGTGCGCCGGATGATGGTCTGGCTCGACCGCTTCTGGCCCGACGTGGTCCATGTCAACTGCCTGCCCCAGCTCAAGGGCGCGGCGGCGGCCGCGGCCCTCGGCCTGCCGGTGGTCTGGCACGTCCGCGAGATCCTGCCCCCCGGCCGCCGCCGCCGCTGGTTCGCCCGCCGGCTCGCCCGCGACGCGCGCCACATCGTGGCGGTCAGCGGAGCGGTGGCGGAGTGGCTCGACGAGGAGGGTCTCGGCGACCGGGTGACGGTGGTCCGCAACGGGGTGGCGAGCCCGCCCGCCCGGGCCGACCGGGCGGCGGTCCGGGCCTCCCTCGGCCTGCCGGGCGACGGCGTGGTCGTCGGCTTCCTCGGCGGCGCCGCGGTCCACAAGGGGGTCGGCCACTTCCTCGACGCGGTCGAGGAGGCGGCGGAGCTCGCCCCCGGGCTGGCGGTCGTCCTGCCGGTGTACGGGCCGACCGCCGAGGTCGAAGCGCTGCGCCGGCGGGTCGCCGATTCGCCGGCGAGCGAGCGGATCCGCCTCGTCTCGCCGGTCGACGACGTCTTCGGGCTGCTCGGCGCGGTCGACCTCGTCGCCTTCACCAGCATCTGGCCCGACTCGCTGCCCCGGGTGGTCATGGAGGCGATGGCCGCCGGCCGGCCGGTCGTCGCCTATCGCACCGGGGGTGTGGCCGAGATGGTCGTCGAGGGCGAGACCGGGCTGATGGTGCCGCCGGGCGACACGTCGGGCCTCGCCGAGCGGATCGTCCGACTGGCCGGCGACGGCGCCCTGCGGCGGCGCCTCGGCGAGACCGCAGCGGTGAGGGCGCGGGCCGAGCTCTCGTTGGAGCGCCACCTCGATGCGATGGAAAGGGTCCTCGAGCGGGCGGCTTCCCGCTGAGCCGCGGCCTCAGGGGGTCGGAGTCGGGGCCGGGTCGAGCCACCGCGACCTCAGCTCGAGCAGACGCCGGTCGGCCGGCGCCTCGGCGAGGCCGAGCTCGATCCAGCGCCCCGCCTCCTCCCGGCGTCCGAGCTCGAGGCACGCCGAGGCGGCGACCCAGGCGCCGTCCGGGGCGACGCCGTGGAGCTCGGCGACCGCGCGGGCGTGGTCGAGGGCCTCGGCCGGTTGCCCGAGAAAGAGCAGCGCGGCGGCGAGGTTGTGGCGCGGCCTGAGGATCGACGGCTCGATCGCCACCGCCTCGCGGTAGCAGGCGGCGGCGGCGGCCAGGTCGCCGGCCTCGAGCTCGTGGTTGCCGAGCCACTCCCAGCCCTCGGGGGCGTGGGGCTGGAGCTCGACCGCGGCGCGGGCGAGGCTCTCGGGCGACCGGTAGACCTCGAGCGCGCGGCCGAGACCGACCAGCTCGAGGGCGAGGAAGAGGGCGGTTGCCACGGCGACGATCGGGATGAGGCGTGGCGAACCCTCGCGCAACCGCGGCGCGAGCCGTCGGCCGGCCTCGCCGGCGGCGAGCAGGAGGAAGCCCCAGGGCAGGTAGAGGTAGCGGCCGAAGCCGCCCCAGCCCGGGGCGGTGGTGACGAGGGCGACCGGGGCCAGCATGCAGACCGTCACCGCGAGGGCGATCGGTAGCAGCGGCAGCCGGCGGCGGGCCCGCCAGGCGACCGCCGCCATGGCCAGCACGGCGAGGGCGGCGACCGCGCTCTCCGTCCAGCCGAGCTCCCGGTAGTCCCAGTAGAGGTGGCGGACGCCGACCGGCCGCAGCGTGACCAGCGCGACCAGCCCGTCGACGACCAGGACCGGCAGGTTGCGGAGCGCGGCGAGGCGCTGCTCGAGACCGGCGCCGGTCGCCTGGAGACCGTCGAGCGCGTTGACCCGCAGGGCGAGGAAGACCGCGGCGGCCACCCACGGCCCGACCAGGGCCGCCGGGCGAACCCCCCGCACCCGCCACAGGTAGAGCGACACCGCCGGCAGCGCGCCGATCACGACCTCCTTGGAGAGCAGCCCGGCGAGCATGACCAGACCGGCGACCAGGCTCGCGGCCCGGGGGTTGGGTTCTCGGCCCCAGCGGTCGAGGATCAGGACGGCGCCGAGCAGCCCGGCCGCCGAAAGGGGCTCCGAGATCGCCGAGGCCCAGAGGAAGCCCTCCGCGGTCACCGGGTGGATCGCGAAGGCCGCGAAGACCGCCGCCGCGGCGAGGTCCGATCCGACGAAGCGCCTGGTTGCCACCCACAGCAGCAGACAGACCGCGAGGTGGGCGGCGACGACCGCGAGGTGGAACCAGAAGGGGTCCGCGCCGTTGACCCGATGGATCAACCAGAGCGCGACGAAGAACATCGGCCGGTAGGTGTCGACGCCGTCGCCGCCGCGGCCGGTCTCGCCCCGCGACTCGGCGACGTTGAGCGAGAGGTAGCGCAGCGGCGCCCCGGGGTCGTCGATTGTCGTCGAGTCGACGATCTGCCGGATGTCGTCCCAGAAGAAGCCGGCCTCGAGGCTCGGCCACAAGGCGGCGAGGGCGAGCGCGACCAGCAGCACCGCCTGGAGCCGGGCAGGAAGACGGGGCGGGGCGGGGTCGGGGACCGCGGCGTCGCTCATCGCGTCCATTGTGGCAGGGTCCGGTCCGGCCGGCGCGCCGGGTCCGGGGGGACCGGTATGATGCCGCCATGCCCGGCAGCCGCCAGGCGGCGCCCCGAGATGTCGCGCGCGTGCCCGATCGCGGGGTCGGTCGGTGAACGGTCCGTCCCCGGCGGCCGCGGTCGACGCGGTGGTGGTGAGCTACAACTCGTCGCTCGACCTGCCCGCCTGCCTGGCCGCGCTGGCCGTCGCCGACCGGCTCGGCCGCGTCGTCGTCGTCGACAACGCCTCGACCGACGGCAGCCGCGAGGTCGTCGCCGCGTTCAATGACCGGCGGTTCGAGCTCATCGCCCTGCCCGTCAACACCGGCTTCGCCGGCGGCTGCAACCGGGGCCTCGCCGCCCTCGGCGACGGGCCCGAGGCCGTCGCCTTCCTCAACCCGGATGTCCGGGTCTCGCCCGACTGCCTGAGCCTCGCCGCCGCGGCCCTCGCCGTCGGCGACCCCCTCGCCGGGGTCGCGCCGCGGCTCATGCGGGGAGACGGCGTCACCGTCGACAGCATCGGACAGGTGCTCGCCCCTCTCACCCTCGAGGTGCGCGACCGGGGCTATGGCGAGACCGTCTCGCCCGAGCTGCTGCGGAGGAGACCGGTGCTCGCGGCCTGCGGCGCGCTCGCGGTCTACCGGCGCCCGGCCCTCGCCGCGGTGGCGGCGCCGACCGGGCCGTGGGCCGAGCCCTTCTTCTGCTTCTGGGAGGACCTCGAGCTCGGCTGGCGGCTGACCAACGCGGGCTACCGGGTCGACGCCCTTCCCGAGGCGGTGGCGGTGCACCGCCGCGGCGCCGGCGCCGCCGCCGGGCGCGGCCCGCTGCGCTGGCGACGGCCGGTCGAGCTCGAGGCCTGCGTTGTCACAAACCGCTGGATGACGCTGATCCGGCACCTGGGAGCGCTTGATCTCGGGCTGCGGCTGCCCCTACTCTTGGCGTGGGACGCGGCGTTGACGACCCTCGGCGTGGTGCGGCGGCCGGCGCTCGCGGCGGCGCTCGCCCGGCGCTGGCCGCTGGTCGTCGATGAGTGGCGCGCGCGACGCGGCCGGCCGCGCCGGAGGCTCGACGACCTGCCATGGTGATCCAGCTGACCCTCGGCTTCTTTCTCGCCTACCTGCTCGCCCTGGTCGGCACGCCGATGGCCCGCGAGGCGGCGCTGCGCTTCGGCGTCGTCGACCGGCCGGACGGGCACCTCAAGACCCACGGGCAGCCGGTCGCCTACCTCGGTGGGCTCGCGGTCTTCGTCGCCTTTCTGCTGTCGATCGGGATGACCTTCGAGTTCGACGAGGAGCTGCTCGCGCTGCTCCTCGCCTCGACCATCGTCACCATGGTCGGTCTGATCGACGACTTCGGCGCGCTGACCCCCAAGCCCAAGGCGATCGGCCAGGCGGTCGCGGTCTTCGTCCTGCTCAAGGCCGGGGTCATGCTCCACCTGATCTTCATGCCCTGGTGGGGGCGGGCCGCGCTCACCGTGCTCTGGCTGGTCGGAACGTCGAACGCCTTCAACCTGAGCGACATCATGGACGGGCTGGCGGGCGGGCTGGGGGTCATCGCCGGGACCTATCTGCTGGTCGTCGCGCTGCTCAACGGGCGGATGGTCGTCGCCTACTTCACGGTTGCCCTGGTCGGCGCGCTGCTCGGCTTTCTCCGCTTCAACTTCCACCCGGCGGTGATCTATCTCGGCGACTGCGGGAGCCTGTTCATCGGTCTGACCCTCGGCGCCCTGGCGATGGTCATGGACTACACGGCATACAACGACCTCGGCTTCATCGCGCCGCTCTACTTCCTGGCTCTGCCGGTCGTCGACACCTTCTTCGTGATGTTCCTGCGGGTCCGGGCGGGACGGAAGATCTACCACGGCAGCCCCGACCACATCCCGCTGCGGCTGCGCCGCCGGCTCGGCGGCTCGACGGTCCGCACCGTGGTCGCGTGCTACGCGGCGGCGGTCCTGCTCGGCGGGGTCGGGCTGGCGATCCTCTACCTCGACCCGACGACGACCATCGTCGTCAGCGCGGTGGTCGGCGCGGTCGGGCTCGCCATCCTGGTCTGGCTCGGCCGGGTCGACATGGGGCCGGCGTGAGGGTCCTCGTCATCGGCGGCGGCCTGACCGGGCTGGTGGCCGGCGAGCGCCTCGCCGCGGCCGGGCTCGGAGCACCGGTGCTCGAGCGGGAGGGCGAGCCGGGCGGCGCCTGCCGGAGCATCGCCGATGCCGGCTATGTCTTCGATTACACCGGCCATCTGCTCCACGTCGGGCGGCCCGAGACCGAGGCCTATCTCGAGGCCCTCGGCCTGTGGTCGCAGCTCGCCGTCTGGCGGCGCCTCGCCGCGGTCGTCGTCGGCGGCCGGGCGACCCCCTACCCGATCCAGATCAACACCCACGCCCTCGCCCCCGAGATCCGGCGGGACTGCCTGCTCGGCTTCATCCGGGCCTGGGCGGCGAGCCCGGAACGCGAGCCCGCCAGCTTCCGCGACTGGGTCGACGAACGGTTCGGCGAGGGGCTCGCCCGCCACTTCTTCTTCCCCTACAACCGCAAGCTCTACCGCGCCGAGCCCGAGGAGCTGAGCCTCGACTGGGTCGGACGCTACGTGCCCAAGCCGGGCCTCGAGGAGGTCGTCGACGGCGCGCTCGGTCTGCACGACGCCGAGGTCGGCTACAACGCGCTCTTCCGCTACCCCGCCGAGGGCGGGATCCGGCTGCTGCCCGACCGGGTCGCCGCCGCCGTCCCGGGTTTGAGGCTCGGCGCCGAGGTGGTTCGGCTCAGCCTCGGCGAGGGCTGGCTCGAGCTCGCCGGCGGCGAGCGCCTGCCCTTCGACCTCGCGATCTCGACGATTGCCCTGCCGGCGTTCCTCGACCTGGTCGTCGACCCCCTGCCGGGAGAGGTGGCGGCGGCGCGGCGCGCGCTGCGCTGGGTGCGGGTGCTCAACATCGCCCTCGGCGTCCGGGGCCCGGCGCCGGTCCCCGAGCACTGGCGATACTTCCCCGACCCCGAGCTGCCCTTCTACCGGGTCGGTTTCCCGTCGAACCACGGTCGGCTCGCCCCGGCCGGCTGCCACACGGTCTCGGTCGAGGTCAGCCTCGAGCCGGGGGTCGGCGACGTCGCCGGCGAGGCCGCGCGCGCCGAGGCGGCGCTGGTCGCGATCGGTCTGCTCGACCCGGCGGCGGTCGAGGTCCGCCGCCTGACCATGGTCGACCCGGCCTATGTCGTCTTCGACCACCCGAGACGTCCCGCGGTCGCCGCGCTGCGGAGCTGGCTCGCCGAGCACGGCGTCCGGCTGGCCGGCCGCTGGGCGGAGTGGAAGTACTCGGCGATGGAGGACGCGATCCTCGACGGGATGGCCGCGGCGCGGCGGATCGTCCGGGAGCTCGGTTGAGCGGCGAACGGATCCGGGTGCTGACCGCGATCACCCGCCTCGAGCTCGGCGGCGCGCAACGGGTCGCCCTCCACACCGCCGCCCGCCTCGACCGCGCCAGTTTCGACGCCGCCCTCGCCTGGGGCCCGGGCGACGTCCTCGACGACGAGGCCCGGGAGCTCGCCGACGTCGTCGCCTTCGAGATCCCCGACCTGGTGCGGCCGGTCGCCCCGCACCGCGATCTGCGCGCCCTGGCCGGGCTGCGCCGGGCGATCCGCGACTTCCGGCCGGACGTCGTCCACACCCACTCGTCGAAGGCCGGGGTGCTCGGGCGGCTCGCGGCTCGTCGCGAGGGAGTGCCCGTCGTCGTCCACACGGTGCACGGCTTCGGCTTCACCCCGCTCCAGCCGGCGGTCAAGCGTATCGCCTATTTCGCCGTCGAGCGGTTGGCCGCCCGCTGGACCGACCACTTCGTCACGGTGTCCGAGCTCAACCGGCGGCGCGGGCTCGAGCTCGGCCTGTGGGGCGAGGCCGAGGCCACGGTGATCCGCGCCGGGGTCGACCTCGCCCGCTTCCGGAACGCCGGCGACGGTGCGGCGACGCGTCGCCGGCTGGGGCTTCCCGCCGGCGCCCCGCTGGTCGTCCAGATCGGTAACTTCAAGCCCCAGAAGGCGCCGCTCGACTTCGTCCGCGCCGCCGCGGCGATCGCGGGCGAGCGGCCCGAGGCGGTGTTCGTGATGGTCGGCGACGGCCGGTTGCGCGGCCCGGCGGAGAGGCTCGCGGACGAGCTCGGTCTGACCGGCCGGATCCACTTCACCGGGTGGTTCGACGATGTGCCCGGGCTGCTCGCCTCGACCGCGGTGTCGGTCCTGTCGTCGCGCCACGAGGGCCTGCCGTGCTCGGTCGTCGAGGCGCTGGCGGCCGGGGTCCCGGTCGTCGCGACCGCGGTCGACGGCACGCCCGAGGTGGTGCGACCGGGGGTCAACGGCGAGCTCGTCGTGGCGGGGGACCCGGGAGCCCTCGCCCGCGCGGTGCTCGGCCTGCTCGCCGATGAGGATCGGCGGCGCCAGATGGCAGCCGCCGCGACCGACGGGCTCGAGGCCTTCGACCGCGACCACATGGTTCGACAGCTGGAGGAGCTCTACCGATGCCTGGTCAGACGCAGACGATCGTGATCCTCTACGCCTTCGTCGTCGGGGCGGTGGTCGGCAGCTTCCTCAACGTCGTGATCCACCGGGTGCCGCGCCGGCTGTCGATCGTCTCGCCGCGGTCGGCCTGCCCGACCTGTGCGACCCCGATCGCCTGGTACGACAACCTGCCGATCGTCTCGTGGATCATCCTCGGTGCGCGGTGCCGGAGCTGCCGGGCGAGGATCGCGATCCGCTACCCGCTGGTCGAGGCCGCCGCGGCCGGTCTCGCGGTCCTCGGCGTCGTCCGGTACGGTCTCGGCGCGGTGACCGCCGAGGTGGTGATCTTCGCCTGGCTGTCCCTCGCCCTCGCCCTGATCGACCTCGAGCACCAGCTCCTGCCCGACGTCATGACCTACCCGGCGATCGTCCTCGGTCTCGGCTTCTCGTGGTTCGGCGGCCTGACCGGGCTCGGCGACTCGCTGGCCGGCGCGGTCGTCGGGGCCGCTCTGCCGACCACCGTCATCCTGCTCTACCGGTGGCTGCGCGGGGTCGAGGGGATGGGCTGGGGCGATGTCAAGTACCTGGCGGCGATCGGCTCGGTGGTCGGGCTCGAGGGCTGCCTGATGGTGCTGGTCACCGCGGCGGTGCTCGGCGCGCTGGTCGGCGGGGCGCTCATCGTCAGCGGCCGCGGCACCCGGAGCACCGCGCTGCCCTTCGGGACCTTTCTCGCGGCGGCGGTCCTCCTCTGGCTCTACCTGCCCGAGGCCTGGAGGTCGCTGAGCCTGCTCTGAGCCTCGACGAGGGCGCGCTCGAGGGTGTGGTCCTCGGTCGGCCGGACGGTTCTCAGGTCGAGCAGCACCTCGTCCTCGACGAGGCGGCCGATGACCGGCGGCTCGCCACCGCGCAGCGCGTCGGCGAGGGCCTGACCGCCGGCCACCGCCAACCCGTGGCTCGGCATCGTCTCCTCGGGGGTCGTGCCGCCACCGAGGGCCGCGCGGAGGGCGCGGTCGCGGGCCGGCACCCCGGCCCGGCGCAGCCGGGAGGCGAGCCGGCGGGCGCGCCGCGCGAGGGCGTCGAGCGGCGCCGACATCATCGCGTAGAGGGGGATCTCCTCGAGCCGGCCGGACCGGTGGGCGGCGAGGACGCGGTCCATCATGACGAGGGCGGTCTTGTCGGGCCGGAGCGCGCGATAAAGCGGGTGGCGGCCGAGCGGCTCGACCCACTCGGCGGCGCCGACGACGATCCCGGCCTGGGGGCCGCCGAGCAGCTTGTCGCCCGAGAAGCAGACGAGATCGGCGCCCTCGGCGAGGAGACCCTGCACCGTCGGCTCGGGCGGCAGGCCCCAGCGGCCGAGGTCGTGGAGGCACCCCGAGCCCTGGTCGACGATCAGCGGTACCCCGGCCCGGCGGGCGAGCGCGGCGAGCTCGGAGATCGCCGGCTCGGTCGTGAAGCCGACGATCCGGAAGTTCGACTGGTGGGCGACGAGGATCGCGCCGGTCTCGTCGGTCAGCGCGCGCTCGTAGTCGGCGAGGTGGGTGCGGTTGGTGCATCCGACCTCGACCAGACGGCAGCCCGAGGCCGCCATCACCTCGGGCAGCCGGAACGAGCCGCCGATCTCGATCAGCTGGCCCCGCGACACGATCACCTGCCGGCCCGAGGCGAGCGCGCTGAGGATCAGCAGCAGTGCCGCGGCGTTGTTGTTGACCATCACCGCGCTGTGAGCGCCGCACAGCTCGGCGATCCGCTGTCGCAGCGGCGCCAGCCGCTGACCACGCCGGCCGGTGGCCAGGTCGAGCTCGAGGGCGAGATAGGACTCGAGGCCGTCGAGCCCTTCGGTCGACAGCGGCGACCGGCCGAGGTTGGTGTGGATCAGCACCCCGGTCGCATTGACCACGCCGCGGTAGGCCGGGCGGGTCGTCTCGGCGAGGATGGACAGCGCCTCGGCCTCGATCGCGGAGGTGGCGTCGCGGCTCGCGGCGTCGTCGACGGCGCCGTTGGCGATCCGCCGGCGCAACCGGTCGACCGCCCGGCGGCAGGCCGCGATCACCGGCGGCCGGCCGTGCCGCTCGACGGCCCGGCGCAGCGACTCGCGCTCGAGCAGTCGATGGATCGCCGGGATGGTGCGATACTGGGAAGGCATCGTGGCATTGTATCCCGGGGCCGTGCGACCGTCATCCCGGGCGTCGTCGGGAGCCGATCATGGACCTCGAACAGAAGATCCAGTTGCTCGAGCGAGATCTTCGCGAGCAGGTCAAGAACTGGGAGCGGTTCTTCTCGGGCGGGCTCCGGGTCCCCCCCGAGGTCGAGCGCGCGCGGTTCGCACAGCGGCTGCGCAGCCTCGCCGAGCAGGGCTTCAACCGTCGGGCCGACCAGTTCCGCGTCGAGCAGCTCCAGCACCGGTTCATGACCTACTCGCAGAACTGGGAGCGGATGCTGCGCGAGCGCGAGGAGGGACGGTCGGTGCGCCCCGAGGGTGTCGGGTCGCACGTCACCCACCCGCAGGTCGAGGAGGCAAACGGTCCCACCCTGACATCCGTAGAATCGGCTGGCGGCGGGTCCCTGTACGACCGCTATGTGTCGGCCAAACGCCAGCTCGGTCTCGACGTGCGGCTCAACCGGCTCGAGTTCGACCGCCAGCTCGAGCAGCAGCGGGCCGAGCTCCAGCAGAAGCTCGGCCGCGAGGTCCAGTTCGAGGTGCGGGTGGAGGATGGTAAGGTGAAGCTCGCTGCACGGAAGATCCGCAGGCGGGAGTCGGCAAGATGAAGCTCGCGACGACGGCCAGGTTCCTGGCAACCGGAATGGCCCTGCTCATCCTCGTGGTCGATGTGGCCGCCAAGGACCCGATCTTCGTCAAGTGGCTGGTCGTCGACGACCCCGGCGACGAGACCATCCGGACCTACTGGCAGCGCGCCGAGGCCGGCGAGCTCAACGCCGGCGAGCTCGTCGACCTCGGAACGATGCTCTTCTACCGCGGCTGGTCGAAGGACGCGGTGACTTACTTCCGGCAGGCTCTCAAGCTCGACCCCGAGCTGGCCGACGCCTGGTTCCGGATCGGCCTGGTCGAGCACCACGGGGGCGACCTGCCCGCCGCCCGCTCGGCCTACGAGAAGTGCCTCGGAATCCGCAGCGGTCACGCCTGGGCGAACTTCTACCTCGGCCTGCTCGAGGAGAAGACCGGCGACGCCGCCGACGCGATGAAGCACTTCGAGAAGGCCTTCGAGCACGCCCCCGAGCTCGCCGACCCGGCGGTCAACCCCGAGATCCTGTCGTCCGACCTTCAGCTCGGCGCCCAGGTCCGGCACTTCGACCGCCAGCGCTCGCAGCAGCTGATGCCGATGCCCTACCTCGAGCCGGCGACGGTGCAGCAGGTCCGAAGCCAGTTCGAACCGACGCCGATCCCGACGCCGACGCCGACCCCGGCGCCGACGCTGACGACGCGCAAGGTCAGGACGCCGGCGCCGCCGCGCGATCCGGGCCGCAGCGGCGGCGCCGCGGCCGGGGCGACCGCCGGTGGCGGCGGGGCGGCGAGCCGCAGCGGTGCGTCCGGCGCAGCGGGCGCCAGCCCGGGGCTGCCCGATCCGGGGAGCACGCCCTACGGCTTCCCGACCCCGCCGCCGGGTGGGGGCGGCGCCGGCGTGGTCGGCGACCCCGAGACCGCCCCCCGGATCGGCGACACCTCGCCGGAGGCCCGGCTCGCGCCGCTCTGGCGCGGGCTTTCCGCCCTGGTCGACGCCGTCGTCTGACCGGTCGGAGCGACCCGGTGGCGACGCGGGCGGCGCGGCGGCGCGGTGCTCTTTCCGGATCGCCGCGGCTGCTCAGACGTTGAAGCGGAAGTGCACGACCTCGCCGTCGGCCACGGTGTAGGTCTTGCCCTCCAGCCTCAGGGTGCCGCGCTGCCGACAGCCGGCGAGCGAGCCGACCTCCAGGAGCTCGTCATAGGGCACGACCTCGGCGCGGATGAAGCCGCGCTGGATGTCCGAGTGGATGACGCCCGCCGCGTCGATCGCCTCGGTGCCGGCGAGGATCGACCAGGCCCGGCACTCGTCCTCGCCGACGGTGAAGAACGAGATCAGGCCGAGCAGGCGGTAGGACTCGCCGATGATCCTCTCGAGGGCCCGGTCGGCGATCCCGAGGTCGTCCATGAAGGCGCGGGCGTCGTCGCCGTCGAGCTCGGCGAGCTCCGACTCGAGGGTGGCGCAGAAGCGGGTGAAGGCGAGACCGGGACGAGAGGTCCAGGCCGCCCAGCCGGGGTCGACGAACGGGTCCTCGGCGATCTCCGACTCGCCGACGTTGACCGCCACGAGCATCGGCTTGAGCGACAGGAAGGTGAAGCCGCGCAGCTTCTTCTCGGCCGGCCGGTCGAAGGTCTCGCCGCGCAGCGGCCGCCCGTCCTCGAGGACCGCGAGGCATTGGACGAGCAGGTCGCGCTCGCGCTCGAGCTCGGGGTCGCGACGCTTCTGGAGGTCCCGGGCGAGCCGCTCGAGCCGCCGCTCGACGACCATCTGGTCCTGGAGGATGAACTCCTCCTCGATGTGCTCCAGGTCGCGCAGCGGGTCGACCGAGCCCCGCGGATGGGCGACCGCGTCCGACGAGAAGGCCCGGAGCACGACCACGACCGCGTCCGCGGTGCGCAGCTCGGGCAGGTTGAAGCCGGGCTCGCCCCGATGCTCGTCGGGAATCCCCGGGATGTCGGCGAACCGGATCGTCGCCGGGGTCGTCTTCTTGGGCCGGAACATCGCCGCGAGGGCGTCGAGCCGGGGGTCCGGGACCTTGGCGACGCCGACCTGCGTATCGCGACGGCTCGCCGCGAGCGCCGGATCCTGTCCGGTGAGGAGGCCGAAGAGCGAGGTCTTGCCGCTCGCCGCCAGCCCCATGATGCCAACCTCCATCACCACCTCCCCGCGCGGGCACACTGTCAACCGTCAGCTGCCGGCTGTCAACTATCCGATCACCGACTGGCGACGGACGAGCAGCGACGGGGCGCCGACGAAGCACTGCGAGGTCTGGAACCATGCGAGGTCGGTGCCGACCGCCTCGATCCGCCGTAGGAGCGAGCCGATCTTGCCGGTGAGCTCGACCACCGGGTGCCAGCCGAGCACCCGTCGCCCCTCGATCCAGACCCCCGAGGCGATCAGGCTGTAGGCGCCGGAGACGAGGTCGCAGCTGACCGGGGCGAGCGGGCGCAGCAGGTACAGCGCACGGTCGCTCGCTCCGAGCAGCTCCCCCGGCGGCCGGCCGTCGTCGGTGACGACCCTGAGGTTGGCGAGCCCGGTCGCCGGCCGGTCGCGGTAGGAACGGCGGACCGCCCCCCCGCGCGGCGTCTCGTCGAGGCGGCGCGCATCGGCGAAGCTCGCCACGCGGTGCCGGGGCGCGCCCTCGTCGAGGAGCAGCGTCCGACGCGACGGCAGCCCCTCTCCGTCGCACGGGCTGACCACCGGAGCGGTCGGGTCGGCCCGATCGTCGACCACCGTCAGCGCGTAGGCCGCGAGCAGCCCGTCGCTGCCGAGCAGCCGCGGCAGCGGGTCCCGCGCGTCCGGGGTCGCGACGAAGAGCGGCGCGATCGCGGCGAGCAGCTGAGCGGTCATCTCGGGGTGGAGGATGAGGTCGTGCAGCCCGCCATCGGTGGCGATGCGGTGGCGGGTCAGAAGGACCCGGTCGCCGATCCGGGCTGCGAGCGCCGCGAGATCGAGGGCCTGGGGGTCGGCGACGTGGACCCACTCCCGCCAGACCCCCGGCCGGTCGCCGACCATGACCTCGAGAAGCAGCGACGCCGCCATCCGCTCGTGCTCGGCGGACCACCCCTCGGCGGTGGCCAGCAACCAGCGGTAGCGTCCCTCCTGGGCGATCACCCGGCCGAGACGCAGCACGCCCTCGGACATCGTCGCGAGGGCGATGCCGAGCTCCCCCGCGACGTGCTGCGCCCAGCCCGCCGGGGCCATGGCCGGCCCCGGCGCCACCGGGGTGGCGCCGAGCAGACGAGCCGGCGGCATCGGGTCCGGTCCGGGCGCGGCCCCCGCCGCCGCCGCCTCGACGGCGCCGTGGGCGGCCGCCGGCTCGAGGCCCGACACCGCGGCGAAGCCGGCCCTGGCGCCGTCGAAGAGCCGCACCGCGACGCCGTTCTCGTCGATCTCGAGCGACCGTCGGAGCCGCCCGTCGACGAGCTCGGTCTGACGGGTCAGCGAGGTCTTGGCGAAGACCTCCCAACGGGGGACGCCGGCCAGCCGGGACCGGCAGCTCGCCGCGGCGACGGCGAGCCGCGCGCCGAGGTCGTCGGTGGTCTCGCGGCCGGCCGTCACAGGACCTCGAGACGGCGGACCACCAGGGTCGGCGCCTCCGAGCCCGTCGGCAGGGGCGTGCCGTCCTTGACGCACCATCCGAGGCGCCAGTCCGGCGTCGGATCGTCGCCGACCCGCGGGTCGATGCCGGCGAGGATCTCGGTGACGCTGCCGGTCAGCTCGAACGGGCCGAGCGGCCGCCGCCGGCGGCCGTGTTGGAGCTCGAAGCCTCGCTCGACCCGGAGCACCGCCCGGCCCGACCCCGGGTCGACCGTCGCCCCGCCGAGACGGGTCACGACGAGGCCGCGGTCGACCCCGGCCTCGAGATCGCGGGCCGGGTGAGGGCCCGCCGGGACGACCAGGTTCGACAGCCGGGGTCGCGGCGGCTGTCGCCAGTCCGAGCGCCGTCCGCGACCCGCCTCGGCCCCGCAGACCTCGGCGGTCTCGCGGTCGCAGAGCAGCCCGCACAGGCGGCCCGACCGCAGCAACGGCATGGGCCGCGCGGGGACCCCTTCGTCATCGCAGTCGAAGGCGCCCGGGAGATCGCGCCGGCGGGGGTCGTCGACGAGGTCGATCACGGCGTCGGTGAGCGCCGCGCCGCCGAGCCCGGCGAGGGGCGACCGGCCGTCGGCGATCAGGTCGCCCTCGACGAGATGGCCGACCAGCTCGTGGAGCAGCACCCCGGCGGTCCCCTCGGTCAGGACGACCGGCCGTTGCTGGCCGGCCGGCGGCGTCCAGGTCCGGGCCGGAGCGGGCTCCGAGAACCGGCGGAGCCAGTCGCCGAGCAGCGGCTGGCCCCAGACCGCGAGCAGGGCCGGAGCGCCCCCGGTCGGCTCGATCCGGACCAGCGCCGGGGTGGAGATCCCGCGCCAGCCGTCCCGCCGGACGACCACCGCCTGCCGGACGAAGCAGCGGAGAACCGCGCCCCGGAACGCCGGGCGTCCGGCAAGACCGTGCGCCCAGTCGATCCAGCCCGCCGGAGGCGCCAGCGCGGCGGGCGGCGCCGCCGGCACGGGCGGCGGGTCGAGACGGTCGGCATAGCGCGACACCAGGCCGGCGACCGCCGCGCTCGAGACGCCCGCCGCGGCGTGCATCGCCCACCGATCGGCGAAGCGCCAGCGCGAGGCGCCGCCGTCGATCTGGACCGAGGCGAGCTCGGCTCCGGCCGCCACCCTCAGCTCGAGGCGGCGCTCGAGATAGAGGTCCTCGAAGCGCGGGTGGTGGCCGCGCAGGCCGCGGCAGCCCTCGGCAAGCTCGTCGAGCCATCGGGTCTCGAACGGTGGTCGTTCCGAGGTCGCGGGCGTCACCCGGGTATGGTACCTCCGCGGCGCGCCGCGATGGGGACCGGCCGCCGGGCGGGTTGCGACGCGGGGTAGAATGGCGCGACCGCCCGGGGCAGGTCCGACCGGCAGGGCTGGAGGCAGGACATGGGCAACGACGTGCTCGAACGGGTCGAGCAGCGGCTCGCCAAGGGCCGGCTGGGTGGTGGTCAGGACAAGATCGACCGTCAGCACGAGCAGGGCAAGCTGACCGCCCGCGAACGCATCGAGCAGTTCCTCGACGAGGGCAGCTTCGAGGAGACCGACGGCCTCGTCGAGCACCGCTGCTCGGACTTCGGAATGGGCGCCAAGAAGATCGCCGGCGACGGCGTCGTCACCGGACACGGACGGGTCGACGGCCGGCCGGTCTTCGTCTTCGCCCAGGACTTCACGGTCTTCGGCGGGTCGCTGTCCGAGACCAACGCCGCGAAGATCTGCAAGATCATGGACCTCGCCCTCAAGGTCGGGGCGCCGGTGGTCGGGCTCAACGACTCGGGCGGCGCCCGGATCCAGGAGGGCGTCGGCTCGCTCGCCGGCTACGCCGACATCTTCCTGCGCAACACCATCGCCTCGGGCGTCGTGCCCCAGGTCTCGGCGATCATGGGGCCGTGCGCCGGCGGCGCGGTCTACTCGCCGGCGATCACCGACTTCGTCTTCATGGTCGAGCAAACCTCCTACATGTTCGTCACCGGGCCCGAGGTCATCCGGACGGTGACCCACGAGGAGGTCACGATGGAGAAGCTCGGCGGAGCGATGACCCACAACTCGGTGTCGGGGGTCGCCCACTTCGCCGCGCGCTCCGACACCGAGTGCCTGGCCTCGATCCGCCGGCTGCTGGGGTTTCTCCCATCGAACAACGCCGAGCAACCCCCGGCGAGGGCGTGCTCGGACCCGCTCGACCGCGAGATCCCGGAGCTCGACGGCTTCGTGCCGGCCGACCCCAACAAGCCCTACGACATCACGACGCTCATCCGCTGGGCGGCGGACGACGGCGACCTCTTCCAGGTCCACGAGCACTTCGCCCGCAACCTGGTGGTCGGTTTCATCCGCCTCGCCGGCCGCACGGTCGGCGTCATCGCCAACCAGCCCGCCCACCTCGCAGGGGTCCTCGACATCAACGCCTCGGTCAAAGGCGCCCGCTTCGTCCGCTTCTGCGATGCCTTCAACATCCCGCTGTGGATCGTCGAGGATGTTCCGGGCTTCCTGCCGGGGACCGCCCAGGAGTGGGGCGGGATCATCCGGCACGGCGCCAAGCTGCTCTACGCCCTCGCCGAGGCGACGGTGCCCAAGGTCACGGTGATCACCCGCAAGGCCTATGGCGGGGCCTACTGCGTGATGGGCTCGAAGCACATCCGGACCGATGTCAACCTCGCCTTTCCGACCGCCGAGATTGCGGTCATGGGCCCGCACGGGGCGGTCAACATCCTCTACCGGCAGGAGATCCAGAAGGCGGCCGACGCCGAGGCCCGACGCGCCGAGCTCGTCGCCGAGTACCAGGAGAAGTTCGCCAACCCCTTCGTCGCCGCCGAGAAGGGCTATATCGACGAGGTCGTGCTGCCGCGCACCCTGCGTCGCAAGCTGGTGGCGGCCTTCGCGCTGCTCGCCACCAAGCGCGACACGATGCCGCCCAAGAAGCACGGGAACATCCCGCTGTGACACAAACCGAGCTCCAGTTCATTTCTCGGCCCCCGGTTCGGGAGCGTCCGGTGGGCGGTGGTGCGCTGCCCGCGCCGGTGACGTTGCGGGTGTCGTGGGAACCGGGGGCCGAGAAATGAAACCGCAGCACGACGGAGCAGGCATGAAGTTACTGATCGCCAACCGGGGCGAAATCGCGGTACGGGTCATCCGCGGCTGTCGCGAGATGGGCATCTCGACGGTCGCCGTGTACTCCGAGGTCGACCGGCGGTCGCCGCACGTGCTGATGGCCGACCAGGCCCTCCCGATCGGACCGGCGCCGGCAGCCCAGAGCTATCTCGCCATCGACCGGATCCTCGCCGCGGCACGGGCGTCCGGCGCCGACCTGGTCCATCCGGGCTACGGCTTCCTCGCCGAGAACGCCGCCTTCGCCGAGCGCGTCGAGGCGACAGGCCTGATCTGGGTCGGTCCGCCGCCGGACGCGATCCGCCTGATGGGCTCGAAGACCGAGAGCCGCAAGCTCGCGGTGTCGACCGGGGTCCCGCTCATTCCCGGTCTGCTCGAGCCGCTCGCCGACCTCGCGGCTCTCGAGACCTTCGTCGACGAGCACGGGCTGCCGGTGCTGCTCAAGGCGGTCGCCGGGGGCGGCGGCAAGGGAATGCGCGCGGTTCGCGATCGGTCCGAGCTCGGCGCCGCCTTCGACCGTGCCCGCTCCGAGGGTGGCGCCTACTTCGGCGACGATCGGGTCTACGTCGAGCGGCTGGTCGACCGGGCGCGGCACATCGAGGTCCAGGTCGCGGCCGACCAGCACGGCAACGCCGTCTACATCGGCGAGCGGGAGTGCTCGATCCAGCGTCGCCACCAGAAGGTGGTCGAAGAGTGCCCGTCGCCGGTGGTCGACCCCGAGCTGCGGCGGCGGCTCGGCGAGGCGGCGCTGGCGATCGTCCGCGGCTCGGGCTACCGCTCGGTCGGCACGGTCGAGTTTCTCGTCGGGCCCGACGGAGGCTTCTACTTCCTCGAGATGAACACCCGGCTCCAGGTCGAGCACCCGGTGACCGAGGAGGTGTACGGCGTCGACCTGGTGCGCGAGATGATCAACCTCGCCCTCGGGCGCGAGCTGTCGTGGCGGCAGGAGGACCTGAAGCCAAGGGGCCACGCTATCGAGTGCCGGGTCTACGCCGAGGACCCGTTGCGCGGGTTCGCACCGTCGCCGGGTCGGATCACCCTGCTCGTCCGGCCGGGAGGCCCCGGGGTGAGGGTCGACTCGGGGGTCTACCAGGGCAGCACCGTGCCCCTCGACTACGACCCGATGGTCGCCAAGCTGGTGGTGACCGCGCCCGACCGGCCAGCCGCGGTCGCCCGCCTCCGGCGCGCCCTCCAGGAGTACCAGGTGCGCGGCATCGCCACCACCCTGACCCTCTTCCGGGCGCTCGTCGAGATGGACGAGTTCGCCGCCGCCGACTTCCACACCGGCTTCCTCGACGAGCTGCTGGCCTCGCAGCGGCTGGCCGAGCTGCACGGCCGGCAGGACCCCGAGGCCGAAGAGGCGGCAGCGATCGCGGCGGTTTGCCTGGCGACCCTCGAGGCGGGATCGGTCGCCGCCGACCCCTTCGCCCACGCCGAGGGCAGCCACTGGTGGCGCGAGGGCGCGCGCCGGCTTCACGGCAGGTTCCCGCGATGAAGTGGGTCATTCGCCACAACGGGGAGAGCCGCCCGGTCGAGGTCGAGCGGGTCGCCGACGGCTTCGAGGTCTCGATCGGCGGGGTGCGACGGCGGGTCGACGCGATCCGGCTCGACGGAGCGGTCGCTTCGCTGCGCTATGTCGACGACGGCCGCAGCTTCTCGGTGAGCTACCAGCGCGACCCCGGTCGCCGGTGGCGGCTCGCGGTCGGCGAGCGCGACTTCGACCTCGAGGTCCTGACCCCGGTGGAGGCCATCGAGGCCGGGTCGGCGGCGGCGGCGATCGGTCCGAGCCGCCTGACGGCGCCGATCCCGGGCAAGGTGGTCAAGGTCCACGTCGCGGTCGGCGACGAGGTCGAGGCGGGCCAACCGCTGGTCGTCCTCGAGGCGATGAAGATGGAGAACGAGCTCCGTGCCGAGCAGTCGGGGACGGTCGTCGCCGTCCACGTCGAGCCCGGGCGGACGGTCGACGCCGGCGAGACCCTGGCCGAGCTCGAGTGATCCGCCGCCGGGCCGCTACTCCTGGACCGTGATCCGGGTGGTCGCGAAGGACGAGGCGCGGGTGATCGGGTCGAGGACGCCGATCACGACGGAGTGCTCGCCCTGCTCCATGAGGAGGTTGGCGGTGAGGGCGTGGCGCTCGAGCTGGGACTGCTCGTAGTCGGACGCACTCACCCTCACCTCGTGGCTCTGGCGCACGACGTCCGAGCGGTCCCCGTTGGCGCTCCGGGCGGCGATGAACACGGTCAGATTGCCGACGTAGTCGTCGCCGGCCGGCAGCAGCGCCACCTTGCGGAGAGGAAACGAGAGCCTCAGGGGCACCATCCACCGGGTCTCGCCGGCCAGGGTCGCGTCGCCCATCTCGACCATGATCTCCATCGGGTTGTCCTCGAGGGGGAACATCAGACCGGTCACGACCTTGTCCTGGATCCGGCTTTCCAGGCTCTTCTCGACGAAGCGCTGCCGGTAACGCAACCGGTACTCGGGGTGGTCGGGAATCTCGACGTCGATGCGGTGGACCTTGTCGAGGCCGCTCTGCTGGAGGTCGTAGCCGAGCGAGTAGTAGGTGAAGAAGTCCTGGGCGACCTTGGCGAGACCGGGGGCGAAGTCGTTGGTGTTGACGGTGGCGATCCCCCCGGTGCTGTCCGCCATGAAACGCAGCGAGTCGAGATAGTTCTGGGCGCCGAGGCTCGCCGACATCGTGTCCTGCCCGGTGCCGAGCTCGGAGGCCGCCATGCCCGGGTTCTCCAACCCGCCGACCCCGAAGGTGTAGAAGCTGACGTCCTGGGCGTTGGCGACCGAGACCAGCTGGTTGAAGCTCCGGTTCATGTTGTAGCGCGCCGACTCGGTGATCGCCGACGACTCGTGATAGGTGTTGGCGAACGAGTAGAAGAGGTCGAGGCCGGGGATCATCGGCAGGCCGTTCGAGACGTAGACGAAGACCTTCTTGCCGGGTAGCCCGGAGAGCATGGTCAGGGTGTCGCGCAGCGCCCCGAGGGCGAACTGGAGCGAGCTCGCCTCCTCCTCGGCGAACCCGATCATCGCGCCGTGGCTGCGGCTCATGTCGCCCGGGTCGACCTGCGAGCTCCTCTGGGACTCGTTGAACTGGCGGATGATGTCCTTACGCGTGTTGTCGACCTCGGTCCGACCCCCGACCATGGTCCTGACCTCGCGCAGGGCGTCGTAGATCTCCCGCTCGTCGGTGGTGAAGGTCTGGAGGACCTCGGTCTTCTTGTCATAGGTGACCACCATCATCTGAACCGGCGGACGGAGGTTCTCGCGAATGAAGGTCCGCAGCTGGGTGATCAGGCGGTTGCGGTCGAGGGCGCGGGAGTAGTCGTTGTCGAAGTAGAGCACGACATAGACCGGTCGGAAGCTCTCGCGGCTCAAGCCCTCGAGCTCGGGCGCGGTGGTCGTCGTCGCCAGCCCGGGGGGCAGGTCGTCGGGCTGGAAGAAGGAGCGGTAGAGCTCCTCGGTGAAGAGGCTGAAGTTGCTGATCGTCCTGGCCACGCCGTCCTGCGAGATCGTGAAGTCGGCGGCGGTCAGATCGGTGACCGCGTTGCCCTCCTTGTCGGTCACGTAGACGTTGACGTTGACCACCGTGACATCGACCTCGCCGGAGAAGGGCAGCCCGCCGACCGGATCGGCCGGAGAGGGCGCCGACCCCTCTTCAGCCGAGGTACCGAGGACCACAGCGCCAATGAACACGAGTGAGACGAACGCGATTCGGCCAGCTCGCACGGTGCCACCTCCGGGGAGAGTCTAGCGCGGATGTCCGATCCGGGGCCACGGCGTCGAGACGGCTGCCGGGTACGGCCGCTCGGTCCCGAAGAAGGCTGTATCATGACCGGGCCGTGAGCTTCGACCGGGCCTCCGACGAGCAGCTCGTGCGCCTCGCCCTCGACGGGGACGAGGCCGCGTTCACCGACCTGGTCCATCGGTACCAGCGTCGACTGACCGCGTTTCTCGGCCAGATCGTCGGGGACATCGAGCTCGCCCGCGAGCTCTGCCAGGAGGCGTTCATCCGTGCCTGGACCGCCCTCGACCGGTTCAACCCGTCCTACCGCTTCTCGACCTGGCTGTTCAGGATCGGTCACAACCTCGGCATCGACCACCTGCGGCGACGCCGGCTCAAGACGGTCGCCCTGTACCGTACGGACCGCGAGGGAGACGAGGTCGAGCTGGTGGTCGAGGACCAGACCAAGGACCCGCTCGGCCACTTCGAGAACGCCGAGCTCGCCGAGGCGCTCCGCCGGGCCATCGAGGAGCTCCGGCCGGAGTACCGTGAGCTCGTGCTGCTGCGGCACTTCGCCGGGCTGAGCTATCAGGAGATCGCGGAGTTCAAGGACATGCCCCTGGGCACGGTCAAGAACAAACTTTTTCGCGCCCACACCGTATTACGAGACGCGCTGGGGGCCTTTTCCTGAGGCCGGCGGCGCCGTGAGAGGAGGCCGCGTTGGCAAGCAGCTGTGAGCACATCCAGGAGCTCCTCGTCGAGCACCTCGGCGAGACGGCGCCGCTTGCCGACGAGCAGCGACGGCACCTCGAGCTCTGCCCGGCGTGCTGCGAGGTCGCCGCAGCCGAGCGCGCCCTCGGCCTGGTTCTTGCCAAGGTCCTGCCGCCCGCCGACCCGGGGATGGAGGCCAGGGTCCGGGCCGGCATGGCGGCGGCGCGCCGTCGCCGCCGGATGGTCGCGCTGCTGCCGGTGGCGGCATCGCTCCTCGTCGCTCTGCTCGGGACCCTGATGCTCGGCGGGTTGCCCGGGGGCAGCCTGCTCGCGCTGCTGCCGGTCTGGTCCTCGCAGGGCTGGCTGGCTCTGGCGGCGACCGCCGGCGACTGGGGGACCGTCGTCAGCACCGCGGCGGGCGCGACCGCCTCGCTGCTGAGCCCGGGCGCGGTCGCCGTCGCTGCCGCAGTCAGCCTCTTCGGCTTCGCAGCGGTCCTCCTCGCGACCCGCAGATGGCGACAGGTCTCCCCGTGGCGCCGAGACGGCTGACCGCGGCGGTCGCCCTCTCGCTTCTCCTCGCGACGGGCCAGGCGGCCGCGGCTCCGGCCACCCGGACCACGGTGTTCAGCGACATCGTCGTCAACGAGCCGGTGACCGGCGACGTGCTGGCCATCGAGGCCGATGTCCACCTCGGGCCGATGGCCGACGTCGACGGCGATGTGGTGGTCGTCGGCGGCGACCTCAAGCTCGACGACCGGGCGCGGGTCGGACGGCATGTGCTGGCGATCTTCGGCCGGGTCGACGCGGCGCCCGGCGCGTCGGTCGAAGGACGGACGCTGTCCTTCTCCTCGCTGTCGAGCGTCGTCCTCCACCCCTCGGACGGCTCGTCGCTCCAGGTCGATCTCGCGGTCCGCCTCCTGACCTCGGGCGGGTGGCTGCTGATCACCACGGCGCTCGCCTTCGGGCTTTCGACCCGGCTGCGCTACGGAGTCTGGATGCTGCCGCAGCTCGGTCTGCGGGTGCTGGCCCTCGGCGTTGCCGCCGCCGTCACCTTCTTCGCCGCGATCGTCGCGGTGCTCGGGCTCGGTCCGAGGGTCGGCGTCCCCGCGGCGGCGGCGCTGACGGTGGTCTTCTTCGCGTTGCGGGCGGTCGGTCTGACGGTGATCGGGGGCTGGCTCGCCGGCCGGCTGCTCGCCCGCCTCGGCCGCCGGCCCCTGCCCCTGACCGTCGAGGTCTTCGCCGGCGTCCTCGTCCTGCTGGTGGTCCGGTTCGTACCGGTGATCGGCGGCGCGCTCTGGAGTGTCGGTGCGATCGCCGCCCTCGGCACCGGGATCATCGTGCTCGCCGCGACGCTGTCGGAGGGAGATCCGGTCGTCGAGCCGGGGTGATCGGTCCGGGGAGGCCTCGGTAGCCAGTCGACGCCCCGAGTGCTATACTCTCGCCCCCTGTGGGGAGAGGTGTGCGTGAAGATCGACCTGTCACAGATCTTGAACGAGCCCGAGAGCTTCGCCGAGACCGTCGAGCTCAGCGCCGAGCTGCTCGATCCCGGCCGCGTCGCCGGGCCGATATCGGTTCGTCTCGAGGGAACCGTGCGCCCGCTCGGCGACCACTTCCTGGTCGGCGGCAGGGCGACCGCGACCGGCCGGCTGAGCTGCGGCCGCTGCCTCGAGCCGGTCGACTGGTCGATGGACACGACCTTCGACTTCGAGGCGGTTCTCGCCGCTGCGACGCCCCTCGACCCGGAGATCGCCCTCGACGAGGCCGACCTCGACCTCGTGGTCCTCGAGGCGCCGGAGCTTGATGTGACGGAGCTCGCGGTGGAGCAGGTCGAGCTCGAGCTGCCGATCCGCGTTGTGTGCTCGGAAGACTGCGCCGGTCTGTGTCCCCGATGCGGCGGCAACCGCAACACCGATGGCGCCTGTCGGTGCGAGCCGGAGACCGACCCGAGGTGGGAGTCCCTGAGGGACCTCGCGGGTGGGAGCCCGGTGGACTGAACCGGTCGAGAAGAAGACGAAACGGAGATCTCAGATGGCAAACCCCAAACGTCGACACACGAGAACGCGTCGCGACACCCGGCGCGCTCACGATCGGCTCGTTCCGCCCGGCTGGAGCCTGTGCACCTCGTGCTTCGAGCCCAAGCCTCCGCACCAGGTCTGCCCGCACTGCGGCAGCTACAAGGGGCGCGAGGTCGTCGAAGTCGAGGACTTGGACTGACCCGGTCCGGCGATCTTGAGCCGAGCCTTGTCGAGCCGGAGATCGTGACCGATGGCGGAGCGGGCCATCGCGCTCGATGTCATGGGCGGCGACGGACCGCCGCAGGTTCGACTCCAGGGGGCCGTCGACGCGGTCGCCGACTTCGGGCTCCCGGTGCTGCTGGTCGGTCCGATCCGCCGGGTTCGGCGTGAGCTCGGGCGGTTCCGGCAGATTCCGAGCGATCTCGATCTGGTCGACGCCGCCGATGTCGTCGACATGCACGACCCGCCGCTGGCGGTGCTCCGCGGCAAGCGAAACTCGTCGCTGTCGGTGTGCGCCGATCTGGTTCGCCGGGGCGCCGCCTCGGCGATGGTGACCGCCGGCAACACCGGCGCCGCCTGGGTCGCGGCCAAGTCGAGCCTGGGCATGATCGACGGGGTCGACCGGCCCGCCCTGGCCGCCATCCTGCCCAAGAGGGACGGCCACACGCTGGTCCTCGACGTCGGCGCCAACGTCGAGGTCAAGCCCCATCAGCTCGTCCAGTTCGCCGTGATGGGCTCGTTCTACGCCTCGGCCGTGCTCGGGGTCGACAACCCGAGGGTCGGGCTGATGTCGGTGGGTGAGGAGGAGAGCAAGGGAGGCCCCCGGGTCCGGCAGCAGTACCAGGTCCTCAAGAACGCGGGGATCAACTTCGTCGGCAACGTCGAAGGCCGGGACGTCTTTCTCGGCGAGGTCGACGTCGTGGTGTGCGACGGCTTCACCGGAAACGTCGTCCTCAAGGTCGCCGAAGGTCTCGGGGAGATGGTGGTCGGGATGCTCAAGGAGGAGGCCCGGCAGTCGCCGCTGTACGGCGCCGGCCTGGTTCTCGCCAAGGGCGCCTTCCGCAACGTCAAGCGAAAGGTCGACTACTCCGAGCACGGCGGCGCGCCGCTGCTCGGCGTCAACGGCGCCTGCCTGATCGGTCACGGCCGGTCGTCGGCCAAGGCGATCCGCAACGCCATCCGCTTCGCCGACTCCTACGCCTCGAGCGGGGTGATCCGGCAGATCGGCGACAAGATCCTCGAGGTCCTGGCGGTACGCGGCGAGCCCCAGCAGGTCTGAGATGCACGACAGCTTCCGGACCACCGCCAAGATCGTCGGCCTCGGGGCCTATCTCCCGGAGCGGGTGCTGACCAACCGCGATCTCGAGGCGATGGTCGACACCAGCGACGAGTGGATTCGGACCCGCACCGGGATCCGGGAGCGGCGGGTCGTCGCCGAGGGCGAGGCCCTGGTCGATCTGGTGACCCGAGCCGGTCGAGCGGCCCTCGCCGACGCCGGCGTCGACCCTCGAGAGGTCGACCTGCTGATCCTCGCCACCGCGACGGTCGAGCAGCCGATCCCGGCCACCGCGGCAATCGTCCAGCCGGCCCTCGGCGTGGTCAACGCGGCCTGCTTCGACGTCTCCGCCGCCTGCTCGGGCTTCACCTACTCCCTCAACGTCGGCCGCCAGTTCATCGCGACCGGCGAGGCGAAGACGGTGCTGGTCATCGGCGCCGAGTGCCTGACCCGCTACCTCGACTGGACCGACCGCACGACCTGCGTGCTGTTCGGCGACGGCGCCGGCGCGGCGGTGCTCCGACCGGGAGCGCCCGGCGAGGGCATTCTCCAGATCCGCTGGCGAACCGACGGCAGCTACGCAGACCTCATCTCGATGCCCGGAGGGGGGTGTCGCTACCCGCCGAGCAGCCTCGCGTCGATCGAGGCCGGTCTGCCGTTCATCAAGATGCGCGGCAACGAGACCTTCAAGGTGGCGGTCAGGTCGCTGACCGAGATCAGCCTCGAGGTCATGGAGGCGGCGGGAATCGCCGCCGCCGACCTCGACCTGTTCATCCCCCATCAGGCGAACCTGCGGATCATCCAGGCGGTGGGCAAGCGGCTCGAGCTGACCGACGACCAGGTCTTCGTCAACGTCGACCGGGTCGGCAACACCTCGGCGGCGTCGATTCCGGTCGCCATGACCCAGGCCCGCGACGAGGGTCGGCTGGGGCCCGGGAGCCTGGTTCTCGCCTCGGCCTTCGGCGGGGGCCTGACCTGGGCGTCGTCGTTGATCCGGTTCTGACCGACGCTGGACACGGGCGAGGAGGCGGCATGGGGCGGATCGCAGCGTTGTTTCCCGGGCAGGGCAGCCAGGCGGTGGGCATGGGCCGCGATCTCGCCGAGCGCTGGCCGGCCGCCGCGGCGGTCTTCGCCGAGCTCGACCGGGGTCTCGGCTTCAAGCTGTCCGAGCTCTGCTGGAGCGGCCCCGAGGACGAGCTCCGGCTGACCACCAACACCCAACCGGCGCTGCTCGCCCACTCGGTGGCGGCCTGGCGGGTGCTCACCGACGGCGGGTTGAGGGTCGAGGCGGTCGCCGGTCACAGCCTCGGCGAGTACTCGGCGGTGGTCGCCGCGGGAGGGCTCGACCCGGTCGACGCGGCGCGGACGGTCCGCGAGCGCGGCCGGTTGATGCAGGCGGCGGTCCCGGTCGGCGAGGGCGCGATGGCGGCGCTTCTCGGGCTCGCCAACCAGGTCGTCGTCGAGCTCTGCGCCGAGGTCTCCGCGGCCTCGGGCGAGATCGTCGTCGCCGCCAACTTCAACTCACCAGGTCAGGTGGTGATCGCCGGAACCGCCGGCGCCGTCTCCTCCACGGTGACCGCCGCAAAGGAACGCGGCGCCAAGCGGGCGCTGCCTCTGCCGGTGTCGGCGCCCTTCCACTCTCCTTTGATGGCGCCGGCTCGCGCCGGTCTCGAGCCGATCCTCGCCGGTCTCGACCTGGGCGATCTCGAGGTGCCCGTATACCGCAACGTCGACGCCGAGCCGGTGCGCCGGTCCGACGAGGTCCGGGACGGGCTGATCCGACAGGTCGACGCTCCGGTCTTGTGGACCCAGACCGTCGAGAGGATGCGTGCGGACGGCTTCGACGTCTTCGTCGAGGTCGGCTGCGGCGCCGTGCTGAGCGGGCTCGTCAGGCGGATCGACCGGGACGCGACCTGCTACCAGGCCGGCACCGTCGCCGAGATCGAAAGGGCGATCTCGGATTTAGTGGGCTGAGATCCGATTCTGTCGGAAGAACGGCAGATCGAACAGGGCAGGAGGGTTGTGATGGGCGATTTTGACGGCCAGATCGCGGTGATCACTGGTGGTGCGCGGGGGATCGGCGCCGAGATCGCGCGCAGGCTCGCGGCCGGCGGGGCCCACGTCGTGTGCGCCGACCTGCTCGACACCACCGAGATCGTCGCCGAGATCACCGCCGCCGGCGGGTCGGCCGAGGGTCGGCCCCTCGACGTCACCGACGGCGAGGTCGCCGCGGCGACGATCCAGGAGATCCACGGCACGCACGGGCGGCTCGACATCCTGGTCAACAACGCCGGGATCACCCGCGACCAGCTGCTCGTCCGGATGAAACCCCAGGACTGGGATCTCGTGCTCAAGATCAACCTCGACGGGGTCTTCCTGGTCACCCAGCCGGCGGCGAAGATCATGATGCGGCAGCGCAGCGGCCGGATCGTCAACATCGCCTCGGTGGTCGGGCTGATGGGCAACGGCGGGCAGACCAACTACGCCTCGTCGAAGGCCGGTCTCATCGGCTTCACCAAGGCGCTGGCGCGGGAGCTCGGGCCGCGCAACGTGACCGTCAACGCGGTCGCTCCGGGCTACATCCAGACCGCGATGACCGACGCGCTCACCGACGAGCAGCGCGAGGCGCTGATGAAGAGCGTCGCCATCCCCCGGCTCGGAACGGCGACCGACGTCGCCGACGCCGTGGCCTTCCTCGCGGGACCGGGCGCCTCGTACATCACCGGGACGGTGGTCAACGTGTCGGGTGGTCTGTACATGTGAGGCGACGGAGAGCGGCAGCCCTCTGTGGGAGCCGGGGGTTCCTTCCCGGCCTGCTGTACACTCGCACCTGGAGGTTCCCGGTGCCAGCCCGGATGAAGGTCGCCGAAATCATGTCGACCGAGGTCATCACGCTGATCGAGGACGAGACCCTGGCCCACGCCAAGAGCTGTATGGACCGGGGTCGAGTCCGCCACCTCCCCGTCGTGCAGGACGGCCGGCTGGTCGGTCTGGTGACCCATCGCGATCTCCTGGCGGCCTCGTTCTCGATCTTCGCCGAGGTCGGGTCGACCGAGCAGCGGCGGATCTTCACCCGCATCCCGGTGGCCGAGGCGATGCACCGCGACGTGGTCACGATCGACCCGGAGACCAGCGTCGCCGATGCGGCGCGCATCCTGCTCGACAACAAGTACGGCTGTCTGCCGGTCGTCGACGGCAACGGGGTGTTGGTCGGGATCGTCACCGAGGCGGACTTTCTCCGGCTGACGGTTCGCCTCCTGGCATGACCCTCCTCGACTGGGCGCTGGTCGTCCTGTGGGCCGGCATCGCCCTCGCCGGCTTCTTCAAGGGGGTCGTCCGGATCGTCTTCGGCGTCGGCGGTCTGGCGCTCGGCGTGTGGCTGGCGGTGGTCATCGGCCCCGATATCGCGGCGGCTCTCGGCGAGTGGGTTCATCAGCCGTGGCTCGCCGTTCTCCTCGCCTGGCTGATTCCGCCGCTCGTCGTGGCGCCGCTCTGCCTGGTCGCCGGCTGGGGACTCGAGCGCGCGCTCGAGGGCCTCAAGCTGGGCTGCCTCAACCGCGGCCTGGGCATGATCCTGGCCGGCGCGGTCGCCGCGGTGACGCTGGCCGTGCTGCTGGTCGGGGCGGTGCGGCTGTCGCCCGGCCTCGCCGCCTACGAGGGGCGATCCGCCCTGCTCGACGCGCTGACCGGGATCGCCGGTCGAGCCGCCCCCGCGGGTCGGGAGGCGTCTCAGGAGGCCGCGGCCGAGCAGGCCTCGCCGCCGACCCCGACCGAGGTCCCGGCGCCGGCGACCGGCGGATCGAGCGGCCGGTAGAGGGTGTCGCGCAGCACCGGCGTCCGGCCGGCCTCGCGGATCAGCCGCTCGAGCCGCTGGCGCGGCAGCCCGACCCCCGCGGTGCCGCCGGCGGCCCGGGTGATCCGCTCGTCGACCACCGTCCCGTCGAGGTCGTTGGCGCCGAACGATAGCGCGATCTGGGCGACCTTCTCGCCGAGCATGATCCAGTAGGCCTTGAGATGGGGCACGTTGTCGAGGATCAGGCGAGAGGTCGCGATGGTCTGCAGGTCGAGCCGCCCGCCGGTCGGCGGCAGGTGGTCGAGCTCGGTGTTCTCGGGGTGGAAGGCAAGCGGGATCATGCACTGGAAGCCGCCGGTCTCGTCCTGCAGCTCGCGCAGAGCGAGCAGGTGGTCGACCCGCTCCTCCGGGGTCTCGACGTGACCGTAGAGCATCGTGCAGTTCGAGTGGAGGCCGGCGGCATGAACCGCCCGCGCGATGTCGAGCCATCGCCGGCCGTCGGTCTTGTGATCGCAGATCTGGGCGCGCACCCGCTCGGCGAAGATCTCGGCGCCGCCCCCCGGGCACGAGTCGAGGCCGGCCCGGCGCAGCCGTGCGACGAGCTCGCCGAGCTCGATCCTCGACGCGGTGGCGATGAAGTCGAGCTCGACCATGGTGAGCGCCTTGAGGTGGATCCAGGGGAAGCGCGTCTTTAAGGCGCGGAACAGCTCCTCGTAGTACTCGACCCTGAGCGTCGGGTGGAGCCCGCCGACGATGTGCAGCTCCGACACCGTCTCGTCGACGTCGCGGGCGGCGACCTCGACCGCCTGCTCGACCGTGTAGGTCCAGCCCTTCTCGCGATCGCGCCACGGTACGTAGAAGGCGCAGAGCTTGCAGGAGGCGACGCAGACGTTGGTCGGGTTGAGGTGGCGGTTGACGTTGTAGTAGGTGCGGTCGCCGTGCAGCCGCTCGCGGACCAGGTTGGCGAGCCGGCCGACGCCGAGCAGATCGTCGGTCGTCGCGAGGGCGATGCCCTCGGCGCGGTCGAGGCGCTCGCCGGCGAGCACCATCTCGGCCACCCGGGCCAGCCCCGGGTCGCGAAGCCTCAGATCGGTGGGGTTGTTGAGCGCCACCGGGCCATTATGATTGAGACGGCTTCTCTGCACAACCTCTATTTGAGCTGCAGCGAATCGAGGAAGAGGGCGTTCGACGAGAACTCCCTTACCTTCTGCAGCAGCAGCTCCATCGCGGCCTCGGGGGACAGCGACGACAGGGCCCGGCGCATCAGGTAGAGCTTCTCGACGTGCTCCCTGGGGTAGAGCTTCTCCTCTTTCCGGGTGCCCGACTGGGGGATGTTGATGGTCGGGAAGATCCGCTTCTCGAAGAGCCTCCGGTCGAGCAAGATCTCCATGTTGCCGGTACCCTTGAACTCCTGGAAGATGACCTCGTCCATCCGCGAGCCGGTGTCGACCAGGCAGGTCGCGACCACGGTCAGGCTGCCACCGTGCTCGACGTTGCGCGCCGAGCCGAAGAACCGCCTCGGCTTCTCCATGGTGCGGGCGTCGATACCGCCCGACATGATCCGGCCCGAACCCTTCTGGGCGTTGTTGTAGGCGCGCGACATCCGGGTCAGCGAGTCCATGAAGATGACCACGTCCTCACCGAGCTCGACGAGCCGGCGGGCGCGCTCGAAAACCATCTCCGAGATCTGGATGTGCGACTCGAGGCTCTGGTCCGACGACGAGGCGAAGACCTCTCCGCGGGCGATGCTCCGCTTCCAGTCGGTCACCTCCTCGGGCCGCTCGTCGACGAGCAGCACGAAGATGATCGTGTTCGGGTGGTTGACCGCGATGGCGTGCGCCATCTGCTGGAGCAGGGTGGTCTTACCGGCCTTGGGCGGCGACACGATGAGGCAGCGCTGGCCCTTGCCGAGCGGGGCGATGAGCTCGGCGACCCGCGGCTCGACGAGATCCGGCTCGGTCTCCAGGTTGAACCGCTCGAGGGGGTCGATGCTGACGAGCTCGGAGAAGGGGAGGGCCTTGGCCCGGTACTCCTCGGGCGGCATCCCCTCGATGAGATCGATCTGCGAGACCCTTGGCCGGTCGCCGTCCTGCGCCTGGGCGTCGATCAGCAGCCCGCTCTCGAGGTGGAGCGCCTCGACCAGCTCGTTCGCCACGAGGGGGTCCGACTTCGAGGCGACGAAGCCGTTCTCGGGCCGGACGAGGATCGCGCTGCCCTTGTCCCGGACCCAGAGATAGCCCTGGACCGCGGTCGCCGGACCCCGCGGTCCGGCCCTCCGGCGGGGACGACGGCGCCGCCGCTTCGCTCGTCGGTTGGTCGGGTTCTGCTGATTGTCGTTGTTCTCGGTCATGCCTTCCCTCGCGCGCAGCGAGCAGATCAAGGTCGGCTTCGGCGGTGCCAAGCCGAGGTCCGCACCACAGGGACCAGAGCAGCCTCGTGTCGGAAGCTCGCTCACAACTCGCGGCTCACATCGCGAGGAGCCGCCGTCGTCGAGCGGTGATCCGGGCGCCGGCGACGTCTCCCGGGGACGTCGGCGCCACATCGGGCATAGCTTACGACGAACCGGGCGCAACCGCAAGATCGGCTCGTCCTCGGGAGGTCGGGACGCCGCTTGACGTTGTATACGAATTGTATACAATCTTCCCATGGCCGGGCCGAGAACGATCGTCGCCGCCCCGCGGCGGACCGCCGCCGAGGAGGTCTACCGGTCGCTGCGCCGCGACATCGTCACCCTCCAGCACCGACCCGGGGCCCCGCTCGGCGAGCAGGCGCTGGCCGACACCTATGGCACCAGCCGGGTGCCGGTGCGCGAGGCCTGCCGGCGTCTCCAGCAGGAGGGGCTGCTGACCTCGATCCCCTACAAGGGGTACTTCGTCAGCCCGATCTCGCCGAAGGAGATCTCCGACAGCTTCGAGCTGCGCTCGGCGATCGAGACCCGGGCGGTGTCCTTGGCGGTCGGCCGCGCCTCCGACCGCGAGCTCGAGCGGCTGTCGAGCCTCGCCTCGATCGAGTACACCTACTCGGACTGGGCGTCCTACGCCGACTTCCTCGACAAGAACCTCGGCTTCCACCTCGAGGTCGCCTCGCTGTCGCGCAACGACCGCCTCTTCACGGTGCTCCACAACCTGCTCGTCTCGATGCAGCGGTTCTTCTTCCTCGGTCTCGATCTCGGGGACTTTGGCGCCGAGATGCGCAACGAGCACGAGCTTCTGGTGCGGCACATGATCCGCCGCGACGACGTCGCCGCGGCGGCCTGCGCCGAGCAGCAGATCACCGCGTCGTACGAACGCATCCGGCGGGCCCTCGCGGCCGCCGAGGGCGTCGAGCTTCCGATCTCCGAGGGGTGACATGAGCGACTTCGTCTATCTCGACAACGCGGCGACGACCTTTCCCAAGCCGGCCGAGGTGATCCGGTTCATGTGCGACTTCTACGCCACCCGGGGCGTCAACCCCGGCCGAACCGGGTTCGACCTCGCGCTCGAGGCCGAGAACACGGTGCTCGAGGCCCGCCAGGCGCTGACCGACTTCTTCGGCGGGACGGACCGCAACCGGCTCGTCTTCTCGCTCAACGTCACCGATGCCCTCAACCTGCTCATCGGCAGCGTGCTCAAGCCCGGAGACCACGCGATCACCACCTGGCTCGAGCACAACTCGGTGCTGCGGCCGATGTACCAGCAGCGCGAGCGCGGCGTCGAGGTCGACCTGGTCCGCTTCGACGAGCGCGGCTATGTCGACCCGGCCGCCATCGAGGCGCGGATCCGACCCAACACCAGGCTCGTCGTGATGAACCACGGCTCGAACGTCATCGGCACGATCCAGCCGGTCGCCGCGGTCGGCGAGATCTGCCGCCGCCACGGCGTGCTGTTCGCCGTCGACGCCGCCCAGACCGCCGGTCTGGTCGACATCGACGTCGCCGCGATGGGTATCGACGTGCTCTGTTTCACCGGCCACAAGTCGCTGTACGGCCCGACCGGAACCGGCGGGATGTACATGGCCGAGCACGTCGACCTCTCGCCCTGCCGCTCCGGCGGCACCGGGGTCAAGTCGGCGCTCAAGAGCCAGCCGAGGGACTACCCGTGGCGCTTCGAGTTCGGGACCCTCAACACCATGGGGATCGCCGGGCTACTCGCCGGCCAGCGCTGGATCGCCTCCCGGGGCGGGGTCGCCGCCCTCTACGACGAGGAGATGGTCCATGCGACGAGGCTCGAGGAGGCGCTGAGCGAGATCGACGGGGTCACCCTGTACTGCGCCGATATGAGCCGCGACCACCTGCCGGTCTTCGTCTTCAACATCGACGGCCTTCCGGCGGACCAGGCGGGTCAGCTCCTCGACGTCGAGCACGACGTCATCACCCGCACCGGGCTCCACTGCGCCCCCCTCGTCCACGAGGGCATCGGCACCGCGACGATCGACGGCACCGTCCGCTTCTCGGTGGGCGCCTTCACCACCGCCGACGACATCGACCGCGCGATCGCCGCGGTCGCCGACGTCGCCGCCTACGCCCGTCGCCGACCCGGGTGCGCTGCGCCGGCCGCCGTCTGATCGTCCGACCGCCTCGCGCGATAGCCGCCGTCGTGCTACAACCTGAGCGGGGGTTCCCATGAGACGTCTTCTCACGTCCTTTGTCCTCGTGCTGCTCGTCCCGGCCGCGGCGAGCGCCCTCGACCCGACGCTGCTCGCCCGGGTCGACTCCGGGGTCGCCGACCTCGAGCCCTCCCTCATCGAGGCGAGGCGCTGGTTCCACGCCCACCCCGAGCTGTCGAACCGCGAGGCCGGGACCGGCGCCGAGATCGCCCGCCGGCTCCGCGCCATGGGCTACGAGCCGCGCACCGGCGTCGCCGGCCACGGGGTGGTCGCGGTGCTCGAGGGCGCCCGACCGGGGCCGGTGGTGGCATGGCGGTCGGACATCGACGCGCTGCCCATCGACGAGGCGGTCGACGTGCCCTGGCGATCGCTCAACCCGGGCGTCATGCACGCCTGCGGCCACGACGTCCACACCACCGTCGGTCTCGGCGTCGCCGAGCTGCTGATGCGGCTGCGCGACGAGGTCTCCGGGACCGTCGTCCTGCTGTTCCAGCCCGCCGAGGAGGGAGCGCCGCCCGGGGAGGAGGGCGGCGCGACCTTGGTCCTCGCCGAGGGCGCGCTCGACGACCCGCGGCCGGAGGCGGTGTTCGCCCTCCACGTGATGCCGACCCACGAGGTCGGGACCGTCGGCTGGACCTTGGGAGGCTCGATGGCCTCGGCCGACCGGTTCACCGTCACCGTGACCGGGCGGATGACCCACGGATCGGCGCCCCAGGACGGCATCGACGCGATCTGGGTCGGGGCGCAGGTCGTCGACGCCCTCCAGGGCATCGTCGCCCGCGAGGTCGACCCGCGCAGCCCAGCGGTGGTCTCGGTCGGCACCTTCTCGGCCGGCAACCGCTTCAACATCATCGCCGGCTCGGCCGAGCTCACCGGCACGGTGCGCACCCTCGACCCGGCCGTCCGCGACCAGGTCGAGTCCGCGATCGGTCGCATCGTCGACGGGGTCTGCACCGCCCACCGGGCGACCTGCGAGGTCGACTACCAGCGTTTCACCCCGGTGCTGGTCAATGACCCGGAGCTCACCCGGGCCTCGGTCGAGGTGCTGCGGGCCACGCTCGGACCCGACGCGGTGCTCGAGCTGCCGCCGATCATGGCCGCCGAGGACTTCGCGGAGTACGCGAGAGTCATCCCCGGCTTCCACTTCCGGCTCGGGGTCGGCAACGCCGCCGCGGGCTGGACGAGCTATGTCCACACCCCGACCTTCCGGCCCGACGAGCGGGCGATCGCGATCGGCGTCCGAGCCGCCGCGGCCCTCCTCCTCGCCCGGCTCGAAGCGCCATCGACCGGACCTTGACGGTCGCGGTGCGGCCGTCCTAGGCTGAGGACCGACCCACCCGGGAGGTCCCCATGGCCACCGAAAGCTCCCGCCGTCTCAAGATCTTCAGGACCGAGGACTACTGGGCGATCTGGCTCGGGCTGCTGGTGATCCTGGCCTGCCTGGTCGCCTTCTGGTCGGGCTCGAGCCTGTCCCGGCTCGCGGTCACCCCGGGCACCTGGTCGAGCTTCGACGAGCTCGCCGACGACCTCGTCAAGAAAGCCCCGGCCTTCGCCGCGGTCTTCGCCTTCTTCTTCGTCACCTTCACGGTCAGCATGAAGATCATGGGTCACGAGGTGCGGTCGTTCATGATCGGCTTCACGGTGCTCTTTCTCGGCGCCCTCGCGGTGTTCTACCTCGCCGGCTGGGAGGCCATGGAACGCCTCGACCTCGGCGCTCCCCTGCTCGCGCTGCTCGTCGGGATCGTCATCGGCAACCTCGCGACCCTTCCCGAGTGGCTCAAGAGCGCGCTGCGTACCGAGTACTACATCAAGACCGGGATCGTCCTGCTCGGCGCGACCCTGCCGATGACCCTCATCGCGACCGCCGGGCCGGTCGCCTTTCTCCAGGCGACCATCGTTTCGGTGACGACCTGGATGACGATCTTCCTCGCGGCGACCCGGATCTTCGGCCTCGACCCGCGCTTCGGCGCGGTCCTCGGGACCGGCGGCGCGGTGTGCGGGGTCTCCGGCTCGATCGCCATCGGCGGCGCGGTCAAGGCCGACAAGGACCACATCGCGATCGGCATCGCGGTCGTCTCGGTCTGGGCGATCGTCATGATCTTCTTCCTCGCCTTCGTCACCAAGCTCATGATCCCGCCGCCCGGGGTCGCCCCGACCGAGTGGTGGCAGATCTCCTCCGGCGAGGCCGGCGCCTGGGTCGGCACCTCGGAGTACGCCGACGCGGCGGGGTTCGCGGTCGTCGCCGAGATCGCGACCACCTACGGGGACGCCGCGATCAACGCCTTCACCCTGATGAAGGTCATCGGCCGCGACATCTGGATCGGGATCTGGGCCTTCGTGCTGTCGATCGTCTCGGTCGTCTTCTGGGAGAAGAGGAGCGATGCCGACCGGCCGACCGGGCGGCTCGGGATCGGCGTCGTCTGGGAGCGCTTCCCCAAGTTCGTGCTCGGCTTCTTCGCCGCCTCGGCGATCATGAGCCTGATCGCCGCCTCGGCGCCGGCCGACCACGTCGGCCGGGCCCCGGTCGCCGGGAGCTTCAAGTCGCAGGCCCAGACCGCCACCTACGACGCCGACTTCGCAGGGTTCGTGGTTCCGCCCGAGCTCGCCGACCGGTTCGTCTACGATGCCGCGGGGGGAGAGATCCGCTTCACCGGCGAGATGACCCTCGCCGAGCTCGACGCCCTCAGCCGCGCCGCCGATTCCGACCAGCGTTGGGCGCTCAAGCGGCTGCAGCACGCCTCGAGCTGGTTTTCGAGCGAGCTCGAGCCCAAGGCGATCTCACCGATCAAGAAGCTCCGGTCGTGGGCCTTCGTCCTGTGCTTCCTGTGCATCGGGCTGTCGACCCGCTTCCGCGACCTCCTGACCTTCGGTCTCAAGCCTTTCTGGGCCTTCACCATCGGCGTGGCGGTCAACGTCCCCCTGGGCTGGTTCCTCACGACCCGGGTCTTCGACTCGTTCTGGTCGGCCTTGCGATGAGCGAGGGGACCCCTGCCGGGCGGTGCGGACGCTGCGCCCACTTCGTCGATGACCCGCGCGAGCTCGAGCGCGCCCTGCCCGGGCTGGGAATCCTCAGCTCGGCCTGGGGCTCGACCCGCGGCGACCAGGGTCTGTGCACCGTCCACGACCTCTTCCTCCAGCCGGTCATGAGCTGCCCGCGGTTCGCCGACGCCGCGATTCGAAATCCGGGCTAGAATCCGGTCATGGAACAGCACCACCACCACGACGGTTCCCCTGCGCGCCTCCTCGTCCCCGCGATCGTCGTCGCCCTCGGCGTCGCCGCCGCCGGATGGCTGATCGGGAGTGGTTTCACCGCCGGCAGGGCCGGCGATCGCTACGTCTCCGTCAAGGGGGTCGCCGAGCGCGAGGTCGATGCCGACATCGCCTTCTGGCCGCTACGCTTCGTCGCCGCCGACGACGATCTCGGCGCCGTCCAGCAGCGGCTCACCCGGGACACCGGGCTGGTCATGGAGTTCCTCGAGCGGGCCGGTGTGCCCGCCGAGCAGGTCTCGGTCCAGGGCCTCGAGGTGACCGACCAGAACGCCAACCCCTACCGATCCGGCGAGGTCGGCAGCCGGTTCATCGTCGCCAAGACCCTGATGGTCCGGTCGGACGACCCGCCGCGGATCCGGGCGGCCAGCCAGCGGGTCGGCGAGCTGGTCGACGCCGGGGTCGTCCTGTCCTCCCAGGGCGGGCCGTCCCAGGGCCCGACCTATCTCTTCACCCGGCTCAACGACCACAAGCCGGCGATGATCGCCGAGGCGACCGCCGCCGCCCGCGAGGCGGCAACCCAGTTCGCCGCCGACTCGGGCAGCCGGCTCGGCGGTATCAGGACCGCCAACCAGGGAGTGTTCGTGGTCCTCGCCCGCGATCGGACGCCCGGGGTCAGCGAGGAGAACCAGCTCGAGAAGACCCTGCGCGTCGTCTCGACCGTCGAGTATCTGCTCGAGTGACCCAGATCGCTTCGGGCTAATCGCCCAGTCGCGCCCGTCCCGGGGCTGGCTTGAAGTGCTCATCGCGCCGGTCAAACCGGATCAGCACGGGCCCCGGCGCCTCGATGGTTGTCGGTGCCACGGCCCTCTGGTGCGCGGACGCAACGCCGTCGTGATGGCGGCGGCGGACAGGGTCGTCTTCAATCCGCCTGAGAAACAAGAAGCCGCCCCGAGGGGCGGCGAGTCGTCGAATCTGGTGGAGCCGATCGGGATCGAACCGACGACCTCTTGAATGCCATTCAAGCGCTCTCCCAACTGAGCTACGGCCCCACAGGGAGCGTAGTTGTAGCAAAGCGCCCCGGGCTGTGTCAATCGAGATGAGCCGCCCGGGAGGACGGGTGGTAAGATACCCGGTACGGGGAAGCGCGTGGAGTCTGGTGGCTTCCGCGGACTTCAAATCCGTTGGGCCGGCTCGTGTCGGGTCGGTCGGAGGGTTCGATTCCCTTGCGCTTCCGCCACTTGACCGGCGTTTCATCCTGAGGGGGACCACCACGGCCGATGGTGAGTGAGGAGTTCGTGTTTCGCGGAGATCTCGAGAGCGACTCGCTGCCCGAGATTCTGGCCACGATCCACCGCCACGGTGTGCCCGGCGTGCTCGAGTGCACGAGCGGCGACACCGCCAAGTCGGTCTACTTCGCCACCGGCGACATCATCTTCGCCACCTCGAACGACCGCTCGGAGAGCCTCGGAGAGTCGCTGCTCCGCGAGGGCCTGATCAGCGAGGATCAGCTCCGGTTGTCATCGGACGAGCTCCGCCGGACCCCGGGCCGCCGGCATGGGACGGTCCTCGTGCAGATGGGCTTTCTCGAGCCGCACGAGCTCGGCGCCGCGGTCCGCAACCAGGTTCAGGCGATCGTCTGGAGCCTCTTCGGCTGGACCGAGGGAACCGTGACCTTCCGCGTCGGGACCTTCCGCGAGGACGAGGTCTACAAGATCAAGATCCCGACCCCGCGTGCGATCCTCGAAGGGTGCCGCTTCCTCGCCGACCCGAAGGAGGTCACGGCGCGTCTCGGCGGTCGCTCGGCGGTGCTCAGACCGGTCGCCCGGCCGGCCCACCTCGCGACCCTCGAGCTGCGCGACGACGAACGGCGCTTGCTGTCCCTGGTCGACGGCACGCGAACGTTGTACGAGCTGTGCGACGCGGGACCGCTCAACCCCGGGATCAACGCCCGGGTGCTCTATGGCCTGCTGGCCCTCAGGCTCGTCGGACCGAACGAGTCGTCCGGCGCACTCCGCATCCGGGTCAAGGACGCCTGACCACATGCCGCTCTACGAGTACGAGTGCTTCCTCTGCCACCACCGCTTCGAGCGAATCCAGCGGGCCTCCGCCGATCCGGTGGAGGCATGTCCGGCCTGCGGCGGCGCGGTCCGCCGGCTGCTCGGTGCGCCGGCGCTGCAGTTCAAGGGTAGCGGCTGGTACGTGACCGACTACGGCAACGGGCGCAGCCGTGGGACGACCGAGACGACCAACGGCGGGTCCGAGCAACCAACGGCGACGAGCGACGCTCCAGCCGCAAAGGGCACCCCGGCCAAGACGCCAGAATCGCCGGACTGACCGGCGCGCGCGGTCAGTCGGTTGCCGGGTAGTCCGGCACGCCGCGGACCTCGATGACCGATCCGATGGTCACGCCGTGCCGCTCGACGCCTCCGGCCGGGATCTCGAGCACCGCCTGCGCGGGCCTTCTCGGGGTGAAGCGCGGGCACGGTTCGGCGGGGCACGGCTGAGCGTTGGTGACGACGTCGACGACGATGCCCGCGCGGTCGAGATAGACCAGGTCGAGCGCAACCAGCGTGTTCATCATCCAGATATTGGGCAGTCGCTCCTCGGAGAAGACGAGGAGCATCCCCCGGTCAGACGCGAGCGACGGCCGGAACATCAGGCCCTGCGCAAGCTCCTCGGGGGTGATCGCGAGCTCGAGGCTGACCGGGAAACCGTCGGGTAGGAGAGCGAGCGGCCGATCGGCCGGCGCCTCACGGACCGTTGTCGGATCCGACCCCCCGGGGATGGTCCCCGCGGTTGGGCCGGCGTCGGGCGCCGGCGAGCAGGCGACGGTGAGGGCGAGCGACACGGTCAGCCCGCCCAGGATGAGGACCGATCGTGCCCGGGTCACGGCGTCATTCGTCATGCGATCTCCAAGGCGCTCCGGCCTACTCGTCGTCGTGCACGAGGCCGAGCTTCTCGGCATGATAGCGGAAGGCGCGGTAGGAGAGCCGGAGCAGCTCGGCAGCCTTCTTCTGCTGCCCGCCGCTGCGCTCGAGAGCCTGGCGCATCAGGCTCGCCCGGACCGCGCTCAGGTGCTCCTCGAGATCGAGCCCCTCTTCGGGAAGCCCGATGCTCTCGAGCGATGCGTCGCCAGCCTCGCCCCGCAGGTGCTCCGGGAGGCTTCCCGAAGAGATGAGTTCCGAGGTTTCGAGCGCGACGGTGCGCTCGATGACGTTTTCGAGCTCCCGGACGTTGCCCGGCCAACCGTAGGCCTGAAGAACCCGGATGGCATCCGGGGTCAGCCGTTTCTCGGGCAGGCCGAATCGAATGCAGGTACGCCGGACGAAGTGCCGGGCGAGCTCGGGGAGGTCGTTTGCGCGTTGGCTGAGCGGCGGCAGGTGGAGGTGGAGCACGTTGAGCCGGTAGAAGAGATCCTCACGGAATCTGCCCTCCTCGACCTCGGCCTGGAGGTCGCGATTGGTCGCCGCGAGGACCCTGACGTTGATCTCGACCTCTCGGGTGCCGCCGACCGGACGGACCCGCCGCTCCTGGAGGACCCGCAGCAGCTTGACCTGCATCGGCGGCGTCAGCTCACCGACCTCGTCGAGGAGCAGGCTTCCGCCCTCGGCGCCGGCAAACAGCCCCGAGTGGTCGCGAACCGCCCCGGTGAACGCCCCACGGACGTGGCCGAAGAGCTCGGACTCGAGCAGACCCTCCGGCAGCGCGCCGCAGTTGACGCTCAGGAAGGGTCCGGCGGCGTTGGCGGAGGCGGCGTGGATGGCGCGGGCGAGGAGCTCCTTGCCGGTCCCGCTCTCGCCGGTGATGAGCACGGTGGACGGGGTCTGGGCGATCCGCGGGATCATGTCGAGGATCCGTTTGATCGGCGTGCTCGAGCCGATGAACTCGGGCACCTCGAAGGTGGCCTGCTCGGCCGCCGGTCGGGTGAGGAGCTTACCGACGATGGCCTTTAGGTCGTCGACGTTGAACGGCTTCGACAGGTACTCGGCGGCGCCGGCGCGGAGCGCTTCCAGGGCGTGCTGCGGGGTGGTGTGGGCGGTGATGATGATGAACGGCGTGCCGACCTGTCGCCGACGGGCATCCTGGAGCACCTCGAGGCCGCTTCCGTCGGGCAGCTTGAGGTCGCACATGACGAGATCGAAGCGCTCGGTGGTCAGTCGGCCGACGCCTTCGCGGACGCTCGCGGCGGTCGCCAACTCGTGGCCCTCCTGCACCAGGAGGATGGTGAGGAACTCGCGGATCGACCTCTCGTCGTCGACGACCAGGATGCGCCCGGCGCTCATGGCTCTCCCAACGCCGCCGGCAGCTCGACGGTGACGGTGGTGCCGCGGCCCGGCGCGCTGACGATGTCGACCGATCCGCCGTGCTCCTGGACCGCGGAGTAGACCACGGCGAGACCGAGCCCGGTGCCGTTGGTCTGGGTGGTGACGAAGGGCTCGAACGCCCGGCGTCGGACCTCGTCCGACATCCCGACACCCGTGTCGCGCCAGCGAATGACGGCGGTGGAGTCCCGGCGTTCGGCCGAGATCCGAAGCGTGCCGCCGTCGGGCATCGCCTGGAGGGCGTTGCGCGACAGGTTCCAGAAGATCTGTCGCAGCAGATGCTCCTCGCCGAGCAGCTCGAGACGGTCCGGTGCGTCGAGAATCAGGCGGTGGTTGGGCCCGATCTCGTCGGATCGGCGCAGCAGGGCCAGACAGTCGTTGAGTAGCTGGGAGAGGTCGCAGACGTGGTGGGTCGCCTGACCCGGTCGGGCGAAGACCAGAAAGCCGTCGAGGATCCCGGACAGCCGTCTGCTCTCGTCGACGACGATGTCGAGCAGCCGCCGCCCGGTGGCGTCGATTCCGCCGACCGAGCCGAGCATCTGGGCCGAACCCGAGATCGACGCCAACGGGTTCTTGATCTCGTGCGCCATACGGGCCGCCATCTCTCCGGTGGCCGCCATCCGGTCCCTCATCCGCTCCCGCTCGGCCTCCAGCCGAAGCTCGGTGAGGTCCTGGAAGTTCACGATGAAGCCGACGATCCTCGCCCGCTCGTCGCGCAACGGGTCGACCGACAGACCGAGCCGGACGGCCGAGTGCTCGAGGGTCCCCTCGATTCGGCCCACCGACTGGACCCTCGCCCGGTTGGCGATGAGCCCCCAGTTGTGCTCGCTCAGCGGCATGACCTCCTCGAGGGGTCGGCCGACCTCACCGTCGACATCGGTGATCCCGAGGATCGAGCAACCGGCAGGGTTGATGTACAGCACCCGGCCGTCGAGATCGGCGGCGACGATCCCGGCGCCGACCGAACGCACGACGTGCTCGGTCAGGGCGACGAACTGCTTGGTGCGTTCGGTCTCCTCCTCGAGCATGGTGTGGGCCCGTCGCAGCGACTCGGTCAGGTAGGAGACGAGCACCGCGACGAGGATGAAGCCCACCACGTGGATGAGGATCTGCTGGAGCACGCGCGACGCCGAGGGCGAGATCGGCACACCCTCGAGGGAGAGGGGCAGCGGCAGCAGCTGGTAGTACATCAGGAGCGCCTGAAGGCCATAGGCGACGGCCGACAGACCGGCGAAGACGACGCCGCCGGCCGGGATCATCGCGGCCGCCACCACGATCACCGTCAGATAGAGGAAGGAGAATGGCGAGAAGACACCACCCGTCACGTAGACGAAGCCGGTGACGATGACCAGGTCGCCGACCAGCTGGACCATCGCCTGGATCTTCGGTCTCACCCGCCGGACCTGGAGAACGAGGTAGAGCAGGGACAGGCCGTAGGCGAGCAGAATGAGGGTGTAGAAGGACTTGAGCGGCAGGATGAGCTGGGTGTTGACCTGGATCAGCAGGATGCCGATGAACAGGGTGGAAACGACCACCAGCCGCAGGCCGATCAGCCAGCGCAGCGTCCTCGGCGACGGCGTCTCCACGGGCGGGGCGTCGTTCCCGCCCGCGCGCGCGGCCTGGACCACCGGGACCATTACCCGATCTGGCTGATCAGGCTGAACATCGGCAGGTACATGGCGACCACGATCGTACCGATCACCACGCCGAGGAACGAGATGATGATCGGCTCGAGCAGCGCCATCATGCCCTCCACCGCGGCATCGACCTCGTCCTCGTAGAAGTCGGCGATCTTCGACAGCATCGTGTCCATGGCGCCGGTCTGCTCACCGACCCCGATCATCTGGCACACCATCGGCGGGAACTGCTCGGTGCGGCTCAGGGGATCGGCCAGGCTCTTGCCCTCCTCGACCTCCTTGCGGACCATGAGGATGGCCTCCTCGATGACCGCGTTACCCGCCGTCCGCGCCGTGATCTCGAGGGACTCGAGGATCGCGACGCCCGAGCTCAACAACGTACCCAGCGTCCGGCAGAAACGGGCAACCGCGATCTTGCGCAGAAGCAGGCCGATCGCCGGTACCTTGAGCAGGATCTTGTCGATCTGGTATCGGCCGCCATCGGTCTGGTAGTACTGGTGGAGACCGAACAGGGAGCCGCCGACGATCAGGAAGATCAGCCACCAGAAGTTGCCGATGAAGTTCGAGAGGTCGACCACAGGATGACGTAGACCACGATGACGGCGATGGTCACGACCGCGATCGGGTAGATCAGCGCCGACCGAACCTGGCTCTTGAGCTTGACCGCTTTTTCGATGTAGTTGGCGAGCCGCTGGAGGATGGTGTCGAGGATACCGCCGGCCTCGCCGGCGGCGACCATGTTGACGTAGAGGTCGTCGAAGGCCTGGGGGTGCTTGCGCATCGACTCGGCGAGCGAGAGACCGCCCTCCACGTCCTGCCGGACCTGCAGGATGATCTTCTGGAACGCCTTGTTGTCCTGCTGCTGGCCGAGGATCTCGAGGCACTGGACGAGCGGCAGGCCGGCGTCGATCATGACCGAGAACTGGCGGGTGAAGACCGCGATGTCCTTCGACGAGACGCCGCCGCCGAACTTGGGCAGCGCGATCTCCTTGCCCTTCTCCTTGACCGTGGTGACGACGATCTGCTGCTTTCTCAGGGCGGCGATGACCGCGTCCTTGTTGTCGCCGATCAGCACACCGGTCTGCGGGTTGCCGTGGCGATCGCGCCCTTTCCATTCATAGCTTGGCATCTCAGGTCCTCCTCGAGGCCGCCGTGCTCTCGGACTGGGAGACCGCGCCGACTCCCCGGTTGATCATGTCCTGCAGCTCGTCCTGGTGGGAGCTGTAGCCGAGCGCGGTCTGGAGCGAGATCAAGCGCCGGTGGTACAGCGTCGCCAGGCTCTGGTTGAAGGTCTGCATGCCATGTTTGATCTGGCCGGCCTGCATCATCGAGTAGATCTGGTGGACCTTGTCCTCGCGGATCAGGTTACGGATCGCGCTCGACGGCACCAGGATCTCGCAGGCCAGCGCGCGACCCTTCCCGGAGGCGCGCGGCAGCAGGGTCTGGCAGATGATCCCCTCGAGCACGAAGCTCAGCTGGGCCCTGACCTGCGACTGCTGGTGCTCGGGGAAGACGTCGACGATACGGTTGATGGTCTGCGGCGCGGAGTTGGTGTGGAGGGTGGCGAAGGTGAGGTGGCCGGTCTCGGCGATGCGCAGCGCCGACTCGATGGTCTCGAGGTCGCGCATCTCACCGATCAGCACGACGTCCGGATCCTCGCGGAGGACCGAGCGAAGCGCGGCCGGAAAGCTCAGGGTGTCTGCGTGCAGCTCGCGCTGGTTGACCATCGCCTTCTTGTGGGTGTGCAGATACTCGACGGGATCCTCGATGGTGAGGATGTGGACCGGTTTCTCGCGGTTGACCTTGTCGATCATCGCGGCCAGCGTCGTCGACTTCCCGGAGCCCGTAGGACCGGTGACCAGAACGAGCCCGCGCGGCTTGTTGCACAGCGACTCGACCGCCGGAGGCAGACCGAGCTCGCGGAAACCGAGAATCTCATAGGGGATCCGACGAAACGCGCCGCCCACCGCACCGCGCTGGACGTAGATGTTGGCTCGGAAGCGCGCGAGACCCTTGACGCCGAACGAGATGTCGAGCTCGAGATGCTCCTCGAACCGGTGCTTCTGGGCGTCGGTGAGCACCGAGTAGGCGAGCTTCTTGGTGTCGACGGCGGTCAGCGACGGCTGGTTGAGCGGCACGAGCAGCCCGTCGATCCGAACCAGAGGGGGGGAGTTGGTGGTGATGTGAAGGTCTGTCCCCCCCTTCTCGACCATCGTTTTGAGTAGCTGATGCAGGCTGACCGTCATCTCAGCGCCTTTCCGTCCGGACCTACAATACGGACTCGCGAACGACTTCCTCGATGGTCGTCACACCGTCGCGGATCTTCTGCAGACCCGACTGGCGAAGCCCGACCATGCCCTCCTCGAGCGCCTTGCGCCGCAGCTCCACGGCGCTGGCGCCCGACAGGATGAGCTCGCGGATGTCGTCCGAGATCGTCATCACCTCGAAGATCCCGAGCCGGCCCTTGTACCCGCGTTGGTTGCAGGCGTCGCAGCCGCGTCCCCGATAGAGCTGGATCTCCGGCGCCTCGGCCTCCGAAAACCCGACGTTGAGAAGCGCCTGGAGGGGGGCGTCCTCCTCCTCCTTGCAGTTGTTGCAGATTCGGCGGATCAGCCGCTGCGCGGCGATGAGGTTGACCGACGTCGCGACGAGGAAGGGCTCGATGCCCATGTTCATCAGGCGGTTGATCGTCGACGGCGCGTCGTTGGTGTGCAGCGTCGAGAGCACGAGGTGGCCGGTGAGCGCGGCCTTGATCGCGATCTCGGCGGTCTCGAAGTCGCGGATCTCGCCGACCAGCACGATGTTCGGGTCCTGGCGGAGGAAGGAGCGGAGCGCCGCGGCGAAGTTGAGCCCGATCGACTCCTTCATCTGCACCTGGTTGATTCCGGGGAGCTGGAACTCGACCGGGTCCTCGGCGGTCATGATGTTGACCTCGGGCGTGTTGACCCGCGAGAGCGCCGAGTACAGCGTGTTGGTCTTGCCGGAGCCGGTCGGTCCGGTCACCAGGACCATGCCGTAGGGCTGGGTGATGGCGTGCTCGAAGTTCTTCAGGCTCGACTTCTCGAAGCCGAGCTTGGTCATGTCGAGCATCAGGTTGTCCTTGTCGAGCAGACGAAGGACGATCTTCTCGCCGTGCAGGGTGGGCAGCGTCGAGACGCGGTAGTCGAGCTCCTTGAGCTTGCCCTGGAGCTTCATCTTGATCTTGATGCGGCCGTCCTGGGGCAGGCGCTTCTCGGCGATGTCGAGGCGGGAGAGGATCTTGACCCGCGACGAGATCGCGTCCTTGAGCTTCATCGGCGGGTTCATGATCTCGTAGAGTATGCCGTCGATCCGGAAACGGACCCGGTAGCTCTTCTCGTAGGGCTCGATGTGGATGTCCGACGCGCCGCGCTTGAGCGCGTCGGTGAGGATCAGGTTGACCAGGCGGACCACCGGCGCCTCGTCGGCGGCGGCCTCGTCGGCGGAGATCGCGAGCTCCTCGTCCTCGTCCTCCTCGAGGACCTCGAGAGCGGTCTCCTCGACCGTCGACAGGTCGTCCATCACCTTCTTCAGCTCGATGGCGTGGGTCGTGCCGTAGTACCGGTCGATCGCCTCGCGGAGCGCCTCCTCGGAAGCCACGACCGGCTCCACCCGGTAGCCGGTGATGAAGGTGATGTCGTCCATCGCGAACACGTTGGTCGGGTCGCTCATCGCGACGGTCAGCGTGGCGCCGGTCTTGGACACCGGGATGAACTGGTACTTCCGCGCGACATCGGCCGGGATCAGGCGGATGATCGACTCGTCGATCTCGAAGTGCTGGAGATTGATCGACGGCACGCCGTACTGCTGAGACAGACAGTCGAGGATGTCCTCCTCGGTCACATAGCCGAGACGGATCAGGTGCTCGCCGATCCGGCCGCCGCTCTGCTTTTGCTCATCGAGGGCCCGCTCGAGCTGTTCGGCGGTCAGCAGCTTGGCCTTGGTGAGCAGTTCTCCAATTCGAAGTGGCATAAGTCCTTTCCGCTCGGAGACTCAAATACTTCAGAGCGAATTGTAGCACCGATGACGCTCGGGAGCCGTGTGATGCACACGACATCGACAGGCGGTCAATCGTGACTCCCGAGCAGCTCGCCGATCGCGGTGCGGATCTCGGCGGCGCTCACCGGCCGGGCGCGACCGGTGGTGGCCGAACCGCCGGGTCCGCGACCCGGCGCTGACCCCGAGACGACGGCCACCGCGGCGCCGAGCGGACGGTTTCGCTCGGCGTCGGTGGTCGTGAAGACCGCCAGCGTCGGGACCCCGAGGCTCGCCGCCAGGTGGACCGGGCCGGTGTCGCCGCCGACCACCAGGCACGCGGCCCCGAGCAGCCCGGCCAGCTCGGGCAGGCCGGTCGCCGGCGCGACATGGCTCCCCGGCCCGGCGAGCGCCGCCACCTCAGCCGCGCGGTCGGCCTCCGACGGTCCCCAGGCCACCACGACCTCGATCCCCGCCGCCACCAGGTGCCGGGCGGCGTCGGCGAGGGTGGCTTCAGGCAGGATCTTGCCGGGGTGGCCGGCCCCCGGGAGCAGGACCGAGAACGGTCTTCGCCACGCGCCGATCGGAGGATCGAACCCCGCCTTCCCGAGGAGCCACCGCCCGTCCGGCGGTGGCGGCGTCGCCGGCGGCTCGCCCCCGACCGCCCGGACGAGCTCGAGGTTGGTCGCGACCACGTGGGGGTGGTCCCGGCTGCCCGCGACGGTTTCGGTGTACAGCGCCCCGGCGACCAGCTCGCGGCGCCACGGGCGGGCGAGGCCGACCCTCCGGGATGCCCCGGTCCAGCGGCTCACCAGCGCCGACTTGAGGGTGCCCTGCGAGTCGATCGTCAGGTCGGGCGCCAGCTCGAGGAAGCGTCCTTTCAGCGCACCGATCTCGGCGCGGGTGACCGAGGCGAGCGGCCGCCGCCGCCACCGACGCGTGGCGGTGGTGATCACCGCGTCCACCGCGGGGTGACCGTCGACGAGGGGAAGGAAGGGCTCCTCGACCGCCCAGGTCAGGTGGGCCTTCGGGCAGGCGGTGCGGATCGCCGTCGCGAGAGGCCAGGTGTGAACGATGTCGCCGAGCGCCGAGAGTCGGACCAGGACGACCCTCATCGAGTACCGAACCGGCTGAGGATCAGGCCGACGAGGTCGGTCGTCGCGTGGTCCTTGGGGTCGCCGCAGATGACGGTGCGACCGCCGTAGGCGGCGACCACCTCGCGCTCGGGCACCGTGTCGACGGTGTAATCGGTGCCCTTGGCGTGGATGTCCGGCCGGAGCCGCTCGAGGACCGGCCCCACCGTGTGGCTGTCGAACAGGCCGATCCGGTCGACCATCCACAGGTGGGACAGGATCTCGACTCGCTCGGCCTCGGGGACGATGGGACGGGCCGTGCCCTTCGAGGCCTGCACCGAAGCGTCGGAGTTGACCGCGACGACCAGGTGGTCGCCGAGCTCGGCCGCGGCCGCCAGGTAGCGGAGGTGGCCGACGTGGAGCAGGTCGAAGGCGCCGTTGACCAGCACCGTTGTCTCGCCGGCGGCGCGCCACGAGGCGCACTCCTCGGCGAGCTCGTCCAGAGACCTCAGCTTGGCCGCCGGCGCGGTCACGCCTCCCCCCGGGCCAGGGCGAGGCGAAGCTCGGCGGCGGTGACCGTGGCGGTGCCGAGCTTCATCACCACCAGACCTGCCGCGATGTTGGCGAGCTCGGCCCCCTCGAGGGGGGTGGCGCCGGCGGCCAGCGCCGCGGTCAGCACCGCCAGCACGGTGTCGCCGGCGCCGGTCACATCGGCCACCTGGTCGCCGCCGAACACCGGGATGTGGGCGATCTCGCCATCGACCGTGGCCAGGGTCATGCCCCGGTTGCCGCGGGTGGCGAGCAGGAAGCGGGCGCCGAGCCGGTCTCGAAGCTCCTCGGCAGCGGCGGCGACCGCCTCGTCGTCGGCGAGCCGTCGGCCGACCGCGACCTCGAGCTCCTCGAGGTTCGGTGTCGCGCCGTCGACCCCGGCGAACCCGGCGATCCGGTAGCGCGAGTCGAGACAGATCGCACCGTCGCCGATCGCCTGTCGGAGGTCGCCGACGAGGCCCGGCGAGACACAGCCGTACCCGTAGTCGGAGACCGCCGCCGCACGGCTCGTCGCCGCGATCCGGGCCGCCCGGGCGGCGAGCTGGTCGGCCCAGGGTCCGGCCGCGGGCAGCTCGTCCTCGATGTCGTACCGCGCCACCTGGTGCTTCAGCGACGACGCACCGCCGCCCAGGATCCGGACCTTGGTCGGGGTGCGGTAGTCGGGCACCCGGACCAGGGAGCCCGTGTCGACCCCCCGTTCGGCGAGGGCCCGGGCGAGAGCGAGACCGGGCTCGTCGTCCCCGACCGCTCCGACCGCGGTCACGGCGAGGCCCAGTGCGGCCAGGTTCGCGGCGGCGTTGGCGGCGCCCCCAGGGATGTCGAGCTGGCCGTCGTGGCGGAGGATGATCACCGGCGCCTCGCGCGAGATCCGCTTCGGCGTGCCGAGGATGAACCGGTCGAGCACGAGGTCGCCGACCAGGGCCACCGGAGTGCCCGCGAAACCATCGGTGATCTCGATCAGCCGCGCCCGGTTCGCCATGCGCGGAGTGTAGCGCACCGCCCGAGTCCGCGTCCGAGCCCGAGTCCGCGTCCGTGCTCGGCCCCGGCCCCGGGACGTTACAGCTTCACGACGACCCTCTCCGCCACCCGGATCGCCTCCGGCCTCACATCCGCCGGTAGGCCAGCTCCTCGACGACGACGTTGGTTCGCGACGGGTTGACTCCGATCCAGCAGACGCCGTTGTGGACGAGCTCTCAGGTATGGGGGTGCTTCCGCGTCGGGTTCGCGCTGGTGCTCAGCATCACCGGCCACCCCTCGCCGAGGCAGCCCGTCATCGAGCCCGAGTTCGGGCAGTGGGCGGTGACGACACGGCCGTCGGCGATCTCGACATCGGCGAGGAAGCGCTTGTACCGGCGAAGAAGTCGGCCCGGGATCAGAGGCGGCAGGCGCATCGAGGAAAGGGCAACCGGACCCGCACCCGCACCCACACCGGCACCGCCCAGCTCTCGGATGATTCGATCTGCGATGGTCCATCTGCCTTGATCTGTGTGATCTGTGGTTTGCGATGGTGCGTTGATCGTAGCCGGCATCCAGCATTCAACATCCACCATCCAACATCCAGCATCGGACGCGGACGCGGACGCGTCAGATATATACTGCACCGAATGGTGTCCACTCTGACCCCCCGTACCCTCGCCCGTTGGGACGGCCTCCACCTGGCGCTCGACCTGGTGCTGCTCGAGGACCACCTCGTCCGGTGGGTCGCCGGGGTCGACCGGGTTGACGGGCTCGCCCTGGCGGGGGCCGGCGACGCGCTCGAGGTCTCGGCCACGGTTCGTTGGAAGGGCGTGCGTTCGCGGGTCGCCCTCGAGCTGGCCGAGCTCAGGCTGCGCCACCGGCACCTCGGCTTCCGCATGCGCCGGCTGCGGGTCTATGGAGGCGTGCCGGTGCCGCGGGCCGCGGTCGAGGCGATTCTCGACGGCATCGACAGCGATCTCATCTCGGTCTTCCGGGGCCAGGGGATCGTGGTCGTCGACCTCCGTCGCTGGCTCCCGCCGGAGCTCGACCTGAAAATCGTCACCGTGCAGGCAACCGGAAGCTCGCTCCACATCTGGTTCGGAGCCGGAGGGTTAAGCGACATTCCGGGTCGTTCGCGACCGGCGCTGACCGCCGGGTGACTCCCCGGTCGATCACCAGGTGAGCGACCGGTCGGAGATCAGAGCCCGGGGCGCCCGGACGGCCCGTTCCAGGGTCCCCGATCGGGCCCGAGATGGCTTGACAGACGGTACCCTCTCGGCTAGAGTCTTGTTCCCTTGCGCCCGCAGGGGTTTGCAGAAAAGGACGCACGCGATGCAAAGCTACGTTCCAAAGCTGGATGAGATCCACCAGGATTGGCTGGTCATGGACGCCGCTGACCAGGTCCTGGGTCGCTTTGCCACCGAGGTGGCGCGAGTTCTCCGCGGAAAGCACAAGCCCGAGTTCACGCCCTACCTCGACACCGGCGACTACGTGGTGGTGGTCAACGCCGACAAGGTCCGGCTGACCGGTACGAAGGTCGAGAGTAAGAAGTACTACCGCCACACGGCCCGGCCCGGCTCGCTCAAGGTCGAGACCGCAAGGGAGCGCTTCGAGAAGTACCCGGAGCGGATCATCCAGGCCGCGGTCTGGGGGATGCTGCCCAAGAACCGGCTCGGCCGCAAGCTGCTGCGCAAGCTCAAGGTCTACTGCGGCCCCGACCATCCCCACCAGGCCCAGCAACCGAAGATCTACGTCGTCTAGGAAAGAGGTTATCCGTGGCTGAGATCCAATACTACGGCACCGGTCGGCGGAAGACGGCGGTGGCTCGCGTCTACCTGCGGCCCGGCAAGGGCGACATCGTCGTCAACCGGCGGACCTTCGACGAGTACTTTCCGAACCGGGTGCTCAAGATGATCATCCGGCAGCCGCTGATGCTCACCGAGACCAACGACAAGTTCGACATCCTGGTCAACGTCGACGGCGGCGGCCCGACCGGTCAGGCCGGCGCCATCCGCCACGGGATCTCGAGAGCGTTGCTCGAGTACAACGCCGAGCTCAGACCGCGTCTCAAGGCCGCCGGCTTCCTCACCCGCGACGCCCGCAAGGTCGAGCGCAAGAAGTACGGCCAGCCCAAGGCCCGCAAGCGGTTCCAGTTCTCGAAGCGGTAAGGGAGACTTCTCACGTGGCTACGATTCAAATGAAGGAGCTGCTCGAGGCAGGGGTCCACTTCGGGCACCAGACGCGGCGCTGGAACCCCAAGATGAAACCGTTCATCTTCGGCAAGCGCAACGGGATCCACATCGTCGACCTGCAGAAGACCCTGCACTACTTCGACGAGGCTGCGGAGTTCATCCGCGACCTCGCGGCCAACGGCCACAACGTGCTCTTCGTGGGGACCAAGCGCCAGGCCCAGGACGCGATCCGCGAGGAGGCCGTGCGCTGCGGCATGTTCTATATGAACCACCGCTGGCTCGGCGGCACGATGACCAACTTCCGGACCATCCGCAAATCGATCGAGCGGTTCAAGGACATCGAGTCGACGCTCTCCGCCGACGACTCCCACCTGACCAAGAAGGAGCGGATTCGGCTCGAGCGTCAGCGGCGCAAGATGGACCGCGCGCTCGGCGGCATCAAGGACATGGAGAGCCTGCCGGAGGCGCTTTTCATCATCGATACGGTCCACGAGCACATCGCCGTCAAGGAGGCGAACCGACTCGGCATCCCGGTGGTCGCGGTGGTCGACACCAACTGCGACCCGGAGGAGGTCGACTACCCGATTCCCGGCAACGACGACGCGATCCGGGCGATCCGGCTGTTCACCTCGCGGATCGCCGACAGCGTGCTCGAGGGGCTCAACCTGGCCGACGAACGGTTCGTCGGCGATGACCAGGCCCCGGTCTCGACCGAGGCTCCGGCGGCCGCCGGCGACCAGTCGGCGGCGATCGACCGGGACGAGCCCGAGGCCGCAGCCGGTGCGGCGACCGCCCGGAAGCGGACGGCCAGACAGCAGGCCGAGCCGGTGGATGAGGCCGAGGCCGCTCCGGTCAGGAAGCGGGCCGCCCGCCAGGTCGCCGAGCCGGCGGACGCCGGTGCGGCGGAGGCCGCCGAGCCGGCGGAAGACGACCCGGAGGTCGAGGCCGACGCCTGACCCGTACCCGTTCTGACGACTCTCGGTGGGGCCAGGAGCACATGCGCCTGGCCCCATGCACGAAGGGAACATGGACATGGCAATCACAGCACAGGCGGTCAAGGAGCTGCGCGAGAAAACCGGCGCCGGGATGATGGACTGCAAGCGGGCGCTCACCGAGGCCGACGGGAGCTTTGACGAGGCGGTGAAGATCCTCCGCACCAAGGGGCTGGCGGCGGCGGCCAAGAAGGCTCACCGCGCAGCCTCCGAGGGGACCGTCGTCATCCTCGGCGATGCGGCGAAGATGGTCATGCTCGAGCTCAACTGCGAGACCGACTTCGTCGCCCGCAACCCCGAGTTCCAGGCCTTCGCCACCGGGTTGGCCGAGCAGGCGCTGGCCGAGGCCGTCACCGATGTCGAGGCGTTCAAGGCGCGTCCCTTCGTGGGCGATCCGTCGCACACCGTCGAGCAGATGATCTCGCAGCACGTGGCAACCATCGGCGAGAACATCGTGCTCAGCCGGGTCGCGGTGGTCGAGGCCGGCGCCGGCAACCTGCTCTCGTCCTACGTCCACGGCGGCGGCAGGATCGGGGTCGTGGTCGAGGGCTCGGCATCGGCCGGTGAGGAGACCCTCCACGACGTCGCCCTCCACGTGGCGGCCACCGAGCCGAGGTTCGTCCACCGCAACGAGGTGACGAGCGACATCCTGGCCACCGAGCGGGAGATCGCTCTCAAGCAGGCGATGGACCAGGGCAAGCCCGAGCACATCGCCGCGAAGATCGTCGAGGGCAAGATGGAGAAGTTCTTCGAGTCCGACGTGCTTCTCGAGCAGCCGTTTGCCAAGGACCCGTCGGTCTCGGTCGGTCAGCATGTAAAATCGGCTGGCGGGCCGGAGGCCACCGTCGCCGGGTTTACCAGGTTCAAGCTCGGCGAGGAGACCGGAAAAGAGGGATGATGGAGGAGACCGACCCCGACGTACGGTACCGGCGGATCCTGATCAAGCTGTCGGGCGAGGCCCTCATGGGCTCGCAACCCTTCGGTATCGAGCCCGGGGTCGTCAAGAACATCGCCGGCGAGCTCGCGGCGGTGGTCGGGCTCCGAGTCGAGGTCGCCATCGTCGTCGGAGGTGGCAACATCATCCGCGGCGTATCGGCCCACGAGCAGGGCATCGATCGCGTCACCGGCGACTCCATGGGCATGCTGGCGACGGTCGTCAACGCCCTCGCCCTGTCGTCGGCTCTCGAGCAGCTCGGGGTCGACACCCGCGTCCAGACGGCGATCGCGATGCACCAGGTGGCCGAGCCGTTCATCCGCCGCAGGGCGATCCGCCACCTCGAGAAGGGTCGGGTGGTGGTGTTCGCGGGCGGAACCGGCAACCCCTTCTTCACCACCGACACCGCTGCCGCCCTGCGGGCCAACGAGATCGGCGCGGAGCTGCTCATGAAGGCGACCAAGGTCGACGGCGTCTACACCGCCGACCCGATGCTCGACCCCGATGCTCGCCTCATGCCGAAGCTCGACTACCGGGAGGTCCTCAAGCGAGGCCTCCGGGTGATGGACGCGGCGGCCATCTCGTTGTGCATGGAAAGCAGGATCCCGATCCAGATCTTCAACATTCACAAGCCGGGAGTTCTCAGGGGAGTGGTTCTCGGCGCGGACGCCGGTTCGCTGATCGGCCCCGGGGAGGATGTATGAGCCAGGAGGTCTTGAAAGAGGTCGAGAGCCGGATGCGGGATGCCGCCGACGCCTTCAAGCACGCGTTGACAAAGCTCAGGACCGGGCGCGCCTCGCTCGCCGTCGTCGACGGTGTGATGGTCGACTACTACGGCAGCATGACGCCGATCAACCAGGTCGCCTCGCTGTCGGTCCCGGATCCGACGACGATCGCCATCGCGCCCTGGGAGCCGGGCGTGCTCGGCGCGATCGAGAAGGCGATCTTGAAGTCGAACCTCGGCTTGACCCCGAACAACGACGGCAAGGTCGTGCGGCTCAACATCCCGCCGTTGACCGAGGAGCGGCGGCGCGATCTCGTCAAGATCGCCCAGCACGACGCCGAGGCGGCGCGCAACCAGATCCGCCAGATCCGGCGCGAAGGCAACGACGTGTTCAAGGCGCTCGAGAAGGAGAAGAAGATCTCCGAGGACCAGATGCACGACGGCCAGGAGTCGGTCCAGAAGCTGACCGACGCCTATGTCGGCAAGATCAACGACATCCTCAAGGCCAAGGAGGCCGAGGTCCTCGAGGTCTGAGCTTCGCCATGGCGAGCCCCGACTGGATTGTCGGTTTCCACGCGGTGCTCGCCGCCCTCGAAGGGGGTCGTCCGGTCGACCAGCTGTGGCTCCAGGACGGTCGACGCGACGGTCGTCTCGGACGGCTCGAGGCGGCGGCTCGCGACCGTGGCGTGTCCCTCCGGAGGGTGCCGATTCGGCGGCTCGACGAGATCGCCCAGGGGCGACCCCACAACGGCTGCGCACTGAGGGCGGCGCCGGTCGCCCTACGAGCCGTCGACGAGCTGGTGCGGCCGCCCGGTCAGCCGGGTCGGCTCGTGCTGCTCGACGGGGTCGACGACCCGCACAACCTCGGCGCGGTGGTTCGGACGGCGGCGGCGTTCGCGATCGACGGCGTCATCATCGCTGGCCCGTCGGCGCCGCCGCTCGGCGGGGCGGCGGCCAAGGCCGCGGCCGGACAGCTCGAGCGGCTTCCGCTGGCCCGGGTCAACGTCGCCGCGGACGCCCTGAGGATCCTCCGCGAAGCGGGGTACTGGGTTCTCGGCGCGGCGATGGCCGGCGCCTCGAGCCGCGATGTCGACCCCACCGACCGTTGGGTGCTCTGCCTGGGATCCGAGCACAAGGGCCTGCGAGCCAAGACCCGCTCGGCCATCGATGAGCTCGTCGCCATCCCCATGGCCGAGGGCGTCGAAAGCCTCAATCTCTCGGTCGCGGCGGGGGTGCTGATGTATCAGCTGGTGGCAGCGGAATCGCAGCGCGATGGGAGCGGAGCCGGGCTGAAGCCCGGCACCGGGTCCTCGGGAGACTGACATTCCGGGAGGCCGGGGAAGGTGCCTGGCTTCAGCCTGGCCCCCACACGAAGACCCGTTGAGAAGACGCTGAAAATCCCCCGGAACAGCCCTTGCATCTCCTCCCGGCCTGTGCTAATGTCTCGCTCCCTCTGCGTGAGGCGGAGGTGTGCTCTTTTCCAAACGATCGAGGAGTCGGGGAGACGACCGGCCGCTGGCGTAGCTCAACGGCAGAGCAGCTGATTTGTAATCAGCAGGTTGCGGGTTCGAATCCCATCGCCAGCTCCAACCCGAGGGGAAGCAGGACTCAGCGCAGGCGTGGCCGAGTGGTTAAAGGCGGCAGACTGTAAATCTGTTGGCAATTGCCTACGGTGGTTCGAATCCATCCGCCTGCACCATCTTCACCCTCCGGCGCGACGGCGGGCGACAGCGACGCGGGAGTAACTCAGTGGTAGAGTCTCGGCCTTCCAAGCCGTTGGTCGCGGGTTCGAGTCCCGTCTCCCGCTCCACTCAGACCGCAGCGAACACCGGCCCACGTAGCTCAGCCGGTAGAGCACGTCCTTGGTAAGGACGGGGTCACCAGTTCAAGTCTGGTCGTGGGCTCCATTAATCAATCGACAAACAGGGCGGGTCCGTTACCTCGCGAACCGCAGACGCCCGATGAAAGAGGGAGGCAAGAATGGCCAAGGAGAAGTTCGAGCGGACGAAGCCGCACGTCAACATCGGGACCATTGGTCACGTGGACCATGGGAAGACGACGTTGACGGCGGCGATCACG